>NZ_DAMBEF010000003.1:0-32168 GCF_032061965.1 Stenotrophomonas sp. | reverse complement strand
GTGCTCGGCTGGGGCTTTACCGGGAAGGCCCTTGCCGAGCATGGCTCGGCACTACGGGTGCAGCGCGCTCACATATTGCGACGGTACTCGCCACCTACGTCGTACAGGGCGTGGCTGATCTGGCCGAGGCTGTGGGTTTTCACTGCTTCGATCAGGGCTTCGAACACGTTGCGGCGGTCGCGTGCGGTCTTCTGCAGGTAGGCCAGGCCGTGGCCGTCGTGCGCTTCCTCGTTCGCAGCCAAGCCTTCAACCTCGTGCGAATGCGAGGTCTCGCCCGCGGGCGCCAGTGCATTGCGGTTGCGCTGCCAGGTATGCACGTTCTCGATCTGCTGGCCCTTCTCTTCCTCGGTCGAGCGGATCAGCTCGATCTCGGTCGCCACTTCGCCGGCATGCTCCTTGGGCAGGAACATGTTGACGCCGACCAGCGGCAGGCTGCCGTCGTGCTTCTTGTGCTCGTAGTACAGCGACTCTTCCTGGATCTTGCCGCGCTGATACATCGTGTCCATCGCACCCAGCACGCCGCCACGCTCGCTGATCGCCTCGAACTCCTTGTACACCGCCTCTTCGACGATGTCGGTGAGCTTGTCGACGATGAAGCTGCCCTGCCACGGGTTCTCGCAAAAGTTCAGCCCCAGCTCCTTGTTGATGATCATCTGGATCGCCACCGCACGACGCACGCTCTCCTCGGTCGGGGTGGTGATCGCCTCATCGTAGGCGTTGGTATGCAGGCTGTTGCAGTTGTCGAACAAGGCATACAGCGCCTGCAGCGTGGTACGGATGTCGTTGAACTGGATCTCCTGCGCGTGCAGCGAGCGGCCCGAGGTCTGGATGTGGTACTTCATCATCTGGCTGCGCTCGTTGGCGCCGTAGCGCTCGCGCATCGCACGGGCCCAGATGCGGCGGGCCACGCGACCGATCACCGTGTACTCCGGGTCCATGCCATTGGAGAAGAAGAACGACAGGTTGGGCGCGAAGTCATCGATCTTCATGCCACGCGCCAGGTAGTACTCGACGATGGTGAAGCCATTGGACAGGGTGAAGGCCAACTGGCTGATCGGGTTCGCACCGGCCTCGGCGATGTGATAACCGGAGATCGACACCGAGTAGAAATTGCGCACCTTGTGGTCGACGAAATACTGCTGGATGTCGCCCATCATCCGCAGCGCGAACTCGGTGGAGAAGATGCAGGTGTTCTGCGCCTGGTCTTCCTTGAGGATGTCGGCCTGCACCGTGCCGCGCACGGTCGACAGCGTCTCCGCCTTGATCCGCGCATAGGTATCGGCATCCACCAACTGGTCGCCGGTGACGCCGAGCAGGGCCAGGCCCAGCCCGTTGTTGGTCGGCGGCAGTTCACCGTGGTACTGCGGACGGCTACGGCCTTCAAAGAGCTTGGCGATCTTCTGTTCCGCCTCGGCCCAGCGCGCGGGGTCTTCCTGCAGGTACTTCTCGATCTGCTGGTCGATGGCGGTGTTCATGAACATCGCCAGGATCATCGGCGCCGGGCCGTTGATGGTCATCGACACCGAGGTGGTTGGCGCGCACAGGTCAAAGCCGGAGTACAGCTTTTTCATGTCGTCCAGCGTGGGGATGTTGACGCCGGAATTGCCGATCTTGCCGTAGATGTCCGGCCGCGGCGCCGGGTCTTCGCCATACAGGGTGACGCTGTCGAAGGCGGTGGACAGGCGCGCGGCCGGCTGGCCCACGCTCAGGTAATGGAAGCGGCGGTTGGTACGCTCGGGCGTACCTTCGCCGGCAAACATGCGGATCGGGTCTTCGCCGCTGCGGCGGTAAGGGTAGACGCCGCCTGTATACGGATACGAACCCGGCAGGTTTTCCTTCTGCAGGAATACCAGCAACTCGCCCCAGCTGCGGTAGGTGGGCGCGGCGATCTTGGGAATCTGCTGGTGGCTGAGTGATTCGCGGTAGTTCTCGACGCGAATGGTCTTGCCGCGCACCTGGTACTCATTGACCGGCTCGGTGATCGACTTCAGACGCGCAGGCCACTCGCGCAGCAGGCGCAGTGCTTCGGAGTCCAGCGACTGCACGGCGTCGTTGTAACGCTGGCGCAGGGTGCGCGCACTGTTGTCGATGCTGGCATCGGTCAAGGCATCGCCGGCATACAGATCCAATGCATTCGGCAGCGCCGCATCGTCCAGTTCCTTCAGCGCCTGCCAAAGCCCCTGAGCGCGCTCGGCAACCTCTGCCTGCGATTCAATGCGGGCATTGATGCCCCTGCCCTGCTCGGCGATCTCGGCCAGGTAGCGCACGCGGCTGCCCGGTATCAATACCGTGGCGCGTGGCTCCTTCAGCGTCGTGTCGATCTGCGGTACGAGCTCGGCCTTGGTCCTGGCGCTCAGCAGGCGGCACAGGTTGGCGAACATCCAGCTGATGCCCGGATCATTGAACTGGCTGGCGATGGTCGGATAGACCGGCACATCCTCGTCCTTCATGGTGAAGGCGACGCGGTTGCGCTTCCACTGCTTGCGCACATCGCGCAGTGCGTCTTCGGCGCCGCGCTTGTCGAACTTGTTCAGCACCACCAGCTCGGCGTAATCGAGCATGTCGATTTTTTCCAGCTGGCTGGGCGCACCGAAATCGCTGGTCATCACGTACATCGGGAAGTCGACCAGGTCGACGATCTCCGAGTCACTCTGGCCAATACCGGCGGTCTCCACGATCACCAGATCGAAGTGCAACGACTTGAGGAAGCCGATGCAGTCGCGCAGCACCGTGTTGATCGCCGCATGCTGGCGGCGGGTTGCCATCGAACGCATGTACACACGCTTGGAGCGCAGCGAGTTCATGCGGATGCGGTCGCCCAGCAAGGCACCGCCGGTACGGCGGCGGGTCGGGTCCACCGAGATCACCGCAATACGCATCTGCGGGAAGCTGGCCAGGAAGCGGTTGAGCAACTCATCGGTCACCGACGATTTGCCCGCACCACCGGTACCGGTGATACCGATCACCGGCGTTGCCGCTCGGGATTGGGGATTGGGGAACGGGGATTGGCCATCCGCCTTGACCCACTGTTTACGCAGCTTCTCCAGTTCGCCTTCGCTGAAACTGGCATCTTCCAGCGCGCTCAGCACCCGACCAATACCGATTTCGTCATTGATGTCGGGGGACGCTGCGAACTGCGAATCTCCAATCCCGGATCCCGAATCCCGCGCGCTACCAGCGCGCGCCACCACATCCTCGATCATCTCCACCAACCCCATCTTCATGCCATCGTTGGGGTGGTAGATGCGCTCCACGCCGTAGGCCTGAAGCTCGCGAATTTCTTCCGGGGTAATGGTGCCGCCACCACCGCCGAATACCTTGATATGGCTGGCGCCCTTTTCCCGCAGCATGTCGACCATGTACTTGAAGTACTCGACGTGGCCGCCCTGGTAGGACGACAGCGCGATGGCATCGGCATCTTCCTGCAATGCGGCCCGCACCACGTCTTCCACGCTGCGGTTGTGCCCGAGGTGGATAACCTCCGCGCCCTGCGCCTGGATCAGGCGGCGCATGATGTTGATGGCCGCGTCATGGCCGTCGAACAGGCTGGCGGCGGTGACAAAGCGCAGCGGGGTGGTTTCAGGCTGCGCCTGCGGGAGCTGGGAGGCGGGGGTACTCATGGGCCGTGCAACATCCGGTTTCTGTTGCAACCGATCATAGAACCGCCGGCCGCGCAGGTCAGGTTGCAGCGCAGCGTGATCTTTTGGGGATTTCGGGTATCGCTGGTGCCAGGCCCGCCAACACCCGCAAAGCCAGGCACCGCACAAGGCATGGCGGCCTGAACATTCCCCTACCGGGAATGGATTAGAATGCGCGTCCCGCGACCCCGTCCCTACCCCTGACGAAGTCGCATTTTTTGTTTTCCGGCCAGCCATTTGGCCACACGATCACTGACGTTGTGGCAGACCAGCCATCGGAGCTTGCATGCTTTTCGAAACCCTCGAGACTTCCGGCCATGAACAGGTCGTGTTCTGCCAGAACCGCGATGCCGGCCTGAAGGCGATCATCGCCATCCACAACACCACCCTGGGCCCGGCCCTGGGCGGGGTGCGCATGCGCCCCTACGCCAATACCGACGATGCACTGCGCGATGTGCTGCGCCTGAGCCGCACCATGACCTACAAGAACGCCCTGGCAGGGCTGAATGTGGGTGGCGGCAAGGCCGTCATCATTGGCGACCCGAAAACCGCCAAGAGCGAGGTACTGTTCCGTGCCTTCGGCCGCCAGGTGGAGGCCCTCAACGGGCGCTACATCACCGCCGAGGACGTTGGCACCGACGTCAACGACATGGAAAACATTTACCTGGAGACCGGTTATGTCACCGGTGTACACCAGGTCCATGGCGGCTCCGGCGACCCGGCCCCGTTCACGGCCTACGGTGCACTGCAGGCCCTGATGGCCTCGATCAACCGCAAGTTCGGCCATGAGGAAGTTGGCAAGGTCAGCATTGCGGTACAGGGCTTGGGCCATATCGGCATGGAGCTGGTGAAGCTGCTGCGCGAGCGTGGTGCAAAGCTTTATGTCACGGACCTGGACCCGGTGCTGGTCCAGCGCGCGGTTTCTGAATACGGCTGCGAAGCCGTCAAGCCCGATGCCATCTATGACGTCTCTGCCGACGTATTCGCGCCCTGCGCGATGGAGGGCGCCATCGACATGGCGACCCTTGAGCGGCTCAAGGCCAAGGTCATCTGCGGCACGGCCAACAACCAGCTGGCCAGCCACGCCGTCGGTGACGAGTTGTACAAGCGCGGCGTGTTGTGGGCGCCGGACTATGCGGTCAATGCCGGTGGCGTGATGAACGTGTCACTGGAGATCGACGGCTACAACCGCGAGCGCGCAATGCGCCTGATCCGCAGCATCTATCACAACCTGGGCAAGATCTTCGACCAGTCCGACCGCGACGGCATCTCGCCCCAGCGCGCCGCCGACCGCATCGCCGAAGCCCGCCTGGAAGCCATCGGCAAGCTGAAGATGCCGATGGGGCGCGCCGTGCCGCGCATGAACCGTCTGCGCGGCGAATAAGCACCACGGTTGATAGAACAGGCGAGTAATAAAGAAGGCGAGCGGTCATCCCGCTCGCCTTCTGCGTTTCAGCATATCCACACGACCGCCAGATCAGAAAGCCTGCTGCAAACGCAGCGATACCTGGCGGTTATCACCCCGCGGCCCGAAGCGCTGGTCGTAGCCCAGCGACAGGCGCGTATTGCGGGCCAGCCATGAATCCACCGATAACCCAAACAAGCCGCCAGAACGTGATGGCTGCAGGCCGGCAATCGGCGCCCAGGCGTCCACGCCGACGAAACTGGCATCCAGGCTCAGGCCATTACCGCCAAGCGCCTGCTGCCATTCGGCATAGCCGTTGAATGCCACCCGCTTCCACAGGTATTGGCCGCGCAAACCAGCCAAGGCCTGTACGCGGCTGCTGCTCCAGTCATCTGCACGCAGACCAAACCCATAGCCCCCCAGCTCGCGGAAGCCATCGCTGTCGACGCGGGTATAGTCCGCGCCGAGGTAAGGCGTGAGTTGCGCGTGGCGGCTTCCGAATCGATAGCCCGCCTCCACGCTGCTGGACAGGAAGTTGCCCTGGTAACGGGTGTGCACTCCGGCCCGTTCGCTACCCAACAACAGCCCCCGATCCAGCTCACGCTGGTACTGTCCAAACCCGGCCTGGCCCAGCACATAGGCTGCACCGGACGACCAACCCGCATACAACTGCGACTGGGTCTGGCGATCACGGCTGCGGCCCTGGGTAGCCTCGACCATGCTGTTGGCCTGCGTCTGGCCAAAGGCGAGGCCAACCACTGCATTGCCAGCCAGCGGGGTCTGCCCGCCCATCATCCAGCCCCCCACGTTGTAGTCACTACCCAGATAGCCGCCCTGCCCACCGGCTCCGAGCGAGCGCATCCAGGTTGTCTGGGCAACGGCATCCGAGCGACTTTCGGCAAGCTGCGCAGACAATGCACGCCGGCTCATGTCGATGCTGTCGAAGGTCATTGCCGTGGCGGCGGCATGGGACTGCCCGGACAGGCTGTCCAGACTACTGCGCAGGCCGCTTATGCCGCCCTCCACCTGTTGCAATGCGGCCGCCCCCACACCGAAGTCGCCGGTCCGGCCGACGATGTCGATATCCAGCTGTTCGAAGGCCTGCTCCACACGCACTGCCGAGGACATCGTCCGGGCATTGGCAACCGTGGCCACGGCGGCGGTGACGCTTACCCGGTCGATATCCAGCCATGCGTTGTTGCTGTCGTAGCCGTAATCCGCTTCCAGCAGGCTGAACCCAACGTCCTGCGCCACCGAAACCGGTGCCGAGAACTGCCCCTGGACTCCCCCGTCAGCATGGATAAGATCCTGACGCGTCCCGTCCTTTGGCACATAACCGGGCACAGCACCCGTGACGACCAGTCCGCCGTCGAGAGTGGCGGTGCCCGTGACGTTGATTGCGCTGGCACCCAGCCAGACCAACATGCGGGCGCTGCTCCGTTGCAGGTAGTCACCTTCGACAGTGCCGTTTCCTGTGTCGCTACTCATCACCAGCAGACCGGCATTGTCGACATTGCCGATCACCCGACTATTTCCCAACAGCTGCAAGGCGGGCGTGGACGGGCGGGCAGGCCCGGTGACAGTGACGTTGGATCTGATCGAAGCACCGTCCAGCAGGATCAGCGCACCACCTTCGATGCGGGTGTCACCTTCATAGGTGTTGGTGCCGGACAGGCGCAGGCCGCCTTGACCGCGCTTGATCAGCCCACCGGCACCCGAAATATCATTGCTCCACACCGAGGCCAGCCCCGTTTGATCAAGGTTGACCACCACATCGCCCCAATCGAACTTCGCCGGCCCGTTGATCGCCTTGCCGATATTGAGCAGCCCATAGCCGAACACCGCATCAGGCCCCGCAACGCCCAAGTCTGTCGCCGTGCCGAGCAGGGTCTGCCGCACCAGATCATTGTCGAAATAGGGGAAGGCCTGCCACACCAGCGCCGCGGCACCCGACACCAACGGTGCCGCATAGGAAGTGCCGCTGCCGTAGTAGTACTTCAGGTTATCGGCGGTACTTTCCTGCCCCACAAATGCGACCGTGCCCGGCGCCACCAGGCAGTAGTTCCTGGCCACGCCGCAGGCGTTCGAATAAGACGCCAACTGGGAGGGATTGGCGGTATCCAACGCGGCTACCGCCAGCCACCCCTGCTCAAGATCCGCTGCAGGCAGGCTGCCATTCGCTCCGGTCTGGCTGGGCAGTGCCGCCATGTCCGAAGGATTGGCCTTTGACTCATTGCCGGTGGCAAAGACCACCAGGCCATCATTGTCGATGATGAAAGGGCGATATTCGGCGGCAATCTCAGCGGTCACATTGGAACGGGTCCAATACAACCCGCCCCACGAGTTGTTCATGATCCGCACGCCGTCACTGATCAACTGGTTGTGGATGCCGGTCATGCCCAATCCACCGGTGACTTCATTGCCGTTGCCACTGCCGTCATCCTTGGGCGACTCGTCGGCAATGATGCGCACCGAAACGATTTCCGCCCCCGGCGCGATGCCTCCCGGCCAACTCCCCGCAGCAGTGCCTGCAGCCAGCTGCGCAACGGTGGTGCCGTGCCCGACCACGTCATCGATGGACAGGTTGTTGGGCGGCGATCCGACCGCATTGTGATTGGCTACCACGCGCCCGGCCAAGGTCGGGTGGTTGCGCATCACCCCCGAGTCGATCACACCGATGCGGTAGCCCGCGCCGGTCAGCCCCTTCTCCTTGGCCGGCCCGGCGTTGGTCAGTGCCAGATGGGCGTCCCAGGCCGGCTGCGGTGTCGTCGGCGCAGGCGGTGTTGTCGGCACCGTCGGTGGCGGATCGGATTTGCTGCTACTGCCCCCACCACATGCGGTCAACGCCAACGCCAATCCACTGGCCAATGCATTGCGCAGTACGTATTTGCTCCCCATACCATTTCTCCCTTTTTGGCATGAACCCCAATTCAGGTATTAGCTCGGATCGGTTCCCGGGCAACTACCTTCTATACTTCGACGCGAAGCAACCCTGCCCGCAGGCGTGTGCCGTTGGTCCAATAGGCCACGCCCCCGGGTACACCCGATAATCGCCGCTAGGTATAACCGAGATTGCACATGTCTGACATCGTCATTGCCGCCGCCAAACGCACTGCCATCGGATCCTTCCTGGGCCAGTTCAACGGCGTCCCCACCCCGACCCTCGGCGCCGCCGCCATCAGCGCCGCGATGGCGCAATCCGGTATTGCCGCAGCGGACGTATCGGAGGTCATCATGGGCTGCGTGCTGCCGGCCAATCTGGGCCAGGCCCCGGCACGCCAGGCCTCGCTGGCCGCAGGCCTCCCGACCAGCAGCGGTGCCACCACGCTCAACAAGGTCTGCGGCTCGGGCATGAAGGCCATCATGCTGGGCCACGACCTGATCAAGGCCGGTTCGGCCAGCATCGTGGTGGCTGGCGGCATGGAGTCCATGTCCAACGCCCCGCACATGCTCCCCAACTCGCGCACCGGCAACCGCTACGGCAATTTCCAGGCTGTGGACCATATGGCATGGGACGGCCTGACCAACCCGTATGACGGCCAGGCCATGGGCGTGTTTGCCGAAGCCACCGTCGCCAAGTTCGGCTTTACCCGCGAGGAGCAGGATGCCTATTCGATCGAGTCGGTGACCCGTGCGCAGGCCGCACAGGCCAACGGCGCGTTCAACGACGAAATCGTTGCCGTCAAGGTAGCCACCCGCAAGGGTGAAGTGGAGTTCGCCCAGGACGAGCAGCCGGGCAAGTCCGACATCGCCAAGATCCCGACCCTGCGCCCGGCCTTCAAGAAGGACGGCACGGTCACCGCCGCCAGTTCCTCCAGCATTTCCGATGGCGCCGCCGCCGTGGTCCTGCTGTCGGCCGAAGATGCAGCCAGCCGCGGCGTACAGCCGCTTGCACGCATTGCGGCCCACGCCACCTTCTCGCAGGAACCGGAGTGGTTCACCACCGCACCGATCGGTGCGATCAGCAAAGTCCTGGAAAAAGCAGGCTGGTCGATCGACCAGGTGGACCTGTTCGAAATCAACGAAGCCTTTGCCGTCGTGGCCATGGCACCGATCCGCGAACTCGGCATTCCGCATGCCAAGATCAACGTCAATGGTGGCGCCTGTGCACTGGGTCATCCCATCGGTGCATCGGGTGCCCGCTTGGTGGTTACGCTGGTAAATGCATTGCGCACACGCGGCCTCAAGCGTGGTGTTGCGTCGCTTTGCATCGGTGGTGGCGAAGCAACCGCTATCGCCATTGAATTGATTTGATTGAGAAATTTAAGATTTTCCTGAACCTGAATGCGGGACCGCTTGACAGTCAAAATGGGCTTGTCATCATGTTCCCGGCGCGCAATGGCGCGTTGCCAAATTTCACGACGAGGATTCACAAATGAGCATCAACAAGCTGCTGATCGCGATGACCCTGGGTCTGGCCCTGGCTGCCTGCTCGAAGCAGGAACAGGCTGCTGACGCTGCTGCCGACGCAAACCAGGCTGCTGCCGAAGCCCAGGTCGCTGCTGACCAGGCCGCTACCGCCGGTGCTGCTACCGCCGACGCTGCCCAGGCTGCTGCTGACACCGCCGCTACCGCTGCTGACGCCGCTGGCGAAGCTGCTGGCGCCGCTGCTGCTGCCACCACCGACGCTGCTGCCGACACCGCTGCTGACGCTGCCAAGGCTGCTGAAGACGTGGCCGGCCAGGCCAAGGACGCTGCTGAAGAAGCCAAGAAGTAATAACTTCTGCTTCCAAGCTAGTCTTGAAAAGCCGCTGGTTCGCCAGCGGCTTTTTTTATTGCCCGGCTTTCGGTGGCAACCACCGCGACCCCGCGCTTCATCCAAGGGCTGCCCCGGCGCGCACGGTGCCTACGCGCCGACGCCGACGTCGCCTTGTCACGGCACACGCCGTTGGCGTGGCGCTCAGCTTCGCCGGCCGCTTTTGACACGTTCTGAATACGCCGCCCCCTAGGCTGTGCCCATTGGACACCCACAAGGAGAGCGCAATGAAGCTTTATATCCCGCTGTTGGCCGGAAGCCTGGTGTTGACGCTGGCTGGTTGCAACGATCCCAATGCCGAGCAGGCCAAGCAGGACGCCGCTGCTGCTGCAGACCATGCCGGTGACGCGGCACGCAATGCCGCCGAGTCCGCTGCCGATGCCACCCGCGCAGCAGGTGACCAGGCTGCAGCCGCCACCCGTGAAGCAGCCGCAGATACCCAGCAGGCGCTGGACAATGCAGCAGCAGCCACCAAGGACGCGGCCGCTGATGCCTCGGCATCGGCCAAGGAAGCCGCCGCAGACGCCAGTGCTGCCACCGCCAATGCGGCACAGAAGGTAGCCGACAAGGCCCACGATGCTGCCGCCGAGGCCCGCCACGAAGCCAACGACGCCAAGCATTGATAAACTGGCCACGCAGTCATCTCGGTGAAGATGGCTGCGTGGCTTCACGCAGGATGCGTGGTGCCGCGGGGCCCGGGGCGCAAGAACCCCGGAACGGCAGGCAGGCGGTATGCATCAGGCAGCACCGCTCGCGCCATATCCTTCACGTGATCAGGTGGCAATGCGACAACGCGCCGGCAGTAAAATCGCCCTGGTATTTTCTGCCTTGGTGTTTGTTGCCATTGGCATCGGTGTGTTTGTCGGCGCTCGTCGCTTCATTGCCGACTCCCAGTTGGTCGCGCACACCCACGAAGTCATTGGACGCATCGATGAAATCCAATCGCAGGTGCTGGACGCCGAATCCGCTGAACGCGGCTATCTGCTCACGGGCAGCCCAGCGTATCTGATCGATTACCAGCTCAGCGTTGAACGCCTGCCGCTGTTGCTGACCACGCTGTCCAAATCCATCGTCGACAACCCGGACCAGACCCGCAATGCCGCCAAGCTCGACCAGCTTGTGCAGCGCCGGCTGGGCCAGATCCAGCACGTGGTCAACGTCTACGACAGCCAGGGACTGGAGGCCGCACGCGCCGCGATCAACCAGAATGCGTTCCGCACCACCAGCGCCATCCGCGAGCAGGTGCGCAGCATGGTCGAGGAAGAGCACCAGTTGCTGGTCGAGCGTGCCGCCAGCTCGCGACGCAGTGCCGACCTGTTGCTGGGCCTGGCCTTTGCCGGCATCCCATTCGGCCTGGCGGTGGTTGCTTCGGTCTACGGCATCCTGCTGTCGGAACTGCGCCGCCGTACCCGCGCCGAGCGTCGCGCCGCCAGCGCCAGCGTGCAGCTGTCCGACAATCTGGCGCAGATGGAACGCTCCAGCGCCGACCTGCAGACACTGGGCCGCTATACCGGCCTGCTGCAAAGCTGCGCAAGCCCGGAAGAAGCGCTGGAAATCAGCGCGCGCACGCTGGAATCGCTGCTGCCCGGCATCGCCGGCTCCATCTACCTGCTGCGCGCCTCCAACGATCGCGCAGAGAACATCGTCAGCTGGGGCCAGCCGCTGGTGGATACCACCGCGTTCCTCGCACCGGGCGACTGCTGGGCGCTGCGGCGCGGCCAACCACACCTGCTGGACGATCTGCGCAACGGCGCCAGTTGCCCGCACATTTCCGCGCCACCGGTTGACCATAGCGTCGCCACCGCCTGCATTCCGATGGCAGCGCAGGGCGTGCAGATCGGCTTCCTGTTCCTGAGTGGTCAGGGCCCGGGCCCACTGTCGCGCCTGTCGGTTGCCGAATCGGCAATGGAGCAGCTGTCACTGGCGTTGAGCAATCTGCGCCTGCGCGAGTCACTGCGCTTGCAGTCCATCCGCGACCCACTAACCGGCCTCTACAACCGCCGTTACCTGGAAGAATCGCTGGCGCGCGAGATTGCCCGCTGTGGGCGTCGCAACTTCCCGCTTTCCGTCCTGATGCTGGACGTGGACCACTTCAAGCAGTTCAACGATACCCATGGTCACGGCGGCGGCGACGCCCTGCTGGCCGCGGTGGGACAGCTGCTGGGCGCGCGCCTGCGCGGTGAGGACATCGCCTGTCGCTATGGCGGCGAAGAGTTCACCGTGATCCTGCCCGAGTCCGACACCGTGACGGCCTTGCGTTATGCCGAGGAACTGCGCCTGGCCATCTCCCAGCTCAGCGTACCGTTCTCCGGCAAGACCCTGCCGCCGGTCACCGCTTCCATCGGCTTTGCCACCTACCCGGTCGATGGCGTAGTCGGCCTGACCCTGTTGCGCAAGGCCGATGCCGCGCTGTACCGCGCCAAGCGCAATGGACGCAACTGCGTGGCCGGCTTCGATGCCACCCTCGACGGCATGGGCTGAACCAGCAAGCCCTCGGAACGGCATGGGCCGCGAAGCTGACGGATGATCTGCGCAGCAGATCGTCTGGCAGTGCACTGCTCGTTTGCCGACGTGGTTTGCACTGGTGGGAGCTTGAGCCTGGCGGCTTACACCGCTCCCGCCGCCCGGCTGATTATTCCGGCCAGCGGTGCGCTATCCCCCAAACTGCCGTACACCGTGTGCCCGCGCAGCAGGCGCGATTCCACGAAACTCTGCGCCAATGGGCTGTCTGCCCGCAGCAACACCGCCGCCTGCAGCAGCATTGCCAGCGCCGCACTGATCCGGCGCGCCTGACCTTCCTCGATCGCCGCTTCGCTCAGCCCATCGATGGCCTGCTGCAATGCGCGGTCGTAGCCTGCATGCACCCCCGCAGCCAGCTGCAGCTCGCCCAGCAAGGCGTCGCGCGACAGCGGCTCCCGTGCCAGCGCGCGCAGCACGTCCAGGCATTGCACGTTGCCACTGCCCTCCCAGATCGAATTCAGCGGTGCCTGCCGGTACAGGCGCGGCAACATCGATTCTTCGACGTAGCCGGCGCCACCCAGGCATTCCTGCGCCTCGTTGACGAAGCCCGGCGCTCGCTTGCACACCCAGAACTTGCCTATCGCGGTGGCAATGCGCGCAAACGCGGCCTCACGCGGATCACGTGGGGCCGCATCCACCGCGCGCGCCACCCGCAACGCGAACGCGGTGGCCGCTTCCGATTCGATGGACAGGTCGGCCAGCACATTGGCCATCAATGCATGCTCGATCAAGCGCTTGCCAAACGTGCGCCGCTGCCCGGCGTAGTGCAGGGCCTGCGCCAGCGCCATCCGCATTTCAGCCGCGGCACCCAGCATGCAATCCAGCCGCGTCAGCATCACCATCTCGATGATGGTGGCAACGCCACGTCCTTCCTCGCCTATCCGTCGCGCCCACGCACCACAGAACTCCACCTCGCTGGATGCATTGGCCCAGTCGCCCAGCTTGTCCTTCAGCCGCATCAGATGGAATGCGTTGCGACGCCCGCAGGGCAGACGGCGCGGCATCAGAAAGCAGCTCAAGCCACCGGGCGCCTGCGCCAATACCAACCAGCCATCCGACATGGGGGCGGAGAAAAACCATTTATGGCCCACCAACCTGTATTCGCCCTCATCCGCCAGCGGCGTGGCCAAGGTGGTGTTGCTGCGCACATCCGAGCCGCCCTGCTTCTCGGTCATGCCCATGCCCAAGGTGATGCCCGGCTTCTCACTGATCGGCAGGTCACGCGGGTCATAGAACGGTGCAGCCGCCTTGGCGGCCCATTCGGCCAAGGCCGGCACCTGGCGCAGCACCGGTACCGCAGCGTGGGTCATGGTGAGCGGGCAACTGGTACCGGCTTCGGCCTGATGGTGCAGGTAGCTCAGCGCGGCCCGCGCCACATGCGCACCCGGTTGCCCGGATTGCCAGGACAGCCCCGCAACGCCATGGGTTTTCGCGGTCGCCATCAACTGGTGGTACGCGGGATGGAAGTCCACCGTGTCAATGCGATGCCCCTGCGCATCGTGGGTACGCAGGACCGGGCGCTGGCGGTTGGCATCGAAGCCAGCGTTGTAGAGATCGCCTCCGGCGAGTTTGCCGTAGTGCTGCAACGGCTTGGAGAAGGATGCCGCCCCTTCCCGTTGCACAGCCTCCTGCAGCGCCAGATCTTCAGCCCACAGGTCATGGTCGCGGAATGGCATGGGTTGGTTGTCGACCACATGGGTCTCGAACGGCGCTGGCGACTGCGGCATGACGGTCACTCCTGGAAACACAGCCCGATTCTGCCCCAAGCGTCCTGTCGGTGCCCGCTCACGGTTGGCGGGCAACAACCTCCAGCGCACTGATGAATTCGTCCTGCAGGGCCAATTTGCCAAACACACCACGCTGGGTGCCGCTGAGCACGCGCAACATGTGCCCGCGGCCACCGGGCATGCGCCCCATCGGCTTGAACAGCAGATCGCGCGCCTTGGCCAGCGTGTCATGGTTGGACTGGAAGATCGGCGTCAGCTACCGACTCCAGAACTGGTACACGTCCACATGCGCCTTGCGCGTGGCTTGGTACTGGGCCAATGCAGCATCCACATCCGATTGCGCGCGCAGCGCATCGCGCAACGCCAACGCGTCAAGCAGGGCCATGTTCACCCCCTGCCCCAGCTGCGGGCTCATCGAGTGCGCCGAATCACCTGCCAACACCAGTCGGCCCCGATACCAGCGATCCATCACCGCGTCGCGGTAGCTGGCGCGTGCCAGTTGCGTCTGCACGGTAATGCCTTGCAGTCGTTGCCGGGCTTCCGGCCACAGCGTCGCCAGTTCGTCCAGCCACGGTTGCAGGCCTTGCTGCTCCCAGTCCAGGAAGCCGTCACGCGGCAGGCTCCAGAAAAAGCTCAGCCGCGGCGTGTCATCGCCCGGACGGGTGCCGACCGGCAGCAGGCCGATCATCTTGCGTGCCGCCACGTAGCGCTGGCGCAGCTCATCGGCATGGCCCCAGTCGTCGCGTGGCAGCAGGCACCACAGCGCCCCCCATGGGTACACCTTGTCCAGGCGCGTGCCGCGCACCTGCGCGCGCAGCGCCGATGCCGAGCCATCACTGGCAATCACCAGGTCGAATGGCCCGTGCCACTGTCCGTTCTGGTCCTGGATGCGTTGCAGCGCATCATCGATGGCGACGATGCGGCTATCGGCATGCAAGGCGCCTGAAGGCTGCCAGGCCGCATCCAGCAGCGAGAACAGCGCACCGCGCTGCATCCCCACGCCGCACAGGCGCGCGTCCAGCCCCGCATAACGCATGTCCATCACCGCTCGACCGCATGGTGTTTCCCCATACAGCCGACGCACCACCGCGCCATGCGCAAGTACCTGCGGCAACAACTGCATCTGACACAGCGCCTGCAAGCCGCTGGGCTGCAGCAGGAAGCCTGCGCCTACCGGACCAGGGGCGGCCGCCTGTTCGAACACCTGCACGCGGTGCCCATCACGTGACAAGGCAACCGCCAGCGCCTGGCCTGCCGTGCCATAGCCGACGATGGCGATATCCAATGGCTTGATCATTGCAGCTCCCAACCCGGGCTTCCCCGCCCGCTAAAAAAAAACCCCGCCGTAGCGGGGTTCTTTTGCACAACCGAATGGATCACTCGGCCGGCGTGATATTGGAAGCCTGGGCGCCCTTCGGGCCCTGGGTCACGTCATAGCTGACGCGCTGGCCTTCCTGCAGGCTGCGGAAGCCCTTGGAATTGATCGCGGAGAAGTGCGCGAAGACATCGGCGCTGCCGTCCTCCGGTGAGATGAAGCCAAATCCCTTGGCGTCGTTGAACCACTTGACGGTACCGTTCGGCATGGTGATGCGAGACCTTCTTCGATGAATGGATTGATGTACGCTGAATGGCGTACAGGCTGAGTATGCAAAGCTTGGGCGAGGATGACAATCACCCCCGGGCCAATTGACCCACCAAAGTCGGCAAACCGGACGAGGCGGCAGCCACGTTTTCCAGGACTTCCTCCATGGTGATCTCCCCGGCATCGCCACAGCCGGCGGCCCAATTGGCCACAATCGCCAGGCAGGCGTAGTCCAGCCCCAGCTCCCGCGCCAGGCCCGCCTCGGGCATGCCGGTCATGCCGACCAGATCACAGCCATCGCGGCGCATTCGCGCGATTTCGGCATTGGTCTCCAGCCGCGGCCCCTGGGTGGCGCCGTAACAGCCACCGTCCTGCAACGGCACACCATGCGCCTGCGCAGCCGCCACCACCTGTGCACGCAGCGACGGGGTGTAGGGATGGCCGAAGTCCACATGCAGCACTTCGCTGCCCTCTTCCTCGCTGAGCGTTGAGATGCGCCCCCAGGTGTAGTCGATCAACTGGTCCGGGCAAGCCAGCACGCGCGGGCCAAAGTTGTCGGTGATGCCGCCGACGGTATTGAGCGCCAGCACGCGGGTGGCCCCGAGCTGCTTGAGCGCGGCCAGGTTGGCGCGGTAGTTGATCTTGTGTGGCGGGATCGAATGTCCCTCGCCATGCCGCGCCAAAAACGCGACCCGCTGGCCCTGCAGCATCCCCACCCGCACCGGGCCGGACGGCGCACCGTAAGGGGTCTGCACCTCGTGGGTCTGGACATCGTCCAGCGCGGCCAGCTTGTACACGCCGGTGCCGCCGATCACGGCCAGGGCGATAGGTTCCATGCTCATTCCTGATGATCCTGTGGGACACGCGCAGGCCACGCACCCGGCGTGACCCACCCGTTATCAAAGCGCTGGCCAGTGCGCGGCACCGGCCGGCGGCCTTACTGCTTCATGGCGTAGATGGCAGGCAGCGAACGCAGCGACTCGTTGACGTCCATGCCGAAGCCGAAGACAAAGCGGTCCGGCAGTTCCAGACCGGCGTAGTCGGCCTTGACGCCCGGCAGGCAGCGGTCATGCTTCTTCACCGTCAGCACGGCGATGCGCACGTCGGTCGCGCCCTGCTCCAGGCACCACTCGCGCACGCCCTGCAGGGTGAAGCCCTCGTCCAGGATGTCGTCGACCAGGATCACCCGGCGACCGAACAGCGAGGACACCGGGCGGTGCTTCCAGACCAGTTCGCCGCCGGTCTCGCCGTGGTAGCGGGAGGCCTGCATGTAGTCGAACTGCGCATCCTGGCCACGTACGCCCAGCTCCAGCGCCAGCTGGCCAGCAAACGGCAGCGCGCCATTCATGATCGAAATGAAGACCGGCACTTCGCCCTTGTAATCGCGCGCGAGGGCGTCGGCGATAGCGGCGATGGCCTTGTCGATGGTGGGACGGTCGACCAGCAGGTCGGCCTGGGCCACGGCTTGTTCAAGAGTGAGTTTGGTGGACATCAGACGGTTCTTCCAAGGTTTTCAAGCAAAAGGTTACGGGTATCGCCATGGCGGGCATCGGCCAGCAGGCCACCCCAGCCCATCGCACCGCGGCCGATCAGGGCCAACACTGCGGCGGTATTCAAACTGCGGCCGGCGACGGCCTGCAGCGATTCTTCGACCAGCTCCGGGTGGCATACCAGCACCACGTCGCAACCGGCATCCAGGTGCGCATCGACGCGTGCCTTGACCCCGCCGGCGGCGAACGAGGCCGCCATGCCGATATCGTCGGAAAACACCACGCCGCGGAAACCCATCTGCTCGCGCAGGATCTGGTTGATCCAGCGTGGCGAATAGCCGGCCGGTTCGGGCGCGACCTGTGGGTAGATGACGTGGGCCATCATGACCGCATCGGCGCCGGCAGCGATGCCAGCCTGGAACGGTATCAGGTCATGCGCCTGGATTTCATCCAGCGTCCGCGGGTCCACGGCGGTGTCGACATGGGTGTCTTCGCGCACCGTACCGTGCCCCGGGAAATGCTTGAGCGTGGCGGCCATGCCAACCGAATGCATGCCGCGCACATACGCGGCGGTCAACGCGGCGACCACCTGCGGGTCTTCGCCGAAGGCACGGTTGCCGATGGCCAGGTTGCCATGCCCGACATCCACCACCGGCGCGAAGCTCAGGTCCAGCCCACTGGCGCGGATCTCGCTGGCCATCAACCAAGCGTGCTGCTCGGCCATCGCCAGCGCTGCGCCCGGGTCGCTCGCGTACAGCCGGCCCAGACCGTCCAGTGGCGGCAGATCGGCATAGCCGTCGCGGAAACGCTGCACCCGTCCGCCTTCCTGGTCCACCGCGATCAGCAGCGGACGCGCGGTGGCGGCGCGAATGGCGGTGGTCAGTTCGACCACCTGGTCGCGCGAGGCGAAATTGCGCTTGAACAACACCACCCCGGCCACGGAATCGTGCTGCAGCCAGCGGCGCTCCTGGGCAGTCAGTTCGGTGCCGGCAACGCCGATCAAAAGCATGCAAGGACTCCAAGCCGCCGCAGGCTGCGGCGTAGCGGAGCATTGTCGCAGATGGCGCCTGTTGCGTCAGAGCCCGCGTTCAGACGCTGCAGCCATCCGGGCCGCAAGCCTGTTCATCTTGCGCGGCGGTCGGCGCCTGCTCGGCGGCGATCTTCTGCAGGACCTGGGCGAACACCTCCGGGGCCTGCCCACCTTGCACCGCATACTTGCCGTCAATCACGAAGGTCGGCACCGATTGGATGCCCAGCGCCTGCGCCTGGCCGATACCTGCACGGACCTCGGCCAAGCCCTCATCCGATGCCAGCATGGCCTGTACCCGTTCAGCCGGAATGCCACCGGCAGCGGCTGCCTCTGCCAGCACCTGCGGGTCGGCCAGGTTGCGGCCTTCGGCGAAATGGGCGCGGAAAAGCGCCTCGCCGACCGGCTCCTGCACGCCACTCTGCCCGGCCAGCCACAACAACCGATGCGCCGGCAGCGTGCTGACCTTGACCTGGCCCTTGCTGAAATCCATGGGCAGGCCCTCGGCCTGTGCCGCGCCCTGGGTCTGCGCCAGCATCTGCTGGGTACGCTCAGCCCCGCCGAACTTGGCGGCATATGCCTCCAGCAGCGGCACCGGCTTGGTATCCGCGGTTGGGTCCAGCAGGAACGGGTGCCAATGCACATCCAGTTGCGGGGCATCGGCGCCCAGCAGTTCAACGCCCCGTTGGAAGCGATGTTTGCCGATCCAGCACCAAGGGCAAACCACGTCGGACCAGATATCGATGCGCATGAGCGATTCCTAATAGCGAATGTAGTGCCGAGCCATGCTCGGCATGGGCTGTAGCGACCCTACCAGGGCGATGCAGAACGATGCTCGACTGACGCCTTGTCGGCAGAGCATTTGCCGAGCATGGCTCGGCACTACCGCGGTTTCACCACTGGCTGAAGGGCTTGGATGCCAGCGCCAGATTGTAGTAACGCAGTTCGTCGGTCACTTCCGCGCCCGCCCAGTCGGGCTTGGCGAACACTTGATCGGCGCTTTCCAGCTCCACTTCGGCGACCACCAGGCCAGCATTGTCACCAAGGAACTCATCCACTTCCCACACCAGGCCCTCGTGCTTGACCAGATGCCGGCGCTTGTCGATCAGCCCGCCCACGCACAAACCCAGCAGCTCGCGCGCTTCGCTGACCGGCACCGGGTACTCGAACTCCTGGCGGGTATGGCCCAGCTCGCGCGACTTGATGTTCAGGTAGGCCTCTTCGCCCTGGATGCGTACCCGCACCGAGGCCTTCTGCGCACCGCTGTCCATCGCGGCCACATCGTTGATATAGCCCTGCGCCATCGGGATGACCGCGTACGCAGCGGCACGCCAGCTGTCGCTGCTGACAAGGAATTTACGTTCGATTTCCAGAGGCATGGGATTGCGGCCGGTATTGATTATTCGGGTTTGGACATTGGTGACGCGACGTCGTGCGTGCTCGGGTCGAGCGTTGGGACACGGGATTCGGCAAGCGCGCATGGCACACTTTTACGAATCCCCCATCCCGCCATCGCCAATCACCGCTTCTCGAACACCGCAATGCTTTCAACATGCGCGGTGTGCGGGAACATGTCCATCGCACCGGCCGACACAAGCGTGAAGCCCTGCTCGTTCACCAGGTAACCCGCATCGCGTGCGAGCGAACCCGGGTGGCAGCTCACATAGACGATGCGCTTGAATTGTTTCAGCGGCAGCTGCTGCAGAACATCGATCGCACCGGAGCGCGGCGGGTCGAGCAACAGCTTGTCGAAGCCCTGCTTCATCCACGATGCATTGCGCTGATCCTGGGTCAGGTCGGCGGCATGGAACTCGGCGTTGTCCAGACCGTTGCGCACGGCGTTTTCCTTGGCACGCGCCACCAGGCCGGCCTCGCCCTCCACTCCCACCACTTCACGCACGGTACGCGCCAGCGGCAAGGTGAAGTTGCCCAGGCCGCAGAACAGGTCGAGCACGCGCTCATCAGGCTGTGCGTCCAGCAGCGTCAGCGCATGGGCGATCATCTGCTGGTTGAGCTTGGCATTGACCTGGATGAAGTCCAGCGGGCGGAACGCCAGTTCAACATTCCACTGCGGCAGGGCGAACGACAGGGCCACGCCTTCGGCCGGCCATAGCGGCGCCACGGTTTCCAGGCCACCGGACTGCAGATAGATCGCAAAACCGTGCTGCTGGCCGAAGGCCGTCCATGCCTGCTTGTCAGCATCGCTGAGCGGCTGCAGATGACGCACCGTCAGTGCGATGGCCGCGTCCCCACCAATGAACTCGATCTGCGGAATATCGCGCTTGCCATCCAGCGTTTCGATGAACTCCGACAGCGCCGACACCTTGGTGCCGATCTCCGGGATCACCGTCAGGCACTGCGACAGATCGGCGACGAAACGCGGGTCCAGCTCACGGAAGCCGACCAGCGTCTTGTCCTTCTTCTCGACGCGGCGCACCGAGAAGCGGCCCTTGCGACGGTAACCCCAGCTGTCACCCACCAACGCCGGCAACACCGTGCCCGGGGTGACGTGACCAATGCGGGTCAGGTTGTCGGTCAGCACCTGTTGCTTGGCGACAATCTGCTGCGACTCTTCCAGATGCTGCAGCACGCAACCGGCGCAGACGCCGAAGTGCGGGCAGCGCGGCTCAACGCGATGCGGTGAAGCCTTCAACACTTCAACTGTCTTGGCTTCGTCGAAATGGCGGCTCTTGCCGGTCTGTTCGGCCATCACCGTTTCATGCGGCAAGGCGCCACTGATGAAGGTGACCTTGCCGCCCTCTCCTTCGCGACGCGCAACGCCACGGCCATCGTGGCTCAGGTCGAGGATGTCGGTCTGGAACGGGGTCTTGTCTATGCGGGGGGATCGGGATCGGGCCACGTGGCAACAGGCTGCGGGCAATAAAAGGGGGGCTATTGTCGCAGATGCGCGCAGTCAGGTAGTTCTCCGCTTGCAGATGACGGACGCATGGCTAATATGCGTTTGCAAGCTGACATGGAGGCAGCAGATGAATACGCACATAGCCGGCTCACCACCGCGCCTGTTGCTGGTCGAGGACGACATGACCAGCCAGGGCTTTTTCCAGTTTGTACTGGAATCCCTACCCGCCATCGTCGATATTGCCGATTCCCACGCCAGTGCACTGCGCTTGGCAGCGGCCGCACGCCATGATCTGTGGCTGATCGACGTCAACCTGCCAGATGGCGATGGCCCCAGCCTGCTGCAGAAGCTGCGCGCGCACTATCCGTCCACACCCGCACTGGCCCACACCGCGGATGTAAGCCTGGAAGTTGAACAGGCCCTGCAACAGGCCGGTTTCAGCGCGACCATGGCCAAGCCAATCAGTCGCGACACGTTGCTCAGGACAGTTCGCCGGGCCTTGGCCAGCACGGTTCCCGGTGAGGAAGCAAACGCTGAACCCGCGCCTGACTGGGATGAATCGGCGGCGCTGAATGCGCTCAACGGCCAGCAGGCACATGTACGTGCACTGCGCGAACTGTTTCTTTCGGAACTTCCGGTTGCACGTGACGCGGTAAGCAACGCCCTGGTCAAGCACGACGACGCGGCGCTGCGTGCGCAATTGCACAAGTTGCAGGCCAGCTGCGGATTTGTCGGTGCCTCGCGGCTGGCACGTGCGGTACGCCAGCTGCATCACGACCCAGCGTCGCAGCAGGCCCAGCAACAGTTCGGCAGTGCGGTCAGCGCGCTGCTGCGCTGAAGGATCGGGATACAGCGCTACCTGCCTGGCAGCGCTGGACCTTGGCGGATGGGCTTAACCCCGAGGCCGTCCCAGATCGCCCAGCATTTCCCAGGACTTCAGCCCTCGCCCCCCCAGATGGTGCAACAGCACGGCACGCATCTGCGGGCGCAGGCTGGCCAGATCGGCCGCTTCTGGTGGCTGATCTGCGGCCATGGCCAGCAGCGCCGCACCGGTCGCCAAACCACGTCGCTCACTGCTGCTGCGTTCGCTGAGCAAGCGCAACGGGCCTTGTTGCGGGTCCAACCGGTAGCGTGCAGCGGGATCGATCGCCTCACCGTCGGCAGCATGTGCCCAGTCGAACCCGACACCCAGCGCGTCCAGCAGGTCACGTTCGAATCGCCGCAGTGACCAGGCCAGGGGGTGGCCGGCCTGCCCCAGCCCTGCACGCAGTTCGCTGTAGGCAAAGTACAGGTCAGGCAGGGGATCAAGCCGCGGTGACAGCCGCATCACCAGCTCATTGATGTAGAAGCCGGCCAGCATGGCCTGGCCTTGCAGGCGCGGAGCGACATCCAGGCTTTCGGCGTGGCGCAACTGCGCCAGCTCCCCCCCCAGGACAGCGTCAAACCGGATCGACTGCAGCGGCTGCAGCGCCGCCCGAAGCAATTGTTTCTTCGGGCCCTGCACGCCACGGGCGAGCAGGCCCATGCGCCCATGGTCCAGGCTCAGGACTTCGACCAGCAGACTGGTTTCGCGCCACGGCCGCGCATGCAGGACATAAGCCGGCTGCTCCTCAATCCGCATCGCACTGGACCCTGCCGAGGGCTGCGGTGATCAGTTCTCGCCGTAGCCAAACGCCTTGAGCGCGGCTTCGTCGTCGGACCAACCTTCGCGCACGCGCACCCAGGTTTCCAGGAATACCTTGGCGCCGAACAGGCGCTCCATCTGCAGTCGCGCCTTGCCGCCGATGTCCTTCAGGCGGGTGCCGCCCTTGCCAATGACAATCGCCTTCTGGCCCTCGCGCTCGACCCAGATCACCGCGCCGATGCGCAACAACGCACCGTCTTCGGCGAACCGCTCGATCTCCACCGTGGTGGCATACGGCAGCTCTTCGCCAAGCTGGCGCATCAGCTGCTCACGGACCAGTTCGCCGGCCAGGAAGCGCTGGCTGCGGTCGGTGATTTCGTCTTCGCCGAACATCGGCGGTGCTTCCGGCACCAGGCCGATCAGGTCGCGTACCAGCGATTCCAGGCCGTTGCGCTTGAGTGCCGAAATCGGGTGGACGGCGGCAAACTCACGGCCAACGGTGATCTCCTGCAGGAACGGCAGCAGCGCACCCTTGTCCTTCATGCGGTCAACCTTGTTGACCACCAGCACCACCGGGATGCCGGCGTCGCGCAGCACGTTGAATGCCAAGGTGTCTTCTTCGTCCCAGCGACCGGCTTCGATCACCAGCAGGCCAGCATCCACGCCTTCCAGCGACGCGCGCGCGGCGCGGTTCATCACTCGGTTCATCGCGCGCTTCTGCTGGCGGTGCAACCCGGGGGTGTCAACCAGGACCAACTGGCCTTCCGGATAGGTGGCGATGCCGAGCAGCCGGTGACGAGTGGTCTGCGGTCGGTTGGAGACAATGCTGACCTTGGCGCCGACCAATGCGTTGGTGAGGGTCGATTTGCCGACATTGGGGCGGCCAATGACGGCGACGCTGCCACAGCGATGAGAAGAGGTGTCGTTCACTTGGAATCCAGTTGCTGTATTGCGGCGGCTGCCGCCTGTTGTTCGGCCAGCCGTCGCGAAGTGCCTTCGCCTTCGGTAGTAACGGCAGGGTCAGCCACGCAACAGCGCACATGGAAGTGCTTGGCGTGGTCGTCGCCGGTCTCCGATACCAGCTCGTACACCGGCAACGGTTTCTGCCGGGCCTGCAACCATTCCTGCAGGCGGGTCTTGGGGTCTTTCTCGGGCTTGCCCACCGGCACCGCCGACAGCGAAGTCTCGAACCAGGGTAGCACCCGGGCACGGCAGGCCTCGAATCCGGCGTCCAGATAGATCGCGGCGACCACCGCCTCGACCGTATCGGCCAGGATAGAATCGCGTCGATGCCCGCCAGATTTCATTTCGCCCGGCCCCAGGGTCAGGCGCTCGCCCAACTGCAGGCTGCGGGCGATCACCGCCAGCGCACCTTCGCATACCAGGGATGCCCGGGCCCGCGTCAGCGCGCCCTCATCGGCCTTGGGCCAGCGCAGGAACAGCGCTTCGGCGATCAGCATGTTGACGATGCTGTCGCCGAGGAACTCCAGGCGCTCGTTGTGCGGAGCGCCGGCACTACGGTGGGTCAGGGCCTGATCCAACAGACCCTGATCCTTGAATGAGTGGCCGATAAGGTCACCCCGATGAAACGTCTTAGTTACCACTGCCTGATGTCAGATCCTGGGAGTTTGAAAAATTACCGACGACGTCCAAGTTGCCAATCATGTTGCGCCGGACTTCGTAATTCACGTTCATGCGCCAACCACCGTCGATACGCTCGAATTTCACGTTATCGCGCTTGACGCTTTCCGAATAATTCATGTCCAGACGCTTGAACAATGATTCCATGGCGCGCGATGGATCAACGTCACCCGTCGACTCGGCAGCCAAAGACTTCATGGCCGATTTCACGGCGTAGTATTCCTGATACATCGGCAACAGCTTCATGCCGATGTAAAGCCCGAAACCCACCACTGCCAGCACCATCAGGAACGAGGTCAGCGTCATACCGCTTTGCTTGTACTTCATTGCGATCTCCCCAGATACGCGTTGTTTATTGGATGCCCGACCCGATACGGGACGGTTCAAAACTTGCCTTGCAGAACCAACCCGAACAGTTCAGCCAGATCATGAACGCCTTGCCACGCAGGTTTTCTTCCGGCAGGAAATGGGTTTGGGTCCAGAAGCGGCTGTCTTCGCTGTTGTCGCGGTTATCGCCCATCACGAAGTACTGCCCCTGCGGCACCTCCCAGTCCCCCTGCCCGCTCGGATTTGCCGAACCCAGCAACTCCAGCACCGTATGGGTACGCCCCGGCAGCATTTCCGTCAACAGGGTCGCACCGGTCATGCCGTTGCCGACATATTCGCCGTTGACCTTGTACTCCAGCGGCTGGCCATTGATGGACAGCGTATCGCCATGGAAGCCGATGCGGTCCCCGGGCAGGCCGACCACGCGCTTGATCCAGTTCTGGTCCGGCGCATGCGGCGGCTTGAACACCACCACGTCGCCGCGCTTGGGCTCGGCCACCGGGATGATCTTGGTGTTGGTGATGGGCAGACGGAAACCGTAGGAGAACTTGTTGACCAGGATGAAATCACCGATCAGCAGGTTGGGCATCATCGAGCTGGACGGGATCTTGTACGGCTCGGCCACGAAGCTGCGCAGGATCAACACCACCGCCAGCACCGGGAAGAACGCGCGCGAGTAGTCCACCACCGCGGGCTCTTCGCCGTCCAGCAAGCTGGCCTTTTCGGCGCGGCGCTTGCGCAGGTACAGCTTGTCCAGCAGCAGCACCAGGCCCGAACCCAGGGTCAGCACAACCAGGATGATTTCAAACCACTTCATTCGTATTCCTTCGGAATGGGATTCGGGATTCGGGGTTGGATATTCGCAACGGCCAGAGCGCATGCCACTGTTGCGAATCCCGGATCCCGAATTCCCAATAACTGTTACTTATCCATCTGCAGTACAGCCAGGAAGGCTTCCTGTGGGATCTCCACACGGCCCACCTGCTTCATGCGCTTCTTGCCTTCCTTCTGCTTTTCCAACAGCTTCTTCTTGCGCGAAACGTCGCCACCATAGCACTTGGCCAGCACGTTCTTGCGCATCGCCTTGACCGTGGTGCGGGCGATGATCTGCGCGCCGATCGCAGCCTGGATGGCCACGTCGAACATCTGCCGGGGAATCAGGTCCTTCATCTTTTCGCACAGCTCGCGACCACGACGATCGGCGTGGCTGCGGTGGGCGATCAGCGACAGGGCGTCGACCTTGTCCCCGTTGATCAGCACGTCCAGGCGCACGAACGGGCCGGCCTCGAAACGCACGAAGTGGTATTCCAGCGAGGCATAGCCACGGCTGACCGACTTGAGCTTGTCGAAGAAGTCCAACACCACTTCGGCCATCGGCAGTTCATAGCTGATCTGCACCTGGCTGCCCATGTAGTTGATGCCGATCTGGGTGCCACGCTTCTCTTCGCACAGCTTGATGATGCTGCCGATGTATTCCTCGGGGGTGAGGATGTTGGCGCGGATGATCGGCTCGCGGATTTCTTCCACCTGGTTGACCGGTGGCAGCTTGGCCGGGTTGTCCATCATCACGATGGTGCCGTCGCTCTTGAGCACCTCGTAGATCACCGTCGGGGCGGTGCTGATCAGGTCGAGGTTGTACTCACGCTCCAGGCGCTCCTGCACGATTTCCATGTGCAGCATGCCGAGGAAGCCGCAGCGGAAGCCGAAGCCCATCGCCTCGGAGCTTTCCGGCTCGAAGCGCAGCGCGGCATCGTTCAGGCGCAGCTTGTCGAGGGCTTCGCGCAGGTCAGGGTAGTCCTCGGCATCAACCGGGAACAGGCCGGCGAACACGCGCGGCTGCATTTCCTGGAAGCCAGGCAGCGGCTCGGCGGCCGGGTCGGCCAGCAGGGTCAGGGTGTCGCCGACCGGCGCACCGTGCACGTCCTTGATGCTGGCGTTGATCCAGCCCACCTCGCCGGCGCGCAAGGAAGGCATTTCCTTGCGCTTGGGGGTGAACACGCCGACCTTGTCGACCAGGTGCCAACGGCCGGTGGACATGACCTGGATCTTGTCGCCGGCCTTGATCTCGCCCTGCATCACGCGCACCAGCGAGACCACGCCCAGGTAGTTGTCGAACCAGGAGTCGATGATCAGCGCCTGCAGCTTGCTGCTGCCTCGGTCGGCCGGCGGCGGGATGCGGTGCACGATGGCTTCCAGCACCTCCTCCATGTTCAGGCCGGTCTTGGCACTGACGGCCACCGCGTCGGAGGCATCGATACCGATCACCGCCTCGATCTCGGCCTTGGCACGGTCGATATCGGCGGTGGGCAGGTCGATCTTGTTCAGCACCGGCACCACTTCCAGGCCCTGCTCGATGGCCGTGTAGCAGTTGGCCACCGACTGCGCTTCCACGCCCTGGGCCGCATCGACCACCAGCAGCGCACCTTCGCAGGCGGCCAGCGAGCGGCTGACTTCATAGGAGAAGTCGACGTGACCGGGGGTGTCAATGAAGTTCAGGAAGTAGGTCTGGCCGTTGCGGGCCGTATACGGCACCGACACCGACTGCGACTTGATGGTGATGCCACGTTCGCGTTCGATCGGGTTGTTGTCCAGGACCTGCGCTTCCATTTCGCGCGCGGTCAAGCCGCCACACAACTGGATGATGCGGTCGGCCAGGGTGGACTTGCCGTGGTCGACGTGGGCGATGATGGAGAAGTTGCGGATCATCCGCATTGAATCGTGTGACATAGGTGGCGGCGGCGGCGCTGCGTCGTCAGGATAACGGGGCATTATCGCATGCCGGCCCCTGCCCCCGCACAGGGGAGAGGTGGCAGCTGAACGAAAGGAGCCGCCCGAAGGCGGCTCCTTTACCTGAAAAGCCAAGCGGGACGGGGCTTATTCGCCGGCGCGGACGGCGACGAAGGCGCTGTTGGCGCCGGCGCGGACCAGCAGCATCACCACATCGCCCTTCTTGTAGGCGGCCAGTTCGCGGTTCAGCGCTGCCACGCTGCCCACCGGGGTACGACCGACCTGCAGCACCACCATGCCCGGCGACAGCCGGGCTTCGCGGGCAGCCTGGCTCTTTACGCCGGTGATGCGCACGCCCTCGCCCGCGTCCAGGCCGAGCTGGCTGCGCTCGGCCGCACTCAGGTCCGCCACATCCAGGCCCAGCAGGGCGTTGGCGCCTACCGCCGGCTTGGCCGGTCCGGCATCGGCCGCGGCAGAGCCCGGACGGGCGGCGTCTTCGGCCAGTTCGGTCAAGGTCACGGTGATCTCCCGCGGCTTGCCATCGCGCAGGATGCCCATGCGCACGCGGCTACCCGGCGGCATTGCGCCGATCATCGGCGGCAGCTCGCTGGCATCGTTGATCTCGGTGCCGTTGACCGAACGGATCACGTCGCCCACCTCGATGCCGGCCTTGGCAGCCGAACTATCGGGAACCATCTGATTCACCAACGCGCCGCGGCTGTCCGGCAACTTCAGGCCCTCGGCGGCATCGCCGGTGACGGGCGCAACCATCACCCCCAGCTGACCCCGGCTGACCTTGCCGGTCTTCTTGATCTGGTCCACGGCGCCCATTGCCAGGTCGATCGGGATCGCGAAGCTGATGCCCATGTAGCCGCCGGACGCCGAGAAGATCTGGGAGTTGATGCCCACCACTTCACCGCGCGTATTCAGCAAAGGACCACCGGAGTTGCCCTGGTTGATTGCCACGTCGGTCTGGATGAACGGCACATAGCGCTGGTCGGCATAGGGGTTGTTGCGCCCGGTCGCACTGACGATGCCGGCGGTCACCGAATGGTCCAGGCCGAACGGCGAGCCGATCGCCACCACCCACTGGCCGGGCTTGAGCGTATTGGAGTCGCCCACACGCACAGTCGGCAGGTTCTTGCCGTCGATCTTCAGCAGGGCAACGTCGTACTGGGCATCGCTGCCCACCACCTTGGCGGTGAATTCGCGGCGATCGCTGAGCTTGACCTTGACCGAGTCGGCGCCATCCACGACGTGATGGTTGGTCAGCACATAGCCGTCATTTGAAATGATGAAGCCCGAGCCGGCGCTACGGCCACGCGGCCCGCGGTCCGGCCCCTGCTGCTGGCCGGGGCCACCCGGCATCTGGAAGTCCGGCCCGAAAAAGCGACGGAAAAACTCCGGCATCTCGTCCATGTCCGGACCGTTGGCGGCGCGCGCGGAAGGCTTGGCGCCAATGACCGCCTCGATATTGACCACACCGGGGCCGACCTGGTCGACCAACTGGGTGAAGTCGGGCAGGCCCTGCACCAGCTGCGGCGCCGACGCGGCCGGCCGGGCGGCGGCGACCTGTTCGGTCGCTGCCTCGGGTGCGGCGGTCTGCGCGCAGGCCACCAGCGGCAAGGTCATCGCCAACAGGCCAAATACCTGCTTGTGGATACGGTGAGTCATCAGCTTCGAGCCTCCAATTCATACAAAGCGGGAAGGAGCACCCTCGCCCGTCGCGGCGCCATGGCCGCGCAGGCTGGGAGTCGGGGCAGAACCGGCTGGCGCGAAGCGGCCAACCGGCAGTCAGGGATCACGGACGCGGCGACAGCCGCGGCAAGCCAGGCTCATCGGCGCCCTGCGCCGGCAACCGTGGTTCAAACGGATAGAACGTGGCGCTGCCGGCGGATTCCTGCGTGGGGAAACTGGCGTTGAGCGTGCCTTGGGACAGCCCCGGCGCCATCGACGAGCGCGGCCACGGGCGTGCGTGCAGCACCGCCGCGCCATTGGCGAATGGGTCCTGCCGCAGCGCTGGCGTGGTTGGCAACATGGGCGCTGCGGCGATCGCACGCTGGGGTTCGGCATTGCGGGACGCGCCCGCGCGCGCCGCCTGCTGTGTGCGGGTGGCACTGCCACGGCGGGCATTGCCGTCCTGCCGGCGAGCAGCGGCAGCGGCAACGGCCGGGGCTGCGGCGACCAGCGCCGCGATATCGCCCGCATCGGCAGTAACCGGGGCCGCAGGCGCGGTCGCGGGGGTCGGTAGCTTGACTTCGGCGGTACTGGCGATCACCGGGGCGGGCGCGGCGGTATCCGGCAACTGCTCGCGGGCCATGAACAATGCCACTGCAGCCACCGACGCGGCCAAAGCAGCACCCCCGCCCCAACGCCGCCAACCACTACGCGCAGTTGTCTTGACCGGCGCAGCGATGGTCACCGGGGCGTGCTCGGCGGCATCGGCACTGATCGCGGCATGCACACGCGCAGTGAAATCCAACGGCGCCGGCGCGCAGGCCTGGCCCCGCATCACATCGCCCAGCAGTTGCCAACGCTCCTGGCAACTGGACAGTTCAGCATCGTGTTCCAACCGGCGCAGCATGAAGCGCGCCTCGTCTGCGGCCAGCGCACCATCCACCAGCGCCGACAGCTGCTGGCGGTAATGCAGTTCGAACTTGTCGGGGGCGGTGTCGTTCATACCCGGGATGTGACCTTGGTTGCTCATACGCGGCTCCGCTCACGGGTAGCGCTGGCGGTGTCCAGCAAGGGCCGCAACTGGGCGTCGATGGCCTCGCGGGCACGGAAGATCCGCGACCGCACCGTGCCGATTGGACAACCCATTTTCTGCGCGATTTCCTCGTAACTCATGCCTTCCACCTCTCGCAACGTAATGGCTGAGCGCAGCTCTTCAGGCAACGCATCAACCGCCTTCATCACGGTTTGTTCCAGTTCCTGGCGCATCAACTCGCGCTCGGGCGTGTCGGTATCACGCAAACGGATGCCACTGTCGAACTGCTCGGCATCACCGATTTCAATGTCATCGGTGGGCGGGCGCCGGTTGTGTGCTGCCAGATAATTTTTTGCGGTATTCACTGCGATCCGATGCAACCAGGTATAGAACTGGGCGTCGCCACGGAAACTGCCGATCGCGCGATAGGCGCGGACGAAAGTGTCCTGGGCCACGTCCTGACATTCACTCCAGTCGGCGATGTAGCGCCCGATCAGCGCAATGATCCGATGCTGGTACTTGCGTACCAGGACATCGAACGCTGCGCTTTCGCCGCGCTGCACACGCCGGACCAGTTCCAGGTCCAGCTCCTGCGGTGTTTCAACCTCGGCCATAACGGGCCGCACTCCTGTCAGCCCAACCGACGTCGGGCAATGAGACCGCTGTTCGCGGCAAAAGTTCAGTCCCCTCCGAGAAGGGGCCGCACCGGCTTTTAACTCCCATTCGGTTAGCCTGCCGGGACCGGCTGGCGCCTCGAATGCATCACATCCCAAAGCATTGGGATTTGACGCCGGGGAAACAACCTCTGGATCATAGCGGTCTTCTCCATACACAACCGGATGGAACGTCCCATGCTTTCAGGCTTCGATGGGCTCCGCTTCAATCATTGGCACACCGAACTGCGCGAAGACGGCGTGGCTGTGCTCAGCCTCGACCGCAAAGACAGCCCGGTCAATGCCATGTCGCAGGACGTGCTGCTGGAACTGGGCGACATCATCGAGCGCCTGGCCATCGACCCGCCCAAGGGCGTGGTGGTGCGCTCGACCAAGGCCGCCGGCTTCATCGCCGGCGCCGATCTGAAGGAATTCCAGGAATTCGACCGCCGCGGCACCGTCAACGACGCCATCCGCCGCGGTCAGAGCGTCTACCAGAAGCTGGCCGAGCTGCCCTGCCCGACCGTGGCCGCGATCCACGGTCACTGCCTGGGCGGCGGCACCGAGCTGGCCCTGGCCTGCCGTTACCGCGTGGCGTCCAACGACCCATCCACCCGCATCGGCCTGCCGGAAACCCAGTTGGGCATCTTCCCGGGCTGGGGTGGCAGCTCGCGCCTGCCGCAGTTGGTGGGCGCACCGGCGGCGATGGACATGATGCTGACCGGCCGCACCCTGTCGGCATCGGCCGCCCGCGGCATCGGACTGGTCGACAAGGTTGCCGCCCCGGCGGTGCTGCTGGATGCAGCCGTGGCCCTGGTACAGACCGGGGTGACCCGACCGTTCAAGCAACGCGCCACAGCCTGGGCCACCAACACCTTCCTCGCGCGCAAGATCCTGGCCCCGCAGATGGCCAAGCAGGTCGCGCGCAAAGCCAAGAAAGACCAGTACCCGGCGCCGTACGCACTGATCAGCACCTGGGAGCGCACCGGCGGTAGCCCGATCCAGAAGCGCCTGGATGCCGAGCGCCGCGCGGTGGTCAAGCTGGCCAGCAGCCCGACCGCACGCAACCTGATCCGTATCTTCTTCCTGACCGAGCGGCTCAAGGGCCTGGGCGGCAAGGACTCCGGCATCAAGCATGTGCATGTGGTGGGTGCGGGCGTGATGGGCGGCGATATCGCCGCCTGGGCCGCCTACAAGGGATTCACCGTAACCCTGCAGGACCGCGAGCAGCGCTTCATCGACCCGGCCATGACCCGCGCCCAGGCACTGTTCGACAAGAAGGTGCGTGACGAAAGCAAGCGCCCGGAAGTGGCCGCACGCCTGAAGGCCGACTTGGCTGGCGACAGCGTAGCCCAGGCCGACCTGGTGATCGAGGCCATCATCGAGAACCCGGAAGCCAAGCGTGAGCTGTACCAGACGCTGGAGCCGAAGATGAAGGCCGACGCGCTGCTGACCACCAACACCTCCTCGATCCCGCTGGT
>NZ_DAMBEF010000002.1:175756-227367 GCF_032061965.1 Stenotrophomonas sp. | reverse complement strand
TGCTGATCAGAAGCTTGATGTCGTTTTGCTGGGCAGGACGTTCGTTGGCCATGTAATGCTCGCGCCACCGGCGATTGTGAAGATGGGAACCTAGCATTATACCAGCGCAGCATAGCGCTTGCCGTGGCGGTGGGTTCACGGAGCGTCATGGTCTGAGCAGAAAGGTGACAGGCCCGTCATTGATCAGGCTGACAACCATATGGGCACCAAACCGCCCGGTTTCCACCCCTGGGCCGTGCTTTTCACGGCAGATCGCCACCAAACGGTTGAAAAGCCGTTCAGCCTCGGCCGGCGGCGCGGCGCTGGTGAAGCTTGGGCGCATGCCCGAACGGGTATCGGCAGCGAGGGTGAACTGGCTGACCAGCAACAGGCCACCCCCGGTATCACGCAAAGAACGGTTCATCTTGCCCGCATCGTCGGCGAAAACCCGGTAACCGAGCAAACGATCAGCCATCCTCGACAACATCGCCTCGTCATCGCCCGGCTCCACGCCAACCAGGGCCAACAGACCGTGGCCGATCTGCCCCACCACGGCGTCATCGACGGTCACCGAGGCCTGGGTGACACGCTGGATCAGGGAAAGCATGGTCGCTCCTGCAAAGGGGGGCTGGGCACCATAGCACCGGGCGCCAGCGGCTAAACTTGGGCCAATGAAACCGCAATCCACCGCCAAGCTCTATTACCGCCTTGCCTCCGTCCTTACCCACCTGCCCTGGTCCTGGCAGAAGGCCCTGGCCGACGCAGTGGCCTGGCTGTGGCGCAGCATCAATGCCCGCGAAAGCCGGGTGACCCGCCGCAACCTGGAGCTGGCTTTCCCGGAGCTGGACACTGCCCAGCGTGCCCGCCTGCAACGTGAGGTGCTGCGCACCACCGCCCGCCAGGCGCTGGAAACGCTCTATCTGTGGACCCACGACCCCGCCCAAAATCTGTCCCGGCACCTGCGCGAACGGCATGGTGAAGCGCTGTATGACGCCGCCCTGGCCTCGGGAAAGGGGGTGATCGTCATCGCCCCGCACTACGGCAACTGGGAGCTGTTGAACCAATGGTTGGCCTCGCGCGGACCCATTGCCATCGTCTACGCGCCACCGGAAAACCCGGTGGGCGATGAATTCCTGCAGCTGTGCCGCGGCGGCGACAACGTGCGCCAGGTGCGCGCTGAGGGGCCGGCGGTGCGGCAGCTGTTCAAGGTGCTCAAGGAGGGCGGCGCCACCGGCATCCTGCCCGACCAGCAACCCAAGAACGGCGACGGCGAGTTCGTGCCCTTCTTCGGGATACAGGCGCTGACCATGACCTTGGTCAACCGTCTGGCCGAGCGCACCGGCGCCACCCTGCTCTATGGCTGGTGCGAGCGCATCGGGCCCAACCTGGACTTTGCCCTGCATATCGAACCGGCCGAGGCACAGATCGCCGACCCGGACCTGCAACGGGCCGTGGCTACCCTCAGCGGTGGTATCGAGCGCATCGCCCGGCGCGATCCCGCCCAGTACCAGTGGACCTACAAGCGCTACACGTTGCGCCCCCCCGGCAGCGGCGAAACCGATCCTTACGCCACCGCCAAACACCCGCACTGAGCGCGCTCCTGCAACACTGCGTCACCGCTGCCGTCGGATTGATTCGATGGCCAACGGCCCCCATAAGGTTCCAGATGAACAGCCCTGCCTCTCCCACCCCGCCCTACTTCGGCCAGACCGCCGCCATCGCCTGCGAACGCGCGGCAGCCGAGCTGCGGGCAGGCCGCCCAGTGGTGGTCAGCGATGGTGCGCGCCGGCTGGCCAGCATTGCCCTGGACAGCAGCTCGCCGGAAGGCTTTGCCGCGTTTGCCAGCGCCGCCGGCAACCGCCATTACATGTTCCTGACCGCTGCACGTGCGCAGACCCTGGGCATCGATGCCGCGCATGGCATCCGCATCCCACTGGCCAGCCGCGACTTCGCCGGGTTACCTGCGCTGGCCTACCTGCGCGGCGCGACCGCGCCCAGCGATGCACTGCCCAATGGCGATGCGCTGGATGCCGCCAGCGTGGAAGTGGCACGGCTTGGCCTGCTGCTGCCGGCGATGGTGTCGGTGGAACTGGATGCAGGACCCGGCCCCTTTGACGGCTGCATGCAGCTCAGCGCCGATGCGTTGCACGACGGCGCCAGCCAAGCCGGCCAGGACTACGAACTGGTCACGCGCTCACCCGTGCCGCTGCGCGACGTCGGCATGAGCGAGTTTGCGGTCTTCCGTGGCGGCGTGGCACAGCGCGATCAGGTCGCGGTGATTGTCGGCAGCCCGGACATGGGCGGCATCGTGCCAGTGCGGGTGCATTCGTCCTGCCTCACCGGCGACCTGTTTGGCTCGCTCAAATGTGACTGCGGCGATCAGCTGCGGCGCGGCTTGCGCACGCTCAAGGAACTGGGCGGCGGCATCCTGTTGTATCTCGACCAGGAAGGCCGTGGCACCGGCATTGCCGCCAAGATGCGCGCCTATGGCTACCAGCATGAAGGCTTGGACACCATCGACGCCGATGCACAGCTGGGCTTTGGGGCCGACGAGCGTCGCTATGGCAGCGCGGTGGCGATGCTGCGCGCGCTGGGCGTGCAACGCATCCAGCTGCTGACCAACAATCCCACCAAGGTGCAGCATCTGCGCAAGGCAGGCATCGAGGTCGTGGGTTGCGTGCCGGTCACCGGCGAAATCACCCACGAGAACGAGCAGTACCTGCGTACCAAGGCCGCACGCGCCGGTCATCATCTTGATGTGGATGCGCTGATCATGGCCGCGCAGTAGGCGCAGAGCCTCAACCCACCCCAACGTGTAGTGCCGAGCCATGCCCGGGAGGGCTGTCGCCGGAAATCCATCCCGGCATCGCAGGGATTATCAATGCCACGCCTACCGTTGCGCAGGTCCGGCGTTATATCGTCTGCACATGATCGACGCGCCCGAACTCCCCACTCCCCGGTTTTCCGACGACAGCCAATGGCATCCCTTGCCTCCGCGTGGCGCGGTGTTTGCCGCCATCGGTTCGGGGCTCAGCATGGCCCTGCTGTTCGGCGTGGCCAGCGTCGTCCTGATGCTGGTCACCCGCCAAACCCACTGGCTGCTGTGGCCTCTGGCAGCCGTTGCCGTTGGCGCCTTGCTCGGCGCCTGGTTTGGCTGGCGCCGCCATCGGCTCACCTTCTGGCGGCTGGACGCACAATCGCTGGGCGTGCGTCGGGGCCATATGTGGCAGAGCGAGAGCCACGTGCCGGTATCGCGTGTGCAACACCTGGATCTGCGCCGCGGCCCACTCGAGCGCATCGCCGGGCTGGCCACCTTGATCGTGCACACCGCAGGTACGCGCATGAACACCGTCGCCGTGGCGGGGCTGGCGCATGCCGATGCCGAGCGCTTGCGTGATCGCCTGGCGCGGCAGCTGGACCACGACGACGACGCCCTGTGAGTATCCCGCCGCCCCTGCCCAGCGACGAGCAGCGCCTGCACCCGTGGTCATGGCTGTTTGCGCTGCAACAGCAGGTGCAGCAGTTCCTGCTGCCCTTGCTCGCCCTGCTGGTGTTCGGCAGCCGCAGTGATGACGACCTGCCCTACCACCACTGGATCAGCGGCGCGATCGTGCTGTCCTTGGTGGTAAGCGCCGTGCTGCAATACCTGAGTTATCGCTACCGCATCGGCAGCGATGCGCTGAGCATCCGCAGTGGCATCTTTGAACGCACCCGTCGCGAGATCCCCTTCGCACGCATCCATAACGTGGTGGTGCACCAGAACCTGCTGCACCGCCTGTTCGGTGTGGCCGAGCTGCGACTTGAATCGGCCGGCGGCGACAAGCCCGAAGCGGAAATGCGCGTGCTCAAGCTGCCACAGGCCCTGGAGCTGGAGCGCCTGATCCGCCAAGGCAGCGATGGGGTGACACCGCAGATCGATACCAACGCACCTCACAGCGACGTGCTGCTTGCACTGCCGTTGTCCGAGCTGGTGCGGCAAGGCCTGATTTCAAACCGCGCGCTGGTGGTGGTTGCCGCGGCAATGGGCGCGGCCTACCAATTGTTCCCACGCCGGGCGACTTCGGATTTCATCGAAGAGCACGGCCGACAGGCATTCGGCTATGCCAGCCAGTTGCAGTTGGGCGCCATCACCCTGGTCAGCAGCGCGCTGCTGATCCTGGCGCTGGCGCTGGTGCTGATGCAGCTGGTCTCGATCGGCCTGTCGATCGTGCAGTACTACGGCTTCCGGCTGAGCGAAGCAGACCGTCGATTGACCGTTGAACGCGGGCTGTTCACCCGCGTGCGCAGCTCGGTGGCACGGCGCCGTATCCAGGCGTGGACCTTGCGTGAAGGCGCATTGCATCGTCTTTTCAAGCGACGCCAGCTGCGGGTGGACATTGCCGGCGGCGGCCAGCAGCAAGAGCAGGATGGACGCGCACTGAAAGAACTGGCGCCCCTGGCTACACCGGCAACCTGTGATGGCCTGCTGCAGCATCTATTGCCGCAGCTGCAATGGCCCCCGCTGCACTGGCAAGCGGTGAGCCGACGCGGCTGGTGGCGGCTATGTCTTCCGGCCCTGGTACTGATGAGCGCGCTGTCGGCACTGCTGATCTACGAAACCGGCAGCCTGTGGGGGCTGTTGCCCTTGCTGTGGCTGCCGTGGTCAGCGCTGAAGGCCTACCGCCAGGTCAGCCGGATCGGCTATAGCATCGATGCACAGCGCGTAGCCATTCGCGGCGGTTGGTGGAACCGTTGGTGGCGTGTGGCCGAACTGGACAAGCTGCAGGCGCTGCGGCTGGATCGTTCACCGCTGGACAGGCGGTTTGGCACCGCGACGCTGACCTTGGATACCGCAGGTGCGGCCGGCGCGCCGGCCTTGCAGCTGCGGTTTCTGGATGAAGCGCAGGCGCGGGCGCTGATGGCGCAACTTGAGCAGGAGATGGTGCGGCGCAAATTGCGTTGGTGAGGGAGGAGCCGCCCTCTCCCGCCCCTGCGGGGCACCCTCTCCCGCAAGGGGCGAGGAGAAGAGCTGCAATTGCAGGCAATGCTTGAACTCGCGGGGCTTCGCCCCTCTCCCCTTGCGGGAGAGGGTGCCCCGCAGGGGCGGGAGAGGGGAAAAGCGCGCCACCTCAAACCCGCGCAGGCCCCCAATAACCAATCCGCTTGCGCAGCTTGATCTTGCGCCACCAGTTGCGCGGCTTGGGCTTGCGGTTGCGCCCGCCCTTGGCGATGAAATCATCAATGGCCTGCAGGATGCGCTCGCTGGACTTGCCGTCGCGGTAGGGGTGCAGCTGGTCGGCGAACTGGCGTACCGCTGCCATCAATTCCGGCGGCCGCGACAAGGCGGTACGGATCGCACCTTCAAACTGCGCAGGGTCGTCAATGTCGATCAGCTGCGGGCCCGGACGGCGATTCTTGAAGGTCACCACCGGCTTGTAGGTCAGCAGGAATTCGTTGAGCGCCGAGGAAGTATCCGAGCACATCATGTCCACCTGCGGGAACAGGTCCAGGATGTTGTCGTCATCGGCAAAGCGCAGGTACGGGCCTTCCAGCGCGCGGTACTTGGCCACCACTTCCGGGTCCATCTTGGGGTGGAAGGTGACGATCCAGCGCCATTCGCCGGTCTGCGACAGACGCTTGATCTCATCGTGCAGGATACCGGCAGCACTCCATGACGGAGAGAACGTGGAGTGATAGAGGATCACCGGTGGTTCGCGCACCGGGTCCGGCTGATCGTGCAGTTGGCTCATGAACGGATCAATCTTCGGAAAGCCCGTTTCAACCACCGAAAAGTGCCCGGTCTTCTGCGCCAGTTCGGAGAACGCGGCGGTATCGCGTGGGCCGGTGGTGCAGTACAGGTCAAAAAACCCGCGGATGTAGATATGCCGCGGCTTGCCGGCATCGAAGCCATGGAAGGTCTCGACCTTCACTCCGGGGAAGAAGTGCGGCACCGCGTTGGACGAGGTGATCACCGCACAGGGGTTCCATGCGCGCACCTGCTGCACGGTCAGCAGGGTTTCATCCGCGGCCAGATCCTCGGCGCCAGGGCCGTCGAAGAACCACGCCGCCTCATCGCCACGCGCTCGGATAGCGGCCTGCAGCGGGCGGAGGATGGCCAACGCATAGCGCTCGGACCCGTACAGCAGATAGTGGCGTGGCACGGCGGGGAACTCCTGAATATCCCGGATATGGCGCAATTATCGCATCGCCAGTGGAACCCGTCGCTGCTAGGCTTTGGCCCGTTCCCCCGTGCCAGACACCGCATGCCCAGCTCAAGCCCCTCCTCGCCCGCCCCGCGACCACGCCTGTCGGCCTGCATCATCGCCTTCAACGAAGCCGACCGCATTGGCGACTGCCTGGCGTCGCTGGCGTTCTGTGATGAGATCGTGGTGGTCGATTCGTTCTCCAGCGATGCCACCGTGGCTGTTGCAGAGGCCGCCGGCGCGCGGGTTCTGCAGCGCGCCTTCAGCGGCTTCCGCAGCCAGAAGGCGTTCTGCGTGGAACAGGCCAGCCATGACTGGGTGCTCTGCCTGGATGCCGATGAACGCGTTGACGCCACCTTGCGCGCCGCCATCGAGGCCGAACGCGATGCGGGCTTCGGCCGTGCAGTCGGCTATCGCTTCGCGCGCTGCTCGGAATACTTTGGCCGCTTCTTGCGCCATGGCACGGCCTATCCGGACCGCGTGCTGCGTCTGTTCGACCGCCGACACGGCGGTTGGCGTGGCGACCGCGAGATCCACGAAGCGGTAGCGGTCGACGGGCCGGTGGCCTTGCTCCGCGGTGACCTCTTGCACCACCCCTACCGCAGCTTCCTGCAACTGCTGGACAAGAAGCAGAAGTACGCGCGGATGATGGCCGAGTACGAGCATGCCAAGGGCAAGCGCGCCACCTTGGGCAAGCTGGTACTCGCCCCCGGCTGGCGCTTCATCCGCAGCTACGTGGTCAAGCGCGGCTTCATGGATGGCTGGCCCGGGCTGATCGAAGCCTTCGTCAGCGCCAACTATGTGCGCCAGAAGACCATCATGCTGTGGCTGCTCAACAACGGGCAGCCGCTGGTCGACCCGCCGCGCGCTCAGTCCTGAGACGCGGGCCGCCGCCGTTGCGCGGCATCCAGCAAGGACAGACCGGCCAGCACGCCGACCAGGGTGGTATAGACGCTGGCGGTGATCTGGTGGGCGAACATGGATTGGGTCAAACCGCACAGCACATAGGTGCCCACGACCAATATCCCGGCCGCCGCCGGACCGCGGAATCCGCTCTCGCCACTGCGACGGTGCAGCCGCGTGAACAGCCACAACGGCAGCCCATAGACGATCAGCAGCAATACCGCCCCGGGCAAGCCCATCGTCGCGGCCCACTCCGCCAGGTCGTTGTGTGCGTGCCCCAGGTCACAGCGCGGCGCCTGCTGCACCGACGGACGGCACACCGGCAGGCGCTCCATTGCATTGTCAAAATGGCCGATGCCGATACCTGTCCAGGGACGCTCCTGCACGGTGGCCCATGCCACCTGCAGTCGCTCCAGGCGGGCTCCCGCCGATGAATTCACGTCGCCCCGTTCGATCCGCTGCACGTCGCTGTGAAGTTCATCCAGACGCGTCATTTCCCGCAGCTCGGGCACGGCCAGCACCAGCGTGCCGGCAACAGCCACCATGCTGGCGAGGATGGCAAGGCGGAACCGACCGTTGCGCCAAGGCACGCTCAGTGTCATGGCCAGCAACAGCATCAACAGCGCAGGCCACACCCCACGACTGCCACTGAGCAGAATCACCGTACCGCCGGCGACCATGCCCAGCATGATCAATCCCCAGCGTTGCGGCGGCCGGCACAGCACCAGCACCACCATCAATACCAAGGTGGTATCGGCAAGGACAATGGCATTGGTCCAGGCTTCGGCACGCTCGAGCCCCCCTGCAACCTGCACCACGGCGACCACCGCGGTGGCCAGCAATCCCAGCAGTGCTCCCCACCATAGCGATTGCTGTGCCGGCCGCAATGCGCATACCCACAACATGGCCCAGGGCATGACCAGGAATCGCGAGCGGTTGTCGACGTCGTCCAGCACGTTGTCAAAGTGCCAGACCGACCACAGTCCCAGCGCGATCACCGCCAGCGCCACGCCGGCCAGGGCGCCCAGATAAGGGCGCGCCAACGCCCGCGCGCGCCAGAGATAATCCGCGCCCAGCAGGCTACTGAACAACAGCACCACGCCGAACGGCAGCAGGTTGGTGGGGGTACTGAGAACCAGCCCCAACAGCAGCAGCAGACCCAACGAAGCAGATCGGTGCAGGGCAAGCCAACGACGGCTGCCACTGACTGGTTGCGCAAGACCGGGGGCGGTATCAGACAAAGATGAGGGCATCCGCGAATTGTGCCGTGATTGTGCTGAATTGTTCGCACAACCGCCAAAAAATTTTCACAACACGCTGCATTCTTTGCATCGGAGCCGGCCTCCACGGTCAATCCTGACAAAGGCACCGCCGCCGCGCCGAAGGTTCCGGCGGCCCGGCATCCCAGAAAGCCCCCAAAAGCGCCCCCTGATCTCCTTCCTTTTGTGCCGTTTTGGTCATTCCGGCCACCTCATGACGTCCGGCCCATGACAAAATAGCCCCCGCCGAGCCGTCAGGGGGGGGTAAAGCGGCAACACCATCCACCAGAGAAGGCTCCATGCAACGTATTCTGATCACCGGCGGCGCCGGGTTCCTGGGTTCCCATCTGTGCGATCGGCTGATCGCCGAGGGTCATGACATCCTCTGCGTCGATAATTTTTTTACCGGCAGCAAGCGGAACGTGGCGCATCTGCTGGGAAGCCCGAACTTCGAATTGATGCGCCATGACGTCACCTTCCCGCTGTACGTGGAAGTGGACCGCATCTTCAACCTGGCCTGCCCCGCCTCGCCGATCCACTACCAGCATGATCCGGTGCAGACCACCAAGACCAGCGTGCACGGCGCGATCAACATGCTTGGTTTGGCCAAGCGACGCGACGCGCGCATCCTGCAGGCCTCCACCAGCGAGGTCTATGGCGATCCGGAAGTGCATCCGCAGCAGGAAGGCTATTGGGGCCGCGTCAACCCCATCGGCGTGCGCAGCTGCTACGACGAGGGCAAGCGCTGCGCCGAGACGCTGTTTTTCGATTACCACCGCCAGCACTCGCTGGACATCAAGGTGGTTCGCATCTTCAACACGTACGGCCCGCGCATGCATCCCAACGATGGACGCGTGGTAAGCAATTTCATCGTCCAGGCACTGCGGGGGCAGGACATCACCATCTACGGCGATGGCAGCCAGACCCGCAGCTTCTGCTACGTGGATGACCTCATCGAAGCGATGACCCGCATGATGGATACTGAGCGCGGCTTCACCGGACCGATCAACATCGGCAACCCGGGCGAGTTCACCATGCTGGAGCTTGCCGAAATGGTGATCCGACTGGTCGGCGGCCGTTCGCGCCTGGTCTACCAGCCACTGCCCTCCGACGACCCCCGGCAGCGACAGCCCGATATCTCGCTGGCCCGTGAAAAGCTGGATTGGGAGCCCAAGGTGTCGCTTGAGGATGGCCTGAAGGAAACCATCGCCTACTTCCGCGCCTTGCTGGCCGAGGGCCAGGCATGACCACCTTCTCGGTGGTGATCACCAACTACAACTACGCCAAGTTCGTATTCGAGGCAGTGGAAAGTGCTTTGGCACAGACCCGCGCCGCGGCGCAGGTGCTGGTGGTGGATGACGGCTCCACCGACGACTCACCACAGATGCTGCGCGAGCGCTATGGCAATGACCCGCGCGTGACCTTGCTGTTCGACAAGAACGAGGGGCAACTGGCGGCCTTCCAGCGTGGCGTGGCAGCAGCCAACGCCGATGTGGTGTGCTTCCTTGACGCGGATGATCGATGGAAGCCGGACTATCTGGCACAGATCGGCGCCGTCTATGACAGCCGGCGCGACGTGGACTTCGTGTTCAGTGACCTGCAGACCTTCGGCATAGACCAGATGGATATCCGCTACGAAGACAGCGGCCAGGCCATCGATCTTGGTTACACGGCGATCAGCACCTACTTCCTGGTGCCCTGGTATGGCGCGCCGACCTCGGCGATCTCACTGCGCCGTCACTGGGCCGAGAACGTGCTGGACCTGCCTCACAGCTTCCGCCGCCATTGGAAACTGTGTGCCGACGCCTGCGTTGTACACGGCGCGAGCATCATGGGCGCGCGCAAGTACTACCTGCCCACCGGCTGCGTGGAGTACCGCACCCACGGCAGCAATGGCTGGTGGGCCACCCGGCAGGACCCATCGGCAATCTATCGCAACAACCTGCGCAACTACGGCATCGTCCGCCAGTACGCATGGCGTGCGGGACTGGATGATGGCTGCTGCATCCAGAGCAAGTACGAATACCGGACCAAGCCCAACCCGAGCCGCAAGGAGCGCAAGCGTTATGCCTCCCTGGCGTTGCGCGGCAACGCTCCCTGGTGGAAGCGGTACGAACGGGCTCTGGGCATCCTGATGGGCCATCGCGGCCAAAAGAAGTGAGCCTGTCACGGTCCGCGGCACCGCGGACCTGAGGCTTATCGGCGCTTGCTTTTCCAGCGGCTGCGCAGGCGGTGCGGAAGGTTGTGCAGGAACCAGCGCAGGTTCAGGCCTGCGCGATAGCCCTCACGGGTGATCCACCCCCATGGACCCAATGCCGGCTTGGCTGCTCGGCCCACCTGGATGATCGACTCGAACCCGTCGTCACAGTGCACGACGCCCGGCTTGACGCCCAGGCACTCCACGCCATGCAACCAGGCCAGGTCCATGTAGTCATCCACCGGCAGCACCCATCGCTCGGCGTGGCGCAACAGTTTCTGCGCGGCTTCGGGTGCCAGGTAGTAGCCCAGCGTGCACAACGGGCTGCGCCAATACCGGTGCAGCTCGAAATCTCCAAACCGCAGCCAGGCAGTGCTGGGGCGATCCCCGGCATGCAGGCGGAAATAGCCGACCTGCGCCGGCAACTGTGGCAGCGCCTGCAACAGATCAACAAATCGCTGCGACAGCGTGATGTCATCCTCCAGCACGATCATCGGCTGCCCGCTTTCCACGCAGCGCTGCCAAAGCAGGTAGTGGCTGGCCCAACAACCCAGTTCACCAGGCTTGAACGGACGCCCCTTGCCCGCCACCCGCCTGCCTTCATCCACATGCGCGAACAGCGGGTGGGGCTGACGGCCGTTGACCGCTTCGAAGAACGTCAACTGCAGTCCCCATGCCTCGGCCTGGCGTTGCATGGAATCGCGCCTGTCCGAAGAAGCCGGCAGGTTGACCACATACAGCGGCGGACAGGAATCAGGCAATGGCGCTCCTGGGCCCGATGGCGTACCGCCCACCCCGGCCCGCGGTGCATCGGCCCGCGGACTCAACGACACAGGGCTTGGCATGTCCACGGGATCTCAGCGCTCCCGTGCCTTGAGCAGACGTGCATAGAAGAAACCATCCCCCCCCTGTTCGCCCGGCAGACGCTGGCGCGCGCCCTGCTGGTCATGGCCAAATGCGCCAGGCAATGGCTCAAGACTGGCATCGGGGTGACGCTGCAGGAATGCAGTTACCTGTGCCGTATTTTCCTGCTGCAGGATCGAGCAGGTCGAATACAGCAGCACCCCGCCCGGCCGCAGCACCTGCCACAGCGCATCCATCAGCCGCGCCTGCAGGGCTACAAGGGCGGTGATGTCCGCAGGGCGGCGGTGCAGCAACACATCAGGCTGGCGGCGAATGATGCCCGTAGCCGAACACGGTGCATCCAGCAGCACCGCGTCGAACGGCTGCCCGTCCCACCATGCGGCCAGATCAGCGGCGTCCACGGCTTGCACGGTGGCATCAGCGCCAACACCCGTGCGGGCGAAGGTTTCGCGAATACGCTGCAGACGACGCGCGTCCACATCCAGCGCCAGCAACTTCAACGATGGGTCGCGTTCCAGCAGATGTGCCGACTTGCCGCCTGGTGCAGCGCAGGCGTCCAGCACCCTGGCCCCGGCCAGCGGCGCCAGCGCATCGGCCACCTGCTGCGCCGACAGGTCCTGTACCGATACGGCGCCTTGGGCAAACCCGGGCAGGCTGCTGACCGGCACCGGCTGCGGCAACTGCAGCGCGTCACCACTCAGCGGCTCGGCCAACGCCTCGATGCCCGCCTCCGCCAACTGTGCCTGGTAGGCATCACGGCGGTGCTGTTGGCGATTGACCCGCAGCCACAACGGCGCGGGCTTCAGACTGTCGGCAATGATTGCCCCCGCCTGCTCCGGCCAGTCGTTGCGGACCTGTTTGAGCAACCATTGCGGCCACGCATCTTCAGCGCGCGCTTCGGCAAAACCCTCGCGCTGCGCGCGTCGCAGTACCGCGTTGACCAGACCAGCCTGGCGCTCACGGCCCAGCGCGCGCGCCGCGTCCACCGTGGCGGACAACGCAGCGTGCGCGGGCAACTGCAATGCGTCGAGCTGGGCAAAACCCGCCATCAACAGCCCGCGCAGGTCCACGTCACGCGGGCCCAGCGGCTTCTGCATCCATGTTGTCAGCGCCTGTTCGTAAACGCAGCGTCGGCGCAGGGCAGCGAAGCAGATGGCCTCCAGCAACGCGCGGTCGCGGCTGTCGTCCAGGCGCGGCAGCGCCGCGGCCAGTTCGGCTTTCAACGAGCGGCCCTTGCCCAACACCGCAGCCAACACCTTGGCCGCCGCGACACGGGTCTGCACGCCAGGCGCCTGCGCTGCGCCTTTGCCGGCCCAGGGTGAAGAAGTTGCCGTCACGGATCAGTCCTCGATCCGCAGGTCACGCCGGGCATTGAGATAGTCGGCGGCGGTGATGGCCTTGCCACCTTCGCGCTGCACCACCCGCAGGCGCAGAGCGCCCTGACCGCAGGCGATATCGATACCCTCGCGCGAAGCGCCGATCACGCTGCCGGGCGCCTTGCCGCGGTTGTCGGCCAAGGCCACGGCACCATGGATGCGCACCCGCTCGCCGGCCAAGGTAGCCTCCGCCACCGGCCACGGGTTGAATGCGCGCACGGTCCGCGCCAGCGCGGCAGCATCGCGGCTCCAGTCAAGCCGGGCCTCGGCCTTGTCCAGTTTGTGGGCGTAGGTGACGCCCGCTTCGGGTTGCACCTGCGGCATCGGTTTGAGGCCGGCGCGCAACAGCCCCAGACCATCGGACAGTACCTGCGCACCCAACTGCGCCAGACGGTCGTGCAACTGGCCGCCAGTATCGGTGTCGCTGATCGGGGTGTGTTGGCGCAGCAGCACCGGGCCGGTATCCAGGCCAGCTTCCATCTGCATCAGGCAGACGCCGGTTTCGGCATCGCCGGCCTCGATCGCGCGCTGGATCGGCGCCGCGCCGCGCCAACGTGGCAGCAGGGAAGCGTGCACGTTCCAGCAACCGTGGGTAGGAATGGCCAACACTGCCTTGGGCAGGATCAGGCCATAGGCCACCACGATCATCAGGTCTGGCTGCAGGTCGCGCAGCTGTTGCTGGGCCTCAGGCGACTTCAGGCTTTCCGGTTGGAACACCGGGATACCGCGGGCAATGGCATCGAGCTTGACCGGCGAGGGCATCAGCCCGCGCCCCCGCCCGGCGGGGCGATCCGGCTGGGTGTAGACGGCGACCACCTCGTGATGGCGAGCCGCAGCAGCCAAGGAGGCGACCGCGAATTCCGGCGTACCGGCAAAGATGATTTTCATTGGGCGGGGGTCTGGAATTCGGGATTTGGGATTGGCAAAAGCAGCGCAGCGGCGACGGTTACCAATCGCGAATCAAAAAATCGGCGTGCAGATCAGGGACGCAGGAGGGAACGCCGGAGCTGGAAAAGACGCAGCAATGCACGCCTTCACCTATCCCCAATCCCGACCTCCCCAATCCCTGCACTCAAGCGACGTGCTTGCGCGACTTGGCCAGCTTCTTGCGCACCATCTCGCGCTTGAGCGGGGACAGGTAGTCGATGAACAGCTTGCCGTCCAGATGGTCCATCTCATGCTGCACGCAGGTGGCCAGCAGGCCATCCACGGCCAACTCCTGCTGCTTGCCCTCGCGGTCGAGGAAGCGAACAACGATGGAATCGGCGCGGGTGACGTCGGCATAGATGCCCGGCACCGACAGGCAGCCTTCCTGGTAGACGCGGCCGCCATCGCTGGCGCTGACGATCTGCGGATTGATGAAAACCATCGGCGCGTCGCGCTCTTCACTGACGTCGATGACCATGAAACGCTTGTGCACGTCGACCTGACTGGCGGCCAGGCCAATGCCCGGCGCCTCGTACATGGTCTGGAACATGTCGGTGAGCAGCTGCTGGAAGTCCGGGGTGGTCACTTCGGCGGCATCAACGAGCGCCGCCTTCGTGCGCAACCGAGGGTCGGGGAATTCGAGAATGGGCAGGAGGGCCATAGCAATACCAAGTGGGAATGCCGGTCAAATCGGCAAGATGTCGCAATTCTACCGCTTGCGCTTGCCCGGCGCGCCCATTTCTGCAATATAGTGCGCCAACCTGTTGGGGAATCAGGCAGATCGCAACCATGTTGAAACAAATACGTACGGTCGCCGCCGCGGCGCTGCTGACCGTGACGACCTATGCTGTCGCCGTGGAAATGAACGGCTCTCACCCTGACACCTATGTGGTGCGCAAGGGAGATACGCTGTGGGACATATCGGCTCGTTTCCTGAAGAAGCCGTGGCTTTGGCCGGAAATCTGGCAGGCGAACCCGCAGGTCAAGAACCCGCACCTGATCTATCCGGGTGACGTGCTCAGCCTGGCCTACCTGGACCGCGTGACCGCGCAACCTGGCCCGCGCCAGGAGGCTCCGATCAATGCGATCCCGCTGGCCGACGTCGAACCGTTCCTGAAGAACCTGAACATCGTGGACAGCTTCAAGGAGCTGCCCTACGTGGTTGGACTGGAAGATGACCGCCTGCGCGCCAGCGCCGGCCAGCTGGCCTATGTGGTTGGCCTGCAAGGCACCCAGCCGGGCCAGCGCTACATGGTGGTTCGCCCCACCGTGAGCTACAGCCAGCCCAAACCCAGCAACGACCTGGACGTGCGCGGCAATACGCTGCCCGGTTCAGGCAATCTGTGGAAGGACTACATTGCCAGCAGTGACCGCAATGAGTTCCTCGGCTATGAACTGGCACAGGTCAATATCGGCACCCTGACCAAGGTTGGCAGCGACGAAGCCCACGCTTCGACCCTGCGCCTGGAAGACAGCGGCCGTGAAGTGCGGGCAGGTGATCGCCTGGTGCCGATCCAGGCCCAGCCGTACGACCTGCAGTTCATCCCGCATGCACCAACCACCGAGCCGCTGCCGGGTCACCTGCGCGTGCTGGCGGTAACCGACGTACTCAGCTCCGGCGGCCCGCGCGATGTCATCGCCATCTCCGGCGGTGCCCGCGAAGGCATCGACAACGGCACGGTGTTTTCGATCTGGCGCAGCGGTAGCCATGTCAGCGACCGCATCACCCATCGTGACAGCTCGCGCATCAACGAGCGCTTCGAAGACGGTGTCGGCCGGGTTGCGCTGCCGGAAGAATATGCGGCGCATGCGATGGTTTTCCGCACGTTTGACAAGGTCAGCTATGCGCTGATCATGGAAGGCAGCAAGCCGGCACGGGTGGGCTACGAGCTCAAGCACCCGGACGCGCAGTAAGCCGGCAAGCCTTACACACCAACACAACGGCGCCCGAGGGCGCCGTTGTCGTATCCGGTCGATCCTCGGGCGATGAAGCCATCTCGCCCGCCTGCACCCGCAACCACCGCCGCCCTTTTGCCCCTGACCCTGGCCGGCGGCCCCCTGCAGCCGTTGCGCCTGTTGCTGGAACAGTTCGAGGATGCGGGCGCGGCCTTGGCCGCTGGGGCCAACGTATGGCGTGCCGCCGGTTGCACCGCAGCGCAATGCCAGGCCATCGCCCACCCCGACCCTGTCGCGATGGCGCGCAGCAAGGCCTGGTTGGATGCTCCCGCAAGGCAACTGCTCGGCTGGGCCTCACCGGACTACCCGCCACTGCTGCGCCAGGCCCCCAACCCTCCGCTGGCCCTGTTCGTGGCCGGCAACGCGAGCCTGTTGTGGCAACCGGCCATTGCCATCGTCGGCAGCCGCAATCCCACCGCCGGTGGCCGCGACAACGCCCGGCTACTGGCTGAACAGCTGGGCCAATGCGGCCTGACCGTTGCCAGCGGGCTGGCCGCCGGCATCGATGCGGCCGCGCATCGGGCGGCCTTGGCGGCAACCGCCCCCACCTATGCGGTGATCGGGACCGGCCCGGACATCGTCTATCCCCGCCATCATCGCCAGCTGCAGGCCGAACTGGCCACACATGGCGCGGTTGTCAGTGAATATCCTCCCGGCACCACGCCGCGCAGCGGCCACTTTCCTGCCCGCAACCGGCTATTGGCGGCGCTGAGCCTTGGGACGGTGGTGATCGAGGCCGCCGAGCGCTCGGGCGCCCTGGTCACCGCACGCCTGGCCGGCGAGGCCGGCCGCGAGGTATTCGCGGTGCCCGGCTCCATCCACAACCCCATGGCCCGCGGCTGCCATCGCCTGATACGTGACGGTGCCACATTGGTGACACATGCCGACCACATTCTTGAAGGCGTGGCCAATTTGGCTGGCGAACTGGGCAACGCCTTGCAAACCCGCTTGCACACCCCCACCTCCAAGGCAGTGACCGGCCCCGACCCGGTCCCGGACCTGCCGGACCCGGACTACCAGCGATTGTGGGAAGCCCTGGGCCACGACCCAACCGGTATGGATTCACTGATTGAGCGCACTGGATTGACGGCTGCCATGCTGTCCTCCATGCTGCTGCTCATGGAACTGCAAGGGAGAGTGTCGTCCGCACACGGTCGCTACACCCGCACCTGAGCGTTCCTTCACCTCCACAGCGCCGGATGGCGCAGGCCGAGGGGCAATGAAAGAGAGCATCCTGGACGTCCTGCTGTACCTGTTTGAACACTATTTCAGCGAGGATGCCGATCTCATCCGAGACCGCGACTCGCTCCAGAACGGCCTGATCCAGGCCGGTTTCAGTCCCACCGAGATCAGCAAGGCCTTCGACTGGCTCGATGCCTTGGCCGAACAGCGCCCGGCCGTCGCCCGGCCCCGCGTTGATGGGCCCGTGCGCGTTTTCCACGGCCCCGAGCTGGACAAGCTGGACGTGGACTGCCGGGGTTTCCTGCTGTTCCTGGAACAACATGGCATCCTCGACGCCGACCAGCGCGAGCTGGTGCTGGACCGTGCCATGGCCTTGGACCAGGACGAGCTGGACCTGGATGACCTCAAGTGGGTCGTATTGATGGTGCTGTTCAACCAGCCCGGCGCGGAAGCTGCCTACGCCTGGATGGAAACCCAGATGTTTGTCGACGAACCCGAACCCCTGCACTGAGCCCACGCGGCATGCAGGGACGCATGAGGAAAGCCACGTGAGTCAATGGTTCTACGCCGAGGGCAACCGCGAACGGCGCGGTCCGCTGGAAACTGAAAACATCGTCGAGCTGCACCGCTCCGGTCGCATCGACGATGACACGCTGCTCTGGCGCGACGGCGCCGGTGACTGGCGCCCGTTGCGCGACTTTGCCGCCGAACTGGGCATCGTCCCGCAGCAGGCCGCCGCTGACCCGGCAACCGCCGCACCGCTGCCACCGCCACTGCAGCAGGTGCCGCGCTACCCCGCAGCGGCACCGCCACCGAAGCAGGGCATGTCCGGTTGCGCCATCGCCGCCCTCATCGGCGCGGTGGTCGCCGTGATCCTGCTGGCGATCCTGGCGATCCTCGCCGCCATCGCCCTGCCCGCCTACAAAGACTATACGCAGCGCGCCAAGGCCAACGTGGTCTACACCCAACTGCAGCCCCTGAGCTCGGATATCGCCACCTTTGCCGCCGCCAATGAACGTTGCCCGGTCAATGGCGAGGACGGCTTTGGCAGCCCTGAAAGCTATGCCAGCGGCGACCTGGGGGAGGTCCGCGTGGGTCGCTTCGAGCAGGGCCACTGTGGGCTGGAAGCACGCTTCAACATTCCGCAGCAACCTGCACTCCACGGCAAAACGCTCTGGCTCGACTACGATATGCAGGCCGCGACCTGGGAATGCAGCTCGGACGTGGATGACAAGTACCTGCCTGCCAATTGCCGCGGCTGATTGCCGCAGCCGTGAATTCTCTGGGGAAACTGATGACTGAGTGGTATTACGCCGATGCCCAGCGCGAGCGGCACGGCCCGGTAGATGCCGGAACGATCCGCGACCTGTTCCGCAAGGGCGAACTGGACCTGACCACCCTGGTCTGGCGCGAAGGCATGCCGCAATGGCAAGCGCTGTCGGTTGCCGCCGAGGAGCTGGAGCTGCTGGTTGCCACACCGGCCTCGGAAGGCATCGACCTGCGTGCCGACTACACCGCCATCGCCGATGGCAGCGCGGTGGCGGCGGCCACTGCCGCAGCAGCTGATCGCGACGCCTCGCCGTATGCCGCACCCGGCACGGTCAGCCGTGACCACACCCGCGTGGTACACGGCGGAGAAGTGGTCTATGCAGGCCTGTGGCGGCGCTTTGCCGCCTCCATCATCGACAGCTTTGTCACCGGCATGCTCAGCTATGTGCTGCTGATCCCGCTGATGCTGGTGATGGGCGTGAGCATGGCATCGCTGTCGTCCGGTTCGGACGTTGCCAGTGCCGGCGTGATGGTCACCTTCTACACCCTCAATTACGCGATCAGCATCCTGGTGCCGGCGCTGTACTTCGGCTGGATGTACTCCACCAGCAACATGGCCAGCCTTGGCAAGATGGCGGTGGGCATCAAGGTGGTACGCAGCAACGGCGACGGCCTGACCTTCTGGCGTGGCTTCCTGCGTTACATCGCGTTGATGCTGTTCACCCTGGTCACCTGCGGCCTGGGCGTGCTGATCGCTGGCCTGATGGTGGCCTTCACTGAGCGCAAGCAGGGCGTCCATGACATGATCTGCGACACCCTCGTGGTCGATAAATGGGCCTTCACCGACAACCCGGAATGGCAGCAGCGCGGCCTGGGTACGGTCACCATCGTGGTGCTGTCCATCTTCGGCCTGCTGGCCGTATTGGGCATCGTGGCGGTCCTGGCAGTGATCGGCATCGCCTCGTCGAACTTCAACTGAGAGGGCCGGGCGGCTTGACAGCAGCCACCCCGGCATGATTCCTCTAAATAAGGAACCAAGCTGAACGCCCGGGCCTCAACCCGGGCGTCGGCTTATCCACAACGGCCCCATCTGCTTCACTATCGGCCCGGTTTACGCCACCCTAGCGCCCCCCAAGGGCCTTCCGCCCCAAGAATGTACTGACATGCCCAAGCACCTGCTCATCGTCGAATCGCCGGCCAAGGCCAAGACGATCAATAAATACCTCGGCAAGGACTACACGGTCCTGGCCTCGTATGGGCATGTGCGTGATCTGGTCCCCAAGGAAGGCGCGGTTGACCCGGACAACGGGTTTGCGATGCGTTACGACCTGATCGAAAAGAACGAGAAGCATGTCGAAGCCATCGCAAAAGCCGCAAAGGGCGCCGATGACATCCTGCTGGCGACCGACCCGGACCGCGAGGGTGAGGCCATCAGCTGGCATATCGCCGAGATCCTGAAGGAGCGCGGCCTGTCGGACGGCAAGCCGATGCAGCGTGTGGTGTTCACCGAGATCACCCCGCGTGCCATCAAGGAGGCCATTGGCCAGCCGCGCGAGATCGCCTCGGACCTGGTTGATGCCCAGCAGGCGCGCCGCGCGCTGGACTACCTGGTCGGTTTCAACCTGTCACCGGTGCTGTGGCGCAAGGTGCAGCGCGGCCTGTCCGCCGGCCGCGTACAGAGCCCGGCGTTGCGCATGATCGTTGAGCGAGAGGAAGAAATCGAAGCTTTCATTGCGCGCGAATATTGGAGCATCGAGGCCGCCTGCGCGCATCCCTCGCAGCACTTCAATGCACGCCTGATCAAGCTGGACGGGCAGAAGTTCGAGCAGTTCACCGTCACCGACGGCGACACCGCCGAAGCCGCCCGCCTGCGCATCCAGCAGGCCGCGCAGGGTGCGCTGCACGTCACCGACGTCGCCAGCAAGGAGCGCAAGCGCCGCCCGGCCGCACCGTTCACCACCTCCACCCTGCAGCAGGAAGCCTCGCGCAAGCTCGGCTTCACCACCCGCAAGACCATGCAGGTGGCGCAGAAGCTGTACGAAGGCGTGAACATCGGCGATGAAGGCACCGTCGGCCTGATCTCGTACATGCGTACCGACTCGGTCAACCTGTCACAGGACGCGCTGGCCGAAATCCGCGACGTGATCGCCCGTGACTACGGCATCAGCGCGTTGCCGGACAAGCCCAACACTTACACCACCAAGTCCAAGAACGCGCAGGAAGCCCACGAAGCCGTGCGCCCGACCTCCGCGCTGCGTACCCCGGCCCAGGTCGGCAAGTACCTCACCGACGACGAGCGCAAGCTGTACGAGCTGATCTGGAAGCGCGCCGTCGCCTGCCAGATGATCCCGGCGACCTTGAATACCGTCAGCGTCGACCTGTCGGCCGGCAGCGAACACGTGTTCCGCGCCAGTGGCACCACCGTCGTGGTGCCTGGCTTCCTGGCCGTGTACGAAGAAGGCAAGGACAGCAAGAGCGCCGAGGACGAGGACGAAGGCCGCAAGCTGCCGATGATGAAGCCCGGCGACCGCGTGCCGCTGGACCGCATCGTCGCCGACCAGCACTTCACCCAGCCGCCGCCGCGTTTCACCGAAGCAGCGCTGGTCAAGGCGCTGGAGGAATACGGCATCGGCCGTCCGTCCACCTACGCCTCGATCATCCAGACCCTGCTGTTCCGCAAGTACACCGAGATGGAAGGCCGCAGCTTCAAGCCGACCGACGTCGGCCGCGCGGTCAGCAAGTTCCTGTCCAGCCACTTCACCCGCTACGTCGATTACGACTTCACCGCCAAGCTCGAGGACGAGCTGGATGCGGTGTCGCGCGGCGAAGAGGAGTGGGTGCCATTGATGGCGCGCTTCTGGGGCCCGTTCAAGGAACTGGTCACCGACAAGAGCGAGTCGCTGGACCGCACCGATGCCGGCAGCGCGCGCGTGCTGGGCCCGGACCCGGTCAGCGGCAAGGACGTCACCGCACGTATCGGCCGCTTCGGCCCGATGGTGCAGATCGGCACCGTCGATGACGAAGAGAAGCCCAAGTTCGCCTCGCTGCAGCCGGGCCAGAGCATCTACTCGATCTCGCTGGACGAGGCGCTGAAGCTGTTCGACATGCCGCGCAAGCTTGGCGCAGATGCCAATGGCGAGGAAGTCACCGTCGGCATCGGCCGCTTTGGCCCCTTCGCCAAGCGTGGCAGCACCTATGCCTCGCTGACCAAGGAAGACGACCCGTACAAGATCGACCTGGCCCGCGCCATCTTCCTGATCGAGGAGAAGGAAGAGATCGCGCGCAACCGCATCATCAAGGAGTTCGAAGGCTCGGACATCCAGGTGTTGAACGGTCGCTTTGGCCCGTACATCAGCGACGGCAAGATGAACGGCAAGATCCCCAAGGACCGCGAGCCCGCCTCGCTGACCCTGGCTGAAGTCGAGCAACTGATGGCCGAGACCGGCAAGCCGGTGCGCAAGGGCTTTGGCAAGAAGGCCGCCAAGAAGACCACGGTGAAGAAGGAAGCGGCACCGAAGAAAGCCGCCGCAAAGAAGGCCCCGGCCAAGAAGGCGGCGACCAAGAAAGCCGCAACCAAGAAGACCGCGGCGAAGAAGGCCACCAAGAAGACCGTCGCCAAGAAGGCAGTGAAGAAGTCAGCAGCCGACGACGCACCGCCGTTCTGATCCTGCACTTCCCTCTCCCTCCGGGAGAAGGTGCCCGAAGAGCCTGCCCCCGCGAAGGCGGGGGGGCGGAAGAGGATTGGCTCTGCTCCAAGAACAGGCCAAAAAGGTCTTGCTCCAAAGCAGCAAAACGGCCCATCTATCCCCCTCCTCCGCCAACAAGCGGATAATCAGCAGCACCCGCAGCAGGCCGCCCACCGGGCGGCCTTTGCTTTGCGTCCCTTTCGCGGGCTGGCCCCCTTCTTCATGCCGGCCCTCCAACGGTGCTGACCATGCGTGAACTCGACCTGCACAACGTCGTCCCGGCCCTCCAGGCCGGCGGCGTGATCGCCTACCCGACCGAAGCGGTCTGGGGACTGGGCTGTGATCCCTCCAACGAAGCGGCGGTGATGAAGCTGCTCGCGCTCAAGCAGCGGCCCATCGCGAAAGGCATGATCCTGGTTGCCGCCAATCCCGCGCAGTTGGACGGCTGGGTGCGGTTGGATGCGCTCGCCGACGAACGCCGCCAAGCGGTGCTGGACAGCTGGCCGGGCGCCAACACCTGGATCGTCCCGGCCGGTCCACATGCGCCACATTGGATCACCGGCGAGCACACCGGCATCGCCGTGCGGGTCAGTGCCCACCCGCTGGTACGGGCGCTATGCGAGGCATGGGGCGGCCCGCTGGTATCCACCAGTGCCAACCTCGCCGGTGAGCCACCGGCACGCAGCCGTGCGCAGCTGGACCCCGCCCTGCTGCTACAGCTGGACGGGCTACTGGATGGCGCCACCGGCGGCCTGGCCCAGCCCACCCGCATCCGCGTCGCTGCCACCGGCGAAGTCCTGCGCGACTGAGAGCCCCTGCCCAGCACCCGGTAGTGCCGAGCCATGCTCGGCAGGGGCTTTCCTTAAAATCCATACAGGCTCGGCGGTAGAGCCGAGCCATGGCTGATGCTCGACCTGTAAAGCTTCAGCCGAGCATGGCTCGGCTCTACAAGGGGCGATGCCGGCGGTGCTTGCGGGACCGGCGTCAGCCGTGAACAACAACAAAGCCCCCATGGCACACTGCCGCCATGCGCCCTCGCCTGCTCCTGCTCGGTTGCCTGATCTGCTTGCCCGTGGCGGCACTGGCGGCGGATCCGCCGCCTGCCGCCTCTGCCGACAATGTGCGCATCTACCGCTGTGTCGGCAGCAATGGTGCGGTGTCGCTGCAGGATGCGCCCTGCACCAAGGCCCACCAGCAACAGGTGCTGGACATGACTCGCCCCAAGGATCCACCACCACGCCCTGCAGCGACGGCACCGGCAGCCGTCGCCACACCCGTCCCGCAGCGTGAGGTGCGCATAGTCACGGTACAGCCGCCGCAGCCCATGTATGAGTGCGTCACCAGCGAGGGCGAGCGCTATACCAGCGACAACAACGAAGGCAATCCGCGCTGGGTGCCCACCTGGGCCTACGCCTATCCCCGCCATAACGGTCACGGCCCACGTCCGCCGCACCCACCCGGCGCGGGCGGCACACCCTGGCGACCCGGGGTGGCGGTGCCAATGGGTTCGGTACTGGTACGCGACAGCTGCCAGGCATTGCCACCGCAGGAAGTCTGCGCACGCCTGCGCGATCGCCGCTGGGAACTTATCCGTCGCTATCACAGCGCCCTGCAGAGCGAGCGCAAGGACCTGGTACGCGAGCAACGTGGCATCGAAGCACGACTTGATCAGGATTGTGGAGGCCACTGATGCGTTGGCTGCTGCTCACCTTGTTCTGCGCCAGCGCCGCCCAGGCCGGTGAAATCACGTTCTACCGCTGCACCGATGCCAGCGGCGCGCTCACCATCCAGAACATGCCCTGCCCCAAGGGCATGCAACAGACCACCAAGGTGATGCAGGCAGTGGCTGCACCTGCGCCACCGGCAGCGGTACTGGCACCCCTTGCGACCGGCGTACTTGTGCCGCAGGCAGTACCCGCGTCGGAGCCGGTAGCGGTGGCGCCTGCCGCACCGGTTACGAAACCCGCGCCTGTTGCCCTGCCAGCGCTCTACCTGTGCAAAGGTCGTGGAGTTGACGACTACCTCAGCGAGAGCGCTGAACCGCCAAGCCGCTGCGTGCCCATGCGCGTGGTCGGCCTGGACGGCAACCCTGCCAAGGGCGCGGGTGAAGCCTGCGAAGTGCAGCGCGACACCTGCGCGGCCATCGACCCGACGCAGCTGTGCAGCACGTGGCAACAACGGGTGCGCGATGCCGAATCAGCGGCGCGCTTCAGTTCGCTCGCACAACCGGACGCACGCCAGCAGTACCAGCGCCTGCAGGCAGTGCTGGATGCCAGCGACTGCGCCGCTCAGAAGCCGTAACGCAGGAAGCCGCCGTCCACCGCGATGCACTCGCCGGTGACATAGCTGGATGCCGGCAGGCACAGGAAGCCCACCGCGGCGGCCACTTCTTCCGGCTCACCGATGCGCCCCATCGGCGTGCGCGCGATCACCTCGTCGTAGTAGTCCGGATCCGACAGCGGACCGGACGTACGTCGCGTGCGGATGTACCACGGCGCGACCGAGTTGACCCGGATGCCGTCCTCGGCCCATTCGCAGGCCAGGTTGCGGGTCATCTGCTGCATGGCCGCCTTGGTCATGCCGTAGACCACGCCACTGCGCACGTGGGTGATGCCGGACACGCTGCCGACGTTGACGATGGCCGAGGACGCATGCTTCGTCAGTAACGGGTGTGCATAGCGGCACAGCTCGAACGCCGAGAACAGGTTGGTTTCGAAGATCCCGCGCCACTCGTCTTCGGAATACTCGGTGGCCGGCTTGGTGATGTTGCCGCCGGCGTTGTTGACCAGGATGTTCAAACCATCGCTGTGATCTTCCACCCAGTCGAGGATCTCCTGGCGGTCCTGGTCGTCGCTGACGTCGGCTGAAAGCGCATGCACGCTGCGATCGGGATACGTGTCAGCCAGTTCGTCGCGGGCGGTTTCCAGCGCATCGACATCGCGACCGACGATCAGCAGATCAGCGCCGAATCCCATCAGTTCGCGTGCGATCGCCAGGCCGATGCCGGCCGTGGCGCCGGTTACCAGTGCGGTCTGTCCATCCAATCGCCAGCGCTGCGGGTTCATTGCATTTTCCTTTTCGAGGCTCAAGTGCGGCGCCGCGGAAGGACGCTGCCGGGGGATGGGGCTAGGATAGCCGCCTGAGTCCAGCGGAGCATGCCGATGAAGCCTCATTCCCTGTTGATCCTGCCGCTGCTGGCAGCGTTGGCGGCATGCAGCAAGCCGCAGCCACCGGAAACCGAGCGGCGCCCGGAACCGCAGGCAACGGCCATGCGCGAAGCCATCGCAGAGCCCCTGGCGCAGGCCAAGGCCGCAGCCGCGGCGACCGAGGAAGCGGCCAAGGCGCAAAAGGCCGCGATGGATGCTACAGGCGGAGCGACCACCGATACCCCGCAATAGAAGGAAGTGCCGCGCCAGGCAGCAGGGGCCACATGTAGTGCCGAGCCATGCTCGGCAGCAAGCGACACCTGTAGTGCCGAGCCATGCTCGGCAGGAGCTTCACCGGTAGTGCCTCCTTGCCGAGCATGGCTCGGCACTACCGGGGTTTGCTGGGAAAGCCCCTTGCCGAGCATGGCTCGGCACTACCGAGGGTTTGCTGGGAAAGCCCCTGCCGAGCATGGCTCGGCACTACCGGGGTTTGCTGGGAAAGCCCCTGCCGAGCATGGCTCGGCACTACCGAGGGTTTGCTGGGAAGCCCCTGCCGAGCATGGCTCGGCACTACCGAGGGTTTGCTGGGAAGCCCCTGCCGAGCATGGCTCGGCACTACCGGGCAGGCGGATGCGACAACGCCGCCCGAAGGCGGCGTTGTCGGTAGGCGCTGCGCAGCCGGCTTACAAACCGCAGAAGCAGTAGGCCAGCGACTTCACCGGCGCACCATTGCGATCCTTCACGGCGTCTTCAACAAAGCGCAGCTGGGTATCCAGCTCCGGCATCTGCTTGGCCAGCATCATGCGGGCAATGCCCGAATCGGCCAGCATCCAGGCACCGGCGCGACTGCCGGCAAAGCCGGTCATGAACTGTGCGAACGGCGTCGCCGCCTTTTCCACATAGCGCACGCGGTACTTGTCACTCTCACCCAACTTGGCACGGGTGGCGGCATCGGCCACGGCAGCCTTCAGGCCACCGAAGGCGTCCACCAGGCCGTGCTCCTTGGCCTGCGCCCCGCTCCACACACGGCCACGCGCAACCGCATCCACCGCTTCAACCGGCTTGTTGCGGGCAGCGGCGACCTTGCCAGTGAAATCGGCGTAGCCCTTGTTGATCACCGACTGGATCACCTGGCCCACGGCCGGGTCCATCGGACGGGTCACGTCGAAAGCGCCGGCAAAACGGGTAGTACCCACGCCATCGGTGTGCACGCCAATCTTGTCCAGGCTGCGGGCGAAGTTGGGGATCATGCCGAAGATGCCGATCGAACCGGTGATGGTCGATTCGTCCGCATAGATGCGATCGGCGTTCATGCTGATCCAGTAGCCACCGGATGCAGCCATATCACCCATCGACACCACCACCGGCTTGCCGGCAGCCTTGAGCGCTTCCACTTCCCGTCGGATCTGCTCCGAAGCGAAGACTTCGCCACCCGGCGAATCCACGCGCAGCACCACGGCCTTCACGTCATCGTCGTCGCGGGCCTCACGCAGCAGCGCCGAGGTCGACACGCCACCGATGCGGCCAGCCGGGAGGTCGCCGCCGGAGATTTCACCCTCGGCCACCACCACCGCCACCTGCGGACGCGAATCAACCGGCGAACGGCGTGCGTCAATCTGGGTGAGGTAATCGTTCAAGGCGATCTGGCGATAACCGCCGTCGGCATCGCTGTCGGCAGCGCCGCGCTCGGTGAGCAGGGCATCCACTTCCTCGCGCGTCTTCAGGCCATCCACCAGCTTCTGCTGCAGGGCGAAACGCGCCAGGTCGCCTTCGGCGGCGGCGATGCCCTCAGGCAGGGTGTCGATGCCGGCCGCCAGCTGCGCGACATCCAGCTTGCGGGCCTTGGCGATATCGCCCAGATAGCGCTGCCATACATCGTTCATCCAGAACAGGTCGGCTTCCTTGGCCTGCGGCGAGGCGGCGTCGAGCACGTAGGGCTCGGCGGCGGACTTGTACTCGCCCACCTTGAACAGGTGCACGTCCACGCCCAGCTTGTCCTGCAGGCCACTGCGGAAGTACTGGCGGTAACGGCCAAGGCCTTCCAGCAACAGCCCGCCCATCGGATCCAGATAGACCTCGTCGGCCTGTGCGGCCAGCAGGTACTGCGACTGGCCCATGTTCTCGCTGAACGCCACGACCTGCTTCTTGGCTGCACGCAGTTCCTGCAAGGCCACGGTCACTTCGCGCATGGAAGCGAAACCACTGGGTTGCAGCTTGTCCAGCTGCAGCACCACCCGTTCGATCTTCTTGTCGTCCTTGGCCGCTTCGATGGCACGCACCAGGTCGCGCAGCTGGATTTCCTCGGCGTTGGTTTCACCCAGCGCCTTGGCCAGCGCGCGGCTGACCGGGTCGCTGCTGAACTGCTCGACCAGACGGCCTTCCGGTGCGATCACCAACGTGGTGCGGTCCTGCATGACCTTGGCCGAGGATGCGCCCTTGCCCAGTACTACCAGGAAGACAATCAGCATCAACAGCAACAGGCCGAAGAACACCAGGTTGAGGATCAACCGGCGGGTGAAGTTCATTACATCCCACAGGCCCACGAAAAAGGTGGCAACGGGATTGCGACGCGGTACGGGGGGGGGATTCATGAACGCTCCGGTTGGGGCTTGTTACAGCTGAGGATACGCATAAGCACGATGCGCGGCATGGCCTTTAAGTCAGGGTGACGCGGGGTACAGAAGCCGCCGGCTGCTCACCCGCAACCGCCAGCCCAAAAGTACCGCAGCCACCGTCAAGCCCATGATCAGACCGACCCACATGCCCTGCGGACCCCAGCCCATGCCCAGCCCCAGGCCAGCGCCCAGCGGCATGCCCACGCCCCAGTAGGCGAACATCGCGATGAACATCGGCACCCGGGTGTCCTTGAGCCCTCGCAGCGCGCCGGCCGACAGCACCTGGATGCCGTCGGGGATCTGGAAGGTGGCCGCGTACAGCAGCAGGGTCGACGCCAGCGCGGCAACCGCCAGGTCGTCGGTATACAGGCGCACCACGGCATCGTGGCCCAACAGCAGGCCGGTGATGGACAGCAGCTGGGTCACCATCACGATCGCATAGCCGGCCCAGGTGGCACGGCGCACGCCCAGCGGGTCATTGCTGCCCACGGCATGGCCGACCCGCACGGTGGTGGCCTCGGCAACGCCCATCGGGATCATGAAGCACAGCTGGGCAACGTTGATGGCGATCTGGTGGGCACTGGCTTCGGTGGCACCAATGCGCCCGATCAGCAGCGCGGTGATGATGAACAAACCACCTTCCATCAACACGGTGATGCCGATCGGCAGGCCGGTACGCAGCAGGTCCCAGATCGCGCGCCAGCGCGGCAGCTCGAAATGACTGAACAACTGCAGGTGGGCAAAGCGCTTGGTGGTCCACAGGTAGGTGGCAAAGGCCAGCGCCTGCACCCACATGGTCACCGATGAAGCGATGCCCAGGCCCTCGGCCCCCAGCTCGGGGAAACCAAGCTTGCCGTTGCACAACACGTAGCCCAGCGGCGCCAGCACCAACAGGCCACCAAAGCCGATCAGCATGGTCGGCAACGTCCAATGCATGCCTTCACTGAGATAGCGCATGCAGAAGTACAGGGTCAGCGCCGGCACACCCCAGCGGATGGCATGCAGGAAGTCAGTGGCGCCGGGCACGATGTCCGCGGCGATGCCGAAGGCGGGCAAGAAGGCCGGTACCACGCTCAGGAACAGGAACATCAGCGCGCTCAGCCCGATCCCCAGCCACAGTGCCTGGCGGAACAAGGGACCGATATCGTGCTGGCGGCCTGCGCCATTGAGCTGCGACACCGATGCGGTGAGCGAGATCAGCGTACCGATGGGTACCAGCATCGGCAGCCATAGCAGCGCCGTACCAATGCTGACCGCAGCAAAGGTGTCGGTACCGTGATGGCCGGCGATGGTGTTGTCGACGAAAGCGATCAGACCGGTGGAAACATGGCCCAGCACAAGCGGCAGGGCGAGAAGACCAGTCGTCCGCACTTCCTGCAGGAAGCGCGGCGTAGCGGGAGCAGTGGACATAAAGCAGAGGACGCGGACTGCGGCCGGCGCAGGAAGTGCGCGGTTGCCGGGTCGCGGAGTGTGCCCATTCTACCGTGGCCGCACGGTTACCGCCCTGCCATGTGGTGAACGCTGGGTTTGATCCTGGCGCGCCAGCGCGCGGTCAATGGCCGACCTTTTCACGCAACCAGGCATCACGCTGGGCCGGCGCCAGACCCAGCAGTTGCGCGCGCAATGCGTCGCGCTCCTGCGGCGGCGTGCGCATCGAAACAAGGCTCAGCTGCTCCAGCTGGGTAGCGTCCAGCCCGCGCAGCAGGGCAATGACTGCAGCGCGTTCGGCATCGGGTACGAAACCGAACAAGGGCTGCAACCGAGGATAGAAAGTACCCAGCTGCGCGCCCAGCAGCCAGCCGTCGCGATGCAGCTTGTCCATGCCGGCGAAGCGCGCCTGCAGGGCATCACGTTGCGTCGGCGGCATTGCAGCCAGTGCGCTGGCGGCCTGCCGCAGGCGCTGTTTTTCGCTATCGGGCAATGCCTGCCAGGCAGCGTAACGGCTGCGCAGGTCGCGTTTCTGCGCGGCGGCCAGGCCGGGCCAACTGGCTGAAGCCGAGGCCGGCGCGCTGGCAGCGGGCGGCGACGGGATGCCTGGCAAGGCGGTAGGCGTGGCCGCATGCAGCAAACCGGCCGAGGCCAGCAGCAACAGCGCCGACAGCAGGTGCTCAGTTTTCAGCATCGACCGTCTCCAAGGCTGCGGCGGCAGGTTCGGGCCGGCTGGGTTGTGGTTCGGATTCGTCCACCGGCAAGGGACCGCCAGCGGCGTACCACGCAAGGAAGTCCACATCGCGGGCCAAGCCCAGGTCTGGATCGGACAACATCGCCGCGTCGCTGCCTGCATGCGGATCGGGGCCCGGCGCAGCCGCCTCGCCGTCATCGGCAAGCTCCTCTACCTGCACCGGGTTGTCGTCAGCCAGCCCGCTGCCTGCGCCATCGGCAGTCCCGGCCGGGTGATGCGAACGCCACCACCAGCCAGCCACCAGTGCCAACAGCAACAGCGGCAGGCACAGCAGCAACCAGGTCCGCAACGTCCAGCGCTTGCCCGGCTTGCGCCGTGGCTGCGTCGCGCGCTGCGGTGCCGGCTCGGGCTTGACCGCTGCCGGCGTCGGTTTGGCCGGCAACGCACCGGTCACCACTGCGTCACGCAACTGCTCCAATTGTTGCAGCCGTGCGCTCGACAGATCCCGTACCTGCGCCTGCACCTGTTCGGCCAGCGCCCGCCAGCCTGCCGCATCCGGCTGCCCTTGGGCATCCACCGGGCACGCGCCAGCCAAGGCCTGCCGGTATGCAGCCGGCGCCACGCCCAGCACCGCTGCGGCAGCGTCTTCGTCCAGACCGGCACCGATACGCAGCAGCAAGGCCAGGCGCTCGGCCGCGGCCAACTGCCGCAGATGGGCCAACGCGGGGTCCCACTGACCGACGCCGGTGGGTTTGAGCAATTGCGGGGTGCTGCACAGCAGCCCCCAGAACCGGGCCGGCCATTCAGCCATGGGAAGCTGCGTGGCATGCCCGGCAAAGGCGCGCATGGCCACGGCCACCGCGCGCTCGGCAACCGCGGCATCGCCGGTCTGCAGCTCGGCCACGACCAGCGCACGGCGCTCGGCCCCGCGCAGGAAGGCGGTCAAGGCATTGGCTGCGGCCGGGGAAAGAGGGGCTGGTGCAGCCATCATGTGAACTCCGTCATGGGACAAATCATACCCAGCACGTCCCCGCCTGCCGACGGCCTGCACGCGCTCTTAACAGTGTCGGCAGCGCCCCTGCCGGAACTTGTGCACAGCGTCAATACGCCGTAACAAATTCCCTGCGAACGTCATGCGCAGACTGCATTTCGTTTTTGTTTCACGGATAAGTATTTGTTTTTAAATGACAAATGTATGTGGCTATTTTTTGTCCAAGTTGACCCAAAGGCTTGAACCATCGCCCAAGGCGCGTGGAGCACCGCGCTCACCCACAGAGTTATCCACAGGAAATGTGGATAAGCCCAAATCCCTAAGCAGGGCCGGCGTTTACATGGCATTTATGGATCCGCTCACAGCTTGCGCACGCAAGTGAATACCGCCCGGTCCACTTGCCGGGGCAGCTAAACTGACAGCATGCCCGCCTGCCCCACCCTGCGCGTCGCCTTGCCGGTGCCGCTCCCGCAAAGCTTTGATTACCTGCCCCCGAGCGAGGTTGCCCCGTCAGAGGCCGACATCGGCCGGCGCCTGCGGCTCCCCTTCGGCAACCGCGAACTGGTGGGCGTGGTCGAAAGCCTGGGCCAGGCCGATGACACCGACAGCCTGCGGCCGGCACTGGCCTGGCTGGACGAAGGTCCATTGCTGGGGGGGGAACTGCTGGCCTCTTTACGCTGGCTCAGTCGGTATACCCACGCCCCTTTGGGTGAAGTCCTGTCTACCGCCCTGCCTGCCCTATTAAGGCGCGGAGAGGCGCTGCCGGATACCCACGGCTGGGCATGGCAGCTGACCGAAGCAGGCAGCGCCGGTCTTGCCCGCCTGCGCGCCAACACCCGCCCACAACGCTTGGCCAGCCTGCTGCAGCAAGGTGCGGTCAACGAGGATCTGCTGGACGAGCAGTTGGAAGACTGGCGAAGCGCCGCCCGGGCCCTGGCCAAGCGCGAGTTCGTGCATCGCATCGAGGTGCCTGCCCTCATCCCGCAGGCGCAGCCCCGGCCCGGTCCCCAGCCCAACCCGCAGCAGCAACAGGCCATCGATGCGTTGCAGGCCGCCGATGGCTTCCAGCCGTTCCTGCTCGATGGCGTCACCGGCAGCGGCAAGACCGAGGTCTACCTGCAGGCGATCTGCCATTGCCTGCAACAGGGCAAGCAGGCGCTGGTGCTGGTGCCGGAAATCGGCCTGACCCCGCAGACCCTGCATCGTTTCCGCAGCCGCCTGGGCATTCCGGTGCACGCGCTGCATTCGGGCTTGAACGACAACGAGCGCGCCCGCGTCTGGGCAGCGGCATCGCGTGGCGAGGCGCGAGTGATCGTCGGTACCCGCTCGGCGATTTTCACACCGCTACCGCAGGCCGGCTTGATCGTGATCGATGAAGAACACGATGGCAGCTACAAGCAGCAGGACGGCATCCGCTACCACGCGCGTGATTTCGCATTGGTGCGCGGCAAGGCGCTGAACGTGCCGGTAGTGCTGGGCAGCGCCACCCCATCGTTGGAGTCGCTGCACAATGCGCGCAGCGGTCGCTATACGCACCTGCGCCTGCAGCAGCGCGCAGGTGATGCCAAGCCACCAGGCGTGCGTGTGTTTGATGTGCGCAAGCGCCCATTGCAGGACGGCTTGTCGCCGGAAGTGCTGGCCGGCATTGAGCAGCACCTGAAGGCCGGCAGCCAGGTATTGGTGTTCAAGAATCGCCGCGGTTATGCACCGGTACTGTTGTGCCATGACTGCGGTTGGACCGCGCCCTGCAAACGCTGCAGCACGCCCCTGCATAAAACCCCGATGACCGTGCATGGTGGTGGTCGCCGCCTGCAGTGCCATCACTGCGGCGCGCGCCAGCCTGTGCCGCTGGCCTGCCCCGATTGCACCAGCCTGGCGCTGCAACCGCAGGGCATCGGCACCGAGCGGCTGGAAGAGCGCTTGCTGCAGTTGTTCCCCGATTACCCGGTGCTGCGCATCGACCGCAGTACCACCAGCCGCCGCGATGCGCTGGAACAGACCCTGGCAACGCTGGGCGAGCAACCGGGCATCCTGGTCGGCACGCAGATCCTGGCCAAGGGCCACGACCTGCCGAAGCTGACCCTGGTGGTCGTGGTTGGGATTGATGAAGGCCTGTTCTCGGCCGACTTCCGGGCCAGTGAAAAACTGGCTCAGCAGTTGATCCAGGTCGCCGGCCGCGCCGGTCGCGCCGAGCGCCCCGGCGAGGTCTGGCTGCAGACGCACCACCCGGACAACGCGCTGCTGCACACCTTGGTCAACGGCGGTTACCACGCCTTTGCCGATGCCGAACTGCTGCAGCGTGAGGCGGCCGGATTTCCACCCTTCGCGCATATGGCCTTGTTGCGTGCCGAGGCCAAACAGGTGGAACAGGCCAATGAGTTCCTGGGCGCACTCAAACAACTGATTCCGACGCAAAGCGATGTTGAACGCTTTGGCCCGATGCCGGCGCCAATGCCGCGCCGCGCGGGCTTCCAACGCACCCAGTTGTTGTTGTCGGCCGGACAGCGGCGGCCGCTGCATACGGTATTGGACAGCGTGATGGCGCAGGCCTACGGGCTGCCGCAGGCGCGTCGGGTGCGCTGGTCGCTTGATGTGGACCCGATGGATCTGTACTGAGCCCGGCAACATGGGCAGCGCATCGCTGCAGTTGCCGGACAACCACCCGCTGCAGCGCTTGCGCCACTCAACGATAGATAGCGGCGATCTGCGCGATGAACTGCTGTGGATTGGCGCCAACCAGGTTGGTCAGCACGATGACGGCCAGACCTTCGTCCGGATAGACGACGAAGGCCGCACGCGCACCGCCCATGCTGCTGACCTGTCGCCGTCCGTCTACGGTGGCCACGGGCCAGCCCGCTGCCCATGGACCTGCGCTGCCATCGTTCAATTGTTCCGGCGCCCACATGCGGGCCAGGCTTTTCGCGCTGATCAAGCGCTGCTGCATCAAGGCCAACAGCCATGCGGCCAACTCATCGCCCGTTGTCTGCAGCCCGCCGCCGGCCCACAGTCCCTGCGGCATGTCATAGAACCAATGCGACAGGCGCACCGGCGCACCTTCCGCATCCGTGCTGCGTGGAAACAGGCTGTAGATGGTTGCCGCGCCGGGAACCAGGTCATAGCTGTCGCCGAAGCGCGTGCGCGACATGCCCAACACTCCAAGCTGACGTGCTGCCAGGAAGTCTTCGTAAGGCACGCCGCCCTGCTGCGCGATGATCCTGGCCAGCAGGCCATAGTTGGTCTGGTTGTAGGCAAAACGTTCGCCCGCGGCGGCCTCGACCGGCAATTGCTCGATCGTGCGCCAGGCATCGGCTTCGGATCCACCGCCCGCCAGACCCTGCTCACCGACGATGTCCGGCAGACCGGAGGTATGCGCAAGCAGCTGGCGCACACGGATGCCATGCCACGCTGGCGGCAAGGCCTGCAGGTAGCGGGAAACCGGCGCATCAAGGTCAAGCTGCCCCGCTTCGACCAGCTGCATCACTGCCACGCCGGTGAAAGCCTTGGTCGCCGAGTTCAGCGGAAACAGGGTCGTTCTGCTGGCGGGCACGTGGTTTTCCACGTTGGCCAACCCGAGGCTTTCGGAAAACACGATGCTGCCGTGCTTGATCACCGCCACCTGCAGGCCGGGGATGCCCCGCTGCTGCATGGTGTTCTGGAGCAGCACGCGGGTCTTCTGGTTGGCTTCCTCAAGGCTGTCCGCCGAGACTGGCATGGCCACGAGGCCCAGCAGTGCAACCACGGGCAACAACAGGCATCGAAGAGTGCGGGCGGGCATCAGTGCATTCCAGTCTGGCCAAGGGGAATCGGTCGCCGATGATCCAGCGTGTACTCCCTTGGATGCAACTACCCGCGGAAAGGTTTAAACCACGTCCGGACATGCTGCGAATGGTCGCGCTCAACGCTGCTCGCGGAGTGCGCTCACCAGGCTTGCATGTAGCTGCTGGCTGTTGACCGCTACGCTTCGCGCACAGGCGCGGACGCTGTTTTGGATGCGGCGATGGGCAACGGCGTCATGCACGATCCAAGCCGCCTGCAAGGCGCCTGCAACGGCTACCGGTTGCGCGGGCACCGACGAGGCGAACGGCGTGCATGATCCGCTACCCTGGCTGTCGTCACACCATGACCTTGCCCCGTCCGTCGCGCTTGCCATCACGCCCCCTGTTGCCTGTGTGGTGCCCTTGAGCCGAGCTTGCGGCCCGGGTGTTACAGATCCATGCCAAAGCCCACGCCAGCGGACTTTTCCCCGCCACCGAAGGCACCGCCCAGGGAGAACGAAGCACGCGTACCGATCTTGCGGCCGTAGCCGACCGACAGCGCCGGCTCACCGCCCTGGAAACCAGCGCCCACCGCGATGCGGCCGCGTGCGCTTTGCCCGCCACCGGCATTCATCGCCATGTTGGTCATCGCCGACGTCATCGCGCCCATCCGGTCGATACGTCGGTCCTGGTTGCGCAGGCGTTGCTCCACGCCTTGATGGAAGCGGCTGAAGTCGTCACTGAATGCCGCCAGTGCGCTGTCGGTATAGGCATTGGCACTGCTCAGCGTCTGTGTTGCGGTCGTGTCGGTGTACTGGTTTGCAGAAGCCAGCGTGGCCGCATCCCCCGCACTGACCTCAGTGCGCACTGTCGCCACCTGCGTATCGGTGTAACCGTTGGAAGCGGCCAAGGTCGCGGCGTCGCCGGCATCCGCATGCGCGCGCGCCGCCTGCAATCCCATCGCCTGGCTGTTGGCGACCTGCTGGTCGGTGTACTGGTTGGCCGAACCAAGCGTTGCGGCGTCGCCAGCTGCAAGATCACCACGCAATGAAGTCTCACGCGTGTCGGTGTATGCGTTCGCCGAAGCCAGGGTGGCTGCGTCCCCCGCCGCCATGTCCGTACGGATCACCGCCTCACGTGCATCGGTATGCGCATTGGCCGAATCCAGGGTTGCGGCGCCGCCGGCGGCGATGTCGTCGCGGATCGCCGCTTCGCGCGCATCGGTATAGCTGTTGGCGCTGGCCAGGGTCGAGGCGTCCGCATCCGCCATATCGGTACGGATTGCGGTTTCACGCGCGTCGGTATGCGCATTGGCCGCATCCAGGGTTGCATCTGCGCCGGCGGCGATGTCATTGCGGAGGGCTGCTTCTCGCGTATCGGTGTATTGGTTGGCCGTCGCCAACGCAGCACCGGCCTCGGTGTCGACGTAGTTCTGCAGGTTCGTGCCCTGGTTGGTCAACGCAGTATCCAGCGCACCAAGCGCAGAGCCCACGCTGTGCTGCACCCCTCCCTGGATCGCATAGTTGGGCGCGGTGAACACGCCCCCGCTGTACGCAGCACCGCCGCCCAACCAGGCTGCGACACCCGACAAGCCGCTGCTGTTGGATGCTGACACCGCGTTCAACTGGGTGACATTCACCGCATCGTCGCCAGCGATGCCGGCGGCGACATTGGTGATGCGTCGTTTCAATGTAGCCGAACCCACCGACACCACGTTGGCAAGGCCACCGTCAGTGTTGCCAAAGCCCAAGGCTACCGAGCCACCGCCGGCAGCGATCGCATTCCTGCCGATGGCGACATTGTTGTCCGTACCCGCGGCGCCCGCGGGGGCTCCGAAACCACAGCACATGTCTCTGCCGTCACCGCCGTTTCCGGCCTGGCTGCCATCGCCCAACGCGATGTTGTAGTTGCCGCCTGCGCCACCATTGCCACCCGTGCCACCCGCGCTCCCCTGACCCGCCTTGCCGCCGTTACCCGCACTGCTGCTGGTACCGAATGCCAAATTGTAGGCCCCCCCATTGCCACCGATCCCCCCGGTTCCCCCGGCGGTGCCATTTGAGCCCTGCCCGCCCAAGCCGGCTGAACTGCCCTGCCCGAAAGCGGTATTGCCGGTGGCATTGCCCAACCCACCAGCGGAGGTGCTCCAGCCAAGCATGTTTGGGCCTGCGGGGCCGTCACTACCCACCCGGCTGCCATCCTGACAGGCGATGGCGCCGGTGCTCGTGTCCTGTGTGCACGGGGCTGTGGGGGAGGTCCCGCCAACCACTTCAGCGGCATGCACCGGCAACCATGGCAGCAAGGCAAGCAGGGTGGCCGCCAACGGCATGGCGGTGGTTACAAGGTGACGGCTCATGAACGGATCCCCCGAATCAACAAGGAGGAAAGCTAACGCCAGAGCTTGCTGTCCCGCATCCACGAAATCAGGTAATGCGGCGTTCCCCGACCTCGGTCAGGTTGATCACGGCACGGACAACACCAAGGCCAGGCGGGTGCCGGCGCCATTGGTTGCGGGCGACACCTGCAGCTCGCCGCCAAGCCTGCGCGCGCGCAGGCGCATGCTGGCCAGCCCCGCCCCCGCACGTGCGGCGGTTTGCTCGTCCGTGCTTTGCATCAGGCCGACGCCATCGTCGTCAATATGCACTTGCAGCTGATCGCCCTGCCGGCGCAGGTAGACATCCACGCGCTTTGCGCGGCTGTGCTTGAACACATTGGTCAGGCCTTCCTGCAACAACCGCAGCAGGTCCAGGCTGCGCGTCGCGCCGAGCTCCACGCCTTGAATATCATGCAGATGCCAATGCGCGTGGATGTCGGCCGCCTCCAGCAAGCTGCTGGCGCGATGCCGCAGTGGTATCAGCAGCTCGGCCAGATCGGCCTGTTCGCGCGCGGTACTGTCGATCACCAGCCGCAGGTCGTCGCGCATCTCGCGCAGCACCCCGATCACCTGTTGTCGCGGCATGTCCTCCGGTGCCTGCTCCAGTCTTGCAATGGCGCCCACCAGCGTGCCGCCAAACCCGTCGTGCAGGTCGCGCACCAGCTGCAGGCGTTCACCGGCGCGGCTGTGCGACAAGGCCAACGCGTGTTGCTGCTGCAACGTGTCTGCCAGCTGGGTCGTGGCCTGCTGCACTTCATGCCGCAGCTCGGCGTTGAAACCCTCCACCCGCTGCATGGTATTGGCAAAGCGATAGGCAAGCACGAAGCCCATGCCCAGCAGCATCAGCGGCGAAGTGAACGAACCCAGGTAGCTGACACCGCCGTACCAGCCCATATAGACGCCGAGGTCGTGCAATGACACCGCGATCGGCAGGATGATGCACAGCGCCAGTACCTGGTAGTCACGCCGGCCACTGCGCAGCGCATAGGCCATGAAGGTGAACGACACCACGTAAAGGAAGGCAATGGTCGGCACCAGGTAGATGTTGCGGTTCGGCCCCATCCACTGCGGCCACAGCAACGCACCCGCCATCACCAGCAGGGCGATGCCCAGCAATACCCGCTCCAGACGCGGCCACCGCCGCTCGCAGAAACGCAGAAGAAACACCGTATGTGCAGCAGCGCCTGCCACATAGCACGCGCCGATAAAGGCCTGCCAGCCATCGGTGGTGGAGAACGGCCACGGACTGCTGGCGAAGAAATTGCTGTCATACAACCGCCCGAATACCGCGCTCAGGGCATACCAGCCATACATGGATTCCTTGCGCCGCAGCAGCCAGAACATGCCGATGACGGCTGCCAGTACCAAGCCGATCGCGCTGTCCAGAACCTGCAGGTCATGGCGGACAAACACTTCCTGGCGATAGCGCGCCTGCAGCGTCTGCGGATCGCCTACGTCCACCACGCCGAGCGAAGGCTGGTACGCCGCCAGCCCCGACACCCGAACCAGCAACTCATTGTCCCCCTGCCGGAGCAGCGGGGACTGCAGCAGGAAATAGCGCGGCACATGCCAGCTGCGTGACAGCGGTTCGACCAGCGATGCATCGCGATCGATCAAGCTGCCATTGAGGTAAACCGCGGCCGCCATGCAGGTGTAGTCCAGCAGCAGGCCGGTCGGTTGATTGGCATCGCCTTGCTGCCAGCGCAGCCGGTACCAGACCACGCCATCGTGGTCCGGCCAACGGGTCTGCCATTGATCGGCCAGTGGCACCTGCTCCCAGCCCTGCGACGGCGCCGCTGGCGAGTGCCAATCCGCGCGCACCGCCTCTGCCTGGCTAATGCGCAGCACATCCGGCGTCTGCGCCTGGGCCGGCACCATGCACGCCCACACAAGCAACAGCAGCAGCCAACGGATCAAGGCAGTAGTCCCATCGCCCGTGCTTCGTATACTGCCGCGGTCCGCGAACCCACCGCCAGCTTGCGGTAGATGTTGCGGGTATGCGCTTCGATGGTGAGCCGTGACAGTCCGAGCAATTCGGCTATCTCGCGGTTTCCATAGCCCTGCGCGACATGCGCAAGAATGCCGAGCTCACGCTCTGACAGATGCACATTGGCTGCTGGCGGCGCGGCAACTGGCAACTGCGTAGCGGGCAGCAGCGCAAGAATGCGCCGTGCAATCATCGGATCAATTGGTGCGCCGCCGCGTTGCAGGCTACGCAGGGCGACAGTGAGCTCGATATCGTCGCGGTCCTTGAGCAGGTAGCCCACGGCGCCGGCACGCAGTGCGGCAAAAATGGCTTCTTCCTCGGCGAATGCCGACACGATCACTGCCTGCAACTGCGGCTCGTGTTGCTGCATCCAGCCGATCAGCTCGATGCCGGTACCATCGGGCAATTGCATGTCGACCAGGGCGAGATCGAAATGATGGGCCTGCAGGAGTGCGCGGGCCTCGACGAGATCTGGGGCGGTGTTGATCTGCGGCGCTTGATCTGCCGGCAGTTCTGCCACGAGCCGTGCCAGCCTCGCCAGCGAAGCTGCGTCGTCGTCGATGATCAGGATGGAAGACAGCTCCATCGGCCCCCGCCTTGGTCCCTGTTGGAGCGGAGTTTAGCGCGCTCTTACGGCGGGCTTGTGAGGGGGTGGTATTGGTGGGGGTTGAAGCGGGGTTCGAGGTGCTAGAGCTGCTTCCGGTGGGAGTGTTAGGCGAGGCGGCCCTCACCCCCTGCCCCCGCTCCGCGCCCCGGCCCTTGCGCTGGCGCAAGGGCGTTCGTGGGATAGCGAACCTTTGGTTCGCGAACTACCCCCCTCACCCCGCAAGCGGGAGAGGGGAGGAAGCCCAGCTTCGGTTGGTTCATTGGGAAGCCTGACTCCGGCTGGGTCAAAGCAGGCTTTGTCTTCCGTTCTTACCAGGTACGACGCAGCGGATGGGCTTCGGTGTTGAAGACTACGCCGTTGAAGTCCAGGGTCTTGGCCGGGGCGAACAGCAGGTAGTAGTACTTGAAGGTCTCGGCGAACAGGAAGCTCTCCATCGAGTCGTCCTTCTCCTTGCTGCGCACGTCCTTCAGTGCCGAGAAGCCGTGGTCGGTGCGGGTGTAACGCACGAAATCGTCGAAGAACTCCTTGCCCATGCCACGGTAACGCGCATCGCCGGTGTAATGGTGCAGGTAGTACGCCGACTCCACGATCTCCGGGCGCAGCGCATAGCTGGGCGAGCGCACTTCCATCTTGGCGTAGTCCAGCGACTCCGGCTCGATGTCGTGCAGGCGCCACATCTTCAGGTTGGATTCCTGCAGGCGCTTGGCGCGGTCAAGGTCACCGCCCAGTGCCAGCAGGCCCGGCATGAAGGCATCCAGTGCGCCATATGTGGTGGACGTGCGTGCACCGGTGTCCATGTCGGCGTGGCCATACCACAGCTCGCCTTCGCGCACTTCGTCAGCCAGGTACTGATTGATCGGGCCGATGCTCTCGTCCCACATCTTCTTGCAGTCTTCGTCGCCGAACAGCTTCCAGCACTTGAGCAGGTACTCGTAGTACGAATCGATGCCACCGGCAATCGAGGCGTCCTTGTTGGTCCACTCACCGGTCTCGACATTGATGTTCAAACCGACCAGGCCGATCTTGGAGCGACGCTTATGGGTTTCCACCAGCGCACGCTTGGCCTTGTCGTAGTACGCCTGCTTGCCGGTGAGCTTGGCCAGGGTGCCGAACTCGAGCAGCAAGGTGCCGGTCTCGGCGGGGTTGCTGATCTTGCCGCTGGTCTTGCCGGTATGCAGGTTGACGTGGGTGTACGGCAGGCCGGTGGGGCTGTCGAACACCGGCGACAGGCGCGTGCCCAGGTCGTCGGCGAGCTTGAGCAGGCGCTCGTCGTTGGTCATCTGGTAGGCCGACAGCAGGCCGCCCAGCAGCCGGATGGTGACTTCGAAGTTCTGTACGTCGATGTCCTGGTCGAAGGACAGCTGGGTGACGATCAGCTCGCGGGCTTCATTGGCCTCCTTGTCCAGGCCGAGCAGCAGCAAGGTGTCCAGCGCGTCCACCGGCGACATCAGCAGCGGCTTGGGATACCAGTCGCGCGGCTGTGCGCTGATCGGCTTCAGGTCGTCGTGGCCCTTGGCGTACTGCATATAGCCCTGCCAAGCGTGGCGGGTGGCCTCGCGGACCTGTTCGGCCATGCGCGCGGCCTCGGCCTCATCCACGTTGGGCAAGGCAGCATCTGCTGCCGGCGCGGCGGCAGTGGCCGGGGCAGCCGGGGTGGTGGCGGGAGCGGCGGCCTGCTGGCTGCAAGCGGAAAGCGCCAGCATCAGCGCGGCGACCAGGGGGGCGGTACGCAGGGAACGGGTCATCAGTGAATCCTCTCGACGGAAGCGTTGTCTTGCGATGCAACGGGACGGGACTGCAGGGTGTCGCCCAGCGTCTGCAATTGCAGTGCTGTGCGCAGGGTGGAAAGCGGGGCGGTGCTGCGGACGATCAGCTCGCGGGTCTGACCGGGCAGCAGGTCAAAGGCGTTGTCTTCAAGGGTCGCGCTCACGCCATCGAAGCCGATCCAGATGCCGCGCACCAACGCATCGGCGCGCAGCTGCAAGACGTAGTGATCACCTTCGGCACGCAAGGCGGTGTGTAGCTGCCCGGCCTGCAAGGCCTGCTGCTTGGCGGCGACGAAATAGACCAGACGCTGCGCCAATACTTCATCGCCGCGGGTCAATTCGAAGATCGCCACGCTGCGGTGCGGATCTGCGCCCTGCAGCAGTTCGGCATCACCGAAGCGCGCCGCTTCGGTCGCCGATAGCCCCGCCAAACGGATTGCCTTGTGCTCTTGCCGCAGCACACGGCCATCAAAATCCAGCACACGCAGCTGCCACTGTGCATCCAGCGGATCGCGGCCATCGTTGAGCAGGCTCAAGCGCGTCGTGCCTTCATCGCGCAGCGCCGCCACCGCGACATCGGCGAAGAAGCGTTTGGCATGGAAGTTCAGCGCCTTCCAGTTGCCGTAGTAATCCACGCTGGACCATGAAGCACCCGGCCACACATCGTTGAGCTGCCAATACAGCGAGCCCATCGTGTACGGACGCGACGCGCGGTGATGCAGTGCTGCAAGCTCAATGCCTTCGGCCTGCATCATCTGGCTCAGGTAGACGAAGTCGGCAAAGTTACGCGGCGTGCCGAACTCCATTTCGATGTAGTGCAGCAGTCGTTCGTTGCCCTTGCCAGCCAGGAACTTCTGGTGCGCCTGGATCACCGGGCCATCAATCTGCTGCTCTTCGGCCGTGGCGAACGCATTGACCGTCGACAGCTGCGGCCAGGCCTGCAGTCCGTACTCGGACATGAAACGTGGGGTTTCCTTGAGGTAGGCGGTCGGCGGCAAGGCCGGGTTACCCCAGACTTCCCAGTAGTGCTTGTCACCACGGCGCGAGTCGTTGGCCTTGGCGTCCAGATCATTGCTGGGCGAGCTGGACCAATACGGCACGCCCAGGCCTTCCTCGGCAACCACGCTGCGCAGGTCCTTGCCGAACAGATCCACATAGCCCTGCCATACCTTCTGCGCGAACACCGGATCGGCTTCCTTCAGCGTCTTGCCGTGGCCCCAATCCTTCCACGCGGTTTCTTCCTCGTTGTTGCCACACCACAGCACGATGCTGGGATGGTGACGAAGACGGCGGATGTTGTCGCGCGCCTCAGCCACTACATTGGCGCGGAACGCGGGGTCATAGGCCGGCTGCATGCCGCCGCCAAACATGAAGTCCTGCCACACCAGCAGACCCAGCTCGTCGGCGATGTCGTAGAAGGCATCGTCTTCGTAATAACCACCGCCCCAGTTGCGCAGCATGTTCATGTTGGCATCGCGCGCAGCCTGCAGGTCGCGGCGCAGGCGTTCACGCGTGACCCGTGCCGGGAAGGCATCGAAGGGAATGACGTTGGCGCCCTTGGCGAACACCGGCACGCCATTGATGACGAAGGCGAAGCCCTGGCCGCCATCCTTGTCCTCATCGCGCTGCAACTGCACGGTGCGCAGGCCGATGCGCACGCTCGACGCCAATGCCTCCTGCTGGCCGTCGCCCAGTCGCGCCTGCACGGTATAGCGATCCTGGTCGCCATAGCCTACCGGCCACCAACGCCGGGGCTTGTCGATCTGCAGTGGCAGCGACACGCTGTTTTCGCCCGGCTTCAGCGCAATGTCCTGGCTGATCTGGGCGACCTTGGCACCGTCTGGGCCGAGCACATCAACAACCACCTTCTGCGTGGCAGCGGCATCCGCCTGCTCAACCTGCAGCAGCACGCTCAGCCGCGCTGCATCAGAATCCAGTGAGTCTGTACGTACGGACAGATCGGTGATGCGCTGCTGCTCCCAACTGTCCAGATGCACCTGCCGCCAGACGCCGGCAGTGACGTAACGCGGGCCCCAGTCCCAGCCGAAATGGTAGGCCGGCTTGCGCACGAAATTGCCGACCATCGCGTCCTTCGGCTCGTCACCGTAGGGCGAGGGATAGTTGCCGGCGATCTTGTGCGGCATCGCCTGCACCTGTGGCAACAGGCTGCGGATAGGCGAGCGGAACACGATCTGCAGTTCATTGCCCTGCGCGCGCAGGCGGCCATCAACGCGGGCACGCCAGGTGCGGTGCGCGTTGTCAGCCTTCAACAAGGGCTGCCCGTTGAGACGCACCTCGGCGAACGTATCCAGGCCGTCGAAGCGCAGCTCGGCATGCGGGCGCGCCAGCGTTGCCGCATCCACATCGAAGCGTGCACGGTATTCCCAGTCGCCCAGGCCAATCCATTGCAGGCCGGCCTCTGCGGCACCCACATAAGGATCACCAATCAGGCCGGCCGCCATCAGATCGGTATGTACGCTACCCGGCACGGCTGCCGGCTTCCATGCATCCATACCGGGATGAGCTTGTAGCTGGGCGTCGCCGGGCAGCAGCCGGAAAGTCCATTGCGCCTGCAGCTCTGCCGCCAATGCGCTACCGGTCATCACCAGCAACGCACCGCCCAGCAGCGCCTGTGCGACGTGCTTTTGTATCGATCCAATTTTCAACTGCAAACGCTGCCGCATAGCCCCTCCGCTAGTGCTTGACGTTGCCGGGGCTCAGCCCGGCTGCTGCTCGCGTACCACGTTCAACACTTCGTGGCAGGCGCCCATGGTGTGGTAATCGGTCTTGCCGGCCGGGCTCTTTTCGTCGTCGTACTTGCGGTTGTCGGCATCGAGGATGCGGAACCATGCGCCATAACGGTGATCGACGAAGTACTGCCACGAATACGCCCACAGGCGGTCGTACCACTCCCAGTAGCCGGCATCGCCGGTGCGCTTGGCCAGCAGCGCGGCAGCGGCCAGCGACTCGGCCTGCACCCAGAAATACTTGTCGTCGTCGCAGACAAAGCTGTCGCCACCAATGGCGGCGCCGTCCATGTTGGGCTGCCGCCGCGACTCCGGCGCGAAGCCGTAGTACAGGCCACCACGTGCCTCATCCCAGGAGCGCGTCACTGCGGTATCGAACAGATGCTGCGCCGTCGGCACCAGCCAGTCGGCGTCGACATGGCGGTCGAGGATCATCAACAGCTTGGCCCATTCGGTCTGGTGGCCGGGCTGGAAACCCCAGGGGCGGAACAGATGCTTGGGATTGTCCAGGTTGTAATCCCAGTCGATGTTCCAATCGATGTCGTAGTGCTCCCACACCAGACCGCCGGCCTTGGCTGCCTGGCGACGGGTCATGTTGTCGGCCAGCTGCAATGCGCGCTGCAGGTAGCGCTGTTCGCCGCTGGCCTCGAACGCGGCCAGCATGGCCTCGCACATATGCATGTTGGCGTTCTGGCCGCGGTAGCCGGTGAAATTCCAGTTGGCGTCGGCTTCATCGCGGTACAGGCCGTGCTGCGGCTCCCAGAAGTGGCGTTCCAGCAGCTGCCAGGTTTCATCCATCCATTCCCGGCTCTGTTCGATGCCTGCCTTCAGCGCGCAGCTATAGGCCAGCAGCACGAAGGCCACGCCATAGCAGTGGTTCATGTCGTCCTCGACCTTGCCCTCGCGCAGGGTCCAGGCATAGCCACCCGTGGCCGGGTTGCGATGCACGTCGCGCAGATAGCGCACCCCGTGCGTCACCGCTTCCAGATACTCGGCATTGCCGTACTCGCGGTAGGCCATGGCGTAGTTGAAGACAAACCGCGTGCTGCTGACCAAGTGCCGATGGCTGCGGTCATAGATGCTGCCGTCGTCGCGGTAGTAGTGGAAGAAGCCGCCTTCCGGATCAATGCAATGCGGGTGGTAGAAGGCCATCGTGTCGGCGATGTGCCCGCGCAGGAAAGCCGGTGAACGGAAATCGGGCGTGGTGGTCATGCATTGGCCTCCTGTTGCTGCAGCAGATGCTGCACTTCATTCAAAGCGGGCATCGCCGCAAACGCGCCCTTGCGGGTGACCGCCAAGGCACCCACGGCGGCGGCGAACCGCAGCGTGCCGTGGATGGCATTGGGCGCCTTGCAGAAGGCGGCAAAGCCCGCCCCCGCGCCACCGCGTTCAACCAGCCCCACCAGCACACCGCCGACAAAAGCATCGCCGGCAGCGGTGGTATCGACGGCCTGCACGCTGAAGCTGGGTACTTCACCCTGACCATGACGGGTATACCAACGCAAGGTTCCTGCGCCATCGGTAACGATGACCCACTGTGCCTGCACGGCCAGCAGGCGCTGCAGCACCTGTGCTTCGCCGTCTGCACCCAATGGCGCGGCCAGGTAATCGAGTTCTTCGCGCGAGAGCTTGATCAGGTCGGCACGCTCCAGCGCTTGCCATAGGCGCGGGGTGGGGTCGACGTCACTCGGCCACAGCGCCGGGCGCAGGTTCAGGTCCAGGCTGACCACCGCACCCGCGGCGCGGGCGCGTTCCATGCCGTCGAACGTGGCCTTGGCGATCTCGGCCTCGGTCAGGCTGTTGGAACAGACGTGGAAGCACGCCGTGCCATTGAAGCAGGCCGGCAGGTAGTGTTCGGCGCGGAACAACAGGTCCGCCGCCGGTGGCCGGTAGAAGCTGAAGCTGCGCTCGCCATGTGCATCCAGTGCCACGAATGCGAGCGCGGTCTTGGCCTGGTCGGTACGCACCACGCAATCGGTCTCGACCCCTGCCTGCTGCAGGCTTTCCAGCAGGAAGTCACCGAACATGTCGCGGCCCAGCATGCCGGCGAAATGGCTGCTGGCACCCAGCCGTGCCGCCGCCACTGCCACGTTCGCCGGGGCCCCGCCAGCGTACTGCAGGAAGGCGCGCGGGGTGTCTTCCGACGCCGGTGGCTGCGCTAGTAGATCGATCAAAATTTCGCCGAAACAAACAATCTTGCCCATCTGGCCTCAGTCCTTCTGGCTGACACCGGTGCTGATGCGTGAACCGACCAGCCCGTAGAAAATGATGTAGCCGTAGCACAGCAACGGCAGGATGAAGGAGTGATGCACGCCGATGCGGTCGGCCAGCATGCCTTGCAGGAACGGCACCACCGCGCCACCGACAATCGCCATGATCAGCAGGCTGGAAGCCTTGTTGGTCAGCGGGCCAAGGCGCTCGATACCCAGCGCGAAGATGGTCGGGAACATGATCGAGTTGAACAGGCCGATCGCCACCACCGAATACAACGCCAGCTTGCCCTCGCTACCCATGGTCAGCGCCAGCAAGGCGACGTTGATCAGGGCAAACAGGGCCAGCAGCTTGCGCGGCGAGAACCGCACCAACAGCGCCGAACCGGCAAAGCGGCCAATCATCGCCATGGTCCAGTACAGCGACACGTAGTGCGTGGCCTGCTGCTCACTGAAGCCGCCGATATTGGGCAGCGACAGGTAATTGACCAGGAAGCTGCCGATCGACACTTCGGCGCCTACATAAAAGAAGATTCCCAGCACGCCGAACAGCAGGTGCTTGTGGCTCAACGCGTCGCCGTAGGTATGGCTTGCACTGTCTGCCTGCTCGCTGCTTTCACTCAATGTGGGCAGGCGGAACAGGAACACGAACAGGGCCAGAAGGAACAGCGCGACCGCCAGACCGAGATACGGCCCTTGCACCGATTGCGCTTCCTGCACGCGATAGGCCGCCTGTTCGGCCAGCGGCAATGCCTTCAGCTCATCGGCGCTCTTCACCGTGTTGCCGAGGATCAACAGGCCACCGAAGATCGGGGCAATCGCCGTACCCAGCGAGTTCAGCGCCTGTGCCAACGTCAGACGGCTGGAACTGGTTCGCTCCGGCCCCAGCAGTGCAACGTAGGGATTGGCGGCAACCTGCAGCACGGTGATGCCGGTAGCGAGCACAAACAGCGCAGCAAGGAAGGCGCCGTACTGACGCAACTCCGCCGCGGGCCAGAAGCCCAACGCACCGATGCCCGCGATCACCAGACCGGCGACGATGCCCTGCTTGTAACCCAGCCGCGCCACCAGTCGCCCGGCCGGCAACGACATCAGGAAGTACGCGCCGAAGAACGTGAACTGCACCAGCATCGCGCGGGTGTAATTCAGCTCGAAGACCGACTTCAGGTGCGGAATCAGGATGTCATTCAGGCAGGTAAGGAAGCCCCACATGAAGAAGATGGTGGTGGCCACCGCCAAGGCCACGCGCGTATTGACCACGGGCGCCGACGGGCTTGATGTAGACGATGGCGATGTTGGTATGTGCATGTGGGTGGGCCCTGGTACGGTGATCGGGAGGTGGAGTTACGGCTCAGCGTGGCCTTGCGGCACTGCTTTCACGGATCCGCAGCTGCACCGGGGCAACGGTGCGCATCGGCGCTGCATCGGGGTTGTCGAGGCGTTGCAACAGCAACGCTGCGGCTTGGCGGCCACGTTCACGAGGATCAGCGGTAAGCGTGGTCAAGGGCGGGAATGCGACTGCGGCCTCGGAGATATCATCGAAGCCGGTGACAGCGAAATCGCCACCGGGCCGTATTCCACGCGAGGTAAGGCCCAGCATCAGACCCAAAGCAACCGTGTCGTTGTAGCAGACCGCCGCACTGGGGGCCTGTGCGCTTTCGAACAATTCACCGGTACGCGCAGCGGCTTCCAGTCGATTGGGAGCGGACTCGATCATCCATTCGGCGTGCACCGGCAAACCGGCCTCGCGCAGGGCCTGCTGGTACCCCAGCCGGCGCTGCGCGCAGGAGCTGGACGCCGCATGCCCGCCGAAGAAAGCAACATCACGATGACCGCGTTCGATCAGGTGCCGGGTGGCCATGTAGGCGCCCTGTTGGTTGTCCAAGGTGAGGAAGTCCCACTGCGCGCCCGCCAGTTCGCGGTTGAACAGCAACACGTTGGCGTGCGCCCCCAATACCTGGCGCAGCTCGCCGGCATCGCTGCCTTCGGCGGGCGACAGGATGAAGCCGGTGGGGGTGTGCTCCATCAAGGTGCTCAGTACGGCCTGCTGTCGCTGCGGCGATTCGCCGGTGCTGCCCAGCAATGTCACATAACCCTTGCCACCCAGTGCCTCGTCCACGCCGGACGCAAACTCGGCAAAGAACGGGTTGGACAGGTCATTGATCACCAGTGCGATCGACGAAGAGGTACGACGGCGCAGGTTGGCGGCGGTACGGTTGTAGACATAGCGTTGCTTGCGCAGCTCGGCCTCGACCTTGGCGCGGGTATCTACATTGACCAGCGGACTGCCGCGCAACACCAGCGAGACGGTTGCACGCGACACACCTACCGCCTGCGCGATGTCGGTGACGGTGACCGCACGTTGGCCGGCCTTGCGAGCGCCCTTGGCGCCAGGTGGAGTGTCTTTCATCGGCTCGACTACGGTTGCGGAATGCGCCAAGCCTAAAGGATCAAGGCCACCGCTTGCGGTGCCCTGCCCCTTCTTGTTGCCCTTGGCGCCCGCCATGCTCACGGCTGGGCGCTGCCCGGAGTAGCGCAATAGGACACCGGCAGGTCGGCCTGGGCCGTGCCCCAGCCCTGTTCCGGCGCCTGCGTGCCCAGCTCGAAACGCACGTTGCCGCCCTGCTGCAGGCGCTGCCAGTCCAGCCATACAGCCGCCTGTGGCTTGCCATCGACCTGCACACCCTGGATGTACTGCAGGCTGCGCGGGTCGGCGCCCGGGGCTTGCAAGGTCAAACGACGGCCATTGCCCAGGCTGATCTCGGCCTTGCTGTAGCGCGGCGCATGCAGCAGGAACTGGCCACTGCCTGGCACCGCCGGGTACAGGCCCAGCGCGCTGAACAGGTACCAGGCCGACATCGTGCCCAGATCGTCATTGCCGGTGACGCCGTTCGGCGCATTGGTGAACAGCTGCTGCGCAGCGCGGACCACGGTGGCGGTCTTCCACGGCTGGCCGATCAGGGTATACATCCACGGCGCATGCAGGTCCGGCTCGTTGTTGGGGTTGTAGCGGTACTGGTTGTAATAGCTGTACGGGCCGACCACCCACTCCTTGCGCGCGGCGGTCAGCGGCGCCTGCAGCAGTGCGTCGTAGGCGAAGAAGGCATCCAGACGCTTGCCGGTCTGCTCGCGGCCATGCATGGCCTGCAGCATGCCCGGCACGTCCTGCTGCACCAACCATTGGTACTGCCAGCCGGTGCCTTCGTGGAAGCCGTGCTGCGAGCGCGGGCTGTAATGGCCATCGGCCGGCGTATACCACTTGCCGTTCTCGTCGCGCGGACGTGGGAAGCCGGTGAATCCGGTTTCAGCATCACGCACATCCGCATCCCACACCTTGTGCCAGTTGCCGCCGCGAGCACGCAGGGTAGCTGCATCGTCGGCATGACCGAGGCCATCGGCCATCTGCGCCAATGCGCAATCGGCCAGCGCGTATTCCAGCGTTGCCGAACCACCATGATGCGGATCCACGTCCATGCCCTTGGACGGGAAGGCGCGGTCGTAACCCACATAGCCGTTAGCGAGATAGCTGGCATTGCCGGAACGACCGGCATGGCGCGAGTTGATCGGCGGCATTTCAAAGGCATTGCGGCGCAGCGCACCCCAGGCTTCCGCCTCGCGGCCCTGCAGCGCGCCGAAGCGCCACAGGTCGACCATGAACGGCGTTACCGGGTCGCCGGTCATCACATTGGTTTCGAAGTTGGCATAGCCCCAACGCGGCAGCCAGCCGCCCTGTTCGTTGATGGCCAGCAGACTGCGGCCAATATCGCGGGCAACATCCGGGCGGGTCAGCGCCAGCCACTGGTTCTGCGTGCGGTAGGTATCCCACAGCGAGAAATACTCGTAGTAGGTCCAACCATCGGCACGATGAATCCCGTCGTCATAACCGCGGTAGCGACCATCGGCGTCGCTGCCGGTCATCGGCTGCAACAACGCGTGGTACAGCGCGGTGTACAGCACGCTGCGGTCATCGGCACTCGCGCCTTCGACCTTGACGCTGGCCAGCTGCTCGCGCCATTGCGCCTGCGACAGCGCGCGCATGCGATCGAAGCCCAGCAGCTTGCCGCCCTGCATGCCGTCGCTGCGCAGGTTGTTGCGTGCACCTTCGGCATCCACATGCGAGATCGCACTGGTGGCGGTGACGCTGCGGCCATCGGCCAGGTCAAAGCTCAACCACGCACCATTGGGCTTGGCCTCGCCTTCCATGCTGTGACGCGCACCGGGCAGGCCGCCTTGCTCGCCCCAGGTGCCATGCGCCTTGAACGGACGATCGAACTCGATGCGGAACCACGTCGTGTACTGGTGGCCGCCGCAGAAACTCTTGGTGACCAGCTTGCCTTCCACCGCGCGGTCGCCGACCACATCGATGACGCTGCCGATCACCGAATGCCGCTCGTTGGCTTGGGCCACATTGACCAGCACCTGGCCTTCGCTGACGCCGGCGCTGAAGGTGTAGCGCTCGGCGGCGGCACGGGTGAGCGCGGTGGTTTCCACGTCGATGCCGCGGTAGTCGGTCAGCCGGACCTTGTAGTAGCCGGCCTGCCCTACTTCGCCATCATGGCTGTAGGCCGAGGCGTAGCTCTTGTGATCGAAGCGCTTGGGGTCCTTGGTATCGAAATCACCGCCCGGGCCGATGCTGCCGGTCACCGGCAAGACCGACACCTGCCCGCCCTGCTCCCAGCAACCCGCGCCGGAAATGAAGGAATGACCAAAACCACGGATCTTCTCGTCGTCATAGCGCCAACCCGAGTAGTGGCTGCCGATCGGGCTGACCTGGATCAGGCCAAACGGTGCAGACGCGCCCGGGAAGGTGTTGCCGTCATCCTTGCTGCCGATGAAGGTGTTGACCTCACGTTCCAGCGCGACTGACGGTGCAGCCTGCAACAGCGGCGCGAAGCTCAGCGCCAGCAAGCAAGCGGCCATTGCCACAGGGCGATTGGAATGGGCGGTGGACGGCGATCGGCTCATGTCTTGGATCCTTGGGTCGGTCGTTACGGCAACGATGTTGGTACGGCAAAGGTTGGCCCGGGCAAGCCGGGCCGCTGATACCCAGCCCGTTCCTTGCAGAACGGGGGAGAGATGCCAGGCATCAGCAAAACGGGCGGCCCGGCGCCTGCCCCGGCAGCCGTCACGACAGCGGCTGGCGGATCAAGCACCCAAACGCGGGCCATTCGAAGCGCTTTCCAGCCATGTTTTCAGTGACTTGCAGCATCCAGAGGCGCGCCCTGCGCAGCCCCAACTGCTTCCCCCGAATCACATTGCTGAAAATTTAGATCGATCCAAGTAAAGCATGAGGATTTCGTCCAACGCATTCTGCGGCGCAACATCGCAGCAGAACCCCCGGTAGTGCCGAGCCATGCTCGGCAGGGGCTTTCCCCACAATCCGGCACAAAAGCCACCCCCTCCCCAGCCCTCCCCCTGCCTGCGGCAAAGGGAGGGGGCGTAGTGCCGAGCCATGCTCGGCAGAGGCTTTCCCGACAATCCCGCACAAAAGCCAGCCCCTCCCCAGCCCTCCCC
>NZ_DAMBEF010000002.1:101608-175656 GCF_032061965.1 Stenotrophomonas sp. | reverse complement strand
GCAGAGGCTTTCCCGACAATCCCGCACAAAAGCCAGCCCCTCCCCAGCCCTCCCCCTTGCCTGCGGCAAAGGTGGGGGTGTAGGGCCGAGCCATGCTCGGCAGAGGCTTTCCCGGTAAGGCCCCTGCCGAGCATGGCTCGGCACTACCCTCTGCCCGCCAACCCCACCGCCCTCACCCCACCCCGCCCGCTCCGTCCGGCCGCGCCATATTGCGCAGCAACATGCGTCCGCCCCGAGCCTGTGCTAAAAAATGCGCGCCAATCGTTTAGATCGATCCAAATCGACACCCCCACGATCGCGGCAACGGCACCTCCTGCATGCGCTTGCCATGTGCAATGCGAATGCAAGCAACAAGGCCGGTTTCACACGCTTTTAGATCGATACAACTCAAGGTTTCAGTAGAAAATTCAATCCAGGAGAGGGAGAGAGTGGAATGAAACAGATCAACCCCAAGCAGGGCCGCGACGCTTTGTCCGCCGCCATTGCCGTGGCCTTGTTCGCCGTCGCCGCCGTACCCGGCGTTGCGCTCGCGCAGCAGGCGACCACCAACAGCAGCGCCGATGCCACTACGCTCGACGCCGTCACCGTCACCGGCTATCGCTACGCCATCGAAAAGAGCCTTGAGCAAAAGCGCGATGCCAATGCCGTGGTCGAAGTGATCACTGCAGAAGACGTTGGCAAATTCCCCGACAAGAACGTGGCCGACGCGCTGCAGCGCGTTCCAGGCGTGATCATCACCCGCGACGGTGGCGAAGGTAAGAACGTCAGCGTGCGCGGCCTGTCGTCGGAGCTGACCCTGACCGAGTTGAACGGCAATTACGTGGCCACCGCCGAATCCAATGGCGACCCCACCCGTTCGTTCAACTACACGCTGCTGCCGTCGAACATGCTGGGCAGCGCCGAGCTGTTCAAGTCGCCGGAGGCGCGCATCGACGAAGGTGGCATCGGCGGTACGGTGATCCTGCATACGCGTCGCCCGCTGGACATGGAAGCCAACACTGGCTTCGTCTCCGTTGAAGGGACCTGGGCCGACACCACCAAGAAGACCGACGGTCAGCTCTCCGCCTCTTATTCCTGGCACGACAAGGACGAGCGCTTCGGTGTGTTCGTCGGCTACACCGACCAGAAGCGCACCACCCGCACCATGGGCGCCAGCACCGAAGGCTGGTCCTGGTATGGCCGTGACGAAGGTGGCACTGCGGTTGACGTCCACGGCAACCCCTCCGACTTCAATTCCAACTGGTGGGGCGGTACCGGCTTCTACGACCAGAACGGCAAGTACTACACCGGCTTCATGATGCCGACCTCGGTGAACCTCGACGTCACGGACGAGGAACGCGAGCGCAAGGGTGGCCAGATAACCCTGCAGTTCAAGCCGCTGGACAACCTCACCCTGACCGCGAATTACTTCCGCTTCGATCTGTCGCAGGACTCCCAGACGCACACCATCAAAGTGCCGGAATGGAACATTGCCCGCTATTGGGGCGACGGCAACTGGGCCGGCGGGCGCCTGCTCGACGGGCTGACCCTGGACCCGAGTGGCACCATCGTCACCGGCGCCGACTACAGCAAGCACCCGGGCAAGGCCTACTACTGCAGCGAGGACGACGCTGCCGCCGGCGGCATGGCGCCGGGTGGCTGGGGCTCGGATGACTGCACCATTCCCACCCCGCAGATCACCGGCAGCTACAACCTCGAAAAAGCCCTGTCGCAGACCGCCGATTTCTCCGCCGAATGGCGCGGCGAGTCGGTCGACATCGCCTTCAAGGGCGGGCGCACCTGGGCCAAGGGCGGCCCGTCGCTGCAGTTCTCGGTACCGCTCAAGCCACGTAGCCAGAATGCCGACGGCAGCTGGAACCTGGGCAACCTGGCCAGCTCCTGGAACCTGACCGGCACGCCGTCGATGGCGTTCTCGCCGGAACTGATGCAGAACCTGAAGAACGGCATCCTGCAGGTCGACCTCGGCTCCACCGGCTCGTCATGGACCCGCAACACCAACGAGCAGAAGTACGCCCAGATCGATACCACCTGGCACAACGACTCCGGCTTCCTGGAATCGCTGCAGTTCGGTGTCAAATACCGTGACGGCGGCATCCATCGCAGCACCGGCAACAGCTACTGGGCCTGCCCCGGCACCGATGCCAGCGACTACGAGAATCGCTACTGGAACGGCGGCTGCAACGACACCGCCCTGCAGTTCTCGCCCGACTTCATCTACGGCATGGGCAACCTGGCTGGCGGTATCAATTCAAGCGCGTTCCCGGCCATCAACTACCCGGCCTACATCTCGTATCTCAACAAGACCTACGGGGGCATGCAGACCCGCAATGAGGACAACTTCGTCTACAACGTGGACGAAAAGATCTACTCGACCTACCTGCAGGCCAATTTCCGCACCGAACGCCTGCGCGGCAATGTCGGCGTGCGTGTGGTCAGCACCCGCCAACATGCCGACTCCACCGACAAGGTCACCTCGTACAACGACTACTTCTACGACGACGCCAACGGCAACCCATTGGCCTGCCAGGCCGGCGCGGCGGTACCTGGCGGCGCGCCGCCGCGTACCTACTGCGGCACCGAGGGCTATTGGCGCCTCTCCGACAGCGAAGCGCGCGTGGAGTCGTTCGCGGTCACCGGCCTGGACCGCAGCTACACCGACGTCCTGCCCAGCTTCAACCTTGCCTATGACCTGACCGACAACCTGCTGCTGCGCGCGGCGGCCTCCAAGGTGATCGCGCGCCCGAGCTACAACAGCATCGCCTCACCGGGCAGCCTGGAGTATTTCAGCTCCGAATACGTCAACGACCGCCGCCTCACCGGTGGCGCCAGTGAGCAGGGCTGGTACGGTTCGGGCAGCAACAAGAACCTGGAAGCCTACAAGGCCACCCAGTACGATATCGGCCTGGAGTGGTACTTCCAGCCCGGCTCGGTGCTGGGCCTGGGCCTGTTCCGCAAGGACGTCAGCAACTTCTCGGTACCAGTGGTGCAGGACGTCACCCAGAACGTCGGCGGTCAGAGCGTGGTCGTGCAGAATTACTCCACCACCGCCGGTGGTCGTGATGCGGTATCGCAGGGCCTGGAGTTCTACGCCCAGCACACGCTGGATTTCGGCCTCGGCTTCCAGGCGAACTACACCTGGAACGACACCAACGAAGCGGCCATTACCCTGGAAGACGGCACCGAGATCGGCAAGTCACCGCTGGTTGGCAGCGCCGAGAACCAGGCCAACTTCACCGTGTTCTATGAAGTTGAAAAGCTGCTGCTGCGCGCCTCGTGGAACCGCCGCGGCGAAGTGGTGCAGGGCCTGGTCAGCGGCCTGAACCTCTACCAGGAGCCCTACCAGCAGATCGATCTGAACGCCGCCTACAACATCACCCCGGCGCTGAGTTTGAGCGCCTCGGTGTTGAACCTGACCAAGGAAGAGACGCGCACCCACCTGGGCAACGACACCAAGGCCCGTTTCTACTCCAACGGTTACGCGGGCCGTGTGGTCTATTTCGGCGTGAACTGGAAGTTCTAAGGCTGCTGTACCGTGCCCAGCGCACGGAGGTAATGAGAAGCCGCGCTGGCAACAGCGCGGCTTTTTCTTTGCGCCAACGGCTGAAGGACATCGCATTCCCTTTTCCCGCCTACGGGGGAAGGTGCCCGAAGAGCGTGCCCCCGCGAAGGGGGGTGGCGGATGAGGGGCTGTTGCTGTTGCTGTTGCTGTTGCTGTTGCTGTTGCTGTTGCTGTTGATGTTGCAGTTGCTGTTGCTGTTGTTGTTGTTGCTGTTGTTGTGGCCTTTGCAGTTACCGCAAAGATCGAAGGAAGCCGCTTTCCCTTCTCCCGCTTGCGGGGGAAGGTGCCGGGGGGGCGGATGGGGGCGCTCTTGCTCTTGCTCTTGCTCTTGCTCTTGCTACAGCTTCTCCTGCCGAAAAAACACAAGGCAAGAATCAAAAGCTCCCCTCACCCCAACCCCTCTCCCGCACGCGGGAGAGGGGCTAGCATTTCTGCGCTCCTGCGCTCCTGCGCTTCTGCATTCCTGCGCTTCTGCATTCCTGCGTTCCTGGGTTCCCGCATTCCTGCGTTCCTGCGTTCCTGCGTTCCTGCGTTCCTGCGTTCAAGAATCCGCAATCAACTCACGTCAACGCCGTCACGACTCCCTTCCGATACGCAGGCCGCTGCTGCAACCGCGCGTACCACGCTGCCAGATGCGGCAGCTCCGGGCGCTGGATCGGCATTTCAAACCATGCGTAGATGAACGCACCCAACGGAATATCACCCATCGCAAAGTGCTCGCCAGACAACCATGGCTGGGTAGCCAGTTCCGCATCGGCCACGCTCAACAGCTCACCACAGCGCAGCAGTGCCGCTGCGATGCGGGCTTCATCCCGATCCGCCGGCGCGGTACGCACCACGCCCCAGAAAAGGTCACGAAAAGCCACCGCAAAACTCGACGTGGTCCAGTCCATCCACTGCTCGCTGCGCGCACGCGCGATGGGGTCCGCCGGGTAAAGCACGTCCAGTGCATAGCGCGCACTCAGGTAACGGACGATAGCGTTGGATTCCCACACCGGCAGACCGTGATCCTCGATCACCGGTACCAATCCGTTCGGGTTCATTGCCAGATACTCGGCGGATTGCGTCCCACCAAATGCGCCGCCCACTTCGATCGACTCATAGGGCAGGCCGATCTCCTCCGCACACCACAACACCTTGCGCACATTACTGGAATTGCGCCGGCCCCAGATCTTCAACATTCAGCTGCTCCTTTCATTGCCTACATTCGGGTTGTCTTCCTGGCTGCGCTTGCGCGGTAGCGCGCGCACGGCCGAGGACTTTCCCGCGCGCTTGACCTCAAACAAGCCGATCGCCGCGATCAGGTCACTAAGTTTGCGATAGCCATAGTTTCGCGAATCGAACGATGCGCGGTTGGCGATCTGGTTGCCCACGGCGCTGAGCAGGGCCCAGCCCTGCTCGTCGGCGACGGCATCCACCGCACCACGCAGCAGGTTGAGCAAACGCGTATCCCCGCGCAGTTCATTGCCCGGTCGCGGCGTGATCGGTGCGGCCGGCTCATCGCTGGTTTCGGCAGCCGTCGTGGATGCCGCCACGCTTGTCGTCTCGGGGGCGACAGCGTCGACCACTTCGTTGCCCAGCGCTTCCAGGTAGATGAACTTCGAACAGGCATTGACGAAGGCCAACGGCGTCTTCTGCTCACCAAAGCCGTAGACCTTCACGCCATCGGTGAGGATGCGCATCACCAGCGGGGTGAAGTCGGCATCGCTGGAGACAATCGCAAAGCCGTCCAGGTTGCGCGCGTACAGAAGGTCCATCGCATCGACCACCATCGCCATGTCCGAGGCATTCTTGCCCTTGGAATAGGCGAACTGCTGGATCGGCCGGATCGCGAACTCATGCAGCACGCTTTCCCAGCCCTTCAGCCGCGGATTTTTCCAGTCGCCGTAGGCACGGCGCACATTGGCCACGCCGAACGCGGCCACTTCCACAAGAATCTCGTCGATCTTTGACGAGGGGGCGTTATCGGCATCGATCAACAATGCGATGCGCTTCTCTGGCTCAGACACGGGGCGACTCCATGGCGGCAAGCTGACCGCCAGTATCGGTCATCGCTGTTTCAATGCACATCAATGCGATGATGGGCGCTGACAACCCGCCCCCACGGCCGGTTCACCGGCCCCACCGGAGTACGTCATGCCGCAACACCCCCACCTTGTCGTCGTCGGCGGAGGTTTCGCCGGACTCTGGGCCAGCCGGGCGCTGGCCGATGCGCCCTTGCGCATCACCCTGGTCGACCGCCGCAATCACCATCTGTTCCAGCCCCTGCTCTACCAGGTCGCCACTGCCGGCCTGTCGTCGCCGGATATCGCCGCGCCGCTGCGGCATATCCTTGGCAAGCAACGCAACATCGAGGTCCGGCTGGGCGAGGTGGTGGCCATCGACAAGCAGGCAAGGCACGTGCGGTTGAGTGATGGCAGCACCATCGGCTACGACATGCTGCTGGTCGCCAGCGGCGCCACCCACGCCTATTTCGGCCACGACGAATGGGCCGACGATGCGCCCGGCCTGAAGACGCTGGATGACGCGCTCTACCTGCGCCGCAAACTGCTGCTGGCCTTCGAACGCGCCGAGGCCGAGCCCGACCCGGCCAAGCGCGCGGCATGGCTGAGCTTCGCCATCGTCGGCGGCGGCCCCACCGGGGTGGAGCTGGCTGGCACCCTGGCCGAAATCGCCCGCCACACGCTGAAGAACGAGTTCCGCCACATCAACCCGGCCGATGCCAAGGTGCGGTTGGTGGAAGCCGGGCCGCGCGTGTTGTCCTCGTTCCCGGAGGTACTGTCGCTGAAGGCCCGTCGCCAACTGGAAAAACTGGGTGTAGAGGTGCTCACCGGCACCCCCGTCAGCCATATCGACGGACAGGGCTTCCAGCTCGGCGACACGCATGTACCGGCACGCACGGTGGTATGGGCCGCCGGCGTGGCCGCCTCACCGCTGGCGCGCACGCTGGACGTGCCGCTGGACCGCGCCGGCCGCGTGCTGGTCGAACCCGACCTCACCCTTCCCGGCCACCCGGAGATCTTCGTCGGCGGCGATCTGGTCGCACTGACCCAGGCCAATGGCCGGCCGGTGCCCGGGGTGGCGCCGGCGGCCAAGCAGATGGGCAAATACGTGGCGCAGGTGATCAGCGCCCGTCTTGCCGGCAAGCCGGCGCCTGCCGCGTTCCGTTACAACGACCAGGGCAACCTGGCCACCATCGGCCGCATGGCGGCCATCGTCCACGTCGGCAAGCTGCAGCTGTCAGGCCTGTTGGCGTGGTGGTTCTGGCTGGCCGCGCACGTGTTCTTCCTGATCGGCTTCCGCAACCGGCTGGTGGTGCTGCTGAACTGGGCGGTGGCGTATTGGAGCTACCAGCGCAGCGCGCGCATCATCCTCGGCGATGCCGACGAGGACGACAGCAAGGAGCCTGCCAGCTGACCGTCATCTCGCCAACGGTCAGCTGCTGCCGTTGGCGAACTGTTCGAATACTTCGCGCCCGGTCAGCGTCGGCGTCTGGTTGGCCAGGTCGTAGTACGGCGGTTTTTCGTCGATGAAGATCTGGCTGGCAAGTTCGAAAGCGTGATCCTGGAACACGCCGGCGGGCACGAAGTATTCGCCATCCGGCACCAGCCGGTAATACAGGTGCGTACCGCATTGCCCACAGAAACCGCGCTCGGCCCAATCCGAGGAACGGTAGCGTTTCACCGTCTCGCCGATGACCTGCACCTGCGCATCGCAATGCACGGCGAACAACGGACCGCCGGACCAACGCCGGCACATGCTGCAATGACACAGACCGATTTCGGAACGGTCATTGGCGATCACTTCGACTGCACCACACAGGCAGTTTCCTTTCATCGTCAGGTCCGGCGGGATAAGGAATGCAGAATTTACACGGGATGCCGGTACACCGCTGTAAGCCGATCCCCCGCAGTGCCGAGCCATGCTCGGCAGGGCTTTACCGGCGACGGCAGGTTCGTGCATGACGCCCCTTGCCGAGCATGGCTCGGCACTACCGATTACCGGCCCTTCGGAGCGACCTTCAGGTAGCCCGGGTGTTTCATTGCTCGGCTGGGGCTTTACCGGCAACGATGCACCTTGCATAAGGCCCTTGCCGAGCATGGCTCGGCACTACAAACGCAAAGGCCCGGGTTTCCCCGGGCCTTTGGCTTTCATCGTTGCGGCCTTGCTCAGGCGGCGAACAATGCCTTCATCTTCTTCAGCGCGTTCGCTTCGATCTGGCGGATGCGCTCGGCCGATACGCCGTACTCATCGGCCAGTTCCTGCAGCGTCACCTTGCTGTCGGCATCCAACCAACGGCGGGCGATGATGTCGCGCGAACGCTGGTCAAGCTTGGCCAGGCCTTCACGCAGCAGGCTCAGCTGGTTGTCTTCGCTGTCCTCACGCTCATAGGCCTGCGACGGATCTTCATCGCGTGCGACCAGGTACGCAGCCGGCGACGGCGGCGCATGATCGTCGTCGTCATCGGACGGTGCATCGAAACCGATGTCACGGCCGGACAGACGCGATTCCATCTCCATTACTTCACGCTCGGAGACGTTCAGATCCTTGGCAACTGCGCTGACCTCGGCAGCGTTCATCCAGCCCAGGCGGGTCTTGGACTTGCGCAGGTTGAAGAACAGCTTGCGCTGCGCCTTGGTCGTGGCGACCTTGACGATGCGCCAGTTCTTGAGGATGAACTCGTGCATCTCGGCACGGATCCAATGCACGGCGAAGGACACCAGGCGCACGCCCATGTCGGGGTCGAAGCGCTTGACCGCCTTCATCAGGCCGATATTGCCTTCCTGGATCAGGTCGCCCAGCTGCAGGCCGTAACCGTTGTAACCGCGGGCGACGTGCACGACGAAGCGCAGGTGCGAATGCACCAGCTCACGTGCAGCGTTCAGATCCTGCGCGTCACGAAAACGGCGCGACAGTTCCTGTTCCTCATCGACCGACAGCACCGGGATCTGGTGCACGGCACCGATGTAGGCGTCCAGCGAACCGAGCGCACTGGGAATCGGGAGATTGTTTGCCACTAGGGCAGTGGAGGTGTTCAGGTTCATAGGACCTCATCTTAGCAGTCGAACTATTGGACTGCTCAGTACAGAAAAAGTTCCAGCGTTCTGTTTTTGTTCGCAAACTCGAGGTAAAACCTGAATAGGCGACAGCAACGTAGGCATTCCCAACACCGCAAAGGTAGCAAAGCCTAGGTCACGGCGATATGACAGAAATCAGGACGATTCAGCGGCCAGCCGGTGCCGGCGTCAGCTCACCCGCAGGCGGCAGACGCCAGTCGATCCGGGCCAGCCCGTGGCGGGCCAGGTAGTCGTTGGTCTGCGAGAAATGCCGGCAGCCGAGGAAACCCCGGTGCGCCGACAACGGTGAGGGATGCGGGGCCTTCAGCACGCGGTGGCGGCGGGTGTCGATGACCTTGCCCTTCTGCTGGGCATAGGCGCCCCACAACAGGAACACCAGGCCTTCGCGCTCGCGGTTGAGCACGTCGACCACGTGGTCGGTGAAGCCCTCCCAGCCCCGGCCCTGATGGGCGCCAGCCTTGCCCTCTTCCACCGTCAGCACGGCATTGAGCAACAACACACCCTGCCGCGCCCACGGCAGCAGGCAGCCATGGTCAGCGCGTGGGATGGCCAGATCGGCCTCGATCTCTTTATAGATGTTCAACAGCGACGGCGGCACCGGGATACCGGGCGGCACCGAGAAGCTCAGCCCGTGCGCCTGGCCATAGCCGTGGTACGGGTCCTGGCCCAGCACCACCACCTTGACCTGCTCGAACGGTGTGGCGTCGAACGCGGCGAAGATCTGCGGGCCAGGTGGAAACACATGTGCGCCATCGGCCTTGCGCTTGCGCAGGAAGGCTGACAGCTCGCGCATCTCCGGCCGCAGCAGCCAATCCCCGATACGCGCCTTCCAGCTCGGCTCGAGCTGGATCTGGCCGGCTTCGTCGCTCACAACGTGACAGCCGGCTGCGCCATGCGCGCCAGCCGCAGCTGGAACAGCACCTTGGTCACCAGCAGGCGTTCTTCGATGGGCTTCTGCACCAGGTCATTGGCACCGGATTGCAGCAGCGCGGACTGGTTGTGCGGGTTGCCGTCACCGGTCATTACAAGCACCGGCATGCGCCGCTTGCCGTAGCCGAAGTCGACACGAATGCGTTCGACCACGTCACGGCCACTCAACTCACCCTTCAGGGTGACGTCGGTCAGCACCAGGTCCACTTGACGGGTGGTCCTGCCCAGCGACTCGGCGGTCAGCAGCGAGAACGCATCTTCGGCGGTCAGTACATGCAGCACGTGCAGCTTGTGCCTCTCCAGCATGCGCTTGGTCGCCTCAGCCACCACGCGGCTGTCTTCCACGTACAGCACGGTGGCATCGTCCACCGGCTCGGGCTGCACGTAGCCACGGATGAAAGTGGCCAAGGCCTCATGGCCCAGCGCCTTGTCGAAGTAGTCGGTGACGTACTCGGTGAAACGGCGTTGTTCCAGATGTTGCTGGGCGTCGCCGGAGACCACGATCACCGGCACATAAGCCTGCCCGGCAGCCTCGCGCACGCTGCGCGCCAACGCCAGGCCATCGCCATCGGGCAATGCCAGCGAGGTGGTGACCAGGTGCACCGGGCCTTCGGCCAGCGCCAGGCGTGCTTCCTCGATGCTGGCACAGCCGATCACATCCACGTCGGGCAGTTCGCGCTTGAGCACATCGCTGATCAGGCGCCTTACCAGTTTGGAACCATCGACCACCATTACCCGCGGGGCATCGCTGATCAGGTGCTTGAGCTCTTGCGTGGACATGCGCGCCTCAGGTTTCAGTCGGTCGAGTCTGCCTGAGGAAATGGCCGGTAACCAGCCATGCGCCCAACCAGCCCAGGATCGTGGTGCCGACCAGCACCATCACCGAATGGAAGGCATCCAGTCCGTGCAGGACAAAGGGACTGCCGTAACTTTGTGACAGTTCGGCCAGGGGCGCCCGCAGGGCCAGCCCGCAAACACCGATCAGCGCCAATGCCACGACGCCGGCACCCAGCCCGTACCACGCGCCCAGGTAGACAAACGGGCGGCGGATGAAGCCGTCACTGGCGCCCAGCAACTGCAGCACGCCGATTTCCTCGCGGCGTGCCTGGATGTCCAGGCGCACGGTGTTGCCGACCACCAGGGCAGCGCCCAGCCCCAGCAGCGCCGACAGCACCTGGACCAAGCGGGCACCAAAGCTCAGCCAGCCATCCAGGCGTTGCCGCCACAATGCGTCGTGCTGGACCAGATCGGCCTGCGGCAAGGCCTCCAGTGATTTGGCCAACGCCGCGTCGTCACCATCGGCCGGGGTGACGATCAACAGGCTCGGCAATGGGTTGTCACCCAAGGCATCGATCGCCTCGCCCAGCCCGGCATTCTGGCGCAGCTCTGCCAGCCCTTCTTCGGGCGTACGCAACACCACGCCGGCCACGTCCGGGCGCTCGGCCACGGTCCTGGACAGCGCCTGCGCTGCAGCTGCATCCAGCGAGGGCTTCAGGAACAGGTTGATGTCTCGCGACTGCTGCACGCTGCCGGCAAACACCTTCAGGTTGTCCAGGGCGATCGACAGGCCCAATGGCAGGGCCAGCGCCAGCGCCATCACCGCCACCGTCAGCGCAGTGGCCCAGGGCTTGCGCACGGCGCGGCCCAGGCTGAAGACGATGCTGTGAAGGTGATGGTTGATCCAGGTGCCCAGGCGCGATGGCGCCACGGCTTCGGTATTGGCTGTCTTGCTCATCGTGCTAGTTCACTCCGCCAGCTCATGCGGCGAGATGTCATCCACCAGGCGGCCATGGTCCAGGATCAGCACGCGCTTGCGCATCTGCTTGATCAGCGCCAGGTCGTGGCTGACCACCAGCACGCTGGTGCCGCGTGAAGGCAGCTCGGCAAACAGCGCCATGATCTCGGCGGCCAGGGTTGGATCGAGGTTGCCGGTGGGTTCGTCGGCCACCAGCAGTTTGGGTTCGGCAACAATGGCGCGGGCGATACCCACGCGCTGCTGCTCACCGGCAGACAGTTCGCTGGGCAATGCCTTCTCACGGTGACCCAGGCCCATGCGTTCGAGTACCGAGCGCACCCGCTTGCTGCTGTCGGCACGGCGGTCGCCGCGCAGCAGCAGCGGCAGCATGACGTTCTCGCCGATGCTGCGATCCACCAGCAGGCGGTGGTCCTGGTACACCGCGCCCACCTCGCGCCGATGCAGGGCAACCTTGCCGCCACGCACCTTGAGCAGGTTGCGTTCGCCAAAGAGCACCGCGCCACGGCTGGGACGCTCGCTGAGGTGGATCAACTTGAGCAGGGTGCTCTTGCCGGCACCGGAATGCCCGGTGACGAACAGCATCTCGCCGTCGGCCACCTCGAAGCTGACATCCTCCAGCGCCTGGTGGCCACCGGCGTATTGTTTGCTGACATTGTCAAAACGCAGAACGCTCATGGCGCCGATTATGCAGGAGCGCGAGCGGGCTGCGGAGATGCGGTCGGTCGCCATCAGGGAAGTGGCCACCATCACCTGTCGTGCCGAGCCATGCTCGGCAGGGGCTTTACCGGCAGGGGGCAATGCCGAGCATGGCTCGGTACTGCATTTGCGCAGGAGCATCGGCTGGGTGCTGGGGCGACCGCATCGAGGTGCGCCAGCCATACGAACATCCGGTCGCAACCACCGGTAGTGCCGAGCCATGCTCGGCAGGGGCTTTACCCGCAGGGGGCAATGCCGAGCATGGCTCGGCACTACAGGCGGGACTGTGCCGGGCAGCGCCCGGCATCAACCGGCCTCCCCGCTGGGGAGGCGGCGCGCGGCAATCAGCTGCCGGACAACATCCGGCGGATCTTGCGGCCCAGGCGGGTCAGGAACGAATCATTGTCGTTGCCACCGCGCATCGACTTGACCTGCAACTGCACCGGACCATTGTGGTTGGAGGCAGCGGCTGCCGGTGCGCCGGTTGCGACCTCGGCACCCTCCACCGGACGACCATGACGACGACGGCGGCGCTTGCGCGGTGCGCGCTCGCCTTCCACCGCCGGGCTGCCGTTGGCACCCGGTGCGGCATCGGTGGCCGGACGCGGCGGCTTGGCCACGCCATCAGCGGCCGGCTGCCCTTCAGCACGCGGCTTGCGCGGGCCACGCGGCTTGCCATCGGCACCGCGTTCGCCACGACGCTCGCCCGGCTTGCCGCCCGAGCGACCACCGCCACGACGGGCGTCGTCAGCGGCCTTCTGCTCGCGCGCTTCACGGAAGATCGCGCCAACGCTTTCACCTTCCTCACCCTCGGGCAGCGGAGCGCGCTCAGGGCGCGGCAATGCGGTCATCAGTTCGGAGGTGACGGCTTCGACCGGGATCTTCTGTTCGATGTAGGCCTCGATGTCCGGCAGGCTCATCGCATAGCGTTCGCAGGCGAAGCTGATCGCATCACCCTCTTCGCCCAGACGTGCGGTACGGCCAATGCGGTGCACGTAGTCTTCGGCGTCGAACGGCAGGTCGTAGTTGTAGACGTACTTGATGCCGTCGATGTGCAGGCCGCGGGCGGCCACATCGGTGGCCACCAGGATTTCCAGCTGGCCCTTCTGGAAGCGGTTGAGCAGGCTCTCGCGCTTCTTCTGCGGCACGTCGCCGGACAGCACGCCGACGCGGTAGCCCGCCTTTTCCAGCGCGCGTGCAACACGCTCGACGAACACCTTGGTGTTGACGAACACCATGGTGCGGGCGCCTTCACTGCGCGACAGCAGGCCGATCAGCAGCGGCAGCTTTTCTTCGTCGGCCGGGAAGTAGATGCGCTGGCGGACGCGGTCGGCGGTGATGCTTTCGGTCTCCACCACCAGCTTCTGCGGCTCGTTCATGTGCTCATAGGCCAGCTCCAGCACGCGGTGGCTGAGGGTGGCGCTGAACAGCAGGGTCTGGCGCGTGGTGCGCTCGGGCATGCGCCGCAGCAGGAAGCGGATGTCCTTGATGAAGCCCAGGTCGAACATGCGGTCGGCTTCGTCCAGCACGCAGATCTCGCAGGCATGCAGCGAGACCACCTTGTGCTGCTTGACGTAGTCGATCAGGCGGCCGGGGGTGGCGATGATCACGTCCACGCCCTGCTGCAGCAGTTCGCGCTGCTTGTCGTAGTCCACGCCGCCATAGACCAGCGCGAAACGCAGGCCAGTGTCGGCGGCGAACTTCATCGCATCCTTGTGGATCTGGATGGCCAGCTCGCGGGTCGGGGCCAGGATCAGCGCGCGCGGGTCTTCCGGCTTGCGGTCGGCCAGCGCCGGACGCGTCAGCAGGCGGTTGGCCACGGCGACCAGGAACGCCAGCGTCTTGCCGGTACCGGTCTGCGCCTGGCCGGCAACATCGCCGCCCGGCAGCGCCACCGGCAGGGTCAACGCCTGAATGGGGGTGCAGCGGGTGAAGCCTGCGCCTTCAAGACCCGCCAACAGCGAGGGCTGCAGGTCGAAGGAGGAAAACGTTACGTCGGTTAGCGGTTTGTCGCTCATTGATTTTGTCTTTGTAGTGCCAACCGGTCAGTGAGGCCGGGCGGCTTGCATCGATTCGGGCACCGTCGCACACTGCGGCCCCTGCGCCGGGTCGCGCGACGTTGGGCTGTACCCTTTTGTCCGCGCAATGCCCCAGTTTACCGCAATGCGGCCGCCAACCCGGCATGGGTAGTCGCATTGCACCAGGAGACTCCAAGTGAGCGATAAGGTTTTACACGTCGGCGACGCCGACTTCGACAGCGCCGTCCTGCAGTCCAGCGAACCGGTTCTGGTGGACTTCTGGGCGGAATGGTGTGGTCCGTGCAAGATGATCGCCCCGGTCCTGGACGAGCTGGCCGATGCCTATGACGGCAAGCTGAAGATCGTTAAATTGAACGTGGACGACCACCGTGCCACCGCCGTGAAGTACCACGTGCGCTCCATCCCGATGCTGCTGCTGTTCAAGGACGGCCAGATCCAGGCCACCCAGATCGGCGCCGTGGGCAAGGGCCAGCTGAGCCAGATGATCGACAAGGCCCTGGTCTGATCGATCCGGTCCGGCGGCACGCCGCCGCCGGCCACCCGGGCCGCCTGCCTTACCGCGGCCCAACAAGGTTTTCCGGGCGCTTGCGCGCCCGCGCTTTGCGGTGATAGTGTCATTGCATCCGGCAGCATTCGCGTGCCGCGCCCCCCGGACGGGTTCTCGTCCGGATTACTCCCAACCAGTTCGCCGCCCTGCAGGGCGCTCGCACGTCTAAGCGAGAGGAATCAAGCACTTGTCCGAGAACACTCCTTCCGAAACCGGGAGCACCGACGCTCCTGTCGAGAAGCGCGTGCGCAAGCCGCGTGTCGCCAAGGTCGCAGATGTCGGCGACAGCGCAGCCAGCGCCCCGGCCCAGCCGGCACTGCCACTGCCCGTCGCGGCACCGCCGGCCCCGCCGGCACCGCCGCCGGCTCCCGCCGCTGAATCCGCACCCGCCCCGGCCGCCAACCCGGCCCCGGCAAACACCGGCAGCAACGATGCGCCGGCCGCTGGCAATGCCCAGGACGGCGGCGAATCCCGCGCCGAAGGCAACAACCAGCAGCGCTACAACAACCAGCAAGGTGGCCAGGGCCAACAGGGCCAGGGCAACCGCCGCGACCGTTTCCGCAACCGTCGTGACCGTGACCGCAACCGTCCGCGTGACGACAACGGCATGGGCAACGAAGGCGGTAACGAGAATTTCGTTCCGCGCCAGATGGCCAGCGTGCCGGAAGGCTTCCCGGTCTATTCGCTCAGCGACCTGAAGAAGATGCCGGCGCAGAAGCTGCTGGAAATCGCCGAGCAGCTGCAGATCTCCGAAGGCGTGGCCCGTGCCCGCAAGCAGGACGTGATCTTCGCCCTGCTCAAGGTGCTGACCCGTCACGGCGACGGCGTCGCTGCCGACGGCGTGCTGGAAATCCTGCCCGACGGCTTCGGCTTCCTGCGTGCCGCCGAGGCCAGCTACCTGGCCGGCCCGGACGACACCTACATCTCGCCCAGCCAGATCCGCCGCTTCAACCTGCGTACCGGCGACTACCTGTCCGGCCGCATCCGCTTCCCGAAGGATGGCGAGCGTTACTTCGCGCTGTCCACGATCGACACGATCAACGGCGAGCCGCTGGAAGCGTCGAAGAACAAGGTGCTGTTCGAGAACCTGACCCCGCTGTTCCCGCGTCGCCGCTTCACCCTGGAGCGCGGCAACGGGTCTTCGGAAGACATCACCGGCCGCATCCTCGACCTGATGGCACCGCAGGGCAAGGGTCAGCGTTCGCTGATCGTGTCCCAGCCCAAGGCCGGCAAGACGATGATGATGCAGCAGGTTGCCACTGCCATCACCACCAACCACCCGGACGTGCACCTGATCGTGCTGCTGGTCGATGAGCGCCCGGAAGAAGTGACCGAAATGCAGCGCACCGTGCGCGGCGAAGTGGTCTCCTCCACCTTCGACGAGCCGGCTGCGCGCCACGTGCAGGTCGCCGAAATGGTGATCGAGCGCGCCAAGCGCCTGGTCGAGCACAAGAAGGACGTGGTGATCCTGCTGGACTCGATCACCCGCCTGGCCCGTGCCTACAACAACGTGGTACCCAGCTCCGGCAAGGTGCTCACCGGTGGTGTGGACGCCAACGCCCTGCACCGCCCGAAGCGTTTCTTCGGTGCTGCGCGTAACGTCGAGGAAGGCGGTTCGCTGACCATCATCGCCACCGCGCTGGTCGATACCGGCTCGAAGATGGACGAGGTGATCTACGAGGAGTTCAAGGGCACCGGCAACAGCGAAGTGCACCTGAGCCGCCGCATCGCTGAAAAGCGCGTGTTCCCGGCCATCGACATCAACCGCTCCGGCACCCGCCGCGAAGACCTGCTGATCGAGCCGGAACTGCTGCAGAAGATCTGGATCCTGCGCAAGCTGCTGCATCCGATGGATGAAATGGCCGCGATGGAATTCCTGCTCGACAAGATGAAGAACACCAAGTCCAACGACGAGTTCTTCGGTTCGATGAAGCGCTGATTCCTGCCGGAATCACCTTCACGCAAAAGCCCCGCTCACGCGGGGCTTTTGTTTTCGGGATAAGCCCGCTGCATGTTGGAGAAGCTCCTGCGGCGGCTGCCCCGATCAACCTCCCTGCAACGGCGTAAGCAGGTGCGGGCCGCGGTTGTCGACCAGATTGACACTGCCATCTACCAGCGCATCCGGCGAGAAGCCGATCTGTTCGGCATCATCACGCCAAGGCGCTCGCTCACGGGGCCCAGGGACATAACTCACCCACCGCCCTGCATCCTGGCCTTCGGCGGCGCCCCTATCCAGCGCATAGCTGACGGGAACCCGCACAACCCAAAACGGCTGCGCCGCATTGGGGCCCTGCGTGGGGACCCGGAACGTCCACCGCCTCGAAGCTGCCAATGCACTCTTGGCCAGCAGGTCGCGGGCCCACCGCTGCTCACTTTCCCTGCTCAGGACGGTCAGGTTGACCTGCTCGGCAAAGGTATCTGCAACCTTGCCATCGCGGTCCACCTTCAGCAGCAGATAGACGCTGCCACTCACCCCGGCACGGAATGCCTGTTCGGGATAGCGCGGTGGTTTCATCTCGATGCGCGCGATGTTCTCCGCGTCATCCTCATCATCGAGCCGGGCGAAGTTGATACCGCGCAGGCTGATCTCATAGCGGTCGCCGTCGATCTTGCGGGCCACGACGCGCAGACTCATTGGCGCCAGCGCGCGTACCGCAGTTCCTTCGCGCAGAATCGGTTCGAACCGCCATTTCATGGCGGCATCGCGCACCATGCTTACCACGCCAACCGGCAAGGCTTCTTCCTTGTCCAGCTGCAGGGCCGATACCGAACCATCGGTTTCGATGCTGAGATTGCCTCGGACCACCATGCTGCTCTCGACCCGCTCACGCACCGAGCGGATGCCCCCACCGCTTGCGGCACTGTCATCGGCCACGGCGAACTGGGGCATCCCCACCATCAGCGCCGTTCCGACCAGCGCGGCTGTCATCAGCTGTCGCATCTCACATCTCCCTGTGCATGGACCCCGATTAGAACGCAGGGGGGCGGCTCGCCACAAGCATTACGCCAGCCGCAGCGACCTTGGATAGGGCGGCGTGTCGCTGTAGCGCCCAGCCCTGAAACCCGCCTGCAGGTCTTGCCACCAAAGCGGATCAAACAACTCGGCATGCCGTTCCTGAACCAGCTCCAGCAGCGGCCGTGGCAGCCCCATGAACAAGGCAAAACGCTCAGGGAAAACATCGTTCGCGGCAACGTGGAACCACGGCTCACTTGCCAGCGCCTCCTCCTCGCTGCGCGGCTGCGGCCAGATGCGGAAGTTGCAGTCGGTGACCAGGCAGAGCTCGTCGTAGTCGTAGAACACCGCGCGGCCGTGGCGCGATACGCCGAAGTTCTTCAGCAGCATGTCACCGGGAAAGATGTTGTTGCACGCCATGTCGCGGATCGCCTGCGCGTAGTCCAGCGCCGCCGCGCGCGCGGCGTCGGCGCCCTGCTCGCGCAGATACAGGTTCAGCGGGCGGAAACGCCGCTGCACATAACAAAGCGAAATGACCAGATCATCACCATCGATACCCACGCTGTTGCCACACTGCTGCACCAGCTCCTCCAGCAACGCCGGCGCGAAACGCGCCACCGGAAAACGCAGGTGGCGATAAGGTTGCGCATCCAGCAGCCGGCCAATGCGGTCCAGGTTGAACACCAGCGCGTACTTGTCCTCCACGTCCTGCCGGCTCATGGTCTTGGGCCATGCAAACCGGTCGCGGATCAATTTGAACACCAAGGGATAGCTGGGCAGGGTGAATACCGCCATCACCATGCCCGGGGTGCCCTCCGCATGCACCAGCTGCTCGCTGGCGTGCTGCTGGAAGTGACTGAAGAAGGTCCGATAGCGTTCGGTCTTGCCCTGCTTGGCGCGGCCCAGCACGGTGTAGATCTCATCCACCGGCTTGCCCGGCAGGATGCTGCGCAGGAACACCACCGCATCGGCCACGGTCGGCAGATCGGCCTGGAAGTAACTGCGTGAGACGCCGAACAGATGTGCCACGTCACGGCGGCGGCTGAGCACGGCCTCGACGCGGATGCCCTGTTCGTCATTGACCAGGGCAATCACGCAGGGGGAAAAACGATGTTCCCCAAATACCCGCCCCACCAGGTAGGCACGACGTTCGCGATAGAACACCGTCTGCAGCAGTTCGATGGCGCGCACCGGATACGGCCCCCAGTGCGCCAGGTCATCCTGCAGGCGCACGGCGATCGCCGCGGCACACCGCAGCTGGTGCTGGAACGGCACATCGAAGGCGAAATCCGCCAGCAACCGCGAGAACGCGTCGGCGGGGCGCGCCTCGGACACGGCATAGACGTGGCGCGCCACCGGGTGGGTGATGGCATCGGAGGGCTCGATATCCAGCGCCATGAACTCGATGCCATCGTCGACGCCGTGGGTGGCGAACAAGCGCCGCGTCAAGGTGTTGTAGAAGGTCTTGTAGAGCTCACCATCCAGTCGCGAGGCGATCAGGTCGGCGAAATCATGCTTCACGTCCCGCCACAACGCATGTGACGGCACAACCTCGCCCAGCACCTGTTGCAGCTGTGCACGGCAATGCGCCACACACTGGTCGTACAACTCGATGCGCTGGACCGCATCATCGCGCGCTGCTGCCCAATCACGGTCCTGGAAGCGCTCACGCGCACGCTGTGAGATGCGGGCAAAAGCCTGGTGATACGCCTCGAAACCCTGCGCGATGCAGGAGGCAATGGCAACGGGCAACGGCATGCAGGCGAACCCTGGGGAGGTACGCAGACCATACCCCAGCCACGCCAGGAGCGGCGCAAGCCGCTTTGTCCGCCAGGTTTCCGCAACCGCCAGGGTGAGCGCTGGGCTCAGGCCGTACCCGCCAAGCCTGGAGGAACGCTATGCCGTCACGCTCAGGTCGGCCTGGATCTTCCGCCCGCATTCACGGGCGCTCCACAGGACATGGCCGATGACGCTGCGCTGGCCACAGGCCGCCATCAGCAACAGCGAACCACGCGACAACGGGATGGACTGCATCAGCACCTTGCCTTCACTGGCCTCCAGCATCAGCACCTCCATCGTGCCCAGCGTGAGCTCACGGCCGACCGCAGTGGCCAACGCCAGCATTGCGCTGGTCATCGCGGCCAGGCGTTCGCCACTGGATTGATCGGTGGCCGAGTGCGCCAGCGCAAATCCGTCCACGCTGGCAACCACCGCCGCACGCACCCCGTCCACCGAGCCGGTGAACTCCTGCAACCGTTGGTCTACCACGGTCACTTCCCAATCTTCGAGCACAGCGATCCCCCTTGTTTCAGGCATGGTCCTGCACCAATGCAGCGGCTTCCACTTCGCCCATCAACACATCCATCAACAGCATCACTTCCACTTCCGAGCGCGCATCGATGGGGACCAGTGGCAGCGGCCTGCCGATGCTTTGCTGGACCATGTCCATGCAGCTGTCCAGATCAAGCTCCGGCGCCAGATCCACCTTCGACACACCTACCACCGCCGCCACACCGGGAGCGTGTTCGCGCAGCGCTGTCAGGTAGCAGTCCAGCTCCTGGCTGACATCGGGGCTGGAACCATCGGCCAGGATCACCACGCCGCGCGCACCCTGCAGCAAAACCGGCCAGATGAAGGAAAAGCGCTGCTGCCCCGGAGTGCCGTAAAGACGCAGGCGATCGCCATTGGGAAGGTGGACGTCGGCATAGTCCATGGCCACCGTGGTGGCCAGCTTGGAGGAGCCGGGATCGGTGTTGAGCACGTCCGTATCCACCACCGACCCACCGGCCACGGCACGCACCAGCGTGGATTTGCCTGCGCCCATGGCGCCCAGGATCACTACCTTGTGTTCGATCATGCGTCACTGCCCTTGCGTTGGCGCACACTGCGCCACATCCGTGCCAGCAAGGTGCTGGCGTTGCTTCTGGCGGCCGCTGTCGGCCGCTCTGGCGCATGCTCGACCACCCGCACCTCGGCATAGCCGCACAAGTAGGCCGACCGCATGAAGCCTCGCGTAGCATCGATATCCAGTTCCAGCAGGCGTGTACATTCCTGCAGTGAACAGGCCTTCTTCAGCAGCAGCGAACATAACCGGAAGCCGTCATGCTGGTGGGCAAGCACGCGGAAGTCGGGCCAGCGCAAAAGGCTGACAACGGCGTGCTGCTGCAGGCGTCGATCAAAATCGGTCCAGTTGTCACCATGTTGTGCCATCTGCCACAGCAAGGGACGCAAGGGCTGCCGCGGCAGGGTTTCAGCCAGTGCCTGGAAGCGGGCAATGGACAACTCCTGCAAGGCGAGCAGTTCGAATACCTCACCCAACTGCTGGGCCAAGCCCGGTCCCTGATGCGGATGCAGATACAGCGGCACGGCCTGGTCGTGTTCGAAGTCGATCAGCATCTGCGGCTGGCCTTGCAGCGTCAGCAAGGCGCGACCCTTTTTTTCCTGCAGGCGCTGGCGCAGTAGACGGGTGACCTGCTTGGCACCACTGGCGAGGAACAATCCATCCGTCGTGAGTGCTTCGGCCGGCGCTGCCGGCGCCAACGCGCGCTGGATCTGCGCGTCATCCAGGTACAGCGGCGCAGCCGCACGCCCGTCCTGCACCACCCCTGCATCGTCGTGCATCCACAGGCGCATCCCCGGCCGCTTGCTGGCCATGTGCTGCGCAGCGCTGCGCAAGGCCGGAGTGTCCCGCACCAGCAACAGGTCACATTGATCAAGATCCACACAACGTTGCAACGCTTCCGGTGGCAAACCCGCAACTTGTCGCAGCCGCCCCAACAGAACCTGTTCTTCACGCGTGTCCGAGCCTACTACCAGCACTCTGGTCATGCCGTTTTCCCCTTTCGACGCGCTTGCGTCATGCAATTCCATGCGTGTCGAATCAGGCTATGCCAGATGCCGCATGTGAAAGGGTGATTGCTCCCACACTTCGATTTGCCGTCTTTTTTTTTAACACCCTACCTTGGTCTTACGTTTGAAAAGAACGCGGCGCAGCGCTCGTAAGAGCCAAAGGGTCAAGCGATGTAATGAGAAGTTTCATTACATCGTGCCCGGGCATGGATGCACATAAAAAAAACCTGCACCCGGAAACCGGATGCAGGTTCGCAATTGCGATGGCGGCTGCCATCCCGGCAAGCCGCCATGCGCGCCTTACTCAGCCTTTCAGGCTGGCAATGGCGGCATTGAGCGTGGCACTCGGACGCATCGCCGGGCCGGCCTTGGCCAGGTCCGGACGGTAGTAACCGCCGATGTCCACGGCCTTGCCCTGCACGGCGGCCAGCTCGTCGACAATCTTCTGCTCGTTGCTGGTCAGCGTTTCGGCCAGCGGGGCGAACCTGGCCTTCAGCCCGGCATCGTCGTTCTGCTCGGCCAGCGCCTGCGCCCAGTACATGGCCAGGTAGAAGTGGCTGCCGCGGTTGTCGATGCCGCCGAGCTTGCGCGAGGGCGACTTGTCGTTGTCCAGGAACTTGCCATTGGCGGCGTCCAGGGCATTGGCCAGCACGGCCGCGCCCTTGTTGTCGTAACGCTGGCCCAGGTGTTCCAGTGACGCGGCCAGGGCCAGGAACTCACCCAGCGAATCCCAACGCAGGTAGTCCTCTTCGACAAACTGCTGCACGTGCTTGGGCGCCGAACCACCGGCGCCGGTCTCGAACAGGCCACCACCGGCCATCAACGGCACGATCGACAGCATCTTGGCGCTGGTGCCCAGCTCCAGGATCGGGAACAGGTCGGTGAGGTAATCACGCAGCACGTTGCCGGTCACCGAGATGGTGTCCTGGCCCTTGCGGATGCGCTCCAGCGACACGGCAGTGGCTTCTTCCGGCGACAGGATGCGGATGTCCAGGCCGTTGGTGTCGTGGTCCTTCAGGTACTTTTCGACCTTGGCGATCACCTGCGCATCGTGGGCGCGCTTGGCGTCCAGCCAGAACAGCGCCGGGGTGTTGCTCAGGCGCGCACGGCTGACGGCCAACTTCACCCAATCCTGGATTGGCGCGTCCTTGGTCTGGCACATGCGCCAGATGTCACCGGCTTCCACCGCGTGCTCGAACACCACGTTGCCGGCGTCGTCAGTGACCTTGACCACGCCATCGGCGGCAATCTGGAAGGTCTTGTCATGCGAGCCGTATTCCTCGGCCTTCTGCGCCATCAGGCCGACGTTCGGCACCGAGCCCATGGTGGCCGGGTCGAACGCGCCGTGTGCCTTGCAGTCGTCGATGACGGCCTGGTACACGCCAGCGTAGCAACGGTCCGGAATGACGGCCTTGGTGTCCTGCAGCTTGCCTTCGGCGTTCCACATCTTGCCGGAGTCGCGGATCATCGCCGGCATCGAGGCGTCGACGATCACGTCCGACGGCACATGCAGGTTGGTGATGCCCTTGTCCGAGTTGACCATCGCCACGGCCGGGCGCTTGGCGTATTCGGCGGCGATGTCGGCCTTGATCGCCTCCTGCTCGGCTTCGGGCAGCTGCGGCAGGCGCGCGTACAGGTCACCGATGCCGTTGTTGGCATCAAAGCCGATCTGCTTGAGGCTGGCGGCATGCTTGGCCAGTACGTCCTTGTAGAACTCATCGACGACGACGCCGAACATGATCGGGTCGGAGACCTTCATCATGGTCGCCTTCAGGTGCAGCGAGAACAGCACGCCCTGCGCCTTGGCATCGGCAATCTGCGCGTCAACGAAGGCGGCCAGCGCCTTGCGGTTCATCACCGAGGCGTCGACGATCTCGCCAGCCTTGACCGCGGTCTTTTCCTTCAGCACGACGACGCTGCCGTCTTTCTGGACCAGCTCGATCTTCAGGCTGCCGGCATTGGCCAGCGTGGCCGACTTTTCGCTGCCATAGAAATCACCGCCGTCCATGTGCGCGACGTGCGACTTGGAGTCGGCCGACCAGGCACCCATGCGGTGCGGGTGCTGGCGTGCGTAGTTCTTCACCGACAGCGGTGCGCGGCGATCGGAATTGCCTTCGCGCAGCACCGGGTTGACCGCGCTGCCCTTGATCTTGTCGTAGCGCGCCTTGATGTCGCGCGACACGTCATCGGTCGGCGCGTCCGGGTAGTTCGGCAGCACGTAGCCCTGGTCCTGCAGTTCCTTGATCGCGGCCTTGAGCTGCGGCACCGAGGCCGAAATGTTGGGCAGCTTGATGATGTTGGCTTCCGGCTTGGTCGCCAGCTCGCCCAGCTCGGCCAGGTCATCGCTGATCTTCTGGCCGTCCTTCAGGAAGTCCGGGAACTGCGACAGGATGCGGCCGGACAGGGAGATATCGCGGGTTTCGACGGCAATGCCGGCGGTCGCGGTAAAGGCATCGACGATCGGCAGCAGCGACTGGGTGGCCAGGAACGGAGCTTCGTCGGTGAGCGTGTAGATGATCTTCGGCGTATTCGACATGGGGGCAAAAACTCTCTTGCTGACGGATGCGGGACGGATGGCAGCGGCGTTGAAGCAGGCAGTCGGCCATCCAGTGGGCCAGCGCACTCATCCCTACCCGGCTGCCGAGTGGGAAACCTCTTCATTGTCGCGTTTTCAGCCGGTACGGGCAAAAAAAACCATACGCGCGAGTAGGGTTCGCTGGGCATTCCGCCACGGCAATTGCGCGCAGGCCTTGTGCTGTCTTGGATCGCGCCTTGGCGCGGTGCGCTGGTGACAGCTGCAACGGTTGCCACTGTCACCAAACTGCATTGGACAGTGCGCAAATCCGGCGTAACGCCGACAACCGGCCGCCGCTGGGATTGATGAAATGCGTGCGGCTCATCGGCTATGGACGTAGCCCGGGTGAGCGCAGCGCACCCGGGGCAGTTGGCATGCAATCAACGACATCATCAGTTGCCTGCTTCCCGGGTGCGCTTCGCTTACCCGGGCTATGTTCAATTCCCATCCTTCGGCCTCCCGGGTGCGCTTTCGCTTACCCGGGCTACGGTGACTTTCCGATCCCCTGCTTCCGGCCCGAGCTACGGCGCGCGGTTACCGGAGATGGGAGGGGCATCGCACCCGGCGGCGGGAAGACAAGCATAAAAAAAGGCGCAGCCTTGCGGCTGCGCCCATGCGTATCACCGGCGGGAGAGAGGTGCGCCGGTGGACGCCCTACCTCACTTCACCTCGAACTGCTGGCTACCCGAGGCCTTGCCGTCCACGGTCACGTCGGCGGTGTACTTGCCGGCCGGCCAGCCCGAGGGCTTGGTGAACTCAATGTTGGTGGTTTCAGCGGCAGTGGTATTGAGGGTCGCACCCTGCTCACCGGCCACCTGGCCATCCTGATAGGTCAGCTTGGCCGACACGTTGGCATTGGTCGCAGTGCCGTCGGTCTTCACCGAAACAATGATCTTGTCCTTGGCGGCCAGGGTTGCGACCGGTGCCACCGACTTGTCGGCCGCAGCGGTGTTGCCCACGGTCACCGAGGTCACGGTCACTGCGGCGGCAGCCGGTGCCGGCTCCGGAACCGGGGCAGGCGCCGGGGTGCTGGCGGCCGGCGGCGGGGTGACAGCCTCTTCCTTCTTCTTACAGCCGACCAGGGCAACGGTACCCACCACGGCGATCATCAAGGCACTGCTGAACGAAGTCTTCTTCATGGACTGCTCCGGAATATGTTGAGAGTGAACAGCGAAACGTCGGGGGTGGGGATCAACCTTGGCGCGCAGGAATCTTCAGGCTCTGGCCCGGGAAAATCTTGTCCGGGTCGTCAAGCACATCGCGGTTGGCCTCGAAGATCTGCTTCCACGCATTGGCATCGCCCAGCGTGTTTTTGGCGATCTTCGACAGGTTGTCGCCCTTCTGCACCGTGTACTGCTGTTCGCCGACGATCTCGGCGCTGCTATCCACCTTGGCCGTGACGTCGGAAAAATCTGCCTTCGGCACAACCTCGGCGGTGGTATCCACCTTGGAGGTCACATCCGAAAAATCTGCTTTCTTGTCGGTACTGCTCATCCAGGTTGCTCCTCCGTGACTGGGAGCAACGATGACATGCCGCCTGTTAAGGTTTCATCGCGCCAACGTAAAAACCGGCGTACGCAGCTGAATGTTTATTGACGCAGATCGCGGATCGGGCCGCTGGCAGCCAGACCCGGGGTGGAACGGCGGGGATTGATGTCCAGGCCGCCGCGGCGGGTATAGCGCGCCTCGACCTCCAGCTGGACCGGCTGGCAGCGCTGCATCAGCTCGTTGAAGATCCGCTCAACGCACTGCTCGTGGAACTCGGCGTGGTCACGGTAGCTGACCAGATAGCGCAGCAGGCCTTCGCGATCGATGCGCGGGCCTTGATAGCGGATGCTGACGCTGGCCCAGTCCGGCTGGCCGGTGACCGGGCAGTTGGACTTGAGCAGGGCCGAGACCAGGGTTTCCTCCACGGGCTGCCCATGATCGGCCAGCAGGTAGCCGGCATTCGGGGGGCCGTAGCAATCGATGGCCACGTCCAGGTGGTCGATGGTCTCGCCCACCGCAGGGTTCATCAGCGGCAGCCCGAATTCCACCCGCACATCCGCACCGGCACAGGCCGACAGGTCGGTGGCGATGCGTTCACGCACGGCCTCGGCACGGTTGAACCGACTGCTGTTGAGCGAATTCAGGTACAGCTTGAGCGACTTGGACTCGACCAGGTTGGGCGAGGTCGCCGGGACCCACAGCGTGGCCGTTTCCACGCAGGGTTTGCCTTGGGCATCCAGCCAGCCCAGCTCATAGGCATGCCAACGGTCTTCTCCGACAAACGGCAACGCGCCTTCCAGGCCGATCTCGGCACGGGCGCCAGCGCGCGGGATGGGAAACAGCAGACTGGCGTCGTACTGGCGGGGATAGCTGACCTCACGGCCAAGGCTGGAATCTTCGGGGGTATTCATCGGCGCAATTGTAAAAGCGCGGACTTGAGCGGTGGATATACCGATACGCTCTTTTAGTGGAATCCGGCATCCCAAGCAGGTTCAGTTCAGCAGGCGCGACCACCACGACCTGCTCGATTTGGCCTGCGGAAGCTTTTCGGTCTGCAGGGACATCACCTGCCGTTCGGGGTCCAGCGCCGATGGGCCGTAGACGACCCGGATGCGCTCCTCGGCGGTCGCGCCAAGGGTGTCGCCATCGCTGATGACCATGCCGTTCTCGATCAGGTAGTCGACGATGCTGGTGAGCCTGCCGAATACCTCCTCGGCACTGTCCTGGGTTTCAGGGATCTCGACGTCCATCAGCCCCAGCATGTCCATGCCGCGGGTGTGGCCGGTCATCACGCCCTCGGGGTTCTGGCCGACATTGACTGCTACCCAGGCGATCGGCATGGGTTCGGGCAAGGTGGCCTGGGTCAGTTCACGGAACAGGCCGGGCAGCACCACGTGATTGGCGCTGCCGAAATACACCGCACGGATGCTGTCGGACAGGGCGATGGCCGAAGCCAGCACGCGGCTGAGCAGTGCCGCCTGGGCGATCAGGTTGGTCTCCTGCCCATCATCGCTGAAGCGCATCACGGTGACGATGGTGTGCGCGGCATAGCCGACGGGCGCCGGCTCGGCGTCGGGCCATAGCCGGCTGTGCGCACAGATCTGGTCGATGTCATCGCCGATCTGTACCGGGATGGGCATCAGCGCGATCAGGTAGTCGCCGTACTCCAGGCACAGCATCGGCGAATCATCTTCGTCGGCATCCTTGTCCTGGGCATCGTCAGCGCGCGCTTCGCTCAGGCGCAGCAGCGATTGGTCCAGGTCCGGCCAATCGCTGCGCATCTGCGCAAGCAGGGATTCGGCGTTGAGAGCAGGGTCGAGCTGCGATTGCAGCAGCATGGCCAGGCTGGCACTCATGGGGTCGTCCTTCTTCCTTGTCAGCGACCCCTGACACTACCGGCACTCAGCCTGCCTTGTCACCGTGCAGGTAATCCAACGAAACCTGCAGCAATGCGCGCAGGCCAACATCCAATGCCTGTTCATCCAGCAGGAACCTGGGCGAATGATTGCTCGGCGCCGTCGCCGGATCGATGCCGGCACCGGTGGAGCCGACGAAGAAGAACATCGACGGCACCTGCTGGGCGTACAGCGAGAAATCCTCCGAGCCCATCTGCAGCGGCGGCTCATAGACATTGTCCTTGCCCACCACCGCCTGCAGGCTGGGCAGCATGCGCGCGGTCAGGGCCGGGTCGTTGACCGTGGCCGGATTGCCATCGTTCTCGTAGATGTCGGTCTTGGCGGTGGCGCCATGCGCGGCGGCGGTGTGCTCGGCAACGTTGCGCAGGTCGGCGAAGATCTGCTTGCGCATGTCCGGGTCGAAGGTGCGGATGGTGCCCACCATTTCCACCGAGTCGGGAATGATGTTGTAACGGATGCCACCCTTGATCGCGCCGAAGGTAAGCACCGCCGGCTGCTTGGACAGGTTGGCGCGACGGCTGACGATGGTCTGCGCGGTGCCGATCAGGTCGGAGGCGGCGACGATCGGGTCAATACCGTTCCAGGGCGCCGAACCGTGGGTCTGGCGGCCATTGACGGTGATACCGAAGCGATCGGATGCCGCCATCAGCGGGCCACCACGCACCGCGATCTGGCCCGCCTGGACACTGGAGAACACATGCAGGCCAAACACCGCCTCGGGTTTGAAGTCCTTGAACAGGCGTTCCTTGAGCATCAGGTCGGCCCCGCCCTGCTCGGGCGGGGGGGCGCCTTCCTCGGCCGGCTGGAAGATCAGCATCACCTCGCCCGGCAGCTTGTCGCGCATGGCCATCAGCGCATCGGCCACGCCCAGCAGGGTGGCGGTGTGGGCGTCATGGCCGCAGGCATGCATTACCCCGACCTGCTCACCGCGGTACTCGGCGGTCGCTTTGGAAGCGAACGGCAGACCCGTCTGTTCGGTCACCGGCAGCGCATCCATGTCGGCGCGCAGGGCGATCTTCGGACCCGGCAGGCCACCCTTGATGATGGCCACCACGCCGTGCACGGCGACGCCTGTCTTCGGGCTCAGGCCCATCGCACGCAGGCGTTCGGCGACCTTGGCGGACGTTCGCTCTTCGCGGTTGGAGAGTTCCGGGTGGGCGTGGAAGTCGCGCCGCCACTCGACCACCTGCTGCTGCAGGCGACTGGCGGCCTGCGCCACCTCCGGGCGTTCGGCCTGCTGGGCCTGCGCCAGTGGCGCCAACGCGCACAGCAGCAGGGGCAACAACGACGGGGTACGGGCCATCAGCAACACTCCTTGCAGCGGGTATCGGGCCAATGTAGCCGATCGGTGGCGAGTCGGCGGGCCAACGGACCAAAGCACGGGCCCGCAGGTAGCCCGGGTAAGCGCAGCGCACCCGGGATTGGACGCACAAGGCCCCGGGGGCGCTGCGCTTACCCGGGCTACGGCAGAGCAAGGGGCCGACGATGCATTGCGGAACGTGGCTCGGCAATTACAGGGCGCAGCCCGCTCCCGGAAGGTCAACCGATGCCGCATTGGAACGTTCACCATCAATGACGGTCGAAGTGCGTGGCCCATCGGTCATGAAACAGGCCGACACACACGTTCGGTATTCTTTAGCACTTCAACGCTGCCTCCCCTTACCGGTTCATCAGGAGTTTTCGCATGTCGCGTTTCTGGAAGATTGTGCTGCTGGTCATCGCGGTGCTGCTCGTGGCTGTAATCGGCTATCGGGTGATGGGCGGTGGCAAGCAGAGCGGCGGCAATCCGACGACCGGTCAGGCGCAGGGCAAGGGGGCCGATGCCGACAAGGATCCGGTGCCCGTCACGGCGGTGGTGGCCGAGCAGAAGGACGTACCCGTCTACGTGACCGCCCAAGGCACGGTAAACGCCTTCAACACCGTCACGGTCAGCCCACAGGTGGGCGGTGAGCTACTCAGCGTCAATTTCCGGGAAGGCCAGGCGGTGAAGAAGGGCGAGCTGCTCGCGCAGATCGACCCGCGCAGCTTCCAGGCCCAGTACGACCAGGCCGTGGCCAGCAAGCGCCAGAACCAGGCGCTACTGGCAACCGCGCAGTCCAACTACGAGCGCTCCAACTCGCCGGAGTATCGCCAGTTCGTGGCGCAGACCGACCTGACCACGCTGCGCAACCAGGTCACCCAGTACCAGGCCGCTGTTGCTGCGTCGCAGGCCTCGGCCGACCAAGCCAAGGTGCAGCTGGACTACACCCGCATCACCTCGCCGATCAGCGGCACCACCGGCATCCGCGCGGTGGACCCGGGCAATGTGGTCAGCGCCGGCAGCCAGATCGTCACCATCACCCAGCTGCAGCCGGTCTATGTGCTGTTCAATCTTCCCGAGCAGCAGCTGGATGCGGTGCGCAGCGCGCAGGCCAGCGCGCCGTTGCAGACCGCCACCCTGGACCGTGCAGGCGGTAGCGTGGTCAACGATGACGGCAAGCTGCAGGTGGTGGACAACCAGATCAGCAGCAGCAGCGGCACCTTCCGCCTGCGCGCCGAATTCCCCAACAGCGATGGTGGTCTGTGGCCGGGCCAGTTCGTCAACGTGCGGATGAAGCTCAACGAGCTGCCCGGCGCAGTGGTGGTGCCAGCCGAGGCGGTACAGCGCGGCGCCGATGGTGATTTTGTCTACCTGATCAAGGCTGACAACACCGTCACCCTGCGCACAGTGGTGCAGAGCGGCCAGGTGGATGACAGCCACGTGGTGATCGGCAGCGGCCTGAAGGCCGGCGACAAGGTGGTGACCGAAGGCCAGTTCCGGCTCAAGGAAGGCAGCAAGGTCAATGCCCTGGCACCGGGCCAGGCGCCGCCGGCGCCAACCGACGAGCAACTCAAGGCGGCCAGCCAGAAGGGGCGCCGTAGTGGACAGGGCGGTCCGCCGCGCTGAGGCGCCGGCCCGCACCTTCCCTTCCCCCGCACCAGGAATCCACCGTGGGCTTCTCGACTCTTTTCATCCGCCGCCCGATCGCCACCTCGCTGTTGATGATCGGGTTGATGCTGCTGGGCATCCTTGGCTACCAGCGCCTGCCGGTAGCTGCACTGCCTGAAATCGAGGCGCCCAGCCTGGTGGTGACCACCCAGTACCCGGGTGCCAGTGCGCAGACCATGGCCTCGCTGGTGACCACGCCGCTGGAACGGCAGCTGGGCCAGATATCCGGGCTGGACATGATGACCTCCGATTCGTCGGCAGGCCTGTCCAGCATCGTGCTGCAGTTCTCGATGGAACGCGACATCGACACCGCCGCGCAGGACGTGCAGGCGGCCATCCGCCAGGCCACCCTGCCCAGCTCGCTGCCCTACCAGCCGGTCTACAACCGGGTGAACCCGGCCGATGCGCCGATCCTGACCCTCAAGCTGTCGTCCGACACCCGCGCGCTGCGCGAGGTCAACGACCTGGCCGATTCCATCCTCGCCCAGCGCCTGTCGCAGACCGACGGTGTCGGGCTGGTGTCCATTGCCGGCAACGTGCGCCCGGCCGTACGCATCCAGGTCAACCCGGCGCAGCTGTCCAACATGGGCATGACCCTGGAAGACCTGCGCAGCGCGCTGACCCAGGCCAACGTCAACGCGCCCAAGGGCTCGCTCAACGGCAAGACCCAGAGCTATACGCTGTCCACCAACGATCAGCTCAGCGATGCCGCCGACTACAACGACGTGATCATCCGCTACCAGGACGGCGCGCCGGTACGCCTGCGTGACGTCGCCAGCGTGGTCGACGGCGTTGAGAACGACCAGATTGCCGCCTGGGCCGATGGCAAGCCGGCAGTGCTGCTGGAAGTACGCCGCCAGCCCGGTGCCAACATCGTCAAGACGGTGGAGAACATCCGCCAGATCCTGCCCACCCTTCAGGGCATGCTGCCGGCCGACGTCAAGCTGGACGTGTTCTCCGACCGCACCGTTACCATCCGCGCCTCGGTGCACGACGTGCAGTTCACCCTGATCCTGACCATCTGTCTGGTGGTGGCGGTGATCTTCGTGTTCCTGCGTCGCCTGTGGGCCACGGTGATCCCATCGGTGGCAGTGCCACTTTCGCTGCTGGGCACCTTCGGTGTGATGGCCTTTGCCGGCATGTCGCTGGACAACCTCTCCCTGATGGCGCTGACCGTGGCCACTGGCTTCGTGGTCGACGATGCGATCGTGATGATCGAGAACATCGTGCGCTACATCGAACAAGGCAAGGACGGCCAGGAAGCGGCCGAGATCGGTTCGAAGGAAATCGGCTTCACCGTGTTGTCGTTGACGGTGTCCTTGATCGCGGTGTTCCTGCCGCTGATCCTGATGCCCGGCGTCACCGGCCGCCTGTTCCATGAGTTTGCCTGGGTGCTGACCATCGCAGTGTCGATCTCGATGCTGATCTCGCTGACGCTCACCCCGATGATGTGCGCCTACCTGCTCAAGCCCGACGCGCTGCCCGAAGGCGATGATGCCCATGAGCGCGCCGCCGCCGAAGGCCGCAGCAACCTGTGGACGCGCATCGTCCATCTGTACGAGCAGACCCTGGATTGGGTGCTCAAGCACCAGCCGCTGACCTTGAGCATTGCCCTGGCCTCGGTCGCACTGACCGTGCTGCTGTACATGATCATCCCCAAGGGCCTGCTGCCCGACCAGGACACCGGCATGGTCACCGGCGTGGTGATCGCAGACCAGAACGTGGCCTTCGACCAGATGCAGCAGCGCACGCAGGCGGTGGCTGCCGCACTGCAGGACGACCCGGCAGTGAGCGGCATCGCCGCCTACATCGGTGCCGGCAGCATGAACCCCACCCTCAACCAGGGCCAGCTGAGCATCGTGCTGAAGGACCGTGGCGACCGCGATGGGCTGGATGAAATCCTACCGCGGCTGCAGGCTGCCGCGGCGCACATTCCCGGCATTGCGCTGTACCTGAAGCCGGTGCAGGACGTGACCCTGGACACCCGCGTGGCCGCCACCGCCTACCAGTTCTCGCTGTCGGACATGGACAGCGCCGAGCTTGCCACCCAGACCGAACGTGTCACCGATGCACTGCGACGCCTGCCCGAACTGGCTGACGTCGACAACAACCTGGCCAACCATGGCCGCGCGCTGCACGTGGAAGTGGACCGTGACAAGGCCAGCCGCTATGGCGTGCCGATGCAGACCATCGACGACACGCTGTACGACGCCTATGGCCAGCGCCAGATCTCGACCATCTTCACCCAGCTCAACCAGTACCGCGTGGTGTTGGAAGTTGCGCCGCAGTTCCGTACCGCCGATGCATTGATGAACCAGCTGGCGATCGGCAGCAATGGCAGTGGCACGCTCAGCGGCAGCAATGCCACCACCCTGGGCCAGGTGACGTCCAGCAACTCCTCCACCGCCACCGGTATCGGCAACAGCAACACCGGCATTGCATTGGGCGGCGGCGGCAGCATTCCGCTGTCGGCGATTGCGACGGCCACGCAGGGCAGCGCGCCGCTGATCGTCAGCCACCAGCAGCAGCTGCCGTCGGCCACCATTTCCTTCAACCTGGCGCCGGGCTACTCGTTGTCCGAAGGCGTGGACGCCATCAACAAGGCCGTGGCCGAGCTGCAGATGCCCGAGCAGATGCAGGCGCAATTCATCGGTACGGCAGCGGAGTTCTCCAGCAGCCAGACCGATGTGGTGCTGTTGCTGCTGGCCGCCATCGCGGTGATCTACATCGTGCTCGGCGTGCTGTACGAAAGCTGGATCCACCCGCTGACCATCATTTCCACCCTGCCCCCGGCGGGCGTGGGTGCGCTGCTGGCGCTGTACCTGTGCGGCATGAGCCTGTCGGTGGATGGCATCGTCGGCATCGTCCTGCTGATCGGTATCGTCAAGAAGAACGCGATCATGATGATCGACTTCGCGCTGGACGCGCAGCGTGCCGGCGCCAACGCCCATGATGCGATCCGCCGCGCGTGCCTGCTGCGTTTCCGCCCGATCATGATGACCACCGCCGCCGCCATGCTCGGCGCGCTGCCGCTGGCCCTGGGCACCGGCATCGGCTCGGAGTTGCGGCGCCCGCTGGGCGTGGCCATCGTCGGCGGCCTGCTGCTGTCTCAGCTGGTCACGCTGTACACCACGCCGGTGATCTACCTGTACTTCGAGCGGTTGTCCGAGTGGGCCGCCAAGCGGCGTGAGCAACGCGCCGCCGCTCGCCTGCAGACGGCCCGGTAAGCACGGATGAATATCTCCGCGCCTTTCATCAAGCGCCCCATCGGTATCACGCTGCTGGCCCTGGGCCTGTTGTTCGCCGGCGTGGTCTGCTATCTGCGGTTGGGCGTGGCGGCATTGCCCAACCTGTCGATCCCGGTGATCTTCGTCCAGGCCTCCAACACCGGCGCCGATGCCAACACCATGGCGGCCACGGTCACCGCACCGCTGGAGCGCCATCTCGGCCAGGTACCGGGCATCGACACCATGCGTTCCAGCAGCAGTGACGGGCGCAGCATGGTGTTCCTGATGTTCAACACCAGCCGCGATATCGACGCTGCCGCGCAGGACGTGCAGGCCGCCATCAATGCAGCCATGGCCGACCTGCCGGCAGGCATCGGCACGCCCACTTACCAGAAGGCCAACCCCAACGACGATCCGGTGATCGCGTTGGCGCTGACCTCGGACACGCAGTCGGTGGCCGAGCTCTACAACACCGCTGACTCGCTGCTGGCACAGCGCCTGCGGCAGCTGCCCGGCGTATCGCAGGTCGACATCGCCGGCGCCTCCACGCCGGCAGTGCGGGTGGACCTCAACCTGCGTGCGATGACCGCGCTGGGCCTGAGCCCGGACGACCTGCGCAATGCGATGCGCGCCGCCAACGTGGCCTCGCCGCTGGGCTTCCTCAGCGATGGCAGCAGCCAGACCGCGATCGTCTTGAACGACCAGATCCGCAAGGCCTCGGACTTCGCCAACGTCGCCATCTCCACCCACGACGGGGCGGTAGTGCGGCTGAAGGATGTGGCCAGGGTCTACGACGGTCAGCAGGATGCCTACCAAGCCGCCTGGTTCAACGGCAAGCGCGGCGTGCTGATGTATGTCTACCTGCGCAGCGGTGACAACCTGGTGGCCACGGTTGACCGGGTCAAGGCGGCGATCCCGTCGCTGTCGGGCTACCTGGATGCCGGCACCACGCTGACACCCTACTTCGACCGCACCCCGACCATCCGCGCCTCGCTGGATGAAGTGCAGATCACCCTGATGATCAGCCTGGCGATGGTCATCCTGACCATGGCGCTGTTCCTGCGACGCCTGGCACCCACCCTGATTGCCGCAGTGACGGTGCCGCTGTCACTGGCCGGCGCAGCGTTGGTGATGACGGCGTTGGGGTTCACCCTCAACAACCTGACCCTGCTGGCCTTGGTCATCGCCATCGGCTTCGTCGTTGACGATGCAATCGTGGTGATCGAAAACATCATGCGGCACTTGGACGAAGGCATGCCACGGCAGCAGGCCGCCCTGGCCGGTGCGCGCGAAATCGGCTTCACCATCGTCTCGATCACCGCCTCGCTGATCGCGGTGTTCCTGCCGATCATCTTCGCCCAGGGCATGATCGGCGCATTCTTCAGGGAGTTCACCCTGACCCTGGTGGCGGCCATCGTGGTGTCCGCACTGGTCTCACTGACCCTGACCCCGGCACTGTGCGCACGCTTCCTGCACCCCCATGACGAAGGTGCGCGTGATACACGCACCAATCGCGTGTTGGACCGCCTGCACGAGGGCATGCTGAAGGTCTACACCGTCGCCCTGGACTTCTCGTTGCGGCATGCGCTGCTGCTGTCGTTGACGCCGCTGCTGTTGATCGTCGCCACGTTCTATCTGGGCGGCGCGGTCAGCAAGGGGTCGTTCCCGGAGCAGGACACCGGCCTGATCTGGGGCCGCGCAAGTTCCAGCGCGACCGTGTCATTCCAGGAAATGACCGAGCGCCAGCGCCGGCTCAGCGACATGTTCCTCGCCGACCCGGCGGTGAAGATGGTGGGCGCACGGCTGGGCTCCAGTCGCCAGGGCGCCAGCGCACAGTTCAACATCGAACTGCACACCGAGAAGGAAGGTCGGCACGAAGCCACCAATGTGGTGGTGACGCGACTCAGCGCCAAGGCGGCGCAGTTCCCGGATCTGGACGTGCGCCTGCGGGCCATCCAGGACCTGCCCTCCGACGGTGGCGGTGGCGGCTCGCAAGGCGCGCAGAACCGCGTCACCTTGCAGGGCAACGATGCCGGCCAGCTTGCCGAATGGCTGCCCAAGGTGGTTGCAGCACTGAAGCAACATCCGCAATTGCGCGACGTCGGCTCCGACGTCGACAAGGGCGGGCTGATGCAGAAGATCGTCATCGACCGCGAGAAGGCATCGCGGCTTGGCGTAACCATCGGCGCCATCGATGGCGCGCTGTACGGTGCGTTCGGCCAACGCCAGATCTCCACCATCTACGCCGACCTCAACCAGTACGGCGTGGTGGTCAATGCGCTGCCCAGCCAGACCGGCAGCCCGGCAGCGATCGAGGACTTGTATGTGCCGTCCAAGAGCGGGGAAATGATCCCCCTGACCGCACTGGCCCACCAGGAACCGGGACTGGCACCGTCGCAGGTAACCCACCAGAACCAGTACACGGTTATGGACCTGAGCTACAACCTGGCACCGGGTGTAAGCAGTGGCGAGGGCGATGCGATCGTCCAGTCGGTGATCGATGGTCTGCGCATGCCAGGTGACATCCGGCAGGCGGCACCGGGTGGCTTCCGCCAGGCGATGGATCCGACCGCGATGCTGATGCTGATCATTGCCGCCATCGCCACGGTGTACATCGTGCTGGGCATGCTCTACGAGAACCTGGTGCACCCGGTGACCATCCTGTCGACCTTGCCGGCGGCGGGCATGGGTGCGTTGCTGGCGTTGTGGATCACCAACACCGACCTGTCGGTGATATCAATGATCGCCTTGGTGCTGCTGATCGGCATCGTCAAGAAGAACGCGATCATGATGATCGACTTCGCCTTGGTGGCGCAGCGGGAACACGGCAAGTCGCCAGTAGAGGCGGTTCGTGAAGCCTGCATCGTGCGATTCCGGCCAATCATGATGACCACGATGGTGGCTATCCTGGCGGCGCTGCCGTTGGCCATTGGCCTGGGTGAGGGCTCGGAGCTGCGGCGGCCTTTGGGTATCGCGATGATCGGTGGCTTGCTGATCTCGCAGAGCCTGACCTTGCTGAGTACGCCCGCGCTGTATGTGATCTTCTCCTGCCTGCAGCAGCATTGGCGCAACTGGCGTGCGCGCAGCAAGGAGCGCAAGCGTCTGCGCAAGCTGGCGCGCGCTTGACGGCGGGCACCGGCCTGGGCAGTCGGTGCTCGCTGCACTTCTACCGATAGGTGGCTTGCATCCAGACCGCGAGCGCGGTCGCTTCCTTTGCTTATGGCGCAAAGGGAGGGGTACTGGTGGAGCGGTCTTCAAACCACACGTTTCGCCCGCTTTCTTTGGCTCTTTTCCATCTACGGAATGAGCCGCGAAATGCCTCCAGCCATGAGGTAGCTCGGGTTAGCGCAGCGTAACCGGGACTGTTGGCGCGCAATCGGCAACAGCCGGGTTACCTCGTTCCCGGGTGCGCTGCGCTTACCCGGGCTACGTTGATACTGCTTACTCAGGCATCCCATGTCGCAACACTCTCAACGACGTCGGGAGAAGAATCCTTCCTCTGCCACAGGCAGGGAATTCGACAGAGTGCGTTGCTACAACTCCTGCCCTCCCCCGTCCATCGCAATGGGGAGGAAGAGACGCTAGCAGTCAGCGCAGGCAGTACCCATCACGACACATCAATCCAGCGCTGACGCATCGCGGGCCGGGGATTCCACCAAGCCCTGCCCTGCCTTCACCATCTGAATGAACTGCGCACGCTCCCCTTCCGGGTCATCCCCGCGCGCATCGCGCGCCGTCACGATGATCTGATCCCAGCTCCAACCCGGCATCCGCTCCCCTCCACGCAACGCATCGGCGAAACCCGCCACCGCCGAGGCAAACCGCAACGACTCACTTGGCGTCGCCCGCAATGTGCTTGCCAATACAGGCTGGCTGATCAACGCGCTGCTGTCCTTGTCCGGCAACTTGTAGCGAAGCCGCACATCCGCCACCTCGTCACCATGGGCAGCACCCACAACTGCCTTGTCACCGTAACGCAGCGCCGGCAGCTGCTCCGCGCCACTGCCCACCGGCACGATTTCGTACAACGCGGTCACCTCATGGCCCGGGCCAATATCACCGGCATCCACCTTGTCGTTGGCGAAATCCTCGTTGTTCAGCACGCGGTTTTCGTAACCGATCAAGCGGTACTCGGCCACACGCGCCGGATTGAACTCCACCTGGATCTTCACGTCGCGGGCGATGGTGAACAGCGTACTGCCCATCTCACGTACCAGCACCCGTCGTGCCTCGGAAAGCGTATCGATATAGGCGTGGTTACCATCGCCCACGTCGGCCAAACGCTCCGCCATCGCATCGTTGTAATTGCCGGTGCCAAAACCCAACGTGGTCAGCGCGATGCCGCTCTTGCGGCGGTCACCCACCAGGGTTTCAAGCGCCTGGCGATTGGCAACACCGACGTTGAAATCACCGTCAGTCGCCAGGATCACCCGGTTGGCGCCGCCTTCAACAAACGACTGCCGCGCCATTGCATAGGCCAACTCGATGCCAGCACCGCCATTGGTACTGCCACCGGCCTGCAGCTTCTCCAGCGCCGCCAGTATCTTGCCGTGCTGGTCACCGGAGGTGGGCTCCAGCACCAGCCCGGCCGAGCCGGCATAGGTGACGATGGCCACCTTGTCCTGTGCGCGCAGCTGCGGCACCAGCTGGGCGAAGGCGCGCTTGAGCAGGGGCAGCTTGTCTGGCGAATACATTGACCCCGAGGTGTCGATCAGGAACACGAGGTTCATCGCCGGCAGACTGGCGCGCGATTGTTCGTAGCCCTTGATACCGATCATCAACACCTGCTTGCGTGCATCCCACGGTGCCTGGGCAAGTTCGGTATGTACGCGGAACGGCACCGACTTGTCGGCCGGAACCGCATAGCCGTAGTTGAAGTAGTTGATGAACTCTTCCGCGCGCACCGCATCAGCCGGAGGTCGATCACCAGCTTCCAGCATGCGACGCACATTGCTGTAGCTGCCGGTATCCACATCCACCGAAAAGGTTGAAACCGGCTGTTCGGTGGTGCGCTTGACCGGGTTGTCGGCGGGGCGCTCGTAAACCTCGGTATTGACCTCCGGAGCCAACACACCACCGGTGACGACAACCGCACCCGGGGCCGCACTGCGAAACCGCATGGTGGACGGCGGGGCGGGCGGGGCCGGCGGCGAAGGTGGTGTTACGTAGTAGTCGTGAGCTGGGGCCTGCGCCACCTTCTGGGAACAAGCGGCCGACAACGCCGTTACCACAACCAGCATCACACAAGCTTGCAAGCGCATGGGCCAACTCCTTGCCTCGGGATGGGCGGAGCATAACGCCCCGCCCCCACCCGGCGGCAAGCGCCGGCCTCACACGCGCAGGCCTGCCAGCGAGTCGGCCTGCAGGCGTTCGTAGATGGCGAACTCGTCACTGACGGCTGCACCCAGCGCCTGCTCGAAGGCGTCACGATTGGCGCGCGCAGCGTAGGCACGCTGCTCATCACCACCGAGGTTGGACTGGAAAATGCCTGCCGCGCTGACCGGCAGGAAATCTTCGTAGATGATCGGGTCAGCAGTAGCCAGGCCCTGTTCAATCAGTACTTCGGCAGGCACTGCGCGCTGCTCGATGCTGGCTGTACGGCCGGCGTCGGTCAGGCTGTAGCGGTAGTAGCCCAATCCTTCGCGACGCAGCACGGCATGCGTATCCGGAAACGCTGCAAAGCTCGCCTGCAGGCGCTGCGCGTAATCACCACCGGTACTGCCCGCACCGCCGCGGGCCTCGGCCAACAGCGCGTCATACAGCGCGCGGCCCTTGGGCGTAAGCGCCAGGCCGCGCTGCTCGATTTCGCCGAAGCGTGCGGTGTGGGTGCCCGCCTCGTTGTCCGCGCCCGACGGGAAATGCACCATCTCTTCCAGCGCCTTGAAGCTGGTCTGTCGCAGCAGGATGGCGCAATCGCGGCGCGGCGGGCCTTCAATCACCGCCTTGGCGGCCAGTCCGCGCTCATGCATCGCGGCCTGCGCGGCATCGATATCCAATGTGCGCGGGGTGAGGTGGTTGATGTGCGGGCCACGGAAACTGACCACGTCGGCAACCAGGCGATGCGCACCATGCAGTGCATGGTAGGTCTGCAGGGATACCGTCGCCTCGTTGTGCCAGCGGAAGGTTTCCAGCGACTCGACGACAAAGCGCCAGGCATCGTCCTCGCTCAAGCCGCCATCGCGCTCGCATTGGTCGATCAACTGCAGCGCGCCCGGGGTGAAGATGTTGCGCCGGGCCAGTATCTCGGCCGCCTGTGCACGCAGCACCTCATCCTCGATCAGTTCAAGCCGCAGCAGCGAGGTGAACACGCGGAACGGATTGCGGTTCAGGGATTCACCGGACACCGGACGGAACGCGGTGGAGTGCACCGGCACCCCGGCCACCGACAGGTCGTAGTAGCCCACCGGCTGCATGCCCATCACCGCGAACAGGCGCCGCAGGGTGAACAGTTCTTCGGCGGTACCCACGCGGATAGCGCCATGGCGCTCCACGTCCAGGCGCTCGCGCTCACCGCTGCGCTGCATCTGCTCGGCCAGCGCCGGCTGTTCGGCCAGCACCTGGTCGTTGATCGCCCCCACCAGCTCCACCAGGGTCCCGTACAACGGCACTTCGGTGCGGTACATGTGCGACATCGCCTGCGAGAACAGGCTGCGGATATGGTCAGGCGATACGAAACGGTCGGCGGTCATGACAGGGCGCGCTGGCGCGGAATCGAAGGAGCCGCCATTCTCGCCCGGAACCCGGGGTGGCGACCATCCACCCAGGGCATCCGTCCGTCGGTTCAGTTTCCGCCGGCCGCCTCACGGGCGGCCGCATCGCGCCTGGCGCGATCGCCGAGCTGGCGCTGCAGCAACGCATCCAGCTGGATGGGCCGATCCCAGTGGTCGTAGCTGGCGACGATGGCGTGGCGCAGGGCACGCCATTGCAGGTTGTCCGGCGGCGGTTGCAAGCCGTCGACGATGGCCTTCCAGCCAGCTTCAGGCTGTTGGCTGTGTGCCTGCACCAGGGCCCGATAACCCTGCTTGCTGATCTGTCCCCAGAAGCAGGCGAAATACACCTGCCCCGGGGTCCAGCCGTGGCCTTCCAGCAGCGCTTGCACGTAGCCCGGACGGGCGCCGGCGTAACGCGTCAACTCGTCGATGAACGCATCCGGGTAACGGGCGGCATAAGCGTCGATGTCCGCCAATTGCTTGTCTATCCAGACATCGCCGGTACCGGCGCTGGCCATCGATGCGGCAGCCGGAGCGGTCGCCGGTACCTGCTGCGCCGACAAGGGCAGCGCGACAGCCGCCAGCACCAGCGCCAGTAATCCGGGCACCAGTGGCAGGCGGGAAGCGGGCTGCATGGCCACGTCAGCGCCCTTGGGCAGCCTGCGCGGCGATGGCCTGCACCGCCTGTGGCCATTGGTGCGCGGTGTCGGCATGGTGCAGCCGCGGTGCATCGTCAGACACACCGTGCTCCGCTTCATGTGCCCAGGTCACCGCATAGGGTGTGTACACGCCCCAGCCGCCCAGGCCCAGCACCGGCTCGATGTCCGAGCGCAGCGAGTTGCCCACCATCACAAAGCGCTCGGCCGGCAGGTCGAACTCGGCCAGTACCCGGGCGTAGGTGTCGTTGTCCTTTTCCGAGACGATCTCGATGCGCGGGAACAGGTCACGCAGGCCGGAACGCTCGATTTTCTGCTCCTGATGGAACAGATCGCCCTTGGTGATCAGCACCACCGGGTACTCCGCGGCAATGGCGGCAACCGCATCGCGTACGCCATCAATCACCTCCACCGGATGTTGCAGCGTGCGCCGACCGATCTCGATGATCTGGCGCAGGTGGGCGGCAGAGATCTTTTCCTCGGTCAGTTCAATGGCCGCCTCCAGCATCGACAGGGTCATGCCCTTGGCACCGTAGCCGAACACGGCCAGGTTGCGCCGTTCCACCTTCAACAGGTGCTGGGCGGTGCCGGCATCGTGCAGATCGATGTAGTGGCCAAGAATGGATTCAAAATCCTGCTCGGCCTGGCGGTAGAAGTCTTCGCTCTTCCAGAGCGTGTCATCGCCGTCGAAGCCAACCAGGCCGATGGCGGAAGGGGAGGTCTGCGTTTTCATGGGGCACAGGATAGCAACCTCCCCCATCGATAGAAGGCAGCCCCGGCAATATCCGCAATGCCGGCGCTTCGGCGATGGCCGTTCCAGGAAATCGCCACCAGAGCAACGCAATGCGCAACGTCACCGTAGCCCGGGTAAGCACAGCGCCCCCGGGAACCCGACGGCCGCCCCGCCCATCGATTGCATGCCGACCGGCCCAGTCGCAGGGCGCCCACCCGGCCTACCGTGTAGCTGCCCAGCCCGGGCGGCCAGAGGCCTCCCTCACTTTGGTTGGGAAAAAAGAAGGGCCGGCAATGCCGGCCCTTCCCACCCTTGCAAAGGTGGCGTTTTACTTCTGCTGGGTTGCGGCGAACTCGCGGTATTCCTCAACGGTCAGCTTGCCATCCTTGTCGGCATCGGCCTGGTCGAAGACCTGGGCAAGACCGGCATTGGCGCTGGATTCGGTCTTGCTGATGCTGCCGTCACCGTCGGTGTCGACACTGGCCCAACTCTGGCCACCCTGACCGCTCTGGGCCGCGGCCGAAGAGGCTTCAGCAGCACTGGCCGAAGCGTCCGCTGCGGCATCCTGCGCCTGTGCGGCAGACTGCTGCGCCTGCTGGGCCTGCGCCTGCGCTGTAGCGGCCTGGTCCTGTGCGTCCTGGGCCATGACCGGCGCGGCCAGGGCAGAACCCACGATGGCAACCAGGGCGAACAGCGGAGTGCGATTACGAATGCTCATCAGGTCTTCCTCATCTGTTTTGGAAAGCGCGGTGTTTTCCGCACGGCCCCACCCTGACAAGGTCCAACTGAATGGAAGTTCCGCCGCAGATCGTCGGCAAACATCCTGTTAACCACTTCAACGAAAACTGCCGTTACCGCACTGGTTAGCGGTAGATGAAGTGATCGTAAGCAGTGGATTCAACTGTTCCGCTGATCGCGCCTATTGCTGCCGCGAACGCGCTTCAAGCTGCATCCGTGGTGTCTTCGGCGCTGCCTCTGGAACTGAACAGCCACCAACCTAGCCCTACGCCGACCAGCACCCCGACAAGTTCAAACAGTACGCGCGTGCCCAACTGGTCCGGATCATGGATGGATGCCAGCGCCAGCTTTGCGTACAGCGGTGACTCCAGGCGCACCATTCCCAACGAAAAAAGTTTCCAACTGTCCACGCCCGCGGCGATGGCCGCAGCGATCAGGCAGACAAAGCCGATCACATGGCCATGTGACAGGCCCAAACGCCGGGCCAGTTGCCATAGCAGGGCAAATATCGCAAACCCAATCGCGAACGCGATCAGGCCCGCTTCGAATGAGCCCAGCAGGCCATAGTGCAAAACCAGATTCATCGGCGCGGTGCAGTGGAGAGCGGACGGGAACGCAGTCTACCCGTCCGCACCCCAGCTAGCGCACCGGGAAGTCGTAAGACGTGGTCGGCGTGGGTTCCGGTTTGAACGTGTAATGCCACCATTCCATCGGATAGTTGGCAAACCCTTGTGCCTGCATGGCATCGAGTAGCAGCTGGCGATTCTGCTTCTGTGCGGCAGTGATCTGCGGGTTGGCGGTATGCGCCAGCGGATCGAAGCGGTCAAAACCCGTGCCCATGTCGACCGCGGTGCAGTCGCCCTTGCGGCAATCCAGCACGCCAAGATCCACCGTTGCGGCCCGGCTATGCCCGGAGGTCTCGGCGATATAGCCGTCCAGCAGTTGGCTCTTGTCGACGTTGGGGTAGTAACGCGGCTTGGCTATCTGGTCACCGGCATCGTGCACCCATGCCACGAAGGCTTTCACCGAGTGCACCGGGCGATAGCAATCGAACACCTGCAAGCGGTAGCCCTGCGCACGCAAGCCCCGCTGCACGCGCGCCAAGGCCTGTGCCACCGGCTGCAGCAGATAGCAGCGGGGTGCTTCGTAGCCTGGCACCACGCGCCCGGTGAAGTTGTCGCTGCCGGCATAACGGATATCCAAGGCGATATCCGGCGCCAACGTCGTGACATCGACAATATTGGCCTGCCCTGGTGTGCTGGCTGGCGAGACCTGCACGGCTACCGGCGTTTGCGCCGACAGCGACAGCGGCACGAGGACCAGCAGGACGAACAATGGCCTAGCGGCAATCGCCAAGGCGTTGGAATTCCAGATCGGGGTAGTCATAGCTGAAGTCGATATCCGGGTCGATGGCACGTAGCTGCAGCAACGGATGGGCGGCGTCGCGTTTGAGGTCCAACCAGGCATCGGCATCTTCACCCAGGCCCTGCCAGGCCACGTAGAGGCGGTTGCCCGTTCGCATCACCTGACCGGTCATCCGCGGCGATTTGGCCGACGCAAACTGCAGCTTGCCATCGCGCGGGCACAACGTCACCTCGCCAAACCACGGGTCCTTCCATACACCGACCATAGCGCCAAGATCGCCAACGCTGGCCGGACGCGCTGCAGGCAAGGCCGGCCGCACATGCCCGGCAGAGCGACGTTGTGCCTTTGTCGCGTCGATCAATGCGGCGTAATGCAGCACATCCTCGTTTGCGGTCGGTGCGGTGTAGTGCTTGAGCGCGGCCTGCATCAGCGCGGTGCGCGCGTCCTCGCCTTCGCCATTGATCAACAGCACCACGCCAGTTTTGTGATCCGGCAGCAGTGCCAGCGAGGAATACATGCCGGACAACGTTCCGGTGTGCGCGACTTTCCATTGCCCGTCCATGTCGGACAGGCGCCAGCCGTAGCCATAGGCGTAGAAGTGCGTGTTGTCCCAGTCGCGCAAACGCTGGCTGATCGGCATCGGCATATGCGCTGTCCACAGCGCCTGGCGTTGCGCGGCATCCAGCCAACCCGGCGCCTGTGCCGGGTCCAGCAATACCTGCATCCAGCGCAGCATGTCGTTGAGACTGCAGCGCACGCCACCGGCCGCCATCGATGGAAAGTCGTCCACCTGCGCCGAATCACGCTCGGCCGGGACATTGCGGTTGCCTTCACGCTGGTGTGGCTGAGCAATGTTGTCCACTGCCTCTGGCGACCAGGCACCCACCTGGCAACGCTGCATGCCCAGCGGCTGGAAGATTTCCTCGCGCACCAACTGCGCGTACGGCTTGCCACCGGCGACAGCGGCCACTTCACCGGCCACTACGTACAGTAGGTTGTCGTAGGCATAGTCACTACGGAAGCTGCCGGTTGGCTTCAGATGCGCCAAGCCGGCAATGATGTCGCTGCGGTCGAAGTTGTTGGGCTCGGGCCACAGCATCAGGTCACCGGCCCCGAGGCCTAGACCACTGTTGTGGATCAGCAGGTCACGCACCTGCATATTGCGCGTTACCCAGGGGTCCTGCATGCGGAACTGCGGTAGATGCCGGGTGACAGGATCGTCCCAGCGCAGCTTGCCGGCCTGCACCAGGCGCGCCAGCACCGCCGCTGTCATCGCCTTGGTATTGGAAGCGATCTTGAACAAGGTCTCGTCGTTGATCGATGCAGCCTCGCCGGCGACCAGCTCACCGCGCGTGCCGCGGTAGATAACCTTGCCATCCTCGATCACACCCATGGCAATACCGGGCAAGTGATAGCGCTGCGTCGCCTGGTCGAGCAGGGCGTCAAAGCGCGCTTGATCGCCCTCCGCCGCGGTGGCCGAGCCAGTCAGCAGCAAGCCCGCTACAACCCACACGCTTCGCAGTTTCATGCCGTTTCCTCTTTCCCAAACGCGGACGGCCCGCCGAAGCGGGCCGTCCCTACAAGCTACATCAGAAGTTCCAGGTCACAACCAGGTTGGTGTAACGCGGCGCCTGCCAATTGGTGCCCTCACCGAAGTAAGACATCTTCGTACCCGGCGTGCTCTCGTAGCGGGAGTGCACATTGACCACCGTCTGCCGATTGAGCAGGTTATAGACTGACAGGCGTGCCGTCAGATCGACACCGTCCACCGGCAACGTCCACATCACACTGGCACCGAGGTCGATCACCCAAGGCATACGGCCAAATGCACCCCGCCCGGAATACTCCAGCTCACGGTTGGCCCAATCCGAACAATTGGCTTTGCACAGCCAACCGGAGCCACCACCACTGTATTCACCCGGGCCACCGGCATTGCGGTTGTCGTTGGGCCACACCACGCCGAACGCGGTGATCGGGCCACCCGAGCGGGCCGTCAGCGTGCTGCCGAAGGACCACTGCTCGTTCAACTTGTACGCACCGCGCAGCTTGAACTGGTGGCGGGCGTCATTGAACGTCACGCCGAAGCGCTCGTTGACCGCCGGGTGATCGTAGTACTGCACCAGGTTGGTGTCGTTGTAGCCGGTATCGGAATTGACCGGCCCTTCGATGTTGCCTTCGCTCTTGGACAGCAGGTAGCTGGCATTGAATGACCACTTGTCATTCCAGGCGCGGTCGATCTGGAACTCAAGCGCCTTGTAGGTACGCTTGGGTCGCTTGTACCCCATGATGGTGCCGCTGCCCAAGGCCTTGTAGCCGTCCTTGGACGAATCCAGCGTCACCCAGCTATTGGTATCCGGACACCACAGCTGATTGGTTTCACCCGGGTTGATGATCGGCCAGTCTCCCGAATACCAGTCACAGCCTTCCACATGGTTGATGCGAGCATCTTCCACGGCACGCGTCATACGACGGTAGGTTGCGTTGACACCGTACGACCATTCCTCGTTGATTGCCTGCTGGAAGCCCAGGATGTACTCGTCCTGGAACACCTGCTTCAAATCGCGTGCCACCGCGGTGCGTACATCCGTGGGGGCTGGGGCATTACCTTCGGTGTTAACCGGCCCGATCTGCTGGCCGAGCACCGGTACCTTGTAGGTATTGCCGTTGGAGTCCTGCCTCTGCTCCCAGCCATCGAGCGCGTAGTAGGTGTGTTCATCGGTGGTACCGCCACCGAAATAGTCGGTAAGCTTATTGGTCAGCGGCGTGTAGTAGCGACCCGCATTACCGAACACCTTCATCGAACCATCACCCTTGACGTCCCAGCTGAAGCCCAGGCGCGGCGAGATCATGTCGTTGAACTTGGACTTGGCGAAGGTGGCGCCCGAGGCCAGCTTGTTGTGGAACTGGTCGAAACGCACACCAAGGTTCAACAACAGGTTCGGGGTGACGTTCCAGTTGTCTTCCAGGTAGAACGCCTGCGCCTTGGTGCTGACCGGAGCACCGGTGACCTTGTAGCGCGCGTCGATGATGTCGGTGACCCCCGGCGGCAGTACCGTGCCATTGACCGAAGAGCCCGCCTCGACCGAGAGCACCTGATACATGACGCCATCGCCTGGATAGAGCGTCGAGCTGTTCGAATCCATCACCTCCTGGTCCAGGCCGAAGCGGACCAGGTGATCGCCCAGCGTCCATTCAAAGTCCAAGCGCGCTGCTTCACGCTTGTCTTCACGGTTGCTGATGGCGGTATTGGTCGGATGGCACCCCACGCCTTCCTGTTCGCCATATATCTCGGTGTAGCTGGACGCCACCGTGAAGATGCTGCATTCGCCATCCGAAGGGCTGTCACTCACCGCGCTGCGCTTGTTGACGCCGTACATCGCCTTGGCAACGAAGTTGTCGCTCAGATGCCCGGTGTAGGTCAACGACCAGTTATCGCCACCGGAGGATCCACTGCTCTGGCCGCTGGATTCACCAAAAATGTTGGTGCTCCAATCGTAGTCGTCGTAGCTGGTGGTCACTGAATCCGTCTTGTCGGAGAAAGCGAGCAGCTCCAGCTGGTGGTTGTCGTTGATGCGCCAATCGAGCTTGGTACCCCAGAAATCATTGTTGCTCTTTGTCTTCCATGCTTCGGAGTTATCGAGATCCTGCGACTTGCTGTCGCGGTTCTCGTACATCGCAAAGAAGAACAACTTGTCCTGCATGATCGGACCGGACGCCCACACATTGGTCTTGGTCAACGGGGCGCGATCGCGGCTGGTACGGTTACGCTCGTCAATGGTGCCATCGCTATGGAAATGATCCTTGCGGTCCGAAGCCCATGCCGACGGCTCCATGGTGACCTGCACGCCGCCCTTGAATTCATTGCCCCCCGAACGGGTGATGGCATTGATGACGCCACCGGTACTGCGACCGAACTCGGCCGAGTAACCACCGGTCTTGATCTGGAACTCTTCATAGAAATTGAAGGGAACCGTCGAAAAGCCCTGGCGGCGATAGGGATCGGTGACGTTCAGGCCGTTGATATAGGCCACGTTCTCGGCCACGGAGGAACCACCAAAGCTCAAACCACCAAAGCTGGAGCCAGAGTCCACTACGCCGGGTGCCAGCAGCGCGACCGCGGCGACACTCTGGTCCACCGGCATGCGCGCCAGCTCTTCACGCTTGATGTTGAACGACGATTCTGTCGAATAGACGTCGACCCGGTTCACGATCTTGGAGCCGGTGACCTGCACCGAATCCAGAGTCACCGCACCGCTGTCGCTACCACCGAGATTGACCGTCGTGGTACCGCCCAACGAAACACTGACGGCGACCGGTTCCTTGTCGGAAGCGCCGCCTCGGCTGACCTGCAAGCTGTAGTCACCGACGGGCAACTGGCTCAAACGATAGGAACCGTCAGCCCCCACCGTGATGCTGCGGGTCAGGCCCGTAGACTTGTTGACGATGGTGATCTGGTCACCGGAACTGGCACGGCCGGCGATGGCGCCGGTTGCGCTCTGTGCCAGCACGCTTGGCGCAACGGCCACCAGGCACGCGCCCAATGCGACGGACAATGCCGCCTTCTTCAACATCTTGGTATTCATCCCCTGCTCTCTCCTGCAGATAATGGAAGTACAACTGGAAACAGCTGTTTACTTGCTCGCTGGCAGAACCTGCCATTGGAAGTCGTATTGCCACTGGTTGAAGTAAAGGTTCCCCCCTTCCCACTCAACCTCACCTCGTTGCAGATCAACGGTCTCCGAACGGAAGTGCTGCTTGGCAGGCACGAACGCGCGCGAGTAGTCATCGTTGAATGCGATGCGGTAGGCATCCAGCCCGCCGAAATAGAAATCACGTTGCGCCGGGTTGTCGCTGTCCAGCGCACCGGTGCTTACATCCATCGGCACCCAGCCATAAGGCGCCAGGTAGACCGCACCCCAATCGTGCAGGTTGCTGTAGCCAACCTCGTTGTCCGAATAGACCATGCCCGACTGCCAACGCGCTGGAATGCCGTTCATGCGCAGCAGCGAGATCAGCAGCAGCGTCTGCTGCCCGCAATCGGCGTGTCCGGCGTGCAGGGCGTAGTCGGAGATATTGCTGATCGTCGAGTATTCGCGTGCGCCTCCCCACGGGATCGCGTCCACCGCGTCGAACAACTTCTTGGCCACGCGGTAAGGATTGGTTTCCGTTCCCACCACGCGGCGCGAGAATTCGCGCATGGCCGGCGTGAACACCACATGCGGCGCACGCTCACGCAGATACGCCGCGAGCGCCGGATCACTTGGCGTGGGCTGCACCTTGTCCGGGTCGATGATGAAACGCCGCGCTGAAATCGTCAGCTCGTAGCTGACCGAAAACTCGGTCGGGCTCCCCGCCACCGCCTTGCGCTCAAGGTAGGCGGTGCGTTGCAGCGTATCTTCCGGCGCAACCTGGGCGCCGTCGGGGACACTGCCCAGCCACTGAATGTTGTCCTGTTGCCCCGGGATAGCGCGCGGATAGGGAATCCACGCCCGCACGGTCTGCCCGGCGGGCACCGCGTCAGCATCCACCTTGATGGATTGGGTCACGCGGATGCGACGCGGGGTAACGCTGGACTGCTGGCTCTGCTCGGAAGCCTGGATGACTTCGCCATGATGCGGACCCAGCCGCTCGTACGGCCCGGGCCGGGAGATGCGCTTGTCTGCCGGCCTGCGATTGGATGCCTCGGTACTGAGCAGGAACAGATTGCTGGGCGCGCGCTTGAACCAACGACGCTGGCCATCGATGTCCAGGTGTTCAATCAGCCCGGCGGCATCCCAGGCAGCGAATTCCTCATCGCGCAGGTCCGGGATGGACTTGCGCACGACAGCTTTGGCCTGCGCTTCGTCCAGGGTGAAGTCCAGCCGTATCCGACGCATGCGCTCCTGCTGGAACAGGTAGGCAGCGCGGCTGTCTGCGTCCAGGCTGGCGCTGGCCAAGGCCTTGTCGATCTGCGCCTGGGCACCGGCAAAATCGCCGCGATCCACCCGAGCCACCAGGTCCGGCAGCGGTGTAGAGGGCACCTCGCCCGCCTGGACGGCCCACGCAATCCCGGCGCAGAGCGCCATGGAAATGACTGTGCGAGCGAACGGGATACGGGCAAAGCAGGCAGAATCGGCGTTTGATGCCACGGCAACACTTCCACGTGCAGGGTGGTTACAGCTGTGTAACACGCACCCGATACCCGGTCAATAATTTATTCTTGCTTTCGTGGAAGAAAGGAATAAATATTCCAGAGCATCACCGAGGGGAGCTCTCCACATGTCTGCCATGCCGTCGCCATTCCAGCGCCTGCGCCACGCCCCGCTTTCACGGGCGCTGCTACTTGCCGCCGCGCTGTGCGCGGGCCCGGCATTTGCGCTGTCCCCATCCGAGACGCCCGTCCCGGCCACCTATGCCGGCATCATTGGCCTGGAAGATGGCCTGCTGGCGCCGGAAGCATGGATCGCCAAGCTGCCCCAAGCCGACGCGGTTATCCTGGACCGCGCCGCCATCGATGCGCAGAACGCCCGCATGCGCCAGCTCGATGCCTCGATCATCGACCTGCATGCACTGCCCGCGCCACTGCCACAAGTATGGGTCCGCGAGCAGATCGGCAAGATTTCCCGCGCCCCCACCCGTACGCTCTACGACGCGCAGGGCCGTGAAGTCAGCGCTGCCCAGCTGCAGGCAGTCACCGCCAACGTGGGGCTGGATGCGGTTCCGGCCACGCGTCCGATCCAATACGGCCTGGTCGTGCATCGCGCTGCACTGCGCGCCTTCCCTACCGAGCTGCGCGTGTTCAGCAGCCAGGGCGACACCGATATCGACCGCTTCCAGGAGTCGGCACTATTCCCCGGCGATGCCGTCGCGGTGCTGCATGAAAGCGCCGATGGCAAGTGGGTATTCGTTGCCAGCGAACGCTATGCAGCGTGGATGGAAAAGCGCTTTGTCGGCATCGGCAGTGCCGAGCAGGTATTTGGCTACGGCGCCAAGGGCCCGTACCGTGTGATCACCGCCGGCAAGGCCTTCACCGCACATACGCCGGAAGAGCCGCGGGTCTCCGACCTGCAGCTGGAGATGGGCGTGCGCGTGCCGGTACTGGCCGATTGGCCGGTGATGGATCCGGTCAATGGCCAGCAGGCCCATGCCGGCCATGTGATCCAGCTGCCGGTGCGTAACGATGATGGCAGCCTGGCGCTGGTGCCGGCGCTGCTGCCGCGCTCGCAGGAATCGGCCAGCGACTACCTGCCGCTGACCCAGGCCAACCTGATCCGCCAGGCCTTCAAGTTCCTCGGCGAGCGCTATGGCTGGGGGCACTCCTACGACACCCGCGATTGCAGCGGCTTCGTCTCGGAGATCTATCGCAGCTTCGGCGTGCTGCTGCCGCGCAATACCAGCGCGCAGGCAATCAGCCCGGCCTTGAACCGCGTGCCGTTCACCGACAAGGACAGCAAGGCCAAGCGCAATGACGCCATCGCCAAGCTGCAGGTCGGCGACCTGATCTATATCCCCGGCCACGTGATGATGATGCTCGGTCAAGCCAATGGCATGACCTGGGTGATCCACGATACTTCCGGTGGCAGCTGGTTCGATGCCAGCGGCAAGCGCGTGCATGCCAGCCTCAACGGTGTATCGGTGACCCCGCTGCAGCCGATGATGGCCAGTGATACCGCCAGTTACATCGACCGCATGACCAACATCCAGCGCATCCGCCTGCAAGACACCAAATGAAGATCACCGATATCGAACTGGGCATGCTTCGCGTGCCGCTGAAAACCCCGTTCAAGACCGCGTTGCGCACCGTGGAAACGGTGGAAGACATCGTGGTGATGGTACGTACCGACAGCGGCAACACCGGTTACGGCGAGGCCCCGGCCACGGCGGTGATCACCGGTGACACGCACGGTTCGATCATCGAAGCGATCAACACCTTCATCAAGCCCCGCCTGATCGGTGAGGACATCAGCAACCTCAACCGCATCTGCGGGCTGATCCAGACCTCGATGGAGCGCAACACCAGCGCCAAGGCGGCGGTGGAAATCGCCATCTACGATCTATGGGCGCAGCTGCACGGCGCACCGCTGTACCAGATGCTGGGCGGCGGCGACCCGGTGATCACCACCGACATCACCATCAGCGTGGATTACATCGACAAGATGGTGGCCGATTCGCTGTCCGCATTGGACCGCGGCTTCGAGTCGCTGAAGATCAAGGTAGGCAAGGACATCGGCCTGGACATCGAGCGGGTCAAGGCGATCCATGCCGCCGTCGAAGGCCGCGCCCTGCTGCGCCTGGACGCGAACCAGGGTTGGACCGCCAAGCAGGCGGTGTATGCGATGAACGTGCTGGAGAACGCCGGCGTGGTGCTGGAGCTGCTGGAGCAGCCGGTGAAGGCGGCCGATATCGCCGGCATGAAATACGTCACCGAGCGCGTCAACACCCCGGTGATGGCCGACGAAAGCGTGTTCAGCCCGCACCAGGTGTTTGATCTCATCCAACAGGGGGCAGCCGACATCATCAACATCAAGTTGATGAAGACCGGCGGTATTTCCAATGCGATCAAGATTGCCGACATCGCCTCGTTGTACGGCGTGCCGTGCATGATCGGCTGCATGCTGGAATCCAGCATCAGCGTGGCCGCGGCGGTGCACCTGGGCGTGGCCAAGTCAGGTGCCATCAGCAAGGTGGATCTGGACGGCCCGTCGTTGAGCCAGTTCAATCCCGTGGTCGGCGGGGTGATCTTCAACGAATCGGAGATCAGCATCACCGACGCGCCGGGCCTGGGCATCATCGAGGTACGCGGGCTGGAGATGATCAAGCCGTGATCACGCAGGCGGCAACCGACCTCTCCCCGGTTGCCGCCGCCGTGGTTGCGCATGCGGAAGGAACTGAAACAGCGCCGGCAATGCCCGGCGCTGTTTTGTTTTGGGGAGTTTCCCAGCCTTCGGCATCTGCATCTGCTTCTGCTCCAGCCCCCTCCCTTGTGCGCAGCACAGGGGAGGGTTGGGGAGGGGTAGTTTTTGCTCCTGCTGTTGCTGTTGCTGTTGCTGTTGCTGCTGCCGTTGCTCCAGCTTTTGCCCTACCGGGTCCCCTTCCGCAGCGACGGAGCCGACGGACAAGACCCCGCAGGGGCGACGTGCAAGGATGCACGTCGTTTTTCGACGAGACAGGGACGTCTCGTCGAAAAATCCCGGCGGCGGAGTGGACCCGCGGCGCGCAGCGGCGTGGGCGCGGAGGCAGGGTGTGCTTTCTTTGGGCCACCTTTCTTTGCACAAGCAAAGAAAGGTGTGCTCGCGCCCCGAAGGGGAGCGAAAGCTCTTGCCTTGGCCTTGGCCTTGGCCTTGGCTTCAGCTTTCGCTCCGACTTGCAGAAAACAGCAAAAGCCAGAGCAAAGGCTTTCTCTCCCCTTCGGGGAGCGAGTTGCTTTTCTTTGCTTGTGCAAAGAAAAGATAACCAAAAGAAGCGCTTGTTCAACAGCCGAATGGCTGGTCAAGCACACCCTGCCTACGCGCCCTCCGCGCTACGCGCTCCAGGTCCACTCCGCTGGCAGGATTTTTCGACGATACATCCCTGTATCGTCGAAAAACGACGTGCATCCTTGCACGTCGCCCCACTCGGGGTCTTGTCTGCCAGCTCCGTCGCTGCGGAAGGGGACCCGGTAGAGCAACATCTGGAGCAACAGCGGAAGCAGGAGCAACTGCAGGAGCTCCCCCTCCCCAACCCGCCCGGCCCTCAGGCGCAGCCTTCAGGGCGTTCATCAGGCCACACGCCGGTGGCGTGTACACGGCCTTCTTCACCCCCTGCACTTCGTGCAAGGGAGGGCGCTGGAACAGAAGCAAAACCAAGGCTGCACCTTCCCAACGCTTCCTGCTGCTTCCGGCAAGTTCGGAGGCGAAATGCTGCTCCGCTCGCCAGTGCAATCCCTTAAAGTCCTCAGCAGACAAATACCAACACGCCCATGCCACCTCTGGTAAAAATCCGCGCCGAACGCGAACAGATGTCGGCCATCGAACGGCGCATTGCCGACTTCATCCTCGACAACGCCCACCTGCTGCGCGACTACTCCTCGCAACAGCTGGCCAATGCCCTGGATATCAGCCAGTCCAGCGTGGTCAAGTTCAGCCAGAAACTGGGCTTCAAAGGCTATCCCGACCTCAAGTTCTCCGTCGGCGCCGCCGTCGCGGCTGCAGGCAACGGCGAAAGCACACGCTGGCCGCCGGAAGACCAACCCGGCGGCTACCTGCTGGTCGCCGAAACCCTGCGCCGCGCCAAGGCCGCCGCCGAGGAAGAAACCCTTGCCGCCAATCCACAACAGGATGTGGAAGCAGCAATCGCACTGATCGACAATGCCCCAAAGGTATTCGTCTATGGCCTGGGTGATGACGGCCTGTACGCACGCGAATTCGCCATGCGCCTGTCGTTGCTGGGCATCCTCACCGTGCAGCACGCCGACCCCATCCTGATGACCGCCAACCTGTCTGCCGCACGACCCGGCGATGTGCTGCTGGTGTTCTCCGAGTTCGGCAAGCTGCCGCAGCTGTGGCAGCTCTCGCGCCAGTTCCAGGAAGTCGGCGGCAAGGTCGTCTCGATCACCCGCCACACCGCCAACCCGCTGCGTGCCCATGCCGATGCCGCCTTGGCCATCTGTGCCCACGATCCGCAGCCGCCCGTCGCCCAGCTGCTGTACCGTAGCTCGCTGCAGTACCTGCTGGATTTCGTGTTCGTGCTGCTGTGCCAGACCAACCCGGACCGGCAGCGGCAACTGGCGATGAACCAGGAACGCATCCAGCACCTGATCGACAACTGACCCGGAAACCATCGCCATGCACGCCTTTCTGCAACGCCATTGTCGACACCTGCTGGGGAGCCTGCTGATCGCCATGGCCCCGGCCGCTATCGCCGCTCCTGCAACTCCCCTGGACGATGCGCAGCAGCTGATCGTGGTTACCGCCAACGGTTGGGATGCAACCAGCGGGCACCTGCAGGCGTTTGAACGCACCGATGGTGGCTGGAAAGCCCACGATGCCGGCTTCGACGTCGCTCTCGGCCGCAACGGCAGTGCCTGGGGCATCGGCCTGCATCCGGCCCAGGACGCCGGCCCGCACAAGCAGGAAGGGGATGGCCGCAGCCCGGCCGGCATCTTCGCCATCGGCCCCGCCTTTGGCTACGCCGACCATATCCGCAGCAAGATGCCTTACCAGGCGATGCAAGCCAGCAGCTACTGCATGGATGTGCCGGCGTCGCCGCTGTACAACCAGATCGTCGATGCAAGGCAGGTGGGCGAAGCGGCGGTGCAAGGTTCCACCGAAACCATGCGCCTGGACCTGCACAACAACGGTGACCGCCGCTATCGCGAAGGCTTCGTCATCGAACATAACCCGGCAGCAGTTCCGGGCCAGGGCAGTTGCATCTTCGCCCATTTGTGGCGCGCGCCCGGTGAGGCCACCGCGGGCTGCACGGCAATGGAACCCGAACGCATGACAGCACTGCTGGCCTGGCTGTCACCCCAGGCCAAGCCGCGGTTCGTGCTGCTGCCCCAGGCCGAATACACCCGCCTGCAGCACGGCTGGGGACTGCCGGTGCTTCCAGAAGCCGCCCGTTGAGCATTTCCGCTGCAGCAGGCATCTTTCCTTTTCTTTGAGCAACGTCCCTCTCCATGACCAGCCGCGCCACCGCCAAACCTTCCAGGATCTCCGCACCGGTCAAGGTATTGATCGCGCTCGCCCTGGCTGCCCTCGTCGGTCTGGCGCTGTCCGCCCATGACCAGGCCCTCGCCCTGCGTATCGCCGATGTCCTGCGCCCGATCGGCCGGCTCTGGCTCAACGCCCTGCAGATGACGGTGGTGCCACTGGTCACCGCGCTGGTCATCGTTGGCGTCAACACCGCCAGCAATGCCGCAGCGTCCGGGCGTACGGCGCGCAATGCCATCATCGTGTTCCTGGTCCTGCTGGTGGGCTCGGCAGCGTTCTCTGCCGTCATCACCCCGCTGCTGCTGGATCTGGTGCCGCGCGATGCCGACAACATCCAGGCCTTCCGCGATGCGCTGCGCTCCCCCGCGACCGCTGCCACCCCGCTCAGCGCCGCGCAATGGATCAGCTCCTTGATCCCCAGCAATGCCCTGGCGGCAGCCGCATCCAGCGCAATGTTGCCGCTGGTGGCCTTTGCGATGTTCTTCGGCTTCGCGCTGAGCCGGCAGGAGCCCGAGCGCCGCGACCGTATCCTCGACATCATCCGCATCATCGCCGACACCATGATCACCATCGTGCGCTGGGTATTGTGGGCGGCACCGGTCGGCGTTTTCGCGCTGGTGTTCGTGGTCTGCGCCGAAGTGGGCATGAGCATCCTCGGCGTGCTGGGCTATTACATCGTGCTGATGTGCGTGATCTACATCCTGATCACCCTGCTGCTGTATGTGGTGGCGCGCTTTGCCGCGGGCGAGCGCTTCGGTCGTTTTGCCGCTGCGTTGGTACCGGTGCAGGTGATTGCCGGCAGCACGCAGTCGTCGCTGGCGTCATTGCCGGCCATGATCGACAGCGCGCGCAACCGCCTGGGCTACCCGGCGGCACTGACCTCGCTGGTACTGCCGATGGCGGTGTCGTTGTTCCGCATCACCAGCCCGGCGCAGTACATCGCCGTGGCCAGCTTCATTGCCTGGCTGTACGGCATCGACGTGCATGCCTCGCAGTACGCGGTGGCGGTATTGCTGGCAGCGGCAATCAGCATGGGTTCGACCGGCCTGCCCGGCCAGGCCAACTTCATGACCAACAACATGCCGATCACCCAGAGCCTGGGGTTGCCAGTGGAGCCGCTGGGCGTGCTGCTGGCGGTGGACACCATCCCCGATGTGTTCTGCACCATCGGCAACGCCACCGGCGGTGTTACTGCCACCGGCATCGTGGCCCGGCATACGCAGTTGCAGGCAGACCCCGAGGCAGGCAGCGACAGCTGATTGCCTGCCGCCACTGCTGCGCGCAGCAGTGGCGGGCTGGATTCATTCCTGCGGCGGCAGCGGCGGCGTGCCGTAAGCGGCGTCGGCAGCCATCACGTCGCGGGTATTCTTCTGCACGGCCACGGCGCCAAACAGCGACAGCGCGAAGGACATGCCATAGAAGCCCTTCTCGCTGAGCAGCAGGGTGGCGTTCCACAACCCAACCAACAGCAGCATCAACGCGCACAGCAGTGCGAACCAGCACAGGCTGTAATAGAGGTTGCTGACTGCGATGCCTTCCACCCTGTCGCGGACGCTCTTCTGCAGCGATACCGCCGCAAACAGGCCGAACAGCAGCAAGGTCAGGTAATAGCCCTTCTCGTTGAGCAGCATTTCCGCATTGAACAGCCCCACCAGATAGGCCACTGCCCCCAGCAGCAGCGCCGTCCATGAGGCCGCGATGAAGGCGGCCGAAGGCCGTTGCACCTGTTGTTTCATCCCCAAACTCCCTTTTTTCGACGACAGGACCCAGCAACCGTGGGCGCGAGCCACTACGTTAGGCCATTCCGGCACTGGCTCCCATCCCCCGGCGCGATGGTGTACAACCCAAACCACATATCGCTTTCCCGTATTGGAGACCCCCATGCCCCGCACCCTCCTGCTCAGCATGACCCTCGCCCTGGCCCCGGTGCTGTTCACCAGCGCCTGCGCAGCCGACCCTGACCCGGCTGCCGAAGCAGCCATCAAGCAGGCGCAATGGCCGTTCGATGCCGCCGAGGTGGGCCGCTTCAATGAACCGTGGGCGATGACCTTTCTGCCCGACGGCAGCCTGCTGATCACCGAAAAGGCCGGCAAGCTGCTGCATTTCGACCCTGCAACCGGCAAGCGCGCGACGATCACCGGCGTACCGGCGGTGGCTTATGGCGGCCAGGGCGGCTTTGGCGATGTGCTGGCCCACCCGCAGTACGCCAGCAATGGGCTGGTCTATTACAGCTATGCAGAGGAAGGCGAGGACGACACCCGCGGCGCGGCCGTAGCCCGCGCCAAGCTGGTCCTGGATGCCGACGGCAGTGGCCAGCTGACCGACGCGCAGGTCATCTGGCGGCAGGTGCCCAAGGTCAGTGGCGGCGGCCACTTCGGCCACCGCTTGGCATTTGGTAGCGACGGAAAGTTGTGGATCAGTTCCAGCGAGCGGCAGAAGTTCGACCCGGCGCAGGACATGAAGAGCAACCTGGGCAAACTGATCCGCCTCAATGACGACGGCAGCGTGCCGGCGGATAACCCGTTCGTGGCGCAGGGCGCGCCCGCCGATCAGGTGTGGTCGCTGGGCCATCGCAATATTCTGGGCATCGCCTTCGACGGCAACGGCAAGTTGTGGGAACACGAGATGGGCCCGAAGGGCGGTGATGAGTTGAACCTGATCCAGCGTGGCGCCAACTACGGCTACCCCATCGTCTCCAACGGCAACCACTACGACGGTCGCGATATCCCCGACCACGACACCCGCCCTGAATTCAACGCGCCGGTGGTGACCTGGCGTCAGGTAATCTCGCCAGCCGGCTTCATCATCTACAACGGCGCGCAGTTCCCGCAGTGGCAGGGCAGCGGCTTCATTGGCGGGCTCTCGTCCAAGTCCTTGGTGCGTGTCGCCTTTGACGGTGACAAGGCCCGCGAAGCCGAACGCTTCGACATGGGCAACCGCATCCGCGAAGTCGAACAAGGGCCCGATGGCGCGATTTGGCTGCTCGAAGATGGCAGCAACGGCCGCTTGTTGAAGCTGACGCCCAAGGCAGGCTGATCGGCACAAGCCTCGGTAGTGCCGAGCCATGCTCGGCAAGGGGCTTTCCCGGCAAGGCCACTGCCGAGCATGGCTCGGCACTACCACCCCCTCCCTTTGCCACGCCAAAGGGAGGCTTGGCGGGCTAGCGCAACCGCAGCGCCAAACCTACGGCCTGCACCAGGCCATAGCTGACCAAGGCCGCCGCCAATGCCAGGGTCAACGGGCTGGCATTGGCGGCCCCATGCCCCATGCCCTGACTGAAGGCCCCCGCGTACCAGCGCCATGCCAGCCGGCCAACCAGCAGCAGGGCCAGACCGCCGCCTATCCACGGGTTGGGGATATAGCCGGGCTGCCCGTCGCGTGGCGATATCTGTGTGTGCTTCAAGGCGAACACGCCCAGACCGACACCGGACACCGCACCACCCGCCACACCCCACGCCACATGCGGCAGATAGAGCGCAGCCACCACCAGCATCACGCTGACCAAGGCCAGGATGCAGATACGGACCGTATTGCGCACGGGACGCCACGGCTGCCAGCCGAAATGCCGGCGGATCCGGCGGTAATACAGCCAGCCGAAACCGGCCGTCATCAACCAAGGTATGTAGACAGGCAGTACTGCAGGCATGAGACGTTCCCAAGTTAGGAGCGGCGTAAGCCGCGAAGCAGACCATGCAACCAACATCTGTAGTGCCGCACCATGCCCGGCAGAGGCCCTATTGGCAAAGCCCCTTGCCGAGCATGGCTCGGCACTACCTTCCTGCCGCTACAGGATCAGGGACCCAGCAGCTCGAAACTGACCGCTTCGCCACTGACCGATGAGGCAGATACCCATAGATCGAACAACCCCGGCTCGGCGATATGGTCGCCGTCCACACCGGTGAACGCCAACTGCTGCCGATCCAGACGGAACTCCACCTGTACCGAGCCACCCGCTGCCACGGCCACCTTGCGGAAGGCCTTCAGCTCCCGCACCGGCCGCACCCGGCTGGCGACCCGGTCATGCACATACAGCTGCACCACTTCCTCACCGGCCACCGTGCTGGTGTTGCGCACCGTCGTGCGGATGACAAGCTCACCATTCCAATCCAGCTGCGGTGCGCTCAACTGCGGCAGGTCGTACTCGAAGCGTGCATAGCCGATGCCGTGGCCGAATGCATACAGGGCCGCATTGGGAATTTCGCGCCAACGCGATTTGAACTCCGACATGGTCGGCAGTTCCGGCCGGCCACTGCGTGGGTGATTGTAGAAGTAAGGCTGCTGGCCCGATGCCTGGGGGAAACTCACCGGCAGGCGCCCCGACGGGCTGTAGTCACCAAACAGGATGTCGGCCAGCGCATGTCCGTTTTGCGTTCCCAGATACCAGCTGACCGCAATCGCCTGTGCGTCGCGCACCGCGCCCTGCAGGGCCAGCGCGCGTCCGTTACGCAACAACACCACCAGCGGCGTGCCGGTGGCGGCCACGGCCTCGGCCAGCGCCTGCTGTGCCGGCGGCAGGAGGATCTCCACGCGCGATTGCGCTTCGCCGCTGTAACGCTGGGGTTCGCCAACCGCCAGCACCACCACGTCGGCGCGTTGCGCAGCGGCCACCGCGGCCTCGATGCCACCTTCCAGCGGCGCTTCCAGGCCACAGCCGGGAACGACTTCCAAGCCAACGTGCTCTGCCACTGCAGCGCGCACGCCGCTTTCCAGCGTGACGTAACGCGACTTGTCGCCGAACAGCGTCCAGCAGCCTTCGATATTGTCGCGGTCCTGCACGAACGGGCCGATCAGCGCGATCTTCTGCCCGCGCTTTTTCAACGGCAACAACTCGCCTTCGTTCTTCAGCAGCACCACCGAGCGCCGTGCGGCATCACGTGCCAATGCATCGTGCTCGGCAAGATGTGACTGGTCGGCTTCGCGCGCCGGGTCGAGCGAACGGTAGGGGTTGTCGAACAGGCCGATGGCTTCCTTCAAGCGCAGGATCCGGCGCACCGATGCATCCAGCACCGCCATCGGCACTTCGCCGGCACGCACCAACCCCGCCAGATGCTGGTCGTAGAAACCACTCTGCATGCTCAGGTCGAGGCCGGCGAGGAAGGCCTTGCGGGTGGCGTCCACTTCATCAGCGGCATAGCCATGGGCAATCAGCTCCATGTCGGCGGTGTAGTCGGACACCACCACGCCTTCGAACTTCCATTCGGTGCGCAGCAGATCCGTCAGCAGCGCGCGGTTGGCGCTGGCCGGCACGCCATTGATGTCGTTGAAGGCGCTCATCAAGGACAGCGCACCGGCATCCAGTGCGGCCTTGAAGGGCGGCAGGTGCACGTCGCGCAGGGTCTGCGGCGAGATATCCACCTGTGCGTATTCCATGCCGGCAGCGACCGCGCCATAGGCGGCGAAATGCTTGGGCGTGGCCAGCAGCGAATCCGCTGCGGTCAGGTCATCGCCCTGGAAACCGCGCACCCGCGCCGCGGCGAACGCGCAGCCCAGCACCACGTCCTCACCGGCCCCTTCGGCACCGCGGCCCCAGCGCTGGTCGCGGGCGATATCCACCGCGGGTGCGTAGGTCCAATGGATGCCGGCAGCAGTCGCCTCGATAGCGGTGGCACGGGCGGTGCGCCGGGCCAGGTCAGGCTCGAAGCTGGCGGCTTCACCGAGCGGGATCGGGAACACCGTGCGCATGCCATGGATGACATCAGACGCCAGGATCACCGGGATACCCAGTCGGCTCTCTTCCAGCGCCACCTGTTGGATGCGTCGCCCCAGCTCGGCGCCAACGCCATTGAACAGCGAGCCCACGCGACCGCTGCGCACCTGCTCCAGCACCTGCTCGGCGTTGCGGACATTGGCCTCGGGGTTAACGTCGGGCGCAAACGGCCGGACCATGTCGGCAAATACGCTGAGCTGGCCGACTTTCTCGTCCACGGTCATACGTGCGATCAGGGATTCAATGCGGTCGGGGGCCACCGGCTGTCCTTCGTGTAAACGCTTTCAAGCGGGCAATTCTAGCGCCCCAAGCGTGAAGTGGTGGCCGCATTGGCCCGGTAGTGCCGAGCCATGCTCGGCAGTGGCCTTACCCGAGAACCCGCAGGTCGCCCCGGATGAACGCGGCGTGCCTGGAGTGACGGACCAAGGGTCACGCCCCTGCCGAGCAGGGCTCGGCACTACCCGGGCGGGTGCGGCGTTACGCGAAGCGCTGGTCGCGGGCGCTCATCAGCATGGCGTCACTGGACTCCTGGAATACCCGCAGACCGAACTCGGGCAGGATCGCCAGCAGGTGGTCGAACACGTCGGACTGGGTACGTTCGTACTGTGCCCACGCGGTCGGGGCGAAGCAGTAGATCTCCAGTGGCAAGCCCTGCGGGGTCGGCGCCATCTGCCGCACCAACAGTGTCATGTTCTGCTTGATGTCCGGGTGACTGCGCAGGTAGCGCTCCACATAAGCGCGGAACGTGCCCAGGTTGGTCATGCGGCGCGCATTGACCGGCTCCGGGTGCTGTTCGGCGACCTTGGCATTCCACTGCCCCAGCTCCTGCTGCTTGGCCTGCAGATAGTCATCAAGCAGGCCGAAATGGCCCAGCTGTTCCAACGCTGCAGCATCAAGAAAGCGGACGCTGTGCTGGTCCAGGTAGATCGAACGCTTGATACGGCGTCCACCGGACTCCTGCATGCCACGCCAGTTGCGGAAGGACTCGGTAACCAGCTTCTTGGTCGGGATGGTGGTGATGGTGTTGTCGAAATTACGCACTGTCACCGTATGCAGCGCAATGTCGGTGACATCGCCATCGGCGTTCTGGCTGGGCATCTCGATCCAGTCGCCGATGCGCACGCGGCCATCGCCGCTGATCTGCACGCTGGCTACCAGCGACAGGATGGTGTCCTGGAAGATCAGCATCAGCACCGCGGTCGCTGCGCCCAGCCCCGTCACCAGCGGCCCGATCTCGACCCCCAGCAAGAAGGCCACAATGGACAGCGTCGCGATGACGAAAACTACAATCTTCGCGACCTGCAGGTAGCCCTTGATGGGCTTGTTGCGTGCGTCAGGGCGACGCTCGTAGAAAGCATTGAGCGCATCCAGCGCATGCGATACAGCCAGGGCGATGGTAATCACCGTCCACGCATGGCAAAGCGCTTTGAGTGTCTGTACCAGTGCGGGGGGCAGTTCCGGTACAACCGAAAGACCTTCGGCAATCACCACCGATGGCACTACGTTCGCCAGACGTGCAATCACCCGCAAAGGCTGGCGAGCGCCGTGGTCAGTGCTGGAAATACGCTCGATAACCGAGCGCAGGCTGCGCAGCAGGATGCGCTTGGTTACGAAATTGGCCAGCCACGCCACCAGCAGCAATGCGGCCAGCACCACCGCCGGGTATGCCATCGGATACGGTGCCAATACGTTTTCGAGCTGATCCAGCCAGCGGATTCCCATCACTGCCATTTTTAAACCACCCTCACGTTTACTGCACAAACACGCTGCCCGGCCCACCGCAGCGGGCAATCCTCAAGGCAGCACTACGAAAGCCGCGCGCCTGTGCGGGCGCGGCAAGGTCACGGCCGGCTCAGGCGGCGTCGCGACTACGTTCGATGATCACCCCGACCGCGCGCGCACCGCGCACCGCGCCGGGCTTGCTCAGCTTCAGCCGCAGCCATTGCACGTTGAACTCGTCCAGCACGATCTGCGCGCAGCGTTCGGCCAGTGTCTCCACCAGACCGAAGTCGGAGCCGCGCACGAACTCCATCAAGCGCTTGCTGACGGCCTTGTAATTGAGCGTGTCGACAATGTCGTCGCTGGCCGCGGGCTTGCGGTTGTCGAAGCCCATTTCCAGATCGAACACCAGGGTCTGGCGGATGCGGCGTTCCCAGTCGTAGATGCCGATCAGGGCGTCGATTTCGAGCCCTTCGATGAATACCTTGTCCATTGCATCTGTCGTCTTGAATGAATACGACATGGTAACGGCCCAAGCCTGAGCCTGCCGTGGATGGCCCACGACAGGCGGGGCATCAGCCCTGCAGCGGTGGCAGCGTGGCCATATCCCAACGCGGGGTGACCTTGACCTCGGCCGGGCTGTGCTGGCCAGCCTGCAGGCGCAGGGCGCCAGCGAAGGCGATCATCGCCCCGTTGTCGGTGCACAAGGCCGGGCGCGGGAAGCAGACCCGGCCACCACGACGCTGGGCCGCATCGTGCAGCTTGGCCCGCAGGCGCTTGTTGGCACCGACGCCACCGGCCACCACCAGCACATCACAGCCGGCCGCATCCAGCGCGCGTTCGCATTTGATTGCCAACGTATCGACCACGGCATCTTCAAAGCCACGGGCGATGTCGGCACGGGTCTGCTCGCTCTGGTCGCTGTCGCGCCAGGCCAGCAACACCTGGGTTTTCAAGCCGGAGAAGCTGAAGTCCAGGCCCGGCCGGTCGGTCATCGGGCGGGCGAACTTGTAACGGCCCGGCGTGCCCACCTCGGCCAGGCGTGCCAGCTGCGGGCCACCCGGGTACGGCAGACCCATCATCTTGGCAGTCTTGTCGAAGGCCTCACCGGCAGCATCGTCGAGTGTCTCGCCAAGCAGGCGGTATTTGCCGATGGCATCGACCGCGATCAGCTGGGTATGCCCGCCGGACACCAGCAGCGCCACGAACGGCGGCTCCGGCGGGTCGTCTTCCATCAACGGCGCCAGCAGATGGCCTTCCATGTGGTGAACGGCGATGGCTGGCACATCCAGGCCCCAGGCCAGGGAACGGGCCACCCCGGCGCCCACCAGCAGCGCGCCGACCAAGCCTGGGCCGGCGGTATAGGCCACACCCTCGATCTCGGAGATGGCGATGCCGGCCTCGTCCAAGGTCTGGCGGATCAGCGGCAGGGTCTTGCGCACATGGTCGCGGCTGGCCAGCTCCGGCACTACGCCACCGTATTCAGCATGCAGCGCGATCTGGCTGTAGACGGCATGCGCACGCAGCGCGGCCGCCCCGGAAAGTGAGGTGTCGTAGACGGCTACGCCGGTCTCATCGCAGGATGATTCAATGCCGAGAACTTTCATGGAGCGTATTGTGGACCTGTCTGACGCGCCCGCCAAATCCGAGGGGGTTGCGCCTGTCTGCAAAGGGACTATAATGCGCGGCTCACCGGGTGTGACCCGGTTTTACTACTGAGTCCCCGGAGATTCCATGCCCAGCGTTAAAGTCCGCGAGAACGAGCCCTTTGAGTTTGCTCTTCGCCGCTTCAAGCGCACTTGCGAAAAGGCCGGCGTGCTGGCCGAAACCCGCAAGCGCGAGTTCTACGAAAAGCCGACCCAGGAACGCAAGCGCAAGGCCGCTGCTGCCGTGAAGCGCCAGCTGCGTCGTTCCTCGCGCGACGTCACCAAGCGTCAGCGCCTGTACTGATCGTACGCAGCTCCTGAACGGAAGGCCCCGGCCTTCCGTACTGGGGTGAAAGCCGGCACGCGCAAGCGTAGCCGGCTTTTTGCGTTCCAGACGTCAGCAATGATGATTGTTACCCCCTATTCCCGACCCAAAGAGGTGCTCCATGAGCCTGAAGCAACAGCTGACCGATGACATGAAGGCCGCCATGAAGGGCGGCGACAAGCACTCGCTGGGCGTTATCCGCCTGATCAACGCCGCCATCAAGCAGCGCGAAGTGGACGAGCGCATCGAGCTGGATGACGCCGCCGTGATCGCCGTGCTGGACAAGATGGTCAAGCAGCGCAAGGACTCCGTCACCCAGTACGAAGCCGCCAACCGCGAAGACCTGGCCGTGATCGAGCGCGACGAAATCGTGGTGATCGAGCGCTATGTGCCGGCCAAGATGGGCGAAGCCGAGATCCAGGCCGCGATCAACGCCGCGGTGGCTGAGACCGGCGCCGCCAGCGCTGCCGACATCGGCAAGCTGATGGGTGTGCTCAAGCCCAAGCTGGCTGGCCAGGCCGACATGGGGCTGGTGTCCAAGCTGGTCAAGCAGGCCCTGGCCGGCTGATCTGGCTGCCAAGTGGCATGCAACAAGGCCCGCGTTGAGCGGGCCTTGTTGTTTCCTCCCCCCTGACGTTCTCGCCCCTCCGCAGGAGCGCTGCAGGTCGCAAAACGCGCAGCAACCAAACGACTGCGGCGCTGGTTCGCTCGACCAGTCCAACAGAGAGCAAAGGCTCCCCCCATCCGCCCGCCGGGCACCTTCCCCCGCAAGCGGGAGAAGGGAATAGCCAAAGCCAAAACCAAAGCCAAAACCGGAGCAGGAGCAGGAGCCACAGCTGGGGCCGGGGCCGGTGCCAAAACCGCCAAGCCAGACCCAAAGCAGGGACGCTCCCCCCATTCACCCGGGCCGAAGCCCGGCTTTGCTAGAAAAGAGCCCTGCCTTCACCCGATATCGCTGATGCCCGTACCACGCCCCCATCTGGACAAGCTCAAATCCCGCCTGGAACTGCTCCAGCAAAGCCTGCCGGCCGCCCTGGTCCGCCGCTTCGTCGAAACCGACGTCATGACCCAGGCGGCCTCGTTGGCCTTCTATACCCTGCTCTCACTGGCGCCACTGCTGGTCCTGCTGCTGTGGTTGACCGCCTCTCTGTACCCGCCAGCGCAGCAGACACTTATCGACCAGATTGGCTCGTTGGCCGGCCCCAGCGTGGCCGAGGTGGCGCGTACGGTCATCACCAATGCCACCTCCCAACCCGACCTGGGCTCCTTCGCCGGCATCTGGAGCCTGATCCTATTGTTCGTCGGTGCCACCGTGGTGTTCGCGCAGTTGCAGGCGGCACTGAACCTGATCTTCCGCAGCGATTCCAAGCGCTTCGAGGGGGTGCTGGGCTGGCTGAAGAAGCGGGTGTTCTCCGCTGGCGTCGTGTTGGCACTGGGCTTCCTGTTGATCGTGTCGATGGTCGCCACCACCGCCCTGCAGGTGGTGTTCTCGCACCTGCCCTCGGCCTTGCCGGCGGTGGGCTACCTCACCACCCTGCTGCTGTATGCGCTCGGCTTCGCCTTTCTCTACCACTACCTGCCGGACCGGCCGGTGGACTGGCGCCAGGCCTTTCTCGGCGGCGTCATCACCGCAGTGCTGTTCGCGCTGGGCCGCTATGCGATCGGCCTGTACATCGCCAACGCCGCCCCGGGCAGCGCCTACGGCTCGATGGGCACCCTGGTGATCATGCTGATCTGGATCTACTACGCCAGCGTGGTGTTTTTTGGCGGTGCATTGATCACCGCCGTGATCGATGAGCGCGCATATGCGCGGCGCAAGCTGAAAGCAGCGGCGGAAGTTGATGCCGGGGCTGTGGAGTGAGGTAGAAGCAAGGGCAACAGCTGCTCTACCCCTCCCCAGCCCTCCCCTTGTCTGCGGCAAAGGGAGGGTTGGGGAGGGGTAGCTCTGCGCCTTTGACTGAAAACCATCAAGCCCAACCCGCAACCAGCAGCACCCCAGCCTAGTACACTGCCCGTTCCCCTTTTCATCGCGCCCCCGCCCACCGGCGGCGCTGTTCAATGCCGCATGGCCCGACTTCCCGACGCATTCATCGACGACCTGCTGGCCCGCACCGACATCGTCGAGGTGGTGGGCACGCGTGTGCCGCTCAAGCGCCAGGGCAAGGAATACGCTTCGCGCTGCCCGTTCCACGACGAACGCTCGGCCTCGTTCACGGTCTCGCCGACCAAGCAGTTCTATCACTGCTTCGGCTGCGGCGCGCACGGCACCGCGATCAGCTTCCTGATGAATTACGACCGCCTCGAGTTCCTCGATGCGGTGGAGGAACTGGCCAAGCGCGTGGGCATGGAGATCCCGCGCGAAACCAATACCCGCACGCCCCAGCAGCAGGACGACAGCCGCGACCAGTACTCGGCGCTGGATGCCGCCACCCGCTTCTTCCAGAAGCAACTGGAAGCCAGCGACAAGGCCCGCGCCTACCTGGACGGCCGTGATGTTGATGCTGATACCCGTGCGCGCTTCTCGATCGGCTACGCGCCGGACGGCTACAGCGCGCTGAAGGATGCACTGGGCAAGGACGAGCGGCGCATGAAGCTGCTCGAACGGGTCGGCCTGTTCTCCAAAAACGATCGCGGCCATGTCTACGACAAGTTCCGCGACCGGGTGATGTTCCCGATCTTCGACCGCCGTGGCCGGGTCATCGCCTTCGGCGGCCGGGTCATGGAAAAGGACGACGGCCCCAAGTACCTCAACTCACCGGAAACCGCGCTGTTCCACAAGGGCCGTGAACTCTACGGCCTGTGGCAGGTGCGCCAGGCCAACCAGAAGATCGAGCGTTTGATCGTGGTGGAAGGCTATATGGACGTGGTCAGCCTGTTCCAGTTCGGCGTCACCCAGGCGGTGGCGACGCTGGGCACGGCCACCACCCCCGACCATGCCGAGCTGCTGTTCCGCAATGCGCCGGATGTGTACTTCTGCTTCGACGGTGACGCCGCCGGTCGCCGCGCCGGTTGGCGTGCGCTGGAGTCGGTGCTGCCGCGCATGAAGGATGGCCGCCAGGCCTTCTTCCTGTTCCTGCCCGATGGCGAGGATCCGGACACCATCGTGCGCAAGGAAGGTGCCGAGGCTTTCGATGCGCGGCTCAAGCAGGGCACGCCGCTGTCGCAGTTCTTCTTCGATGAGCTCAGCCGCGAGATCAACCTGGGCACGCTCGACGGCAAGGCACGCCTGGCCGAACGCGCCAAACCGATGCTGGCGCAGATCCCCGATGGCGCCTTCGGTGACCTGATGAAGCAGGAGCTGGCGCGCCTGACCGGTATTGGCAGCGCCAGCAATACAGCTGCGCCGGCGCCACGCCCGCCGATGCGCAACAACGCGGTACCGATACAGAAGCGCAGCCTGGTGCGCGCAGCCATCGCCATCCTGCTGCAGCAGCCCTCGCTGGCCATGAACCTGGAAGGCCACCACGCGATAGCCGGCCTGCGCCTGCCAGGCATCGAACTGCTGGTGGAGTTGCTGGACCTGGTGCAGCAACGCCCGGACATCAGCACCGGCGCCCTGCTGGAACACTTCAACGAGCGCGAGGAACAGGCTGCGCTGCACAAGCTGGCCGCACAGGAATTGCCGGGTGATGAGGCGATGTGGGCGCAGGAACTGCAGGACGCCGTGCTGCAGCTGGAAAAGCAGCTATTGCAGCAGCGCCTGGACGAGCTGCAGGCCAAGCAACGCCAGCAAGGCCTCGATGACACCGACAAGTACGAACTGCGTGAACTGCTGAAAACCCGCGCTACCCTGCGCCTGTAATCCTCACCCCGGAGCTTACGCATGAACATCCATCGCCTGCCGCTGCTGTCATGCCTGCTGTTCTCTGCCGCCGCCTTTGCCGGCGATGCCACCCTTTACCAACCGCGTCCGGGCCTGACCACCGCCGGCCAACCCAGCGCGCGGCAGCTGCGTGATGCCGCCGCCAACGGCGTGACCACGGTGATCGACCTGCGTCGCCCCGATGAAGATCGCGGCTATGACGAGGCTGCCTTGGCCGAACAACTCGGGCTGCGCTATGTGCGCCTGCCCATCGCGGGTGCCGGCGACATCACCGAAGCCAACGCGCGCACGTTGGACCGCATCCTCAAACAAGGTGACGGCAAGACCTTGCTGCACTGCGCCTCGTCCAACCGCGCTGGCGCACTGCTGTCGGTGATCGATGCGCGCATCAACGGTGCGTCGGTCGATGACGCCCTCAAGCGCGGCCGCGATGCCGGGATGACCTCGTTGGAGCCGGCTGCACGCGCTGCTTTGGAAGCACCCACACCCTGATCAGGAGGCCTTGCCGACATGACCCGCTGGTGGTCGCGACTGCGACCGGACAACTTCACCCTCGCCCTGCTTGCCACCGTCGCCCTGGCCACCGTGCTGCCGCTCAGCGGTGCCGCCGCCAAGGGTTTCGACCGCTTCACCGATGTCGCCATCGCCGCGCTGTTCTTCCTGCACGGTGCGCGCCTGCCGCGCGAATCCATCATTGCCGGCCTGCTGCATTGGCGTCTGCATATCACCATCCTGGCCTGCACCTTCGTGCTGTTCCCGCTGCTCGGACTGGCAATGAAGCCGCTGTCCGGCTGGGTGCTGACGCCGGAGCTGTATATCGGTGTGCTGTTCCTGTGCGCGCTGCCATCCACCGTGCAATCCTCGATCGCTTTCACTTCCATCGCGGGTGGCAATGTGCCGGCGGCGGTCTGTGCGGCCTCCCTGTCCAGCATCCTTGGCGTGTTCCTGACGCCGCTGCTGATGACCGTGCTGGCCGGTTCGCAGGGCGGCATGGCCAACCCGCTGCATGCGGTGGGCGCGATCATGCTGCAGCTGCTGGTGCCCTTCGTGCTTGGTCATCTGCTGCGGCCGTGGATCGGCCGCTGGGTCGATCGGCAGCGTCCGCTGCTGCGTTATACCGACCAGGGCACCGTGCTGCTGGTGGTGTACGCGGCCTTTGGTGAATCGGTCAGCGAAGGCCTGTGGAGCAAGACGCCCCCGCTTTCGCTGCTGGCTGCCGCCTTGGTGGCGGTGGTGCTGCTGGCTATCGCCATGCCCGGCATCACCTGGCTGGCACGGCGCCTGGGCTTCAACCGCGCCGATCAGATCACCATCATGTTCTGTGGCTCCAAAAAAAGCCTGGCCACCGGCGTACCGATCGCCAAGGTATTGTTCGCCGGTGGCAGCCTGGGCGCGATCGTGCTGCCGATCATGATCTATCACCAGATCCAGCTGATCGTGTGCTCGGTGGTGGCACAGCGGTATGCGAAGCAGAACGCTGGAACAACGCAACAATAAGCGGCACCCGCTTTGCAGGAGCGGCGTAAGCCGCGAGGCCACAGCGTCCCCCGAATGCAGCACCGCACGCTGCGATCAGATACTTCCCGGCTGCATATCCGTCAGCCGCCGGAGAGACCGCCCGCTTCGCGGCTTATGCCACGCCTACCGCGTCTGCTGCGCGGCTTCCTCTGCGTTCAACATGCGAGCAACGGTGAAGCGCGGCAACCACACCCGAAGATCGTAGTCGCGATCATCGGCGCCATCCTGCCGGGGTGAAGGACCGTCGTAAGGAATCAGCGGTATCCGGCCGCATCCCAGCCCCGGCCGGCAACCCCAGATGTTCCCTTCGCGCGCACCAATGCGCACGTTGTAGGGGGCCAGATTCTGCAACAACGCCGTCATTGGCGGGTACGCCAGATAGCGTGGCTGCCTGCGCATGCCATGCACGTTTCCGGTCAGCACCAGCATTCGGCCATCGGCAGGCAGCGCACTGAAGCGCTCGCGAAGTTCCTCCGCCATCGCCGCATCTCGTGCACCCGGCTTGGGCGGTCCCGCGCCAGCTGCCCGATCGAAACCGAATACCTGGATATCGTTGCCTTGTTGGCTCAGCTTTCGTACTGCATCGATCAGCGCCAGCATTTCTTCACTTCGCCGCCCGTCGTGAAACCGGGGTGTGATGTTCCAATACGGGGATGCGCGCAGTGCCCCAAATGCCAGGGGGCCACCATCGGACTGCAGGTAAGCAGCCAACGCTGCGTTCTCGGACGTGGGCAATTCCAACGCCAACTGCAGCGGCCTGTGATCTGCGATGTAGGACGCTACAAGCTCCTGTACAAAACCAGGTGTTTCGTGGGTTCCATGCTGCTCGCCCAGCACCACCAGACGGTGGTCTGCCAAATAACTCCGGATCTGCGAAACCGTCTCAGCCGCGCGCACGGCACCCGTGACCGCCAGCAACATCAGCAGAACTGCAATCCTCAAAAAAATGGCATGCATCCTTGCAGCGTCTCGCTTGAGCTTGCCAGAACACTGACAGCAGCAGGCAAAGGAATCAATCCACCGCCGAGCCATGGCACGGTCCGTTCGCCGCTGCCTCCTGAAAAAGCGACCTGGCGACTTACGCCACTCCTGAGGTGCGGCAGTGGTAATGAAAAGGCCGGCATTCGCCGGCCTTTCATTACTGGATCACAACCAGGGCAACAGCCAATGGTCGACCATCAGGAAGGCGAACAACGCCATCAGGTAGACGATGGAATAGCCGAACATCTTCATGTTGAACATTTCGTCCGGTGGGTTCTGCATCTTCCACGCATACCAGAGGAACACGATATTCAACACCGTGGCGCCGCCCAGGTAGAACATGCCGCTCATGCCGATTGCCACCGGCAGCAGGCTCACCACCGCCAGTACCACCGTATAGGCCAGGATCTGCTTGCGGGTGTGTGGCACGCCGTGGGTTACCGGCAGCATCGGGATGTCGGCCTTGGCGTAATCGGCACGGCGGAAGATCGCCAGCGCCCAGAAGTGCGGCGGGGTCCAGATGAAGATGATCAGCACCAGCAACGAGGCATACGCCCAGTCCGAGCTGCCCTGCATGCCGGTGATCGCCGCCCAGCCCAGCAACGGCGGGGTGGCGCCGGCCAGGCCACCGATAACGATGTTCTGCGAGGTCGCGCGCTTCAGGTAGACCGTGTAGATGACCGCATAACCGATCAGCGAGGCAAAGGTCAGCACCGCGGTGATCACGTTCACCCACAGCACCAGGATCGTCATCGACAACGCGGTCAGCGCAGCGGCGAATACCAGCACCTGCCGCGGCGAAACCTTGCCGACCACCAACGGACGCCAGGACGTTCGCGCCATCTGTGCGTCGATGCGTGCATCCAGCAACTGATTGATGGCCGCCGCAGCCGAGGCTGACAGCCAGATGCCGATGAAGCCCAAGACGCCGGTCACCACCTGCGCGGTGGTCGGCAGGCCCGGGATGGCCAGGCACATGCCCACCAGGGCGGTGAACACAATCAGTGCCACCACCTTCGGCTTGGTCAGGTCCCAGTAGTCACGCCATGTTGTCTGCATCATTCACTCCGGGGCGCGCAGCCGCGCCAGCAGCGTGACCAATACAAACAGCAGCGCAACCGCACCACCGCTGTGCATCACTGCCACTGCCAGCGGCAGCGCCAGCTTGACGTTCAGCACGCCCAGGGTGACCTGCAGCAGCAACAGCACGATGACCGTCGTGGCCCAGCCACGCATCCCCGGCAATCGGAACATCCGCACTGACAGCACCAACAGGTACAACGCAACCAGCACCGCCATCATCCGGTGCGCCATCTGGATGGCGATACGCGAGGCACCGTCCAGCACCCCCCCTTCGTAATCGACCCCGATGCCGCGCCACAGGGTGAAACCTTCGCTGTAGTTCTGCTGCGGCCACCACTGGCTGACGCAACGCGGGAAGTTGTCCAGCGAAGCGCTGCCGCCGCCACAGGCCAGCGCTGCGTAATTGGCACTGACCCAGCCACCGAGCGCAATCTGCAATACCACCAGCGCCACCGCGGCACGCAGCCACCAGCGCAGGCGCGGCGCCTCGGCCAGGGTGATCGGCAGATGCGTGGCCTTCCAGGCCATCCACACCAGCAGTGAGAACATCGCCATGCCGCCCAGCAGATGTCCCATCACCACGATCGGCTTGAGCAGCCAGGTCACCGTCCACATGCCCAGCAGGGCCTGGAAGATCACCACCGCCAGGGTCAGCACCGCCGCACGCGCCAGATCGATGTTGGACCAGCGCAGCGCCGCCAGCAGCAGGATCGCCTCGCCGCCGATAGCCAACACGCTGGACGCCACATGTTCGCCGCGCATGTACAGCGGTATGGCGATGGCCACCAGCACCGAGGCGGTGACGATCTGGGCGATGCCGTGCTTGCGCCGGCGTGCGGCCAGCAAGGCCAGCGTCAGTACCTCGACACCCAGCAGGCCGGCCAGAAAGCGGTGGACCTGCTCGCGCCAGGCCTTGTGGGTTTCCAGCGGGCGGATCTCGCTGGCCACATGCTGGGCCGCCTCCATCTGCGTCTGCGGCCAGGTCACGCGGCCATAGCAGGTGGGCCAATCCGGGCAGCTCAGGCCGGCATCGGACAGGCGTACGAACGAGCCGAACATGATCGTGCTCGCCGTCATGATCAGTGCGAACCACGCCAGTCGGTGGAAATTACGGTACAGCGCCGGACGCGCGGAGGCATTCATCGAACGGAACTCACATCAGTTTCAACAGCTTGGATAGATCGGCCCGCAACCCACCCGGCTCAAAGCCCGGCGCATAACGGAGTACCACAAAGCCATTGGGATCAATCACATACACCGGGATGCCGGCCGGGTCATCAATACCCGGCAGCTTGGCCCGGAACGCAGGCTGGGGCTGCAGCACCTTCAGTGCCGGCGTGGCGGCCACCTGTTCAGGCGGCGTGCCCAGCCACAATATCTCGACATTATCCGCGTTATGCCCGAACAACTGCCACACCTTGTCCAATTGCTGCGACAAAGTGACGCAGGCCGGTGCGCAGTTCGCCTGCGGTGCCAGCAGGATGCGCCAGTGGCGCTCGCCGGGGTTCCAGTCGTAGGCCTGGCCATTGGCCAGATGCAGCTGCTCGCTGCGCAGGTCGACCGCCGGCTGCAGCAGCTCGCCATGGTGGCGGTTGATCTGCGGTGTCCAACCGGAGAAGCGCAGGATGCCGGCCAGCGCCATCGAACCGAAGAACATGGCGAAGATCAGCAGCAGCACCCGACGGCCGCGGTTGCGGGTGGCGAGCTGGTCGGGGGTGAGTGCGTTCATGGTTGGGGCCGGGATTGGGGATTGGGGATTGGGGATTGGGGATTGGGGATTGGGGATTGGGGATT
>NZ_DAMBEF010000002.1:86182-101508 GCF_032061965.1 Stenotrophomonas sp. | reverse complement strand
ATTGGGGATTGGGGATTGGGGATTGGGGATTGGGGATTGGGGATTGGGGATTGGGAATTGGGGATTCGGGATTCGGGATTCGCAAAGGCTGGGGCCGAGTCGAGGGGCAATGCCAAAGCTACCCCTCCCCGACCCTCCCCTTGCCTGCGGCAAAGGGAGGGAGACCAGCAACGCCTGTCGCTCGCCGCGAAGGAAGACAAGCAAGGCCTGCCGCTCGTCGCGATGAGCCCCCTCCCTTTTGCGTAGCAAAGGGGAGGGTTGGCGAGGGGTGGCTTTGGGCGCGAAGCTGAAGCTGCCCTCATCCCAACCCCTCTCCCGCACGCGGGAGAGGGGCTCAAGCAGCTTACTGCGCCAGTCTTGTGTCCCTGGAGCGCTGATCCGCCATCGCCGCATCCAGCTGCGCCTGCAGCTCGCTCTGATTCACCTGCGCATCGAGCACGAACACCTTGACGCCATGCGCCGGCACCTCGGCCTGCAGCGTGTGCTTCACCTTTACGCTGCCGCCATCCAATGCATCACGCCAATGCCCGGCCTGCAGGTAACGACTCACCTCGAATGTGTGCGCCACATCGCCCTTGTTCAACAGCACCAATACCGTCTGCGCGGTATCGCCCTGCTGCAGCACGCGGTAGAACACCGCCTCGTCGCCCTGCAAGCGCTCGTTGACCTGCAGGCCGCGCTGCAATGCGGGCGTTGCCTCGCGCAGCTTGGCGATGCGCTGCAAGGGCCCGAAGATCGGGCTCTGCCCTGCAGCATCCACACGCTGCTGACCGAAATAGGCACGGTTGCCGGCATGCTCGGCGCGGCCGCGCATGAAGCCGGTTTCCGAGCCGTAATAAAGCACCGGAATACCGCGTGCGGTGAACAACCAGTTGTGCGCATCGATGAAGCCGACGTCGCTGGCGTCCAGCCGCGCCATGTCGTGGTTGTCGTAGAAGCTCATCAGTGCGTATGGATTCGCATACGGGCCACCACTCAGATGCAGCGGTTCGGCCAGGGCTTCAAAGCCCTTCTGCTCCTTGCCGAACACCGATGACAAGGCGCCGCGCAGCGGGAAATCAAGCACGCTGACATTCGCGTTCGACGGCCAGGTGTGCTCGGCAATCTTGGCCGCGTCGTAGTCGAAGGCCTCGCCGAACATGAACATGCCCGGGTGCTCGGCACGGATGCGCTGCACGAATTCATGCCACCACGGGTGCGGCAGCCAACCGATGGTATCGATGCGCAGGGCGTCCACGCCTTGCGCCGTCCACTGCAGGTAGGCGCCAACCAGATAGTCCATCACCGCCGGGTTGTGCTCGTTGAAATCCGACAGTTCGGCCAGGTTGCCGTCAAAGATCGAACCCTTGCTGCCATCGACCGGGCCGATGTTGTTGTAGAAAGCGTGCAGCGGGTTGTGCTTCGGGTCGAGCTTGTCCGGCGCCAGATTCTGGTGGTCGGCGATCAGCTTGCCGTCCTTGTCGAAGATCTGCCCGAACTGCGGCTGGCGCTTGGGCATGGTCCAGGCCGGTGAGCCGTGGTTGCCAACGATATCCAGCACCACCTTCAGCTTGGCGTCGTGCAGGCCCTTGGTCAGCCCGGCGAAATCCAGATCGGCGCTGGGCAGGTGCTCGTCCAGCTTGTAGAAGTTGATGCCCCAGTAACCGTGGTAGCCGGTCTTGCCGCGGTCGGTCAGCGTGCTGGTGCAGCTGATCGGCTTGCTGCCGGTGAAGGCCTGGTCGGGATTGTCGATGATGGGCGTGATCCACACCGCGCCAAAGCCGAGGTTGCGGATGTAGTCGGCATTGTCCAGCACGCCCTTGAAATCGCCGCCGAGGTAGCCGATGTTGCCGTCGACCTTGTCCGGGCATGGCACCGGGATATCGAAGGTTGGGTGCTCTCCACCCTGATCGCGATGATCGTTGCTGGTGTCGCCATTGACGAAACGGTCGGTGACCACGAAGTACACCGCGTCACTGGCAAACGGCTCGGTGGTACCGATGTACTCCGGCCGGTTGCCGGCCAAAGCCGAACCCGCCACCAAGGCCAGACCCACCGCTGCTGCCAAACGACTACGCATCACACCACCTCCTGTTGCGACGGAACCCGCAATACACACAGCCCGGCCACGAACAGGCTGCAACCACCCAGCACCAGCACGTGGATGGGGTCACCGCCCAGCCAGTTGCGCAGGGCGAAGCCCAGCGCGCTGGCCGCGACCAACTGCGGTATCACGATGAAGAAATTGAAGATGCCCATGTACACGCCCATCTTGGCCGCCGGCACGCTGTCCGACAGCAGGGCATACGGCAAGGACAGGATCGATGCCCAGGCAAACCCCACGCCCACCATCGACAGCAGCAGCCAATGTGGATCCTTGATCAGCATCAACGAGATCAGCCCCAGCCCGCCCAGCCACAGGTTGACCAGGTGGCTCCAGCGCAGGCCGATGGCGCGCACCATCAATGGGATGATCAGCGCGGCCACGGCGGCGAAGCCGTTGTAGGCACCAAACAGCACGCCGACCCAGTTTGCGCCTTCGTTGTAGGCGGCGGTCTGCGTATCGGTAGAACCGAAATGGGTGCCGGCTACCGCTGCGGTGGTGTAGATCCACATCGCAAACAGCGCGAACCAGGAAAAGAACTGCACCCAGGCCAGCCGCCGCATCGTGCCCGGCATGCTGCGCAGGTCGTCGACGATGGTGGCCAGCATATGCGTGCCGGGCAGCACCCGCGCCACTGCCAACAACAGGCCATAGCTGGCACACAGCCCGGCCAGCACGTAGAGCATGCGATCACCTTGCCGCCACGCGATCAGGGCCGCCAGCACCACGCCAAGGCCCAGCCATAGACCGATCTGGGACCACTGCGGCAGGCCGCCAACGCGCTGCGCAGCATGCACCGGCGACGGCTCTGCATCATCGAAGCTGGCCAGCTCGGCCGGCGAGTACTCGCGCGTGCTGAACACCGTCCAGCTCATCGCCAGCAGCAACACTGCGGCGCCGAAATAGAAGGCATAACGCACGGTATCGGGCACTTCACCGGGACCGGCGGTATTGGCCACGCCAAAGTGGGCCAGGATGAAGGGCAGGAAGCTGGCCACCACCGCGCCTACGCCGATGAAAAAGCTCTGCATCGAGAAACCGGCCGGGCGTTGCCTGGGCGAAAGCTGATCACCGACGAAAGCGCGGAACGGCTCCATCGAGATATTGATCGAGGCGTCCAGCACCCAGAGCGTGCCGGCCGCAATCCACAGCGTCGGCGAGTTCGGCATGACCAGCAGGGCCAGCGTGGTCAGCACCGCGCCGATCATGAAGTAAGGCCGGCGTCGGCCCCAGCGCGTCCAGGTGCGGTCGGACAGGTAGCCGATCACTGGCTGCACCAGCAGGCCGGTCAGGGGTGCGGCGATCCACAGCCCCGGCACCGCATCCATCGGCGCGCCCAGCGTTTCAAAGATGCGGCTGGCATTGGCGTTCTGCAGGGCGAAGCCGAACTGGATACCCAGGAAGCCGAAACACATGTTCCAGATCTGCCAGAACGACAGCTGCGGTTTGCTATTCATCAAGCGCTTCCCCCCTCCGGGAATCACGGATGCGATGGTTGGGCGCGGATGCGCTGCGGCCATGGTAGAGGGCGCACCTGTGATCTGCACCGCCGTTGCATACGTATTCAATGCGGCATTGCGCCCACGGCGGCCTGCGCCGGGGAATAGTGGCGCCACGTGCCGCCCTGCAGGGCCGGTGCGCCGACCAGAACCCGGAGTTGAGACCCGCATGGCCGATACACGCCCCACCCCTGCCCGCCTGTCGCTGAAAGCCGCCTTCGCGCTGCTGCTGATCAGCTGCCTGCCGGCCCACGCCGCCGACCTGGCGCGCGTCACTTCGCCCGACAAGCACCTGGTGGTGATCGTCGAATCGCAGCACGAAGGCCGCCCCTCATACCGGGTGGAACGCAACGGCGAGGCGGTGATTGCGCCGTCGCGGCTGGGCATGTTGCTGGGCGATGGCCGCCTGGAGCGCAACGTCGCGCTGACCGGCCAGTCGCAGCGCAGCTTCGATGAAACCTGGGAACAACCCTGGGGCGAGCGTCGCCTCACCCGTAACCACTACAACGAGCTGCGCGCCAGCTTCACCGAGAAGCCGGGCGCCGGCCGCAACTACGAGCGCCGTTTTGATGTGGTGTTCCGCGTCTACGACGATGGCATTGGCTTCCGCTACGAATTCCCGCAGCAGGCCGGCATGAAGCAGGCGCAGATCCATGCCGAACTGACCGAGTTCGCGCTGGCCCGGCCGGCGACCGCGTGGTGGATCCCCGCCTTCGAGTGGAACCGCGAGGAATACCTGTACCACCAGACCCCGCTGAAGGAAGTCGGCACTGCCCAGACTCCGCTGACCCTGCGCAGCGACAACGGCCTGCATATCTCCATCCATGAAGCCGCGCTGGTCGACTATGCCGGCATGAACCTGGCCCGCGGTGATGGCGACATCCTGCACGCCACGCTGACCCCGTCCAGCAGCGGCGCGCCGGTGGTGCGCGCCCTGCCCTTCAACACCCCGTGGCGCACCATCACCATCGGCGAGAAGGCCGGCGACCTGGCCGAATCCAGCCTGATCCTCAACCTCAACGAACCCAACGCGATTGGCGACGTGAGCTGGTTCAAGCCGGCCAAATATGCCGGCGTGTGGTGGTCGCTGCACCTGGAAACCGAAACCTGGGCCACCGGCCCCAAGCATGGCGCCACCACCGCCAATACCCGCCGCTACATCGACTTTGCCGCCGAAAACGGCTTCCGCGGCGTACTGGTGGAAGGCTGGAACGTTGGCTGGGACGGTGACTGGTTCGCCAACGGCGAGGCGTTCGACTTCACCCGCGCCACGCCGGATTTCGATCTGCCCGGCCTTGCCAGCTATGCCGCCGGCAAGGGCGTGCACCTGATCGGCCACCATGAAACCGCATGCGCGGTCAGCCACTACGAGCGCGAGTTGCCGGCAGCGCTGGATCTGTATGCACGCAACGGCGTGGACGTGATCAAGACCGGCTATGTGTGTGACGCCGGCGACATCCACCGCCAGGATCAGGCCGATGGCCCGATCACCCGCGAATGGCATGAAGGCCAGTGGATGAGTAACCACAACCTGCGCGTGCTGCAGCAGGCGGCCGCCAAGCACATCGCGATCAACTCGCACGAGCCGATCAAGGACACCGGCCTGCGCCGCACCTACCCCAACTGGGTATCGCGCGAGGGTGCGCGCGGCATGGAGTTCAACGCCTGGGGCAACCCGCCCAACCCGCCGGGCCATGAAGCCACGCTGGTGTTCACCCGCATGCTGGGCGGGCCGATGGATTACACCCCCGGCATCGTCAGCCTGAAGGGCCGCAACGGTCTGGCCCTGCGCAGCACCCTGGCCAAGCAGCTTGCCTTGTACGTGGTGCTGTACAGCCCGGTGCAGATGGTGGCCGACCTGCCCGAGCACTACGCGCAGCATCCGGACGCCTTCCAGTTCATCAAGGACGTGGCGGTGGATTGGGAAGAAAGCCACGTACTGAACGGCGAAGTCGGCCAATACGTGACCTTCGCCCGCAAGGCCCGTGGCAGCCAGGAATGGTTCGTCGGCAGCGTCGGCAGCGAGACACCGCAGGCGCTGGACGTGCCGCTGAGCTTCCTCGACGCGGGCAAGCGTTACCGCGCCGAGATCTACCGCGATGGCGAAGGCGCCAACTGGGAAACCGCACCGTTCGCCTTCGTCCGCGAGACGCGCGAGGTCGGCAGTGCCGACCGGATCAAATTGCAGCTGGGTACCGGTGGCGGCGCTGCGATCCGGTTTGTGCCGGTGGAGTAAGGGCCTTGCAACCCGAAAACCGAGGCTCGGAGCGCTCAGCTCCGGGCCTTGCTTCCTACACCCTGCCACCGTGGCTCCCCGATCGTCATCGGACAAACGCCTACCAAAGCGGCGGCATCCCATGACCAAGGATGCCGCCGTTTTCTTTTCCTCACAACTCAACGTAACCGCAGTGTCGCCGCATCCAGCCACAATGGATCACGTCTCCCGTCGCCACCGCCAAACTGCATAGAGCCACCCTCTGGCACCAGACCCCGGTAGCCACCGTCGTAATCCCACGTTGTCACGAACACTGTTGCCCCTTTCAGGTCAGGTGGGTTGCCCAACGCATCCGCAGGAAGTGTGACCGTAAGGCGTTTGTTGGCCGGGTCTACCGACAGCTGGGCCCCGGGGGTCGCTGCGGCCCCCTCATTGTCGGCATCAGCTTGCACCGCGGCTGTCAGCGCATTCGACCAGCCACCTAGACGCAGACGATAGTTCCAGTGCAATCCATCAGGCAGTTGGGCGTTCTGCAGTGGCATCTGGTGCAAACCTGATTTTCCCGGCAACCCGATTTAGATGGTCAGCGCCACATGATCGAAACCATTTGGGGCGTTCCACATTGAGCCGAGGGAAGCCAGCTCCACTTGAAGCTTGAGTGAGCCTCCGCTGGTGAAACCCTCGACCTTGCGCAGGTCCCCCGGCCGCGCTGCCATCCAGCCTGGGTCGTTCGGGTACCGATACATGCCATCGGGCCCCTTGTCGTCTCCAGCAGGGTCTTCCACCGTGCCGGCGCGGTGCCAATCCCGCTCCACCGTAAAGTGCTGCGGGTCGGAAATCGCCATCTCAGGCCCAGTCCAAGCCACTACGCGATGTTCCACCGTCGGATCCACCCACGCGTCGCTGCGCAACCGGGCAATCCATCGACCATCGCTCCCCGCCAGGACGGTCTGACTGCGGGAAATATCGCCGTCCACGACTACTTCAACCTTCGACAGCGGCGTCGCGCGGCCTTGGACTTCAAGATCGCCGTGCAGCGGACCGGATGGCAGCGGATCCATCACCGGAGCTGACCCGACCGTTGCCATGCTGGGCCGGGATGCATCGGCCCGCCACACCATGCCGCCATAGGCGGGCAGCACCAGATCCATGCGTCCGTCCTCCCCAACTTGCACCGGTGGAGCATTGCCATCAATGGCAAACAGGGGCTGTAACACACTGCCCGCAGCCAAGTTGGTTGCCAGTCCATCCAGCAGTACCGGGTGCGAGGCGGTATTGAACACGATCAATGCGGTCTGGCCCTCAGCGTCCATCCGCCACGCCAGCGCACCCGGCGCCCCCGCTTCGGCCCTTAGTACCTTGGGGGTGCCTCGCGACAACACGCGATTGTCACGGCGGAGCGCGCTGGCCCGCTTCAAATACTGGTAGAGCGGGTGCGTAGGATCAAAATGGTCCTTGCCGCCCGAACCATAGCCGGTGGCGAACATTGCATCGCGCTGGCCCCTGAAGCCTTGTTCCGTGCCGTAATAGATCACGGGTATACCGGGCAGCGTCATCATCGCAAGCAACGCCTGTCGCAGCCCCTGCTCGCTGCCTCCGGCCAAAAAGCGCGAGACGTCGTGATTGTCGACGAAGTTGGGCATGAGCCAAGGATTGGAATTCACGCGCATGGTCGACTCGATGCGCCAACCCAGCTCCGCAGTCGGTCGCCCGCGCGCGAAAACATCGAGCAGCGTGCCGTGCAGAGGAAAATTTATCATGCTCGGCAACAACGGCCCGCTCCCGTCTCGGGTATAGGCATCGATCCTGCGTGCCTGCGTTTCTTCAAACGCGCGATCGATACCGAAACCTTCGCCGAACACGTGAAAGCCGACACCTCCATTGAGCGGGTGCAAGCGATTGATACCTGGCGCCTCTGGGTCGTCGCTGTACAGAAAATCGCGGAAGTATGTCTCCGGGGCATAGAAGGCCGTATCAACCCGGAACGCATCTACCCCCACCTGATCGATCCAATCCGCATACATCTTGCGCAGAGCGCGTCGAACTTCAGGGCTTTCGGTATTCAGATCATCAAGACTGGATAGCTGGTAATTGAGCTCTTGGCGTCGATCGCCGAAATCCTTGATATCAGGCGTCCAGTGATAGACAGCTCGAGCACGGTCGGCAGGATTCTGCGGATCGTTGGACTGCAGTAGTGCCGGCTGCAGCAAGCTCTTGTCATGGCGACGGCAGTCCGCCTCCGCCTCACAGGAAAAGAAGTCCCCGGTGTGGTTGACCACAACATCCTGCACGAGCAGCATGTCCCGCGAATGCAGTCCTGCGGCGAGCTTCTGATAGCTGCTCAGATCTCCAAAATGGGGGTCGACACGCGTGAAATCCTGCGCCCAGTAGCCATGATAGCCACCGTAATTCGCCCGCTCGCTCCACCACTGGTTGGCAACCGGTGGCGTGATCCACAGCGCCGTGGCTCCAAGCCCACGAATATAGTCGAGCCTGCGTGAGACACCCGCCAGATCACCGCCACTGAACCGCCGGGGATCCGCCGGATCGAACTCCCCCACCCCTTGGTCGTCATTGGCCGTGCTGCCATTGTCAAAGCGATCGATCATCACGAAATAGATGATCTGGTCGCGCCAGTCCGGTGCATCCTTGGCCCAAGCCGGCGCCGCACCACCCAGAACGGCCCCCATCGCGCAGATGGCGAGCGCGTGCCCCCGCTGTTTCAGCATGTTTCCCCTCCCTTATGGTTGAGCGCAGCTGCCGGGCACTTGCCCCCCTTGCCCCTTGCTGGCAGGCCGATTCTGCTTGTTCAGACCGTCCCGCCCCCTTGCCAGACCATTGAATACGTATGCAGGGAGATTCCCAGCCAATGGCGGCTGTCTACCATACGAGGCAATCGCAGACAGACTTTGACGTCATGCGGTACGCCCTGCCTGAACGCCGTTCGGGCTCAAAATTAAAAGCAGTAACAACATTGACTGGGAGAGGAAAATGTTGAACTACAAGCGCAGCGCACTGAGTGTCGCGTTGGCCTTTGCTCTGGCGCCCGGCATGGCCGCAGCGCAGTCCGCCGCCAGCACCACCAGCGACAAGGTCCAGGAACTGGACTCAATCACCGTCACCGGCATCCGCAGGGCAATCGAAGCCTCGATCGACACCAAGCAGACCGAGAACACCGTGGTGGAGGCAATCTCCGCCGAGGACATTGGCAAGCTGCCCGATGCCAGCATCGCCGACTCGCTCGCTCGCCTGCCCGGCCTGACAGCACAGCGTTTTGGTGGCCGGCCGCAGGAAATCAACATCCGCGGGTTTGCAGGGGACTTCTCCACGGCCCTGCTCAACGGGCGTGAACAGGTCAGCCTTGGCAACAACCGCGGCGTCGAGTTCGATCAATACCCTTCCGAGCTCATGAGCCAGGTGGTGGTACACAAGACGACCAGCGCCGACATGATTGGTCAGGGCCTATCCGGCACGGTCAATCTGAAGACCGTGCGGCCGCTGTCTTACGATGAGCGCGTGGTAGCAGTCAATGCACGTGCGGACATGAACAACCTGGACGGCAACAAAGAGTATGGCGGCCGCTACTCGCTCTCCTACATCGACCAGTTCGCCGACAACACGGTCGGTTTGGCCTTGGGGTACGCCCATATGGACAACCCGATTCAGGGGCGCCAGTACGAAGCCTGGGGCTTCACCGGTGACAACAACGGCGTGCTTGGCGGTGCCAAGTACTTCAGCTACGACACCGACAACGTCCGTGATGGCCTGATGGGCGTGTTGGAGTTCAAGCCGAACGACAGCTTCTCTTCGACCTTGGACATGTTCTATTCCAAGTTCGACAAGGATGAGTACAAGCGCGGCCTGGAAATGGGTCTGGTTTGGGGCAATGGTTCAACGCTGGCAGGCGGCACCGTAAGTGACAAGGGCACTGCGGTGGAGATGGACTGGCAGAACGTCCGACCGATCGTCGTACGCAACGACTACAACGGCACCAAGGACAAACTGTTCTCGCTGGGGTGGCGCAACGAGTTGAAGCTCAGCGACAACTGGAAGCTGAGTACCGATGTCAGCTACTCGCGCGCCGAGCGCAAGGAGCGTCTGCTCGAGGTCTATGCCAACCTGTTGAACGGCGGCACCGATAGCGTCTACGCGACCTATAACCCGGAAGGCTGGTTCGACCTGGCCCTCGGGAAAGACTATGGAAACGCCGCCCTGCTGGGCTTCTCCGATCCTGGTGGCTGGGGTGGTGAGCGCGCCCAGGCCGGTTACCTGAAGGACTTTGACGTCAAGGACACCCTGTCCTCGATCCGGTTCGATGCCGAACGCACGTTCGATAGCGGCCTGATCAGCAGCATCAGCTTTGGCGTGAACCACAGCGAACGCGACAAGAGCCGCGAATCTTCAGAGAACACGCTGTGCGTGACCGAGGGTTGCGTCGACAATGTGTATGGCGCCATCCCGGACCAGTACATCGGAGACTCTACGTTTGGGTTTGCGGGCATTCCGTCGATCCTGCGCCTGAATTCGCTGGCCATGCTCAACGACGGAGTGTTCTATCTGAAGGGCAAAAGCCACCAGGACATCTCCAACAAGAATTGGCAGATGGAGGAGGAAAGCAGTACTGCTTACTTCCAAGTCAACATCAACGGCGACCTTGGTCCGGTGCCGGTACGTGGCAACATTGGCGTCCAAGCGGTACATGTGAAGCAGAGTTCGGTTGGCGTAGCGACGTTTGAGGGCATTGCCCTGTCCGAGCCAAGCGAGGCGGGTGCGACATTTACCCACTACCTGCCTAGCATGAACCTGTCGTTCCAGCTGCCGTGGGAACAGTTCATCCGCGTTGGCGCTTCGCGTCAGATGGCCCGCCCCCGCATGGATGATCTGCGTGCCAACGCGACGTTCAATGTTGATCAGACCAAGCAGCTGTTGTCGGGCAACGGTGGCAACCCGACATTGAAGCCGTGGCTGGCTGATGCCTATGACATCTCGTGGGAAAAATACTTCGGCAACAAGGCCTATGTAAGCGCTGCAGGCTTCTACAAGAATCTCAGCACTTACATCTATAACCAGACTCAGCTATACGACTTCAGCCAGCTGCCACTACCTCCGGGCCTGGACCTCAGCAATCTGCCCAACGGCATGATCGGCGAATACACCCAGCCCGCGAACGGCGAAGGTGGAAAGATCTACGGCTATGAGCTGGCGGCTTCGATTCCGCTGGATCTGTTGTGGTCGCCGCTGGAAGGTTTTGGCATCACGGCCAACTACTCCGACACCACCAGCCGCATCGAACCCAACGGGCCTGGCACCACTGAACCGTTGCCTGGTCTGTCGAAGTATGTCTCCAACATCACTGCATACTACGAGCGCTATGGTTTCTCGGCTCGCGTAAGTCAGCGTAGTCGCTCCGCGTTCCTGGGCGAAGTACAAGGTGCCGGTGGTGACCGCACCAAGATCTACTTCGAAGGCGAGAGTGTTACCGATCTCCAGTTGGGTTACACCTTCCAGACTGGCGCATTGGAGAACCTGTCGATCCTGCTGCAGGTTAACAACCTGGAGAACGAGCCCTTCCGCGCGTTGTCTGACAACGTCAGTGATCGGCCCCGTCAGTACTACGAGTATGGTCGCACGTACCTGCTGGGCTTGAACTACCGGTTCTGATTCAGTCTCAAGTGCGTTTTGATCGAGGCCCGCTGCCAATGCAGCGGGCCTTTTCGTTTCTGAACCAACTGATGAGGCACCCATTTGGTGGGGTGTCGTGCGGAATTTTCCGAAACCTGGGCTCGCGCTGAGCTGGCAAATTTTTTACCCCTGATGCGGCAGCGGCCCATTTTCTGCTGTTGCGAATGCTGCCAGATCGATGTTGTTTGCTGCTGGTGCGGCTGTCACCGGCGTGCTGAAAGCTCTGCGGTCACTGCCCAGCGGTCGAAGATTGATCTAGCACCAGGCATCGAGTTTTGGGCTTTGGCTTCGGCTTTGGCTTCGGCTTTGGCTTCGGCTTTGGCTTTGGCTTTGGCTTTGGCTTTGGCTTCGGCTTTGGCTTCGGCTTTGAGCATTCCCTTCTCCCGCTTGCGGGGGAAGGTGCCCATCGGGCGGATGGGGGGAGCTTTGGGTTTGGCTTGAAGAGCGCCCTCACCCCAACCCCCGCTCCGCGCCCCGGCCCTCGCGTGGCCGCGAGGGCGCTCTATGGAGTCGCGAACCAGTGGTTCGCAAGCGCCTCATCTCGCCCCCCGGGCGGGAGAGGGGCTTAGATCAAAATCAAAATCAAAAGCAAAAAAAAGGCGGAGATGCTATCTCCGCCCCACAAGAAAGAGAGACTCGAAAACTCAGCTGCGACGCGCGCAATACACCGCGTGCCCAGGCAAAACCAATTCGCCAGATTCGACTGCGCCCGCCACCGGGCCCGGCACGTCCAGCGCCTGCCATTCACCGGCCGGCAAACCATGCCGCACAACGTCACCGGACAGGTTGAAGGCTAACAGCAAGGTTTCATCCCCCGCCTGACGCTCAAACATCAACACCGGCTCGGCGCTGTCCAGAAAACGAATGGAACCGCCCACCAACGCCGGATGCGCCTTGCGCCAGCTCATGAAGCCACGGAACGCGTGCAACACCGAATCGCCATCCACTTCCTGCGCCTGCACCGACATCGCCTGATGCTCGGCCGGAATCGGCAGCCATGGCTTGCCGGTGGTGAATCCCGCCAGCGCCCCATCGGTCCACGGCATCGGCGTGCGACAACCATCGCGCCCCTTGAAGTTCGGCCAGAAGGTGATGCCATACGGGTCCTGCAGCGCCTCAAACGGCACATCAGCTTCGCCCAAGCCCAGCTCTTCACCCTGGTAGATGCACACCGAACCGCGTAGTGAGCACACCAGCGCGGCCAGCATCTTGGCCAGCGACGGCTGGGCCGGATGCCCGCCCCAACGGGTCACCGCACGCTGCACGTCGTGGTTGGACACTGCCCAGCACGGCCAGGCCTCGCCCATCGCCGCTTCCAGCCGCTCGACTGTGCCGCGGATATAGGCGGCGCTGTAATCGTCCACCAGCAGCTCGAAGCTATAGCCCATGTGCAGCCGGCCCGGCGCGGTGTATTCGGCGGTGGTGGCCAGCGAATCCTCCGAAGAGATTTCGCCCAGCGTCACGGCCTCCGGGTACTGGTTCAGCAAGCCACGCAGGCGTTCGAGGAAGCCAATGTTCTCGGGCCGGGTGTTGTTGTAATAGTGGTACTGGAAGGCGTACGGATTGTCCGGGCTGAAACCACGCCCCACGCGCTCGCTTTCCGGCTTGGGCGGGTTGTCGCGCAGCTGCGCATCGTGGAAGCAGAAGTTGATCGAATCCAGGCGGAAACCATCCACGCCGCGATCCAGCCAGAACTTCACATAGTCCAGCGTTGCCTGCTGCACGGCCGGGTTATGGAAATCCAGGTCCGGCTGCGAGGCCAGGAAGTTGTGCAGGAAGTACTGCCGGCGACGCGGCTCCCACTGCCAGGCCACACCACCGAAGATCGACAGCCAGTTGTTGGGTGGGCTGCCGTCGTCACGCGCATCGGCCCACACATACCAGTCGGCCTTGGGATTGTCGCGGCTCTCGCGGCTTTCCTTGAACCAGGCATGCTCCACCGAGGTATGGCTGAACACCTGGTCGATCATCACCTTCAGGCCCAGCGCATGCGCCTTGGCCAGCAAACGGTCGAAGTCGGCCAGGTTGCCGAACAAAGGGTCCACATCGCGGTAGTCGGCAATGTCGTAACCAAAGTCGGCCATCGGCGACTTGAAGAACGGCGACACCCAGATCGCGTCCACGCCCAGCGAGGCCACGTAATCCAGGCGCTCGATGATGCCCGGCAGGTCGCCGACGCCGTCGCCATTGGTGTCCAGGTAGCTGCGCGGGTAAATCTGGTAGATGACGGCACCGCGCCACCATGGAGTCTTGGACATCGAACGCCCCCCTACGGGCTGCATTGCCCCTGCAAAGGGGCCGCGAAATGTATGCCGATCAGCTTAGCGTTGGTGCTTTGCCGGCGGTGTTGCTTGCATACGTATTCACTGCGCAAAGGCCCGGTTCTGTTCGGTTTTTGGCCCCGACGGGCCGTGCAGGCCCACACCGCCTATAATCCCCGGGTACCCCCCGAAGTCTTCCTATGAGCATCGCTGAACATATCCGCCCCGCGCTGGGCCTGCCTGCCATCCAGACCCTCGCCGCAGCGGACATGGCCGCCGTCGATGCCCTGATCCGTCGCCGCCTGTCCTCGGACGTGGTGCTGATCAACCAGATCGCCGACCACATCGTCTCGGCCGGCGGCAAACGCCTGCGGCCGATGCTGGTGATGCTGGCCGGCCATGCGGTCGGTGGCGCCGGCCCGGAACACCACCAGCTGGCGGCGATCATCGAGTTCATCCACACCTCCACCCTGCTGCACGACGACGTGGTGGACGAATCTGACCTGCGCCGTGGCCGCAGCACCGCCAACGCCCTGTGGGGCAATGCCCCCAGCGTACTGGTCGGTGACTTCCTGTACTCGCGCAGTTTCCAGCTGATGGTGGAACTGGAGCGCATGCCGGTGATGCAGATTCTGGCCGACACCACCAACCGCATCGCCGAAGGCGAGGTGCTGCAGCTGCTGCACGTGCATAACCCGGACACCGACGAAGCCGCCTACCTGCGCGTGATCGAGCGCAAGACCGCAGTGCTGTTCGCCGCCGGCACCCGCCTGGGTGCGCTGGCCACCGGTGCCGACGAAGCCGTGCAGCAGAAGCTCTACGACTACGGCATGCACCTGGGTTACGCCTTCCAGATTGCCGACGACGTGCTGGACTATTCGGCCAATGCCGACGAGTTGGGCAAAAACCTGGGCGACGACCTGGCCGAAGGCAAGGCCACCTTGCCGCTGATCCATGCCATGGCGCATTCGGATGAAGCGGTTCGCCAGCGCCTGCGCGAGATCGTGCAGGATGGCGATGCCAGCGCAATGCCGGAAGTGCTGGCCGCCATCCACGCCACCGGCGGACTGGAGTACAGCCGTGCGCGCGCCGTGGAATATGCCAACGCCGCCGAACAGGCCCTGGATGGGCTGCCGGAGACCGAGGCGGTTGCCGCCCTGCGTGGCCTGGCCCGTTACGCCATCGAGCGTAGTCACTGATCGCAATGGCTGGCCTGCAGCAGTTTCCGGACGACGAGCGTGCCGTGCTGTTGGCGGTGAAAGGCGTGGGCGCCACCGTGGTTTCGCGCTTGGAGCAGCTAGGGTTTCATTCGCTGGCGCAGCTGGCCGAAGCCGACCCCGGCGATGTCGTCAGCCAGGCATCGGCGATGTTGGGCAGCAGTTGCTGGCGCAACAGCCCGCAAGCACGGGCGGCGATCAGTGGGGCGATAGCGGCGGCCAAGAGCCGGCTGTAAGACGTGCTTGCAAGGCCCCTGCCGAGCATGGCTCGGCACTACGCTCCCTCCATTTCGCGTAGCGAAGGGGAGGGTTGGGGAGGGGTAGCTTCATCGCATCTGATTTGGCGGGAGCTTCGCGACTCACGCCGCT
>NZ_DAMBEF010000002.1:65735-86082 GCF_032061965.1 Stenotrophomonas sp. | reverse complement strand
CCCACAATCTGTTGGATTGCTGGTGACGCCCCTGCCGAGCATGGCTCGGCACTACAGCGCGGCATTTGTAGCCCGGGTAAGCGCAGCGCACCCGGGGCTCTCCGCGCGATCACGGGGCCTCAGCTTCGCGACTCACGCCGCTCCCACAATCTGTTGGATTGCTGGTGACGCCCCTGCCGAGCATGGCTCGGCACTACCCGAAGCCTTAGTCGCCCAGGCGCTCTTCGAGGAAGTTGTCCATCATCTTCCAGGCGCGTTTTGCTGCGCGTGGATCGTACAGGCAGCCCGGCGGGCTGTTGGCGTCGGATTCGGCGAAGCAATGCACGGCGCCGCTGAAATTGACGAACTGCCAATCGGCCTTGGCCGCATCCATTTCCGTACCGAAGTTGGCAATGTCCTCGGCGGTAACGCCACGGTCTGCCGCGCCATTGAGCACCAGGACCGGTACCTTGCCGCTACCCGCTGCGGCCGGCGCAGGCGTGGACAGCCCACCATGCAGGCTCACTACCCCGGCCAGCGGCATGCCGGCACGGGCCATTTCCAGCACGGTGGTGCCGCCGAAGCAGAAGCCTACGGCGGCAATATGGTTTGCATCCAAGGGAGCCTTGCCGGCCTGTGCCTTCAAGGCATCCAGTGCTGCCGCCGCACGGCTGCGCAGCAGGGCACGATCCTCGCGCAACGGCTTGGAGGCTGCCGCCGCGGCATCATTGTCCTGCGGGCGCACGTTCTTGCCGTACACATCGGCGACCAGCACGACATAGTCATCGCCGGCAATCTGCTCGGCCTTGGCCACCGCCGAGTCGTTGACCCCGCGCCAATTGGGCACCATCACAACGCCGGGACGGCGGGCATCGCCTTCATCGTCGTAGACCAGCACGCCACTATAGGTGGTTCCCTGCAGCTGCCATTCGACCGGGCGATGCTGCATTTTCGCGAAGGCGGGGATGGATGCGGTGACACACAAGGCCAATACCGCCAACTGCATTTTCCGTGCTGCGCGCATGGGACTGCTCCGGTCTGGGGTGTGTGGCGAGTCTAGGCGCTGGGTGTTTCTAGAGCAAAAGCTTGCCCTCACCCCAACCCCTCTCCCGCAGGAGAGGGGCTAACTCGCTAGCAACTGACGGAAACCGAGCCCCTCTCCTGCGGGAGAGGGGTTGGGGTGAGGGCAAGCTTCTCGCACGAGCCATCAGCCCGCACATCAAGCTCAACCAATCCCCAACCCCGGAATCGCGCTGATGCTATCCGGGTCAAACCCGGCCAATTCAGCAAAATGCCGCCCGCGCGCCACATAGTCCTTATAGGCACCAAAGCTGGGCGCGCCCGGTGACAGCAGCACTACCCCGCCCTGCTCACCCAACGCAACACGCGCCAGTTCCACCGCATGCGGCAAATCACCCGCAGCATGCAGACCAAAACCACCGGCCTCCGCCAGCGGCGCTAGCAGCGCGTTGATACGCGGCCCGTTCGCGCCCATGGTCACGATCTCGACCGGTGCGTCACTGCGCATATGCTCGGCAAAATCATGCCAGTCCAGACCACGGTCGTGGCCGCCCACCAGCAGCGCGATGCGCTGCCCGGCGAAACAATCCAACGCGGCCAGCGATGCATGCGGCGTAGTGCTGATCGAGTCATTGACCCATTGCAGGCCGTCGCGTTCGCCCAGAAGCTGCAGGCGGTTCGGCAAGGGCCGGAAGCTCTGCACTGCAGGTGCCAAAGCAACCGCATCCAGCCCCAGCGCTTCCAGCGCGGCCAGTACGGCGCAGAGGTTGCCGCGGTTATGCCGGCCCGGCAGCGGTGTGTTGGAGGTATCGAATACCGGTTGCGTGCCGCGATGCACGACTTCGCCAACCATATGCCAGCCTTCGGGCTGGTTGAACCAGACGATCTGGCTGTGCGGCAGCTGCAGTATGCGCAGGTGCTCGTCGGCCGCATTGAGCACGGCAACACGCGGATGCCCGCCGGTCACCAACGACAGCTTGTCGTCGATGTAGCGCTGCTCGCTGCCGTGCCAGTCCAGATGCTCCGGGAAAATGTTCAGGACGATGGCCACGTCCGGCCGCACGCCACTGCGCGCCACTTCGCCGGTCTGATAGCTGGACAGTTCAACCGCCCAGTATTCCGGTGCCGGTTGCGGGTCCAGTGCCTCAAGCAGCGGCAGGCCGATATTGCCGATCAGGCCGGTGCGATGGCCGGCAGCACGCAGCAGGTGCGCCAGCAACGATGTCGTGGTGCTCTTGCCCTTGGTGCCGGTCACGCAGACCGTATTGGGCAGCGCATCGTTCGCATCGGCGTGTTCGCTGAACCACAGCGAGGTACCGCCGATGAACTGCGTGCCCTGGCCCTGGGCGTACTGTGCCTCGGGCTTGTAAGGACTGATGCCGGGCGACTTGATCACCACGTCGAACGAAGCCAACAGCTCACCAGTGACCTCGGTTTCAACACGCAGATGCGCATCACCCAACGCCAGAATTTCTACTGCTTCGGAACTGGAACAAAGCACCGTCAAACGCGCAGGAAACCGCTCCTGCGAATCCCGACTCCCGGCTCCCGAATCCCAATCACGCAACGCGTGATATGCGGCACGGCCCTCACGGCCCCAGCCCCACAGCGCGACACGCTTGCCTTCAAGCTGCGAAATTCGCACGCAGACGCTCCCACAGTGCTGCCGGGATGCGGTGTTCACCGTCGATGACCAGCAGCGGTTCGATCTGTAGTTCATCGGCCGACAGGGTCGGCTGGATCAGGTTGGCGAAGCGCTTGACCAGCACGTCTTCCTTCCATTCCGGGCGCGATGCCAGGGTGGCCATCGCCGCACGTGACTCCTTGCCCTCGCCCACGCACTCGAACGGCTTGTGGTCCTGGAACTCGAGCAGCGCGTCGTAGCCGCCGGCCTGCTCGCTGTCGTCCAGCAGGTTGCGGCCAAAGATGCGCACCAGACGCATCTTCGGCATGAACGGTGCCAGCGCCAGGAACACGAAGTGGCACTTCGGGCAGACGCCGCACCAGCGGTTCACCGGGCGCTCGCCGAGGATGTGGAAGTTGCGGTTGCAGCTGGAGAAATGTGCGTCGTAGAAATCGGTCTTGGCGAACTGGCGGGCCACCGCCAACTCCGACAAGGGGCGCAGCAGCGAGTAGTAGTTCAGGTCGGCGGCGATGTACTGCTGCACGTATTCGCCAAACGCCTTCTCGAACGCCCAACCCTTGGACCACTGATGGTTCACTTCGCCGGTGCCTGCGATCTGGCTGCCATAGCTGGCCGAGCGTTCGTTGGAGAACACCACCTGGTCCATGCCCTGCACCACCGCTGCCAGCACCATGATCGCCGAGTTCACCGCGGTGACCGGGATATGGCCGTTCCAGGCGCCCTGGCGGTTGAGCTCGAACAGCTCCGGCGCCAACGTGCGGCCGATGTTGAGCGTGGGCAGGCCGGTGCGCTCGGCACAGGCACGGATCAGCTGCGAGCCGCCGATCCAGGTGACGGTTTCAGCCACGCCGGCATTGCGCAGGGCTTCGATGCTGACCAGCGAGTCCTTGCCGCCGCCGATGGCTACCAGGGCGTGGTGGGTCAGGTTGAGATTGGGCGCAGAAGCACCCTCACCCCAACCCCTCTCCCGGGGGGAGAGGGGCTCAGTCACCGGCAGCTTGAACCTGTCGCGCAGGTTCAGGCCGTTGCGGTAGGCGAACTCGCCCAGGCCGTTGAAGTACACCGTTTCCACCAGCGCGGCGGTGGCCGCGTCGATGGCGTAGCTGTCGATGCTCACCTGCGCCGGCACCGCTGCCTTGTAGTAGCTCACACCGGCGATCAGGTGCAGCAACTGCAGCGCGCGTTGCACCGCTGCGGCGCGGTCGCCGTCCAGCTGGAACGGTGCGCCCGGCACGGTGACGGTCTCGGTCATCTCCGGGCCGTCGTCGAAGGCGTATACCAGCTGCGCAACGCCAGTGTCCGCAGCGAAATCGCAGCGGACGAAGCGGAAGCGGGAAACCTGGTCTTTATCAAAAGCTGTCATGGCATATCCGAATCAAACGAACCGTTTTCGCGCGGTGGCGCGGCGGGACGACAAAGAGGTGTGCAGGGAACGAACAGCATCAGGCATCGATGATGTCCTCGCGCGGCAGGGCGCGCTGGTTATAGGTACTGGCCATGCTGAAGCCATAGGCGCCGGCATCGGCGATCAGCATCACATCGCCGTGTGCGGTGGCCGCCGGCAGCTTCACGCGCTGCGCGAACACGTCGCTGGACTCACAGATCGGGCCGACCACGCTGAAATCAACATCGCGGGCATCGCCCAGGCGGCTGAGGTTGGCGATGTCGTGCCAGGCGTCATACAGCGCCGGGCGCAGCAAGGCGTTCATGCCGGCATCCAGGCCAACACGGCGCACGCCGTCCTTCTCCACCACCTGCGTGGCGTGGGTCAGTAGCACGCCGCATTCGGCGACCATGAAACGGCCCGGCTCGATCGCCAGCTGGAAGGCCGGGTGCACGGCCTTGATATCGGCCAGGCCAGCAGCCCAGGCTTCCAGATCAAACGGCTCGTCGTCGTCGCTGTACGGCACCGGCAAGCCGCCGCCGATATCGAGGATCTCGACGCTGCCGATGCGGCGGGCGAAGCCGGCCATTTCGTCGACCATCTGCTTCCAGTGGCCGCTGTTCTCGATGCCGCTGCCCAGGTGCGCGTGCACGCCGGTGATGCGGATATCCAGCGCGCGGGCGGCGGCAATGAACTCATCCACGCGCAGCGCGGACAGGCCGAACTTGGACTCCTTGCCGCCGGTGTTCACCTTCTTGTGGTGGCCGTCGCCATGGCCCAGGTCGATCCGCAGCCACAGCTTGCGGCCACGGAAAACCTCCGGCCAGTTCTGCAGCAGCTCGACATTGTCGACGGTGACGTTGACGCCACGCGCCAGCACGGCCTGGTATTCGGTGATCGGGGCGAAGCTCGGCGTGAACAGCACGCGCTCGGGGCTGATATCCGGCACCGAGGCGAACACCAGTTCCACCTCGCCCTGCGAAACGCATTCCAGGCCGAAACCTTCGACGGCCAGCGTGCGCAGGATCTGCGGATGCGAGTTGGCCTTGATCGCGTAGAAGCGGCGATCGATGGCGCTGATCGCGTTCAACTGGCGGGCGCGTTCGCGCACCTTGTCCAGGTCGTAGACGTAGGCCGGCGTGCCCTGTGCAGCCAGTTCCAGCAGCCGCTGCTGGCGCGCCGGCGCCTGCCACCACGGCGTCTGCCGCGGGCGGATGCTGCCGATGATTTCGCGCCAGCGCGGGCCAAATACATGTTCTTCGTACACCGGCATGGCGCCGCTGTCGATCAGCTCTTCGTGCAGGATCGGCAGCAGGCCATCGGCATCGGCTTCGTCGATGACGAAGGTCAGGTTCAAGTCGTTGGAGGACTGCGAAATCATGTGCACGCGCTCCTTGCCGAACGTGGCCCACACGTCGGAGAGCTTGTACAGCAGCGAGCGCATGCCGCGGCCGACCAGGGTGATGGCCGCGCACGGCACGATCACCTTGACCTTGCAGATCTGCGACAGGTCGGCCGACAACGCGGCCAGCACATCGGTGTTGACCAGGTTTTCTGACGGGTCCAGCGACACGGTGACGTTGGTCTCGGCCGAACCAATCAGGTCCACCGACAGGCCGTGCTTCTTGAACAGGCCGAACACGTCGGACAGGAAGCCGACCTGCTGCCACATGCCAATGCCTTCCATCGAGATCAGCACGATGCCGTTGCGGCGGCTGATCGCCTTGACGCCAGGCACCGGCTCGGCCGCGCCGTCGATGCTGGTACCCGGCATGTGCGGGCGCTCGGTATCGAGGATGGCCATCGGCACGCCGGCGTCGCGACAAGGCTTGATCGAGCGCGGGTGCAACACCTTGGCGCCGGTGGTGGCGATTTCCTGTGCCTCGTAATAGTCCAGCCGGGTCAGCAGGCGCGCGTCCGGCACGTCCTTGGGGTTGGCGCTGAACATGCCCGGCACGTCGGTCCAGATCTCCACACGGCTGGCGCCGAGCAGTGCACCGAAGTATGCGGCCGAGGTATCCGAACCGCCGCGGCCAAGGATGGCGGTACCGCCGTCACCGTGGCGGGCGATGAAGCCCTGGGTGATCAGCATGCGCGTCGGCTGGGCGGAAAAACGCTGCTTGAAGTCGCCGCCGCCCTGCCACTGGCAGTTCACCGACAGGCGCTGCGACCATTCGGTCTGGTTCGGCGCGGCCGGCAGTGCATTGAGCCATTCGCGCGCGTCCATCCAGCCGAAATCCAGGCCGGTGCTGCGCAGATAGGCGGCGCCAACGCTGGAGGACAGCAGTTCGCCCTGGCCCAGTACTTCGGCCTGCCAGTCCAGCGGACGGCTGGCCGCACGCGGGTCATCCAGCAGCGCCTGCAGGGCAGCCAGACGTTCAGCCAGCACCTCGGTGCCCAGCTCCAGCTCGGCCAGGAATTCGTTGTGGCGGGCGACCAGCGCTTCCACACGGGCACGGCTGTCGGCGGCGCCGTCGGCAATGGCGGTCAATTCATTGGTGACGCCGGACAAGGCCGACACCACCACCAGCACCCGGCCGCCGGTCTCGTCTGCCCGTTTTTTTGCCAACTGACCGATCGTGTTCCAGCGATGACGACGCGACACCGAGGTGCCACCGAACTTGAGGACGATCCAGCGATCAGCAATTGGGGAAGCAGACATTGGCTTTGGGGGTTCACAAGTGGGAGAAAGACCCGGCAATGCGGGCGGAACTCCCGATTCTATGCCAAGGCCGTTGAGGCAGGACGGCTGAGTTACCGGCGATACCATCGCCGCCCGGCCTCCCCTCCCGGGGCCAAGAAAGTAGCACTTGCAACGATCTGGGTCATCCCGGGATGAATGGGCACCGCTGACGGCCGCTTCCGGGCCGACTTCCGGGGTGCCTGCATCTGCGGGCTGTCAGACCCGCGCAGGCGGAGTGAGGGGCACATTCCTGCCCGCTACTCCTTGCCGACTGCGGGTACAGGCACCAGGAACGCCCGGCACAGCCCACACGACATTTCCGCCCGCCTTCCCTAAGCTGGCCAACCCTGCCCCATCCAAAGCCTCATGACCGCACGCCGCTACCTGCAACTGGACGTCTTCGCAGCCCGCCCCGGCACCGGCAACCCGCTGGGCGTCATCGTCGACAGCGAAGGCCTGGACGACATGGCCATGCAGGCCATCGCCGCCTGGCTGAACCTGTCCGAGACCATTTTTTTCCTGCCGCCTGACGAGGGCACCAGCTACCGCATCCGCATCTTCACCCCCAAGGGCGAGCTGCCCTTTGCCGGCCACCCCAGCGTGGGCGCCGCCTGGGCGGCGGTTGAACTGGGCCTGGCCACGCCCGACGACAACGGCCAACTGATCCAGCAATGCGCGGCAGGGCTATTGCCGGTACTGGTCCAGGGTGGCCGCTGGTTCCGCCAGATCCATGTGCGCAGCCCGCAGGCCGAACGCCGCGATACCGTCATCGACAAGCTGCCCGACGGCCTGGCGGCCCTGGCCAAGCCCGGCCACAGCCCGGAACTGTGGAACAACGGTCCGGACTGGTGGCTGCTGGAAGCTGGCAGCGAAGCCACCCTGCGCCGCTACAAGCCCGAACTGGCCGCCATCGCGGCCCTGCCTGGCCGCGGCAAACTGGCGATCTATGCCGCCGCTGATCGCCCTGACGTTGGCTACCAATACGTGGTTCGCGCCTTCGCCCCGGGCGTAGGCATCAACGAAGACCCGGTCACCGGCAGCGCCAATGCACTGGTTGCCGCGCAACTGCTGCAACAGGGGCGGATCAAGCCGTTCCAGCAATACCTTGCCAGCCAGGGCCGCGAACTAGGCCGCAACGGCGAGGTGCGGGTGGAAGTGGATGCGGAGTCCAACATCTGGATTGGCGGTGAGGTGCAGCAGGTGATTGCGGGGCAGATTGAGTGGTAAGCGCAAGAAGCCACAGTTCCCAGCCCCTCTCCCCTCGTGGGAGAGGGTGCCCCGAAGGGGCGGGAGAGGGGGACGTGCAAAGCACGTCTTGCGTTGGCCTTGGGCCTTCCGTCTGAAGAACAGAGCAAGCGGACTTCGTCCGCCTCCCCTCACCCCAACCCCTCTCCCGCAGGCGGGAGAGGGGCTAAAGCCACAGCCACAGCCACAGCAACACCCCTACCGCATCCGGACCCGCCCATGACCACCCGACGCTTCCTGCAACTTGATGTCTTCGCCCCGCGCCCCGGCACCGGCAATCCGCTTGCCGTGGTGCTCGATGCCGACGGTCTGGACGATGCCGCCATGCAGGCTATCGCCCGCTGGACCCGTCTGCCAGAAACCACCTTCATCTTTGCGCCCAGCAAGCCTGGCACCAGCTACGGCATCCGCATGTTCGCCCCGCAGAAGGAGGTGCCGTTCGCCGGCCACCCCAGCGTCGGCAGTGCCCATGCCGTGCTGGAAAGCGGGGTCGCCGCCGCCATCGATGGCCAACTGGTCCAGGACGGCATAGCCGGTGAGCTGCCGCTGCAGATCAGCGAACACGACGGCATCCGCACCATCGCCATCCGCACGCCGCGCGCGTCGGTTGCCGAAGTCGTCACCGCCAGCGACCCGCGCCTGCAACCGGCCATCGTCGGCTGGCCACTGGGCAGCCTGCCGCCCGCACTTATGGATGGCGGCCGCCGTTGGTGGGTAGTGGAGGTTGCGGACGAAGCCACGCTGCGCACCCTCAGCCCCGACTGGGACGCCATCGCCGCCCTCGCCGAGTCCACCGGTGCGATGGGCGTATTCGCCTATGCACGCGCCGCAGGCGATGGCTACCAGCTGGTAGTGCGTGCGTTTGTCGGCAACGGCCGTCGCTTTGAAGATGCCGCCTCGGGTGCTGCCAACGCCGTGCTCGCCGCCTGGCTGGACGAACGCGATGCCCTGCCCGGCAGTGGCAAGCGCTACACCGCCAGCCAAGGCCGTGAAGTGGGCCATGACGCATTGCTGGAACTGCGCATCGACGACCAAGGCGACGTATGGTCGGGCGGACAGGTGCAGACCGTGATCCGCGGAACCATTGATTGGTAAGCAGGTCACAGCCTGACCAATAGCGAAGCAAACCAAGGAGTTGGTAATGCATGGATGGATCTTGCTGCTCGCGCTGCTGCTGGCATGCAATGCCTGCGCCGCCGACGTCCCAGCTCAACCGGCAAAGGTCTTGTTCGTCGGCAACAGCCTCACCTACGTAGGCAACCTGCCGGCCACTTACGCCGCCTTGAGCGCCGCCAATGGCCATCCGGTGCACAGCCAGATGATCGTCAAGGGCGGCGCATTCCTCGACGAACGGCATGCCGATGGCTCATTGCAGCGCGCCTTGGCCGAGCAGCACCCGCAGGTTCTGGTCCTGCAGGAACAGGGCGGCGCCCTGCTCTGCATGCCGGACGAAGCCACCTGCGCACGCTCACGCAACGCAGTGGCTGCAATGGCCCAACTCGGCCGCGAGCACGGTGCGAAGGTGCTGTTGCTTGGCAGCTATCAGGCACACCCGGCGGTATCCCGACTATTGATTGCCAAGGAATCTGCAGCCGCGCAGGCGGCCAATGTTCCCTATGTGGAGATATCCGAGGCTCTGCGCAACGCAGCGACGGCGGCGCCCGATCTGCCGTGGTACGACACGGACGGCATGCATCCCGGCCCCGCACTGACCTTGCTTGATGCCATCCAGCTCTATCGCACGATCCATGGCCACCTTCCGCAACACGGCTTCACGGTAACGGCACCTATCTACACGCCAAAAAGTGGCCTTGACGCCGCCCTGCGCAACGCCGACGACAATGCCCCCTTGGCAGGCACCCCCAGCCAGATTGATTACCCTGAGGCGATGATCCACCGCCTCAACACGCTACTTGCGCCCCAGCAGCCCTAACCGAAGCCCACGCCATGCCGCACCTGACCATCGAGTACAGCAACAATCTGGCAACCGTCATCACCCCGGCATTGCTGCGCGTCGCCAACCATGCCCTGCTGGAAACCGGCCAGTTCGAGGAAGCGGATATCAAATCCCGCGCCTTGCCGTTTGACTGCTTTGCGATCGGCACCAGTGACACCCCACGTGGCTTCGTCGCGGCGCGGCTGGCCATTCTCAGCGGCCGCAGCGCCGACACCAAACGCGAGATTGCGCAAGCCTTGCTGGCCGCGCTGGAAGCGGCGATCAAGCCGGGAACATTGGCGCTGCAAGTCAGCGTGGAGATTGTGGATATCGACCGTGACAGCTACGCCAAGGCCAAACTCGCTCCAAACGTCTGACGTCGACCTGTCACCCGGATCAGCTTATTCCTGATGGTCACGCGGTAAACATCGCCCCCGTCTTGTTGATGTCCCCGCATCAACCACATCCTGTGGGCCACGCAAAACCGTGGCAACATCGCCGCAACTACCTTACAGCGCGCCACAGGAAGTCCGCGATGAAAACGCCTCGGTTTCATTCTGTTTCGCCATTCCTGGGCGTGGAGGATCTACCCGCCGCCCTCACCTTCTACTGCGACCAGCTTGGCTTTGCGTTGGCCTGGGAATGGGGAAGCCCACCCGAACTGGCCGCTGTGTGCAGGGACGAGGTGGAACTGACGCTCGCCACACGCAGCGACGCCAAGCCCGGCGGCATCAGCAGGCTGTACCTGCATATCGATGCGGTGGACCACTATCACGCGCAACTGCAGGCCAAGGGTGTGGCAATCACTGTCGCCATTGCTGACCGGCCCTACGGCATGCGTGACTTCAGCATCACCGACCCGGCCGGCAACGTGCTGTGCTTCGGCCAGGCATTGCCGCAACCTACGGATGTTGCTGGGGCGACGTAAGCGAAGAAGCCCCTCGGCAAATCCTGCTGACCGGCATCTTCGACCGCGACGGGGCTATCGGCTTCGCGTTTTACGCTGATCCAACAGGGCTTCGTTTCCTTGCCAGCAGGTAGCCCAGCCCGGCAAATGGCAGGTAGGCCAGCACAACGTCCAACACTTCGAACCAACGCGGTGCGGGCAGCATGAAACAGCTGGCGATACCGCCCATCAGGAACAACAGGCCGATCAACAGCGATGGCATTCTCTTCACGCGCCCCACTGCAAAGGTTGCAACCAACGCACCGGCGAAGGTTCCCAAGGCATGGGCCAGGAAGGGAAACAGGAAATGCCGCGGCTGGAGCAAGGGCATCGCGGCCTTCAGTCCTTCGGGGGTGCTTGTATCCACACCGGCGGGCGGCGGTACCAGCTCAGCGCCGAGCAGGATCAGGCCCATGTTCACCGCGCTGCCCACGATGAAGCCAAGCACTACCGCCAGCAGTCCCTTCAGGAATCCGCGCATCGTTGCCTTCCCCTTCGCTCCGTGATGGACGGAGTATGAGCCAGACGCAGGCTGGTTTGCATACCCCAGGAGACGTGACCAAGGGCGATAGGCGAAGGCAGGTATCGAGGGGTGACAGGCAGGTCAGCCTGGGAACAGATAAGACCTGCAAGGGCCCTCAGACCGGTGTTGGCCTTGGCATGTTCCCTTCTCCCGTTCAAGGGAGAACAAAGGGCCTGCCCCCGCGAAGGCGGGGGTGCCCCGCAGGGGCGGATGAGGGGAGCTTTTGGATTTTGCGGAAAGCTCCTGCCGAGCATGGCTCGGCACTACAGATGCGGCCTCAGCGCCAGTTGTAATTGAACGACACGCCGATGATCCGAGGGTCGTTGTAAACAGCCGCCATGTAGTTCTCGATCACACCCTTGAGGTTCTTCTCATTGGTGATGTTGCGGGCGAATGCCGCCACTTCCCAGGCACCGTAGCCGCCGCTGTAACCCACGCGCAGGCCGCCTTCGAAGTTGCCCTTGGAATAGAACTCCTTGCTGTCATACAGCACGAACTGGGTTTCGCCCTGCTTGTTCCAATCGGTGGCGAAGAACACCGCGCCGTCATCGCCCACCGGAATGTCGTAGCGCGCAGCCAGATTCAAGTTGTACTTGGGCGCGTTCGGCAACGGGTTGCCGTCAATCTGGGCGTAGACGTTGCTGCCGATCTGGATGGTCGGGTCGTTGACCGTACACACCACAACGCCGTTGAGCGCACAGACCTGCGCATAGACGCGCTTGTCCTGGATTTCACTGTGCAGCAGGCTCAGGCCCGCCGTCAGCGACAGGTTGGGAATCGGCCGCCAATCCAGGTCCGCTTCCAGGCCGTAGGCACGCGCCTTGTCTGCATTGAACAGCACGCCATTGCCGTTGGAATCGTTGCCGTTGAGCTGGATGTCGTTAACGGTATAGGTGAAGCCACTGACGTTCAGACGCAGGCGATTGTCGAGCAGGCTGCTCTTGATGCCGGCCTCCCAGGACAGGATGGTCTCCGAGTCGGCGGTGGTGAAGTCGGCATTGAATACTGCCGAGCGGCCCTGGATGGTGGGGCCGCGGAACCCACGCGCTACACGCGCGTACAGGCTGAGCTTGGGGCTCACCTCGTACATCGCACTCAGGTCCCAGCTGGGCTGGGTATCTGACATCTGCACATCGTGGCGGCCCTTGTAAGTCACCAGCCCGGCGGCGGTGTCAGCGGTCTTCAGCAGGCGCGTGTGCTTCTCGTCCTTGGTCGCGCGAACGCCCGCAGTCAGCGTCAACGCATCGGTGGCCTTCCAGCTCACCTGGCCAAAACCCGCCCAGGAGGTATTGATGTTGCGCAGGCGCACCCAGTTGTTGGGATTGTGCGCGGCGGTATCCAGGAACCAGGCACGCTGGTAGAAATCGGTGGTGTCGCGGCCGTCAAAGTAGAACGCACCCACCTGCCACGACCACGGGTCGGTGGCGTTGGAGGCCAGCCGCAGCTCCTGGGTGAACTGGTCCAGATCCTGCACCTGGCCCATCGACTGGCCATAACCATTGGGCAGTCCGTTGACCGGATAGTCGGCCGCCGCGCCACCATCGGTATCACCGCGGCTGTAGCCGGAGGTGGTCTCGTAGGCACTGATCGAGGTCAGCGTGGTATTGCCGAAGTCATAGGTGGCCTTCAGCGAGCCGCCATGGGTCTTGTAGGCCTGCGGATTGTTGTCGGCTTCGTCGAACGCCACCTTGTCGCGCGCCACATCGACGCGGTTGCTGCCCTTCACCAGCGCGTTGCGCAGGAACAGGGTGGAGGTGCCTTCGTAGTCGCGGGTATGCGCCGAGGCCAGCAACGAGAACTGCTCATTGGGCTTGTACAGCAGCTGCAGGCGCAGATTGCGGTCATCGTAGCCGCCCATCGTGTCTTTCTTCGGTGTCACCGTGCCGTCGGCGCTGGGCCCGCGGTAGGTGTTGTCCACCCAGTCATCGCGGTGCTGATACAGCGTGGAGACGCGGTAGGACAGCACGTCGTTGATCGCCCCGCCCATGCCGCCATCGATGGACACCGTGTTGTAGCTGCCATAGCTCACGTTGACCCGGCCACTCGGGTCCTGGCTGGGCTTGGCGGTATCGAACTTGACGATGCCGGCGGTGGTGTTGCGACCGAACAACGAGCCCTGCGGGCCACGCAGTACTTCCACCTGGTCCACGTCGTAGACCGGGTTGGACTTGAGCACCACATGCTCCAGCACCACGTCGTCCTGGATGATGGACACTGGCTGCGAGGCACCCAGGTAGAAGTCGATATTGCCCAGGCCACGGATATAGAAGCGCGGGAAGATGCGCCCGGTGGTGGTCTCGGCGTAGAAGCTGGGGACACGACCGGACAGCGCCAGCAAGGTGTCATCCGCGCCTTCGGTATAGGCCCGCAAGGCCTCGCCCTGCACCACCCCCACCGACACCGGCACGTCCTGCAGGTTCTGCTCGCGGCGCTCGGCGGTTACCGTCACCGCATCCAGCGCGGTGGCGGTAGCGCGGGCGGCAACAGGCGCAGCCTCCTGGGCCAGCGCCGATTGCGCGGCCAAGGGCAGGACCAGCAGCGCGCAGGCCTGGGCCAGCAGCGTGCGGCGCGGAAGACGATGGGCGGAGCGAGGGAAAGCAGGTACGGCGGGGTGAAACTGCATGGAGTTGCCCTTCATTGGCAGGTGATGAATCCGTTCGGCCAGACAGCACCGATGGCACGTTATGGAAGCGCGCCGATCATCAACAGCCCAGATGGCAATTTGGTTACACCGCCATGGGCACACAACCCATGGCGGTGTCAGGCTCAGCTACCCGATGCTTCGCCGGCCTTGTAAACCGGCTCACCGTCGACCCAGGTCGACAACACTTTCAAATCATCAAGCTGGTCGGCGGCAACCTTCAGCGGGTCACGGTCCAGCACCACGAAGTCCGCACGCAAGCCCGGTACCAGCCTGCCTACCTGGGCTTCGTCGTGGCCGGCCCAGGCGGCATCGCTGGTGAAGCCGCGCAGGGCTTCGGCCGCGCTCAGGCGCTGCTCCGGCTGCCAACCGCCCGGCGGCTGGCCATCGCGATCCTGGCGGGTCACTGCCGCATACAAGCCCAGCCGCGGGTCGACCTGCTCCACCGGGAAGTCGGAACCCAAGGCCAAGCGTGCGCCGCTGTGCAGGAAACGCTGCCAGGCATAGGCGCCCAGAATCCGTTCCGGCCCCACCCGCTGTTCGGCCCAGCCCATGTCCGAGGTCGCATGGGTTGGCTGCATCGAGGCGATCACACCCAGCTTGGCGAAGCGCGGGATGTCCTCCAGCGCTACCACCTGTGAGTGCTCTACACGCCAGCGGTGGTCATCACCCTTGTGCGCACCCAGCACCTTTTCGTAGGTATCGAGCACGATGCGGTTGCCGCGATCGCCGATGGCGTGGGTGGCGACCTGCACCTTGCAGCCGTCCGCCTTGCGCACCGCCACTTCGAACGCTTCCGGCGACGTCATCAACAGGCCGTGGTTGTGCGGATCGTCGCTGTAGGCGGTGAGCAGGGCCGCGCCGCGGCTGCCCAAGGCGCCATCCATGTACAGCTTGACCCCGCGCATCTCCAGCCGCCCGCCCGGATGGGCGTACAGGCCGGCCTTGCACAGGTCTTCCAGCGCCTCATTGTTGCCGTCAGCATAGGCGTCGATGCGCAGCGGCAACTTGCCCTGGTCGGCCAGGCGCTTCATCAGCGCCAGGTCCTCGCGCGATACGCCCATGTCGTGCACACCGGTAAGGCCATTGCTGACCGCAGCCTGCAATGCAGCCTGCAAGCGCTTCTCGCGTGAGGCATCGTCCTGCGCCGGGATCTGGTCATAGACCAGCGCCGCAGCGCCATCGACCAGTACGCCACTGGGGCTGCCATCGGCGTTGCGCAGGATGCGCCCGCCTTCCGGCTGCCAATCACCGGACAGGGACTTGCCAGCCTTTTCGGCAACACGGATGGCGGCGGTGTTGACCCAACCGGCGTGACCGTCGACGCGCTCCAGATAGAGCGGGCGTTGCGGGAAGGCCGCATCCAGATCGGCGGCGGTGGGGAAATCGGTGTTGTCCCAGCGGTTCTGGTCCCAGCCGCGGCCCAGCAGCCACTCGCCGGGCGCCAGGGTCTTTTCGAAAGCTTTGAGCCGCTCCAGCACCTCGCCGCGATTGCGCGCGCCGGTCAGGTCGGCCTGCATCAAGGTATTGCCCAGGCCCATGATGTGCGCATGGGCATCGATCAGGCCCGGCACCACCGTGGCACCGCCCAATTCCAGCGCGGATGCCTGCGGATAGGCTTTGCGCAGCGCCTCGGCACTGCCCACCTGCAGCACGCGGCCAGTGTCGCTGTCCCAGGCCATTGCGCCGGCCACGGGCTGGACGGCATCGCCGGTGCGAATGGTATCGGCCACCAGCAATTTGACCTCGGCCTGGGCCGGAATCACATGCAGGCAAGGGAGCAGCAGGGCAACACAGGCAATACGACGCATCACGCACTCTCCTGAACGGGATGAGGCGACTATGCCGCCATCGTGCAGGCGTGACAAACCGTGATGCGTACCACCCGGGCCAGATCAGTCAGCGCTGACGTCTACCCGCACGCGGATGCTGTCGCCGGGATGGTAGTCCCGACGTGTGTGGTACTGGCGGCCACCGTACTCGTAGGTGACGTCATAGCCATCCACGCGCTCACTTTCGCTCCCGTAGCCACTGGGCTCGCAGACACGGACATCGCTGCGACGGTAATCGGGGCGGCGATTGTTGGCTTCATAGATGGCACGGCCTGCAGCACCGCCGGCAATCGTGCCCACCGCCGTGCCCAGGTAGCGGCCATCGCCGCCGCCAATGCGGCTGCCGAGCACGGCACCGGCAATTCCACCGATCACCGTGGCCAGCTGGCGGCCGGTATCACTGCCCTGGCGATAGGCGCCATCGCCGTAATTGCCGTTGGAATAGGGGTTGTTGCCGTAACCGTTGCTGCCATAGCGGCCGTTGTTGTAATAGCCATCGCCACGGTAGCTGCCGCTGCCGTAAACCTGGTCGCTGTCCCCGGTCACGTAGGCGCCATCATTACGCTCATAGCAACGCTCGTTGCGGCCGTTGCCGCTGACGATGATCGGGTCGACGCGGACCACGCGGGCGTTGTCGTACACCGGGTTGTTGCCATCGCCGTTGCCGCGGTATTGAGCGTCCACATACCGGTCATCCTGCCGGTACTGGCCGTTGTCATACGCCGACCCGGGACGGTATTGGCCGTCGTCGTAGTACTGCGCCGAGGCCGGCAAGGCGGCCAGCAAGCCAAGCGTGAGAACACCGGCAACAAGCAATGAACGCAGCATGGCAGTAACCATTGAGGTTGGGATGGGCGATGCTCGGGCGTAGCAGGTGAAACCACCCTGAACCGGGCTGGCCCACGTTACCGCAGTGCCAGCCCTTTCAGGAAGCAGCAGGAATCAGGCCGAAAATTCGGTTTCCAGACTCACCGGAACGGCGCTCAATGCCTTGGATACCGGGCAATTCTGTTTCGCGTCCTCGGCAATTGCGCGAAACCGGGTCTCGTCCAGGCCCGGCACCACTGCCTTCACCTTCAGGCGGATCTGCGACAGCTGCGGCCCCCCGTCCATCGACAAATCCACATCGGCGCGGGTGTCCAATGCCGAAGGGGGGAAGCCGGCTTCGCTGAGCTTGGCCGACAGCGCCATGGTGAAACAACCGGCATGGGCCGCGGCGATCAGCTCCTCGGGGTTGGTGCCCTTCTCGTCACCGAAGCGGCTGTTGAACGCATAGCGGGTGTTGTCCATCAGACCGCTCTGCGGTGTGCTCAGGCGACCCTGGCCGGTCTTGAGGTCACCTTCCCAATGTGCGGTTGCGTGGCGCGAAATACCCATGGTGGAACTCCTCGTTGTGGATGGCGCGCACAGCGTAGTGCATCGGGTGTTAGCGGCTTGTGCGGCGCAGCGGGTCTTGTGATCGGCGTACCCTTGGCCCGCGCAGAGAGCTGTCGGCAAGGGTGTTGAAACGCGCTTTTGCCCCTGCATTTTCGCCATATGCAGCTGCGAGGACCTGCCAAAAGCAATTTTTATGGGCTTTTTTGCATCAAACCTATTGGCGGCGTGCAATTGATGCCCTACATTTCGCTTGCCGACGGGGTCGGCACGACCAACAACCAACCGTTCACGGAACAGGAAATCATGGCAAAGACCGCTAAAAAGGCTGCCCCGAAAAAGGCAGTGAAGAAAGTTGCAACCAAGGCAGCAGCCAAGCCGGCCGCAATCAAGCCGATCAAGGAAGCCCTGACCAAGTCGGGTCTGGTCGCCCACATCGCCGAAGCCACCAGCGTTGCTGCCAAGGACGTGCGTGCCGTGTTCGCCGCCCTGGAAGGCGCCGTCGCCGCCTCGGTCAACAAGAAGGGCGCTGGCTCCTTCACCCTGCCGGGCCTGCTGAAGATCTCGACCGTGAACGTTCCGGCCAAGCCGAAGCGCAAGGGCATCAACCCGTTCACCAAGGAAGAGCAGTGGTTCGCCGCCAAGCCGGCTACCACCAAGCTGAAGGTTCGCCCGCTGAAGAAGCTCAAGGACGCTGCGCTGTAATAGCGCAACATCTTGGCGATCAAACGGGACGGCATTGCCGTCCCGTTTTTTTTTGTTTCTCGGCCAAGCGGCTTCAACGTCGCCCGGGCAAGCACACTACGCCGGATGAACAACAGATGGCGTTGCCGCTTGCACCCCATCAAGCCCGGATGCATTGCACTTATCCGGGCTGGCTCGCAGCGGATTTCGGGATCCGCCGGCTGGGAGCCGCGGCAGACCAGGCAGGTTCCCGCAGCGGGCTTATCCCCCTGCCCGGCCCTGATCGAAAACGTTCCCATGGGCCGCAGCGTTCCAGCAAAGCGGCGATAAACAGGCTGGAACACAGCGTCATGGTCCACCGCCTCGAAACGGCACGAGGGTGCGCCTATGGTGGCACCTCACCCATTCCCCTCGATGCCCCATGTCCTCCCCCAAGCATCGCTACCGCATCACCGTGACGCCGATCGAAACCGACGGCCAGCAGTGCAGTGGCCGCTGCACGATCGAATTTGAACAACGCAGCCAGTACAACTGGATGCGGCAACTGGAAACCGCCCAAGGCCAGCGGCGCCTTGGCTGCAACGACGATGCCGGTGTGATCGTCACCACTGGACTGCTGGAAAGCCTGTCCGAATCGTCAGCCAAGCCCGGCAGCCTGCTGGCCCTGCTGCAACCGGAGCTGGATCAGCTGCTTGCCAAGCTGCAGCGCCTGCAAAGCGCGGAATAAGGCCAGCGGCTAATAAGCCATTCACCCAATGCGGTTATCTTTGCTTCTTTCCTGATAACCGCTGCGAGTCGACCCAATGAAGCTGCGCTCCCTGCTCCTGTCCTCCCTCGCCGCGCTGGCACTGGCCACTTCCGCGCAAGCAGCCCCCCAGGTCAACGGCAAACAGCTGACCATCGGCCAAGCCGACGTACAGCAGTACCTCGACGGCAGCTTCCCTCGTACCCAGAAGACCCTTGGCGGGCTGCTGGCGCTGACTGTAAGCGAGCCGCAACTTGCGCTGCCCCAGGGCAGCCGCCTGGACCTGGGGTTTGACCTGGCGATGGCCGCTGGTGGCTCGGCAATGCCGGTGGGCAAGGTGCAGATCAGCAGCGGCCTGCGTTATGACGCACAGACCCAGGGCTTCCATCTGGACCAGCCGACCGTGGACGGCTTCCGTCCCGCGGCCGGCAGTGGCGAACTGGACTCCAGCACCCGTAGCCTGCTCAACAGCTGGCTGGCCGACTATGCGCGGCGCGAACCGATCTACAAGATCGACCCGACCATCGCCAAGGTGATGGGCGTGCTGCAGGTGCAGTCCGTGGGCATCGAGAACGGTCGCATCGCGGTCAACTTCAACCAGAACCTGGGCAGCTTCGTGCCGCAGGGCTTGTTGGGGAACTGATTGGGGTTGGGGAGGGGGCGAGATTGGGGATTGGGGATTGGGGATTCGCAAAAGCGTGGCACTCCCGCCGCCCTGCCGCTTTCGGCCTGCAACAAATAAGCGGCATCCCCTCCCGCACGATGAGGGCAAAAACCAGCGCGGCCGCCTTTACGAATCCCGAATCCCGGCTCTTCAGCGCTTCGCGCTGTAGCGAGCTGCTTTCACTCTGCAATACATCAACGGCACGCCCTCTCGCACGATGAGGGCGAAAACGAGCGCGGCCGCCTTTACGAATCCCGAATCCCGAATCCCCAATCCCGGCTCTTCAGCGCTTCGCGCTCTAGCGACCTGCTTTCGCTCTGCAACACATCAACGGCACGCCCTCCCACACGATGAGGGCGAAAACCAGCGCGGCCGCTTTTGCGAATCCCGAATCCCGATTCCCCAATCCCGGCGCTTCAGCGCTTCGGCTGCAGCATCGTCCCGGTGCACTTGGGCGAGCCGCAACGGCACTCCCAGATCTTCTTCAGACGTGCGGTGTGGCGCTCGGCCAGGGTGATGCCGTAGTTGTAGGTCAGCTCTTCGCCGGGCTTGATATCACGGATGGCTTCGATGAACACCTTGTCGGCGGTGCGGTCGTCGCCCTCGGCCTCTTCGATCATGGCCTCGCAGTTCGGGTCGCAGCTGTGGTTGATCCAGCGTGCGTCATTGCCCTTGTGGTTGGCATCGATGACGTAATCATCGTTCAACGTGAACAGAAAGGTGTGGCCACTTTCAACGTCGCCGGTGTCATCGGCATCGACTTCGGCATGGGTACGGCGCTTGCCCTTGTACTCGATGACGCGCTCGCCCTTCTTGATTGCGGCCACGCTGAAAACGCCGTTGCCGTGGATGGAGGATTTGCGCGCCTGGATCTTCTTGGGCATGTACATGGCCGGAACGTGAGTGAGGCAGTGATTCTCCCCCATCGGGCAGGACAACCCAAGGGGAGGCACTGCATTCAACGGCGGGAAGGCGGATGACTGATGTCATGGGCGCGAGGAATGCAGCCTCTGGCTTCCCTTCTTTCGGATGGGGACAAACAGCAG
>NZ_DAMBEF010000002.1:0-65635 GCF_032061965.1 Stenotrophomonas sp. | reverse complement strand
CGGCTGCGCCGCTCCCCTCTCCTGCCTTCGGCATCCTCTCCCGCAAGGGGAGAGGAAAGCGCACGCGGCTGCGCCGCTCCCGGCGCCTGCCTTTGGCAATTATTTGCGGAGGAGAGGGAACCCTGCAGTTGAAGCACAACCGCTTCTGGCCCCCTCTCCCCTTGCGGGAGAGGGTTGGGGAGAGGGGGCGCGTTTGCTCCCGGCTCTGCCTGGGGGTGAAAGCAGCGGCTGCGCCGCTCCCCTCTCCTGCCTTCGGCATCCTCTCCCGCAAGGGGAGAGGTAAAGAGCAAGCGGCTGCACCGCTCCCCTCTCCTGCCTTCGGCATCCTCTCCCGCAAGGGGAGAGGAAAGAGCAAGCGGCTGCGCCGCTCCCGGCGCCTGCCCTACGCCCCCTCTCCCCGCAAGCAAAGAGGAAACGGCAAGCGACTTCATCGCCCCTTCTGGCACCTGAACAGCAGCGCTTGGACCCGTCCGCGAGAAAGCGTACAATTTTGGTCCACATTGAACCCCCGCCTCCCGCAATGCTCCGCGTCACCAAGCTTACCGATTACGCCACCGTCGTCCTGACCGTGCTCGCCGCACGGCCAGCCGAAGTGCTGAGCGCGACCGATCTGGCTGAAGCTGCCGGATTGGAGCCTCCCACCGTCAGCAAGCTGCTCAAGCCGCTGGCCCAGGCAGGCCTGGTTGAAGGCCTGCGCGGCGTCCGCGGTGGCTACCGGCTTACCCGCCCCGCCTCCGAGATCACCCTGATCGAGATCCTGGAAGCGATGGAAGGCCCGCTGGCCATCACCGAATGCAGCCAGGAGCAAAGCCAGTGCGGCCTTGCCGGGCAGTGCGGTGTGCGCTCCAACTGGCGGCTGATCAATGACGTGGTTTCCGATGCCCTGCGCGGCGTCACCCTCGCGCAGATGCTGCACCCCTTACCGCTTGCCGACCGTCGCCGCATTAGCGCCGACGTCGTCTCCTGAATAACCGTAGGCAGCCCTGATGGCCACCGAGATCCTCGAAAACGTCGGCACCGCCGACAGCCCGAACCGTGAAATCCACGAACAGCTGGGTCGCAAGTACGACGCCGGCTTCGTCACCGACATCGAATCCGACTCCTTCCTGCCAGGCCTGAACGAGGACGTCATCCGCGCCCTCTCCGCCAAGAAGGACGAGCCGGAATGGATGACGCAATGGCGCCTGGATGCCTATCGCCACTTCCTGACCATGCGCCAGCCCGATTGGGCCAAGCTGCAGATCGGCCCGATCGACCTGCAGGCGCTGAGCTATTACTCCGCGCCGAAGGGCCCGAAGTACAAGTCGCTGGACGAGGTACCGAAGGAACTGCTGGACACCTACGACAAGCTCGGCGTGCCGTTGCATGAGCGCGCCAAGCTGGCCGGCGTGGCAGTGGATGCGGTGTTCGACTCGGTCTCGGTCGGTACCACCTTCCGCAAGGAACTGGCCGAGAAGGGCGTGATCTTCTGCTCCATCTCCGAAGCCATCCGCGACTACCCGGAGCTGGTACAGAAGTACCTGGGCTCGGTGGTGCCGGTGGGCGATAACTACTTCGCCGCGCTCAACTCGGCGGTGTTCTCCGACGGCAGCTTCGTGTTCGTGCCCGCCGGCGTGCGCAGCCCAATGGAGCTGAGCACCTATTTCCGCATCAACGCCAGCAACACCGGGCAGTTCGAGCGCACCTTGATCATCTGCGAAGACAAGGCCTACGTCTCCTACCTGGAAGGCTGCACCGCGCCGATGCGCGATGAAAACCAGCTGCATGCCGCCGTGGTTGAACTGGTGGCGCTGGAAGATGCCGAGATCAAGTATTCGACCGTGCAGAACTGGTACCCGGGCGACGAGAACGGCGTGGGCGGCATCTACAACTTCGTCACCAAGCGTGCCGAATGCCGTGGCGCGCGCTCCAAGGTGACCTGGACCCAGGTGGAAACCGGCTCGGCCATCACCTGGAAGTACCCGTCCTGCGTCCTGCTGGGCGATGACTCGGTGGGCGAATTCCACTCGGTGGCGCTGACCCATCACCGCCAGCAGGCCGATACCGGCACCAAGATGATCCACGTCGGCAAGCGCACCAAGAGCAAGATCATCTCCAAGGGCATCAGCGCCGGCCGTGGCCAGAACACCTATCGCGGCCTGGTGCGCGTGGACCGCGGTGCCGAAGGTGCGCGCAACTACACCCAGTGCGACTCGCTGCTGATCGGCAAGAAGTGCGGCGCCCACACCTTCCCCTATATCGAGGTAAAGAACCCCAGCGCCACCGTCGAACACGAGGCCACCACCTCGAAGATTTCCGACGACCAGCTGTTCTATTGCCGTTCGCGCGGCATCGACCAGGAAAACGCGGTGTCGATGATCGTCGATGGCTTCTGCAAACAGGTGTTCAAGGAATTGCCGATGGAGTTCGCTGTGGAAGCCAAGAAACTGCTGGAAGTGTCGCTTGAAGGATCGGTCGGATGAGCCGCCTGCCACTGCTCCTGCTGGCCGTGCTGCCGTTCGCCGCCTCCGCTGCGTCGCCGGGCAAGGCCTGCGATGACGCCCGCACCCAGCTGGATATCAACGCGTGCGCGGCGGCCGAAGCCGAAGCCGCCGATGCCGAACTCAACGCCGTATACCGGCAGGTGATGCAGAAGCTGCAGGGCCAGCCGGTCGCCATCGACAAGCTGCGCGCCGCCCAGCGCCTGTGGATACCGCTGCGCGATGCCGATATCGAAGCGCGCTACCCGGTTGGCAAGGACGAGAACCCGCGCGTCCTGTACGGCTCGATGTATCCGATGCTGTATTCCAGCAACAAGGCCGAACTGACCCGGCAGCGCACGCAATGGCTGCGCGCCACCTTCCTCGATCGCGCCGAAGGCGAGCTCTGATCGCCCCGCACCCTACATATTGAAGAACGCACCCTCATGCTGAAGATCGAAAACCTACACGCAAGCATCGGCGACAAGGAAATCCTCAAGGGCCTGTCGCTGGACGTGAAACCTGGCGAAGTGCACGCCATCATGGGCCCGAACGGCGCCGGCAAGTCCACCCTGGGCAATGTGCTGTCCGGCCGCGAAGGCTACGACGTCACCGCCGGCACCGTGCTGTTTGAAGACAACGATCTGCTGGAGCTGGAGCCGGAAGCCCGCGCCGCCGCCGGCCTGTTCCTCGCTTTCCAGTACCCGGTGGAAATCCCCGGCGTCAACAACACCTACTTCCTGCGTGCCGCGCTCAATGCGCAGCGCAAGGCGCGCGGTGAAGAAGAACTGGATTCGATGCAGTTCCTCAAGCTGGTCCGGCAGAAGCTGGCCGTGCTGCACCTGAAGGACGAACTGCTGCACCGTGGCGTCAACGAAGGCTTCTCCGGTGGCGAGAAGAAGCGCAACGAGATCTTCCAGCTGGCCGTGCTCGAGCCGAAGCTGGCGATCCTGGACGAAACCGACTCCGGCCTGGATATCGATGCGCTCAAGAGCGTGGCCGATGGCGTCAACGCCCTGCGTTCGCCGGAACGTTCGTTCCTGGTCATCACCCATTACCAGCGCCTGCTCGATTACATCAAGCCGGACGTGGTGCATGTGCTGGCCGACGGCCGCATCGTCAAGACCGGTGGCCCGGAACTGGCACTGGAACTGGAAGCGCACGGCTATGACTTCCTGAAGGACCGCGTGGTCCGCGAGGCGGCCAAGTAATGAGCGCGCTCTTGGATTCACTGGCCGCTGGCTTCAGCGGCAGCGAGGCACGCCGCACGCTGCTTGATGCCGCACTGCAGACGGGCCTGCCGGCTGCGCGCAACGAAGCGTGGAAGTACACCTCTCTGCGCCAGCTCGAACGCCGCAGCTTCAGCGCTGCGCCGCCGCAGGCGCCCGGCATCGATGCTGCGCTGCTGGCCGACATTCCGTCACCGCGCCTGGTCTTCGTCAATGGTCGTCCCAGCGCTGCCCTGAGCGATCTGTCCACGCTGGATGCTGGCGTGCAGGTGCGCACCTTGTCGGCCGTGCAGAACGAAGAGCCCGATGCATTGCGCTTCCTCGGCCGTCGCTTCGAGCGCAGCGAAGAAGTGTTCGCCCAGCTCAACGCTGCACTCGCCGATGAGGGCGTACTGGTACAGGTTGCCGAAGGCATCGTCAGCGAACACCCGCTGCACCTGGTTTTCGTCAGCGCCGCAGACGCTTCTGATCTGGCCTGGCATCACCGCCATCTGATCGAGCTGCGCCGCGGCGCCGTGTTCGGCCTGGTCGAGCACCACCTGCAGGTCGGCGACAGCGCACATCTGGACAACACCCTGGTGCACGTCCACATCGCCCAGGACGCCGTGCTGTCGCATGCCCGCGTGCAGGCCGACAGCGCGCGTGCCACGTCGCTGCTGCGCACCGATGCAGTGCTGGCCCGCGATGCGCAGTACCGTCGTATCGACCTGGAACTGGGCGCTGCACTGAGCCGTCATGAGCTCAATGTGCGCCTGGAAGGCGACAACGCCAAGCTCACCGCCAATGGTGTGCTGCTGGGTACCGGCCGCCGCCATATCGATACCCGCCTTGGCATCGAACACATTGCCAAGGACACCAGCGCCGAGCTGGTCTGGCGCGGCGTGGCGGCCAACCGCAGCCGCGTGGTGTTCCATGGTGGCATCAACATCCGCGAAGGCGCTGATGGCACCGATGCCAACCTGTCCAACAAGAACCTGCTGTTGTCGGCCGACGCCGAGATCGATACCCAGCCGACACTGGTGATCGATGCCGACGAGGTCAAGGCGGCGCACGGCGCCACCGTCGGCCAGCTTGATGCCAACGCGCTGTTCTACCTGCGCACGCGCGGCGTGCCGGCCGAACAGGCCCGCGCCATGCTCAGCGCCGCCTTCTGCCACGAGCCGCTGGCCGCCGTGGAAGGTGTTCTCACCGAAAAGCTGGCCCGCCACCTGGACCAGGCACTGCAACAGGCAGGCATGGCATGAACCTCAGTTCCCCGCGTCCGATCCAGCACCCGGCCAGCGCCCCCGACTGGGAGCGCGTGCGCGCCGACTTCCCGCTGCTGATGCGCGAAGTCAACGGCAAGCCGCTGGTGTATTTCGACAACGCCAACACCGCGCAGAAGCCGCTGTCGGTGATCGGCGCGGTGGACGAGTTCTACCGCCGCTACAACGCCAATGTCAGCCGCGCCGTGCATGCGCTCGGCACCGAGGCCACCGACGCCTACGAGGGCGCGCGCAACAAGCTGGCGCGCTTCCTCAACGTGCGCGCCGATGAGCTGGTGCTGTGCAGTGGCACCACCTTCGCGATCAACCTGGTGGCCTATTCGTGGGCATTGCCGCGGCTGAAGGCCGGCGACGTGATCCTGGTCTCGCGCATGGAGCACCACGCCAACATCGTGCCGTGGCAGCTGGTCGCCCAGCGCACCGGCGCGACCCTCCGCGTGGCCGAGATCAGCCCGGACGGCAGCCTGGACCTGGATGCGCTGCATGCAGCGATGACGCCGGAAGTGAAGCTGCTGGCGGTTACCCATGTCTCCAACGTGCTGGGCACCATCAACCCGGTCCGCGAGATCTGCCGGGAAGCGCGCAAGCGCGGCATCGTCACCGTGGTCGATGGCTCGCAGGCCGCACCGCACCTGCCTGTGGACGTGGCGGCGATCGGCTGCGACTTCTATGCGGTGACCGGTCACAAGATGTGCGGCCCCACCGGTACCGGTGCGCTGTGGGCGCGCCGCGAACACCTGCAGGACATGCCGCCGTTCCTGGGCGGTGGCGAGATGATCAAGGAAGTCAGCTTCGACGGCACCGTGTTCAACGATGCCCCGCACAAGTTTGAAGCCGGCACCCCGAACATCGCCGGCTTCATCGGCCTGGGCGTGGCGGTGGACTACCTGGAATCGCTGGGCCGTGAGCATATCGAGGCGCGTGAGCAGGAACTGCTGGCGCACTTCACCGAAGAACTACGCAAGGTCGATGGCCTGCGCATCTTCGGCAGCGCCCCGCACAAGGCGGCGGTGGTTTCGTTCCAGATCGAAGGCGCACATGCGCATGACCTGGCGACCCTGCTCGACCTGCAGGGCGTAGCCGTGCGTTCGGGCCAGCACTGCGCGCACCCGCTACTGCAGTACTACGGCGTCGCTGCCACCTGTCGCGCCTCGCTGGCGTTCTACAACACGCATGAAGAAATCGAATCCTTCATGGCCGCGTTGAAGAAAGTGCGCACGCTGTTGGGCTGATTGCTCGCACAGCGAGAGCGTCGCCGGGCGTTGCTACTGCCAAGACCAGCAGCGCGCAACGCCCAGACCATCGCCCGCTATAGTCCCGCCCCTCCCTTCTGCAAAGGGCGCAGGGAGGGACAAAAAATCATGGCTTCTGGCGACATCCGCGGTCTTCGCGTGTTCAACACAAATGCCCCAGCCCGTTCAGCGTGACCCAGCTCCGCCTTGGGTGTCTTTCAGCCGCGCGAATGATCGCCTCCTTCGACACGGTTGTAGTCGCACAGCACGAAACAGCAAATCCATGGCCGTGCCAGCAGCCCCAGTTGGCAACCACACGCATCTAGTCTGATGCCGACCTCCCTGCTTGGCCGCCCCGCACGCCGGATGCTTGCCTGGCACCCACTTGCATGTCAGCCTTGCACCATGAAAGCAGGAGGGGATATGCAGCACGGATGCACATTGTCATTAGCCAGCGTCAGGCTTTTGTTGCTATTTGCATGCCTATGCTGGCCGTTGGTCAGCTGGGCGGCAATCGAACCGGTCAAGCCCGGCGAGATACCGGCCCTCAAACCCAATGAAGCATTGATCCTGGCTGCGGTGGACACCAACATCCCGCTGGACTCGGTCCGCCTCAACCGTGACGGCAAAGTGTGGGGCGACGGCGTGATGTCGCGTCTGCAGGCCGGCCACAACTATCGCCTCTATGTTGCGCCTGCCGGCCGCTATGTCTGGCGCGAACTCATGCCATTCAACGGCTTCCGTTATCTACTCAAGGATGACGAAGAACTGGAGTTCCAAGTCGACGCCGGCACTATCGTCTACCCTGGCGACCTCGTCTTCCGACCGACCTCGATGTGGCGCGCCGATGTCCACCGATCCAATCGCAGCCTCGCGGCAATGGATTGGCTGCAGCGTACCCATCCTGGCCTGTATGCCAGCCTGTCCTTCACTTATTCTGGCCACTACCCCGACCCCTTTCCAGCTTTCTACAAGGAAAGAGCTGGCACAGCTGAATTCCCAGCGGAGGTCCTGACGCCAGCGACGGCACACAAACCGGGCAAGACCAAAGACAAGGAGAAGGACAAGGACAAGCCGGAGATCAATCCCTATTGGCGGGATCCCGAAATCCTCAGCACCAGTCTCAACCCTGCTGGCACGCGCTTGGCCCTGCAGGTCCGCCAGGACGAATCACACTGGGGTGTGGACCTGATCGACCTGCGTTCCAGCTTCCAGACCCGGCTCGGCAGCAGCGATATGCCGTTGGATTCGTTCCGATGGGCTGATGACGATACCCTGCTCACCTCCGTGCGCCTGTCCAACGGTTTGAACCGGATTTCAGTGCTGCACATCACCACCAGCGGGGACACCCCCCACTACGCGAGCTACCTTGTGCCCGGCCAAGGAAAGGTTCTGGATCTGCTGCCAGGCAGGCCTGGGCATATCCTTCTTGCAAGCATGTCCCGCGACGGCGTACTCATGGTGCACCCGCTGAATGTCGCAAATCAGGCTGCTGTCGAAAGCTTCCGCCCAACCGTGCGCAGCCGCATGAATACCGGGATCGAAAACGACACTTGGTGGTTCGTAGACGGCACCGGCGCACTCAGCCTTGGCATTGTCCGTCGAGGAGACGATCACGTCCTGGTCCAACGCCAAGCCGATGGCTTCCACGATGTCATGACCATTTCGGATGAACTGTCGTTCGATCCTATTGCTATCTCCGCCGACGCCAGCAAGATATATGCGCTCACCGATGACAAGCGCAGCCAACGCGACCTGGTGGAGTACAGCGTGGCCACACGTTCGGTAACCCGTACGATTTATTCACAGCAGGGGATCGACATACACTCAGTGATATTCGATGACTCTCGCAATCCGATCGGCGTCGAGTTCTACCGCGATGGGCAGCTGCTCTCCGAATATTTCCATGCCAATGACGCGCGTATTGCCCGCCAGCTGGAGAACGCCTTCCCTGGACAGGCAGTGCAGATGATCGGGCGCAGCCGCGACGGCGGCAGCTTGATTGTCCAAGTGGACGGTGCTGATTCCCCACCACAGCTGTATCACCAGGATGTAAAGCAAAACAAAGCTTCTTTGGTGGCTCAAACCTACCCATGGCTTGCGGAGCGTCAGTTCGCACCGACCAATGTCCTGAAGTTCAAGGCAAGCGATGGGTTGGATGTGGAGGCCTTCCTCACCTTGCCCCAAGGACAGCAACCCCGCCCTCTGGTCGTCCTCCCACATGGCGGGCCCATCGGTGTCGCCGACAGCCTGCATTTCGATCCGGAAGTGCAGTTTTTGGCTTCGCGAGGGTACGCCGTACTACGTGTGAACTTCCGCGGATCGGAAGGCTATGGGCGTGCGTTCCGCGAGGCAGGGCATCGCAACTACGGCACCCGCATTGAAGACGACATCGATACAGCGACCATCCAGGCCTTGGCCAAATATCCACTCGACGCCTCCAGAATGTGCGTCGTCGGCAGCAGCTACGGCGGGTACTCGGCATTGGTATCAGCCATCCGCTGGCCAGAGCGTTTTCGCTGCGCGGTATCCATCGCCGGCATCAGTGATCGCATGCTGTTCTTCATGGCAAGCGATACCGCCCGCAGTGAAAAAGGCCGGCAGTTGGCCGAAAAGATAATGGGAAATCCCAAAGAGAACGGCGATGAAATGCGCGCGACATCGCCACTTTATGGTTACGCAGGACTGTCCGTGCCGGTGATGCTTGCCCACGGCCGGGAAGATCAGCGGGTCGATTTCGAGCACAGCAGGCGCATTGCGCGCATGTTGCGTATTGCCGGACGTCCGCCAGTGGAACTTTACTTTGATGATGAAGGTCATGGCGTAGATGACCCAGCCAACAGGACGGAGCTGTGGAACCGCGTTGCTGACTTCCTCGACCAGTCCACCAGGCACTGATGCCACCTCCGTGGGCGAACAAACTGTTCGCCCCGGTGCGTCAGGATTAGAATGCACAAATGGACGCACTCACCTTCCGCACCGCCACCGCCGCCGATATCCCGGCCCTGATTGAACTGGTCACCTCCGCCTACCGCGGCGACGCCTCCCGCGTGGGCTGGACCACCGAAGCCGATATCCTCGACGGTCAGCGTGTCGACGCCGCCGGCATCCAGGCCGACCTCGATCGCCCGCGCAGCGTGATCCTGCTCGCCGAACAGGATGGCCAACTGCAGGCCTGTTGCCATGTTGCCGATGAGAACGGCCATGGCTACTTCGGCATGTTTTCGGTCAGCCCCACCGCCCAGGGCGGCGGCATTGGCAAGCAGCTGATGCAGCGGGCTGAGCAGTACGCGGCCGAACAATGGCAGGCCCCCAGCATGCAGATGACCGTGATCGACTGCCGCGCCGAACTCATCGCCTTCTACGAACGCCGTGGCTATGTGCGCACCGGCATCAAGAAGCCTTTCCCGTATGGCGACGAACGCTTTGGCATCCCCAAGCGCGATGATCTGCAATTCGAGATCCTGGAAAAGCCACTGGGAGCCACCGCATGAGCGAGACCTGGACCTTCATCTGCGCCAGCCAGGAGCTGTTGCCTGGGGAAATGAAGACCGGCTTCGATGAAGTCACCGGCGCGCCCATCGTCGTATTCAACCTGGACGGTGAGCTGTACGCGCTGGAAGACCAGTGCACCCACGAGGAGTTCGAACTGTCCTCCGGCGAGTTGGACGCGGACGAAGGCAGCATCGAGTGCATCCTGCACGGCGCCCGTTTCGACGTTCGCGATGGCCGCGCCCTGTGCGCCCCCGCCTACACCGCCGTACCCAAGTTCCCAGTGAAGCGCGAGAACGACGGCATCTGGTCGCGCGACGACCGCGACTGAGCAGAACGCGCGGCGTCTGGCCCAGGCCTTGGGCCGGGCCATCGTGGCTGACGATTCCACTGTCGCTGGCTGGGTCGTGTCCCTGCGCGGTTCGGCCTGCCACACACGCCGGCTGCGTACCCTTTGACCGGGCGGCTGTCTTGCGCACAATCGCATTGCAAACGCAAACAATTCTCAATAAGATGCGCATCTATCGCAATAACGCGATGTTAACGGTCCCTGCGCCTCTTCATGTCCGCCACGCCCGTCAAGGCTTTGCCGAACACTGTCGCCTCCGTGCGACAGCGGCTGCCGTTGCTGATGCTGGTGTTCGGCATGTTGCTGGTCTGGGCCGTCGCCCTGCAGGCGAAGGCAGTTGCCGCCGCCCCGCTGGCGATGACGGGCTACACGCAGATACTGGTTTCGCCTGAACCGGGCCACCCGCAGCAGCCGCTGCAGATGGTTGCCATCAGCGAAGCCGGCAGCGAATCCTCCCGCCCGACCCGCTCGCGCCCCGCACCGCTGCTGTCGGCACCGGTCATGACTGCTTCGCTTACCGCCCACCGCGTCTTCATGACTGCCGCCAGCGACACGCTGCTGCAGCACGCGGTGGAGCGCGCCCAGCGTTATCCGTTGGCGCCTTACCTGCTGCTCAATCCCGGCCACGCCCCGCCTGGCGCGCGCGCCATCTAAGCAGCCTCCGGCAGTGCCCGCGCCACAGCGTGTGCCGTTGCCAATTCCCCGCTTTCCACCTACACCCCCCTCGGCGCCATTCGGCCCGTGAGGTCAACTCGTCCTTTTCTCCCGGATATACCTGTCCATGACCCACATCAAGACCCGCAAGTACGCACCGCGCGCCACCATGCTCGCCACCGCCACGCTGGCTGCCGGCTTCTCGCCGTTGACCGCACTGGCTGCCGACGCAGACGCCGACTCGGCCAAGAACAAGGCCACCGATCTGGATCAGGTGCAGGTACGCGGCAGCTGGTTCGCGCCATCCTCGCCCAAGTTCACTGCCGAACTGCTGGACACCCCGAAGTCGGTATCGGTTGTCACCGAGAGGACCATCCAGGAAATCGGCGCCACCAACCTGGTCGATGCCCTGCGCATGGTGCCGGGCATCACCTTTGGTGCCGGCGAAGGTGGCAACTCCACCGGTGACCGTCCGTTCCTGCGCGGCTTCGATGGCCAGAGCAACATGTTCGTCGACGGCCTGCGCGACGTCGGCACCCAGACCCGCGAAGTGTTCGACCTGGAGCAGCTGGAAGTGGTCAAGGGCCCGAGTTCGGCCTACGGCGGCCGTGACTCCGGCGGCGGCAGCATCAACCTGGTCAGCAAGACCCCGAAGCTGAAGAACGAAACCAGCGCCAGCATGGGCATTGGTACCGACAGCTATGCGCGCGGCACCGTTGATGCCAACTACGTGCTGGGCGATGGCATCGCTGCACGTTTGAACCTGCTCAAGCACGAATCCGACATCGCCGGGCGTGACGCCGCCAATGTCAGCCGCTGGGGTATCGCACCGTCGATCGCCTTCGGCCTGAACGGCCCGCTGCAGCTGATCGCCAGCCATTACCACCTGGAAACCGACGACCTGCCCGATGCGGGCGGCTTCCCGTATGGCGACCCGACCACCGGCACCACCACCGGCGCGCCGATGGTTCCCAACCGCAATAACTACTACGGCCTGATTGACCGCGACTTCCAGCGCACCCGTGCCGACATCAGCACCCTGGACGCCAGCTACGCCTTCGGCGAGCACAAGCTGCGCAACATCGCGCGCCTGGGCAACACCAGCAATGACTACCTGTGGACGCAGCCGGACGACAGCAAGAACAACCCCAACAACTTCGGCACCTTGTGGCGCCGCACCAACAATCGTGCGATCGACACCAAGACCTTCGCCGACCAGCTGAGCCTGACCGGCGCCTTCCAGACCGGCGGCCTGAAGCACAGCTACAGCGCTGGCGTTGAGTACAGCGAAGAGAAGAGCAGCAAGGGCAGCTATGTGATCGGCGGCGCGGGCACCAATAATCCGCTCACCGGCAACCAGAACTGCCCGACCACCGGCGCAGCCACCGGCTATAACTGCACCGACTTCTACAACCCGAACCCGAACGATCCGTGGTCAGCCACCCATCCGGTTACCCGCAGTGACAAGGGCCTGGATATCGAGCAGACGACCAAGACCAAGTCGGTCTACGCATTCGACACCATCGAATTGAGCGAAAAGTGGCTGGTCAACCTGGGCCTGCGCTGGGACGACTACGACACCGAACAGGTCACCCCGGTCGCCGGCAAGGCCCCGACGGTGCTGAACAACAGCGACGGCTTCCTGAACTACCAGGCCGGCGTGGTGTTCAAGCCGACCGCCAACGGCAGCATCTACCTGTCCTACGGCACCTCCTCGACCCCGCCAGGCATGGACAGCGGTGAAGGCAATGACTCGATCAGCGCCGCCATCGAGAACCTCAAGCCGCAGGAAACCAAGAACTACGAACTGGGCACCAAGTGGGACCTGCTCGACAAGCGCTTGAACCTGACCGCCGCCATCTTCCACACCGAGATGAGCAATGCGCGCGTCGTCATCGACACCGGCACCACGCAAAATGCAGGCAAGAAGGCGATCAATGGTCTGGAGCTCAGCGCCACTGGCCAGATCACCGATAGCTGGAATGTTTCCGCTGGCTACACCTACATGGACTCGGAGCTGAAGGACAACGGTTTTGTCTGCGGCGTCACCGTGCCGCGCGGCCAGCCCTGCCCTGCGGGCCAGTACATCGTTTCGCCGAATAACGGCAACATGTTCCCGAATACCCCGAAACATGCCGCCACGCTGTGGACCACCTATGCACTGCCGTTCGGCCTGACCATCGGCGGTGGCGCCAGCTACGTCGACAAGCAGTACGGCGATGCTGCCAACACCAAGTGGATCCCGAGCTATACCCGTTGGGACGCCATGATCGGCTACGCCATCCAGGACAACATCAGCCTGCAGTTGAACGTGCAGAACCTCACCGACAAGACCTACTTCACCAAGGCCTATGCCTCGCACTACGCGAGCATCGCCCCGGGTCGCGCGGCCACGCTGGCACTGAACGTCAAGTTCTGATGCCCGCATGACCGGCAACGGCGGCAGGCGCGAGCCTGCCGCCGTTGTGCATTTCCGTTCCTGCCACGGCAGACGACAGCGACCACCCGCACTGGCTACCATCGGCAGCAGATACCGGCGGAAGCCTGCACACAGGCAAGACGATGTCCAACTCATTTCCAGGCGATGTCGCTGCACTCGCCCAGCAACTGGTGAACGATCCGCATGGCACCTTCGCGCAGGTCCGCGAGGCGGCGTTGGCGGGACAACTGGACGCACAGCTGCTGCTGGCGCAACTGTATATCGAAGGCAAAGGCGTGGACCGCGACGAACAGGCCGCCCTGCTCTGGTACGAAACCGCCGCCAACAACGGCAGCGCACTGGCGATGAACATGCTCGGTCGCTGCCATGAGCTGGGCCAAGGTTGCGCGCCTGACGCCACACTGGCTGCGGTCTGGTACCGCAATGCTGCCGAAGCCGGTCTGGACTGGGGCATGTACAACTACGCCAACCTGCTTGCTACCGGCCGCGGCGTCGCACAGGACCGGCCCAAGGCCTTGGCCCTGTATACACAGGCTGCAGAACTGGGCCATGCCAAGTCGATGAACCTGCTGGCGCGCCATCTGGAAGACGGCCTGGATATCGAGCGTGATCCGCAGGCCGCCTTGGCCTGGTACCAACGCTCGGCCGAGGCCGGTGATTTCCGCGGCCAGGCCAACCTTGCCTCCATCCTGCTGCAACAAGGCCAGGTCGAACTTGCCGTGCAGTGGCTGCAACTGGCATTGGCTCATGGCAGCCCTGCTTTCATGGCGCATATCGTGCCGGAACTGGCCGCCTCGACGCACCCGCAGATCCGCGCACTGGTCGCACACCACACCGTTTGAGGAAATCCCATGCTGCTGCATATTCCCAACGTCCTGAGCCCTGAGCAGGTCGCCGTGTTCCGGCAGAAACTGGATGCCGCCGACTGGACCGATGGCCGCGAGACCGTCGGTCATCTGGGCACCCACGCCAAACGCAACGAACAGCTGCCGGAACAGTCCGCGCTGCGCCGTGAACTTGGCGAAATCGTGCTGCTGGCCCTGGTGAACAACCCCTCGTTCTTCAGCGCAGCGCTGCCACTGAAGTATCTGCCGCCGCGTTTCAATCGCTATACCGGCGGCGGCACCTACGGCTTCCACGTCGATGGCGCAGTGATGAACCTGGGCCAGGGCGAACAACTGCGTTCGGATGTGTCCTGCACGCTGTTCCTGTGCGAACCGGACGAATACGAAGGCGGCGAGCTGATCATCAGCGACACCTACGGCGAGCACGAAGTGAAGCTGCCAGCCGGCGACCTGGTGGTGTATCCCTCCAGCAGCCTGCACAAGGTGCAGCCGGTGACGCGCGGTGCGCGCCTGGCCTCGTTCTTCTGGGTGCAGAGCATGGTGCGCAATGACGCTCACCGTCGCCTGCTGTGGGAAATGGATACGTCCATCCAGCAACTCACGCTGGACTGCCCGCAACATCCGTCCCTGGTCAGCCTGACCGGGATTTATCACAACCTGCTGCGGCAATGGGCTGAGACCTGAGCACGGTGTAACCCCGTGGCCCGGCCAAGCACTGCGCGCCCGGGGCTGTCGGCGCAGAGCCCAGCAATCGGCATGCCTTGCTCCCCGGGTGCGCTTCGCTTACCCGGGCTACAACGACCGCGATCGCGGCTTTTCCGCGCGCACCTGACAGGTGTGTAACCCGGGTAAATGCAGCGCACCCGGGGCTGTCGGCGCAGAGCCCAGCAATCCAGCATGCCTTGCTCCCGGGTGCGCTTCGCTTACCCGGGCTACAACGACCGCGCCTGCTGCTTTTCCGCGCGCACCTGACAGCACCGTAGCCCCCGGGTAAGCACCGCGCACCCGGGGCTTTCGGCGCAGAGTCCAGCACTCCGGCATGCCTTGCTCCCGGGTGCGTTGCGCCTACTCGGGCTACAACGACCGCAACCGCTGCCTTTCCACGCGCACCTGACAGCACCGTAGCCCGGGTAAGCACCGCGCACCCGGGGCTCTCGGCGCAGAGCCCAGCACTCCGGCATACCTTGCTCCCGGGTGCGCTTCGCTTACCCGGGCTACAACAATCGCAACCGCTGCTTTCCCGCGCGCACCTGACGGGTGCGTAGCCCGGGTAAGCGCAGCGCACCCGGGGCTGTTGCCGGAGAGTCCAAATATCCGTCTGTTTCTTACTCTCCCTGCGCTGCACCCCTACCCCACAGCTCTGCTACTCCCCGACTCCACAGTGGCCATCTTTTCGATAGTAATTCTTATTTGCAAAGGCTAACGAATCCCATCTACAATCCCCGCGCCAGCGCAGGTCAACCTGACCCCGCTCGTCACCGGGGGATACATGCAGCATCCACAGCGTCAATCAGGCGAGAAAACGCGCGGCATTCATGCCGGGCGCAACTTGTTGCTGACGGTGTTGGTGCTGCTGTCCATGCTTGCCGGCCTGACCGCAGGTGGTGCGCAGCTGGTTCGTTACGGTCTGGCCGAAGCCAGCGCAACGGCCCCGATTGAAGAACGCCAAGGTGGCGATCGCCATCTGGAAGAAGAAAGCCCGGCCAAGCTGCGCCGGGTAAGCAGCCTGAGCCAGGCAAAAGCGGCGCAGCCGCTGCCTGCGTCCACGGCACGGCCAGCGACGCCCTCACCCACGGTGGCGCAACTGGCAATACTGGAGGCACACAGCCTGGGCCATCCCTTGCCCAGCCAGCGCCAGCAACGCGGACAGGCACCCCCGCAGGCCTGAACTGACGGCCTCTGCCCGCCGCGTTACCGCATCACCGCGCCTTTCTCCCTTGCTGCCAGCCCGCACGCCCTGCGTTTGCGGCCGTAAGCCTGCATCCGTCTTTTGCTTTCGACTTCTTCCGAGGTATCCCCATGGCCCTGCGCCAGCGCCACCGTGTGTCCGTTTCCCGCCACCTGCTCAGCCTCGCCGTGCTCGGCGCAATCAGTGCCAGCGCCCATGCCAACGGCAGCGGCGCGCCCACCACGCTGGACAAGGTGGTGGTCACCGCCAGCGGCTTCGAGCAGAAGATCACCGATGCACCGGCCAGCATCAGCGTGGTCAGCCGCGAAGAACTGTCGCTGCGTCCCTACACCAGCCTGATTGATGCGCTGCGTGACGTCGAAGGCATCGACGTCGGCATGGAAACCACCGACAAGAACGGCCGCGCCACCATCTCCATGCGCGGCATGCCCTCGGAATACACGCTGGTGCTGATCGATGGACGCCGCCAGAGCAACGTCGGCAACCTCTACCCGAACAACTTCGGTGGTGGTCAGTTCGCCTACATGCCGCCGTTGGATGCAGTGGAGCGCATCGAAGTGGTGCGTGGCCCGATGTCGACCCTGTACGGCGCCGACGCCATGGGCGGCGTGATCAACATCATTACCCGCCGCAACCAGAACGAATGGCACGGCTCGGTGACCCAAGGTTTCACTGTGCAACAAGAAGACGCCTTTGGCGATGCCCGCACCACCGACCTGTACCTGAGCGGCCCGCTGATCCAGGACCGCCTGGGCATGACCGTGCGCGGCAGCTGGTACGACATCGACGAATCGCGACCGGAATGGGACTCGCTGCCGCTGCCTGATGGCAGCCAGTGGGAGCGCGCGCTTGGCTTTGGCGGCGGCGGCAAGGCCGTGGCCAACACCAACTGGAACAGCGGCATCCGCCTGAACTTCAAGGCCAACGACAATCACGACCTGTGGCTGGACTACGACGTCTCCCGGCAGAAGTACGACAACAGTCAGGGCCAGACCGGCACCCTGGATGGGCTGGAAAGCCTGTGGCGCAGTGGCGTGGCGACCATTCCCGATGGCAACGGTGGCACCACCAGCCGCCGCGTGGTGCAGCCGCGCGTGGGTTACACCGCCTACCAGCGCTATGAACTGGACCAGCTGTCACTCACCCACCAGGGCCGCTACGACTTCGGCACCTGGCAGACCAGCCTGTCGCGTACCCAGAGCAACAACCTGGGCCGCTCGCTGCCGTTGACCCTGGCCGAGCGCGCCGACCTGCAAACACTGTGGAATGACGTCTGCCAGCGCCAAGGCCTGGCCGCCAACTGCAACATGCCCAGCGGCAACCTCACCGTGCTCAATGATGCCGAGCGCAGCCGCCTGCAAGCCTTCCTGCCGCGTCCGCTGCGCACCATGGAGCTGGACGCGATGGTGCTGGACACCATGCTCGACATGAGTTTTGGCGCACACAAGGTCACCGTTGGCGGCCAGTACAACAACACCGACATGACCGATGGCGTATTCGGCATGGACGGCAACGGCTACCGCGACAACGTCAAGCAGAAGCACCGCACCTGGTCGGTGTTTGCCGAGGACAACTGGTCGCTGACCGACGCACTCACTGCCACCCTCGGCCTGCGCTATGACCACCACAACATCTTCGGCAGCCATGTCAGCCCGCGCGCCTACCTGGTGTGGAATGCCAGCGATGCGTGGACCGTCAAGGGCGGCATCAGTACCGGCTACAAGACCCCGCGCCCGGACCAGCTGTTCCCGGGTGTCACCGGCTTTGGTGGCCAGGGCGTGATCCCGATGGTCGGCTCCCCGCACCTGAAGCCGGAAACCAGCACCAACTACGAAATCGCCACCTACTACGATGGCGAACGCTGGGGCTTCAACGCCACCGCCTTCCTCAACCGCTTCGATGACAAGATCGCCAGCGGCGGCAGCTTCGCCAACTGCGAAGTGGCACCGGCCAACAGCGGCTACTGCGTGGACGTGGGCCCGGGCTGGGCAGCGCTGGGCTATAGCGTTTTCAGCCAGAGCGTGAACCTGGACAAGGCCGAGACCCGCGGTGTCGAACTGGCCAGCCATGTCGACCTGCTGGACAACCTGCAGCTGCGCGGCAACTACACCTACACCAAGAGCGAACAGACCAGCGGCGCCACCAAGGGCCAGCCGATCGCCGGCAACCCGGCCAAGCACATGGCCAACGCCAGCCTCAACTGGCAGCTCAACGACGCCATCAGCCTGAGCCTGATCGGCGAAGGCCGCTACGATCGCTATCGCGACACGCTGGTATCCAATGTGGGCGGCACCAACAGTTCCACTGTCCGCTACTACGAGGACTACACCACCTTCCACCTGGGGGGCAGCTGGAAGCTCAACGATTGGCTGACGGTCAACGCGCGGGTCAACAACCTGTTCGACAAGGACTTCGTCTCCCAATCCTGCATCCTCACCTCACCCAGCGAGTACAGCTGCGTGGACGACTATGCAGTGAAGGAACAGCGCCGCAGCTACTGGCTGTCGCTGAACGCGAAGTTCTGATGGGTGTAGCGGGGCACGGGCAGCGCCGAGCGCTTGCCCACCCCGCCTGTCAACGCCGCAGCCTCACAAACGTTTCCAACACAAGCAACACCGCTCCCTCCCTTTCACCCAGTGAAGGGGAGGGTTGGGGAGGGGTAGCCTTTGACTTGGCTTCTCGGCCTTACGCGAAGAACCAGAGCAAGAGCAAAAGTAGCCACTTCCCGCCCCTCCCCTTGCCTCAGGCAAAGAGAGAGGCATAGCACGGCACAAATTGCGAATCATTCTCATTAATGCTCTAATTGTCCCCCTTCGATAACTGATATTCCCGTGTCCGCAGAGCGCACTACCGCCACCACCGTGCAACAACAGGCCAGCCGCGGTTTCTGGCTGCGCACCCTGCACCAGTGGCATTGGATCAGCTCGGCGGTATGCCTGATCGGCATGCTGTTGTTCTCCATCACCGGCATCACCTTGAACCATGCGTCCAAGATCGAAGCCAAGCCGCAGGTGCAGAACCAGCAGCTGGAGTTGCCGCAGGCCATGCTCGGTGCCCTGGGTGATCGCGAAGACGGCAATGCGCCGCTGCCTGGCCGTGTCGCCGATTGGTTGTCCACGCGCCTGGATGTTTCCATCGGCAAGCGCGAGGCCGAGTGGTCAGCCGAAGAAATCTATCTGTCCATGCCCGGCCCCGGCAGCGATGCCTGGCTGAGCATCGACCGCGAAACCGGTGCGGTGGAGTTTGAAAAAACCCGTCGCGGCTTGGTCTCGTATTTCAACGACCTGCACAAGGGCCGCAACGCCGGCCCGGGCTGGGGCTGGTTCCTCGACGTGTTCGCGGTGGCCTGCCTGGTGTTCTGCATCACCGGCCTGTTCTTGCTGCATCTGCATGCGCGGCAGCGGCGCATGACCTGGCCGCTGGTCGGCCTGGGTTTGCTGATCCCGCTGCTGATTGCCCTGCTCCTCATCCATTGACCGTCCTACTCCCCGGAGTCGCACCATGCGCGTCACCCTGACCATCGCCCTGAGTGGTTTGATCGCCACCGCTCCCGCCGCCTATGCCGCCAGCCTCGACGTCAACGTCGAAGTGCCCAAGCTCAACGTGGCCGAATACCACCGCCCGTATGTCGCGGTGTGGATCGAAGGTGCCGACCAGAAGGTCGCCGCCAACCTGTCGGTCTGGTACCAGTTGCGCGACACCGCCGAAGGCCATGGCACCAAGTGGTTGCCGGACCTGCGCCAGTGGTGGCGCAAGAGCGGCCGCACCTTGCAGGTGCCGGTGGATGGCGTGACCGGCCCGACCCGCCCGGTCGGCAAGCACCAGCTCAGCTTCACTGACCGCCAGCCGCAGCTGCGCAACCTGCCCGCCGGCCAGTACACATTGGTCGTTGAAGCCGTGCGCGAAGTCGGCGGCCGCGAGCTGGTCAAGATTCCCTTCAGCTGGCCGGCACGCGCCGCGCAGAACGGCAGTGCCCAGGGCACGTCCGAGCTGGGCGCCGTCACCCTTGCCGTCAAGCCCTGATCCACTTCAACAACGGAGCCAACCGATGAAGCGTTCCCTCCTGCTTGCTGCCGCCATCGCCGCAGTCCTGCCCTTCTCCGCCGCCGCCCACAAGGCCTGGCTGCAGCCGTCGCAGACCGTGATTGCCGGCACCAATCCGTGGATCACCGTGGATGCGGCCGTGTCCAATGACCTGTTCTACTTCAACCACGTGCCGCTGCGCATCGACAACCTGGTGATCACTGCACCGGATGGCAGCGTCGTGCAGCCGCAGAATGTCGCCACCGGCAAGCTGCGCAGCGTATTCGACGTTGAGCTTACCCAGCAGGGCACCTACCGCCTGGCCAACGTCAATGCCGGCCTGATGGCCAACTGGCAGGAAGACGGCAAGCCCAAGCGCTGGCGCGGCAATGCGCAGACCTTCGCCACCGAAGTGCCGAAGGACGCCAAGGACCTGAAGGTCTCCGAAACCAACGGTCGCGTGGAAACCTTCGTCACCAATGGCAGCCCGAACGACACCGCACTCAATCCGACCGGCAAGGGCATCGAGCTGGTCGCCGATGGCCACCCGAATGACCTGTTCGCCGGCGAAGCAAGCAAGTTCAAGCTGCTGGTGGACGGCAAGCCGCAGGCCGGGCTGGAAGTGGAAATCACCCGCGGTGCCACCCGTTACCGCAACGCCCAGGAAGAGATCAAGGTCACCACCGACGCCAACGGCGAGTTCAGCGTGACCTGGCCGCAGGCCGGGATGTACTGGCTGGAAACCGGTACCGAGGACAACAAGACCTCGATCCCGCAGGCCAACGTGCGCCGCCTGAGCTACGTGGCCACGCTGGAAGTGCTGCCGCAGTAAAGCTCTAAAAGCCCCTCTCCCGTCCGCGGGAGAGGGGTTGGGGTGAGGGCAAGGCCGAAGCCGGGCTCCTGAAGCCGCGGCAGACCCACAAAAACAAAAGCTCCCCCTCATCCGCCCCTTCGGGGCACCTTCTCCCGTAAACGGAAGAAGAAACACCTGCCCCAGCTGGCCTTTTGATACCGATGTCCTCCAACTCCGACATCGCCGCCCTCGGCGGCCACACCATGGGCACCAGCTGGAGCGTCAAGCTGGTCGTTGCACGCAGCCGCGATCTGCATCCGCTGCATGCCGGCATCCAAGCCGAGCTCGACCGTGTCGTCGCGCAGATGAGCACCTGGGAAGCCGACTCGGACATCAGTCGCTACAACCGTGCCGCCGCCAACAGCTGGCATGCACTACCCGATGACTTCTGGAACGTACTGAGCAGCGCGCGCGACATCGCCGAACGCAGCGCAGGCGCCTTCGATCCCACTATCGGCCCCCTGGTCGCACTGTGGGGCTTTGGCGCCGATGCCGCCGCACAGACCGTGCCCGAGCCCGCGCGGCTTGCCGAGGTGGCTGCACGCTGCGGCTGGCAAAAGCTGCAGCTGGATCCACAAACGCAAAATGTCCTGCAACCCGGTGGCCTGCAGCTGGATCTGTCGGCCATCGCCAAGGGCTATGGCGTTGATCTGGTCAGCCGCTGGCTGCGCCGCAACGGCATCGAGGCCGCGCTGGTCGAAGTTGGCGGCGAACTGCATGGCTATGGCCTGAAACCTGACGGCCAGCCTTGGCGCGTACTGGTTGAATCCGCGCCGGAGGAAGATGCCGGTGCCGACTATCCACCGCGCGTACTGGCCTTGGACGATCTGGCGGTGGCCACTTCCGGCGACCGTTGGCATCACTTCGAACGTGAAGGCGTGTCCTACAGCCACACCCTGGACCCACGCCACCATGCGCCGGTCAGCCGCGCCGCTGCTGCGGTCACCGTGATTGCCCGCGACGCGATGCTTGCCGATGCCTGGGCCACCGCCTTGACCGTGATGGGCGCTGATCAGGGCCCGGCCTTTGCCAACAGCCATGACTTGGCTGCACGCTTCATCACCCGCACCAACACCGGCCTGATCGAAACCATGAGCCCCGCCTTCCAGCGCTACCTGGACGCCAGCGCGCAATGAACCCCAACCGCTCCACGCGCGCCCTGCTTGGCAACCTCGCTGTAGGCCTGGCCCTGCTGTTGATCGCCCTGCTGCTGTTGCGCCTGCATCTGGGCGAACGTTGGTGGCCGGCACCGCCACTGGCGCCACAGTGGTGGATGGCCCTGGCAGCATTGGTGATCTACGCAGCCGCCTGTTTCGCCCTGTGGTGGTGCACACGCGAACGCGACGATGAGGTCGGTGACAGCAAGGAACCGCCCATCCTGGTGGTGTGGGCCAGCCAGACCGGTTTTGCCCAGCAGCTGGCACAACGCACCGCGGCACAGCTGCGTGCCGCCGGCCACAAGACCCGGCTGCGCGCGATCGACCAGGTGGATGCGGCCTTGCTCGACAGCAGTCGCCAGGCTTTGTTCATCGTCAGCACCACCGGCGAAGGCGACCCCCCCGATCACGCCCTCGCCTTCCTGAGCCGGGTGATGCCGCAGCCGCTGCAGCTGCCGCAGCTGCAGTACGGCGTGCTGGCACTGGGCGACAAAACCTACGAGCACTATTGCGCCTTCGGCCGGCAGCTGGATCAATGGCTGCGCATGCACGCTGCACAGCCGCTGTTTGACACCGTTGAAGTCGACAACGCCGACGCGGAGGCACTGCGCCATTGGCAGCAGCTGCTGGGCCAGCTCGGCGGCGCAAGCACGGAGACAAGTGATTGGAGCGCGCCGGCCTATCAATCCTGGCTGCTGCGCAAGCGCGAAGTTCTCAACCCCGGCAGCATCGGCGGCAAGGTATTCCACCTGCAGCTGCAACCGGCCGATGGCAAGCTGCCAGCCTGGCAGGCCGGCGACATCGCCGAGATCGGCCCACGCCAATCCGCCGCCGCGGTGACCCAATGGCTGCACGCACACGACTTCACATCGACCGCCGTGCTGGCCGATGGCCGCTTGCTGCGCGACGCCCTGGCTGTTTCGCATCTGCCCGAAAGCTGCGACACCGGCGATGCCGACGCCCTGGCCGCCAGCCTCAAGCCCTTGCCGCACCGCGAATACTCGATTGCATCAATGCCAACCGAAGGCAGCCTGCAGCTGATGCTGCGCCGGCAGTTACGTCCCGATGGCACGCCGGGCCTGGCCAGCGGCTGGCTCTGCGACTACACCGCCATCGGTGACAGCATCGACCTGCGCCTGCGCAGCAACAGCAACTTCCACCCACCCAGCAACGATGCACCGCTGATCCTGATCGGCAACGGCACCGGCATCGCCGGCCTGCGTGCACATCTGCGCGCCCGTATCGATGCAGGCGCGCGCCGCAACTGGTTGCTGTTCGGCGAGCGCAACGTGGCGCACGACTTCCATTTCGGCGACGAGCTGCGGCAATGGCAGCGCGAGGGTGGAATCGAGCGATTGGATACGGTTTTCAGCCGCGACGAGGGCGCCTTCCACTACGTACAGGACGCATTGGCTGCGCACAGCAAAGTGCTGCGGCAATGGCTGGATGACGGCGCCACCGTGCTGGTCTGCGGCAGCCTGCAGGGCATGGCCCCGGCGGTGGACAAGGTCATCATCGATGCGATTGGCGCCGACGCACATCAGGCACTACGCATTGCCGGCCGCTACCGCCGCGACGTCTACTGAGCGTAGTGCCGAGCCATGCTCGGCAGAGGCCTTACACGCAATCCCACCTGTAGTGCCGAGCCATGCTCGGCAGACGCGTTCCCGGCAATGTCCATGCCGAGCATGGCTCGGCACTACAGGTTAAGCCTTGCGCTGTTGGTTCTTTGGTTTCGCGGCTTACGCCGCTCCTACACAACCGGCGTCAGCCGTATCGCCAGCAGCTCACCGCCGCCGCTGAGCGAATAGCGCTGCCGTTCGCCCGCCCCCAGCCACGCGGTATCGCCCGCCGACAACGCCGGCAGTACACCGCCCTCGAACACTGCCTGCCCGGCCAATAAATGGATCGCCCACGCGGCCTGTGGCTCGGTGAAGAACAACATGTTGCCCACCAGCGGCCGATGCAGCAGTTCGGCCTGCAAGGCATCCCGCCGCCACATCAGGTTGAAGTCCTGGGTCACTCCGTCGACCAGCTCGCCGACGATGTCTTCTTCGCCAGCAAAACGCAGGCGCTGATACGGCGGCAGCAGGGTTTGGCAACGCCCATCGGCGAAGCGCAGGCGCAGACCTTCACCCTGCAGCAACACCAGCTCGCGTTCGACACCAGGGAATGCGGAGAATGCCGCGTCCTGTTCGATCTCGGCGATGGACAGGCGCAGCTGCCAGTCGCCCTGCTCCGGCAGGCGCAGGATCTCTCGCGTCCACCCCAGGCCATTGCGCCAGCGCTCGCGCTGGTAGAGCGCAGAGGGAATGACGCGGGAAGGAGAGTTCAATGTATGCATCGGCCAATGATGCCATCAGCGCGGATGTGCGGGAGAGGTATAAGTCGCTAAGCCACAGATCCAACAGCGCAGAACAAAGCCAACCCCTCCCCAACCCTCCCCTTTGCCATGCAAAAGGGAGGGTAAAAGCCCTTACTTCGGCATCGCCAGATTTTCAGCCGTCAGGGCCTTGCCCGCACGTGGCGTGGTCGCAATCACCGCGTCGGCCGGCAACGCCGTGCCCTTGTCCAGCCGTGCCTGCACGCGATCCAGTGCTTCGTACACGTACGGCAGCAGTGGCAGATAGCGCGAACCGTAGTCAGGCAGCCCCAGGAAGCCGTCGAAGTGCTGCACATGCTGCACCTTCCAATAGCTCACCTCGCGATCAGCGGCCTTGGCCGCGGCCACATACGGCGCGCTGCTGAACGCCGGCGGGATCAAGCCATCGTCGGCGCCATGCACCACCATCACCGGCAGCCCCTTGCGCGGCACGCCCGCATGGGTAGCCTGGATGCCGGCCTGCACGCGCTTGGCATCTTCGCCCTGCCCGTCCCACAGGCCACGCAGGCACTTCAGCCCTGCGTAGGTCAGGTCCGGCAAGGCGACCTTGCTGTCCAGCAGGCCAACGCCGGCGCCCGGTGGGATGCCGCTGCCATCGGCGATCCATGCAGCACGCTCGGCGGCGGTGGCTGCCCGTGGCGAGAAATCCGGGTTCTGTGCCGCAAAGCTGAAGCCGCAGGGGTGCTCACCCACACCGTAGCGGCCGTAGGCCGAGGCATAGGTCGCAGCGATGGCACGCCACAGGTCGAAGCCGGTGGACAATGCACCGGCCCGCAACGAGGCCTCGGTCCAGCCCTTGCTTAGCATCAAATCGTAAGCCGACTTGGCCTGCGCAGCCGGGGTGGCGCCGCTGATCACGCCTTCGGCGGCCAACGTTGCACAACGCACCATGGCGCCGGCCTGCAGCGCCGCGGTCATTGGCGGCTGCGGCAGATCGCTCATGTGCAGTTGCGCGCACGGCATCAACAGCGCCGCCTCGGTGGTGTAGTCATACAGCGCGCGTGCGCCGGGACCGGACGAGTAAACGCTGGGTTCGCCGGCCACTACCGCATCCAGCCAGTCGCCTTCCAACTCGGCCGCACGCAGTACCGCACCACCGCCGTTGGAAATGCCGACCGCGATGATGCGGGTGTTCTCAAAGGTGAAAGGCGCTGCCTGCGGATAGGCCTGCGCCAATGCCACCAGGGCGAACTCAGCCGCCTGCTTCACGTGGCGGCCCCAATCCGCCTCCGGGTTGTCCTTGGAGTGCGCATGCTTGAAGGCCACGCCCGCTGCATTGACGCCTGCATCCGGCACGAACGCCAGGTCACTGACTTCGCCCAAGGCCCCCATGGTGCCGTTGGCGCGCACACCAACCTGGGCGTCCAGATCGTAGTAATCGCTGCCGGCGCCCTTGTCGGTATAGACCACGGCGCAGCCCTTGGGCAGGCCCCAGGCCGCTGCCACCGAGACCGCGCCGTAGATACCGCGCGAACCCGACGCCGGCGCGACCAGCACGCAGCGCTTGGCGGTATCGAAGTTGTCCGGCACCTGCGCCAGCACGCGATGCGGCTGCTTGGCACCGGGCAAACGTGCCAGTGCAGAAAATTCGCGGCCCGGCACACTCTGCAGGGTTCCGAACAGCTCGCCATAGCCGCCACCCGGGGCCAGATCGGCAATACCGCGCCAGCTGCCCCACATCGCACGCCTGCGCAATTCATCCAGCGTCGGTGCAGCCGCGTCGGCAAAGGCCGGCGGCGCCATGCTGCGCAGGCCTGCCAGGCCCAGGCCGGCGGTGAGCAGGTCATCGCTGCCGCGATGCTCGCTGCGAAGTTCGTTGCTGAACATGGAAGGCTCCACGGACTTGGAAGCTGGGCCGCTGGCACAGGAGGCCAGGCTCAGTCCGACGAATAGGCCGCAGGCGGCGCGCAGTAAGGATTGGCTCATGGGCGCACACTAGCAGAGGCACCGCCGGCGGCTCATCGTACTTAAGTACCACGCGCCGTTAGCACTGCGACTGCTACGTTTGCCCCCTACTTTCCCCCACGTTTTACGGAGTACCCCATGGACCGTTTCCTGCAAGGCCGCACCGCGCTGGTCACCGGCAGTACGTCCGGCATCGGCCTGGCCATAGCCCAGGCGCTTGCCGCCGCTGGCGCGCGCGTGGCCATCAATGGGCTGGGCACGCCCGAGCAGCTGGAAGCCGCACTCAAGAGCGTGACCGATGCTGGTAGCGAAGCCCGTCACTTTGACGCCGACCTGCGCAAGCCGGACCAGATCGCACACATGCTCGAGGCCGTGCAGGCCTGGGGCGATATCGACGTATTGGTGAACTGCGCCGGTATCCAGCACGCCGCGCCGCTGGCCGAACAGCCGCCGCAAAAGTGGGACGACATCATCGCCATCAACCTCAGCGCGGCCTTCCACACCATGCAGCACGCACTGCCCGGCATGGCCGAACGTGGCTATGGCCGCGTGGTCAACATCGCCTCGGTGCATGGCCTGGTTGCGTCCAGGAACAAGGCGCCGTACGTAGCCAGCAAGTTCGGCATCGTGGGCCTGAGCAAGGTTGCCGCACTGGAATACGCCGCAGCCGGCAATCGCGAAAGCGGCGGTGTCACCGTCAACTGCGTGTGCCCGGGCTGGGTGGAAACCCCGCTGATCGAGCCGCAGATCCAGGCCCACCGCAACGGCGGCAGCCGCGAAGACGGCGTCCGCGCCATGCTCGAGGAAAAGCAGCCCAGCCTGCGCATGTCGCTGCCCGAAGACATCGGCGCGATGGTGGTCTGGCTGTGCCGCCGTGAGTCGCACAATCTCACCGGTGCCGCAATGCCGATGGATGGCGGCTGGACAGCGCAGTAAGGCAGGAACCAGTTGTCGGGAACCAGGAACCAGGAACTAGGAACTAGGAACCAGTAACAGCGGAGCAACGCACACTTGCTGCTTGCCTTTGCCTTGCCGCTCTTCCCTCGTTCCGGGTTCCTGCCCTCCAGTTCCTGGCCTTTATTCCAGGAGATTGATTTTGACTTCGAGTGCGCATCTACTGGCCCCTGTTTCCTCGCCACTCGTTCCCAGCCCCATGCCCAGCTTGTTGATTGCCGACGACCATCCCTTGTTCCGCGCCGCCTTGCGGCAGGCGGCCAGCGAGGCGATGAGCGACCTGCAGGTGCGTGAGGCGGAATCGCTGGAAGGCGTGCTGGCCGCGTTGGACGCGACGCCGGACACCGACCTGATCCTGCTTGACCTGCATATGCCGGGCAATCATGGGCTGGCCGGGCTGGCCGCGATCCGCGCCCAGCATCCGGGGGTGGCGGTGATCGTGGTCTCGGCCAACGATGATCCGCGCGTCGTGCGTCGGGCACTGGACCATGGCGCGGCCGGTTACCTACCCAAGAGTTCGGGCCTGAATGAACTGCGCGAGGCCATCCGCAGCGTCATGGCCTGCGAGCAATGGTTGCCCGCCTCGCTGCGCGCTGCGGTGTCACGGGCGCAGTCGTCCAGTCACGACAGCGCTTTGGCAGCGCGCCTGGCCAGCCTGTCGCCGCAGCAGTTCCGGGTATTGGCCTTGGTGGCCGAAGGCCTGCTCAACAAGCAGATCGCCGACCGCCTGGATGTGCAGGAACGCACGGTCAAGGCGCACTTGTCGGCCATCTTCGAGCGTCTGGGCGTACGCAATCGTACCCAGGCCAGCGTTGTGCTGCGCGAACTGGAACTGAGCGACCCCGCACGCCAGGCGCTGTGATCGCTATTGACGCCGCGCCTACGCGCCGCGTCCCATTGCCGCCTTGTGCAGCAGCATGCCGGCCAGCATCGCCGGCACAAACCACAACGCCTCCGTCGACAGCACGCCCAACCCCACCAGTGCCGGCCCCGGGCAATAGCCCGCCAAGCCCCAGCCGATACCGAACACCGCTGCGCCGATCAGCAAGGGCCGATCAATCTGGCGCAGATCCGATATCTGAAAACGCTCGGCCAATACCGGCGCCGGCCTGCGCAATACGAAACGGAACAGCAGCATCGTCGTGCACACGGCACCGCCCAGCACGAACAGCAGGGCCGGATCGAAGTCGCCAAACACATCCAGGAAACCAAGGATGCGTTGCGGATCGGTCATGCCCGACAGCGCCAGCCCCAGGCCGAACAGCGCACCGGCAACCAGTGCCGCCAAGGTAACGCGCGACGTGCTCATGCCACGTGCCTGACGATGTAGGTGGTCAGTACCGCCGTCGCCATGAAGGTCAGCACGGCAGCGAACGAACGCACGGACAAACGCCCCAGGCCACAAACGCCGTGGCCACTGGTGCAGCCATTGCCCATGCGCGTGCCAAACCCCACCAACAGCCCCGCTACGACCAGCAGCACGGGCGAAAAGCCCTGGCGCGGCGTGTAAGCGCCTGGCACCAGCCACAGATACACCGCGCCGGCACCGATCAAGCCGATCAGGAACGCACCGCGCCAGGCCACTTCACCACGACGCGGCATCAACACACCGCCAACAATCCCGCTGATACCGGCAATACGCCCGGTCAGCCACAGCAACAGCGTGGCGGCAAGGCCGATCAACACACCTCCGGCCAAGGCCAGCATCCAGCTGTTCATTGCGCCGTTCCCATCTGGTCCAAGGGCAAGCGCAGGTAACGCACGCCATTGGCATCGGCCTCGGGCAGACGGCCGCCACGGATGTTCACCTGCAAGGCCGGCAGGATCAGTTTCGGCACCGGCAAACCAGCATCGCGCTGCTGGCGCATCTGCACGAAGGCCGCTTCACCGGTACCGCCCTTCAGGTGCACGTTGTGCTGCTTCTGCTCATCGATGCTGGTCTGCGCCTGGGCTTCGCGGCGATCGCCGGGATAGTCGTGGCACAGGTAGATGCGGGTGGCCTGCGGCAGCGCCAGGATCTTCTGGATGGATGCGAACAGGCGATGCGCATCACCGCCGGGGAAATCGCAGCGTGCCGTGCCGGTATCGCTGGCGAACATGGTGTCGCCGATGAAGGCAGCATCACCGATCACATAGGTCAGGCTGTCATCGGTGTGGCCCGGCGTGGCAATCACCCGTCCTTCCAGCGCACCGATATTGAAGGTATCGCCATCGGCGAACAGGCGATCAAACTGGCTCCCATCGGCGACAAATGCATCGCCCAGGCCGAACAGTTCCTTGAAACGGCGCTGGACCTCGACGATGCCCTGGCCAATGGCCACCGGTGCCTTCAAGGCATCGGCCAGATAGCCGGCGGCGCTGAGGTGGTCAGCGTGCGCATGCGTTTCCAGTAGCCAGGCCACCGTCAGCAGCTTGCCCTGCACGAAGGTCAGCAGGGCGTCGGCCGAGCGCGTGCTGGTACGCGCAGCGGCGGCATCGTAGTCCAGCACCGGATCGATGATGGCCGCCATGCCACCATCGTGGTCGTAGACCACGTAGCTGAAGGTACCCGTGTCCTTGTCGTGGAAGGCCTGTACCTGCGGGGAAGTGGCTTGCACGTTGCTCATGGGATGGCCTCGGCCTTTACTTTAGCTTTTTCTAAATTAAACTAGGAAAACCCAAAGTACAAGTCTGGACCCTGAACCGAAAATGGTCACCCAGGACATGGATATGGAACAGATGCAGGCCCACGCTGAACAAGCGGCGCAACTGCTCAAGTCGCTGGCCCACCCCGCCCGGCTGCGCGTGCTGTGTCGCCTGGTCGAAGGTCAGGCCTCGGTCACCGAACTGCAGGCGCAGGTCGGGCTGTCGATGTCGGCGCTGTCGCAGCACCTGGCGCTGATGCGCGAAGGCGGCCTGGTGACTACGCGCCGAGAGGCGCAGACCATCTACTACACCTTGGCCGACAGCCCCGCCCTGGGCGTAATGCAGGCACTGCACGCTGCGTATTGCGGCAGCGCCGCGCAGGCGAACCGGTAGCCGCACCAAGCATCTCGCCAGCCGTCACTGAGCCATCGTATAGGCGGCCAGCAGCCGATCAAGGATCGACTTCAGCGCCAGCGGACGCACGGGTTTATGCAGCAGGGTCAACCCCTGCTCCAACACTTCACGCCGCGTGGCCAGACTGTCATCGGCGCTGAGGATCAAGGTGGGCCGCACGCCAAAACGTTCACCCAGGCGCTGATGCAAGGCCGTGCCGGTATCGTCATCGTCCAGGTTGTAATCGAACAGCCACAGCGCAGCCGGCTGTGCCTGCAACGCTGCCACTGCCTGCGCCTCACCATCGGCTTCGGCTACCTGATAGCCCCAGCCACGCAACAGCCCGGCCAGTCCCTGCAACGCCGCCGGATCGTTGTCCACCACCAGCACCGGCACGCTGCCCAGCAGGCTATTGCTGCTGCGCGGGCTTGGCACTGCCACACTCTGCGGCGACATCGCCCGCCGCAACGACACTGAAAACGCCGTGCCACGGCCCTTTTCGCTACGCAGGCGCAAAGGCGCATGCAGCAGGCCGGCAATGCGATCGGCGATCGCCAGCCCCAAGCCCAGGCCCTGCCCGCTGCTGTCTTCGCCGCGACGGAACTCCTCGAAGATCCGCTGCTGCTCCTGCTTGGCGATACCCGGGCCCGTGTCGTGCACTTCAACGCGCAGGCGTTCGCCTTCGCGACGCACACCAAGCAGCACCCCACCCTTGCTGGTGTAGCGCACCGCATTGGCGAGGAAATTCTGCAGTACGCGACGCAGCAGCTGCGGATCACTGTTCACCCACGCGCGCGTGGACACGTAATGGAAATCCAGGCCGCGTGCGCTGGCCAATGCGCGGAACTCGGATACCAATGGGTCCAGTACTTCCGCCAACGGCAGGTCGCGGGGCTGCGGCACCAACCCACCGGCTTCCAACCGCGACATGTCGAACAAACCGGTCAGCAGATCGGTGGTGGAATCCAGGGCACCGCGGATCTGCACCACCGCCTGTTGCTGCTGGTTGGATTGGACCTGCTGGGCCAAGGTATCGGTGAACAGGTGCGCCGCGTGCAACGGCTGCAACAGGTCGTGCCCCACGGCGGCGAGAAAGCGGCTCTTGGCATCGTTGGCGCGTTCGGCTTCGCGCTTGGCAGATTCCAGCAGCGCAGTGCGTTCACCCACCCGCTGCTCCAGGGTTTCATTGCTGCGCTTGAGTTCGCGCTCGCTGCGACGGAACTCGGTGACGTCGGTAAAGGTCGCCACGAAACCACCGCCCGGCATCGGATTGCCTCGGATCTCGACGATGCTGCCATCGGGAAATACCCGTTCGGTCAGATGCGGCGTGCCCGCACGCATGAAGGCCAGCCGTCGATCTACCGCACGTTCATCGCCCCCGCGCGCCGGCATCGCCTGCAGCGCCCAACGGGTCAGATCGACGATCGGGCGGCCCACCTGCAGCAGCTCATCGGGAAATCCAAACATGCGCGCATACGGGCGGTTCCAGGCCACCAGCCGCTGTTCGCGGTCGATAACGCTGATGCCCTGGCTCATGTTCTGCAACGCCGCCTGCAATACTTGCTGGCTGAAGCGCAGATCCTGCGAGGCCTCGCTGACGATGGCCGCCACCGTCGCCAGCTCACCGCTCTCGCGGCGCGCGGCGTCCAACAGCAAACGTGCCGAAGCGGCACCCAGCACGGAGGAAAGCTCGCGCTCCAAACGCGCTTCCGTCGCAGGCGGCACCGGGCCTTGCCGTGGTGCGTCCACCAGCAAGTGCTCAACCTGCTCGTAAGGCAGGAATCGGCGTCCTGCATCACGCAGCGCCTGCACATCAAGATTGCGACTTGTGCGATTGGGCGTATCCCGCCGCCAGGCCATGACCAGCAGCGTCACCGCCGTGCCAACGAACAGGCTGGCCCCTACGGCTCGCCCCAAGGGCGTCCAACCGGTCAAACCGAACAGTCCCTGCGGCGCCAGCCAATTCCAACCAAACGGCCCCTGCAGCAACCAAGCCGGTGCACGCCCTTCGCTCTCCAGCAACGATGGCAGCAACAACACCCAGGCCCATGTAGCAAAACCGGCAAGCACGCCGGCAATGGCGGCGCGCGGCGGCGTCTGCGGGCGCCAGATGGCAAACGCCAGCACCGGCACCAGCGTGGCCATTGCCGAGAACGACACCGCACCAATATCGGCCAGCACGTTGCTACCGCCAATCAGGCGGCTGTACGCCCAGGCCAACAGCATGATCACGAAGATGCCTGCACGCCGCAGCCACACCAGTTCGCGCCGATGATCGCCACCGCCGGCACGTGCCCAGGCGCTGCGCAGCAAGCCGGGCGCAAACCAGTGGTTGCCGATCATCAGGCTCAGGGTCAACGTGCTCACCACCACCATGCCGGTGGCCGCGCTCAGGCCGCCGAGGAAGGCAAACAAGGCCACGCCTTCATGGCCCGCAGCGAACGGCAGCGCCAGCGTATACATGTCCGACGGTACGCTGTTGCCGAGCAGCAGCGTGCCAGCGCGTGCCAAGGGGAGGATCGGCAACGCGATCAACAGCAGGTAGAGCGGGAACAACCAGCGCGCGGTTCGCACATCGGCAGGATCACGGCATTCGACCACACCAACATGGAATTGATGGGGAAGCAGGAACATCGCCAGGCCACCGAGGATCACCAGTGGGATGAAGCCGCCGTCGTGCGCACTGGCCGCTACCGGCGCTGCAGCGGGAAGCCCTTTCAAGCCAAACCAGACGAACACGCCCAGCGCCAGCATCGCGCCGAGCTTGAACACCGACTCGGCGGCCATCGCCAGCACCAGCCCCCGATTGTGCTCGGACGCATCGGCGCGGCGCGCACCAAACAGCATCGCGAACAAGGCCATCGCCAACGCCACATACAAGGCGCTGTCGTGCCAGACCGAACCCGCCTGCCCGGCATCCACCGCGCGCGAGGTGATCATGCCGAAACTCATCGCCACCGCCTTGAGCTGCAGCGCGATGTACGGAATCAGGCCCAGCACGGTCACCAGCGTCACCGTCGCCGCCAACCAGGCATCACGCCCCAGCCGCGCAGCAATCAGGTCCGCCAGTGAGGTGGCATTGGTTTCGCGGGCCAGCCGCACCAGCCGCATCATCACGCCGATGGCCAGCGCATAGAAAAGGATTGCACCGACGAAGGTCGGCGGCAGCGGCCAGCCATTGCGCGCCGCCTGGGTGACGGTGCCGTAGAACGTCCATGAGGTGCAGTGCACCGCCAGCGAGAGGGTATAGATATGCCGCCAATGCCGCGCAAATGCGGTAGGCCGGCGCTCACCGTAGATGGCCACGCCAAACATAAGTGCCAACCAGGCCAGGCCCGCCAGCGCCACCGTCACCAGACTCAACATGCAATGCGTTCCCCAGAAGCTGCTTGGCAGGATACGGAGTTACGTCATGGGGATGAAGCGCCGGCGGCTTGAAGCCCCTCTCCCTCCGGGAGAGGGGTTGGGGTGAGGGTGCGCTTCACAAGCGGCGTCTCAAGCCCTTGCGGTGGACTTCCCATCAACGCGATGGATCGGGCTAGCCGTACCACTGTGCGGCTTTCGCGGTCGAGGCAAATCAGATGCCGGCGCCGAAGGTCAGGGGCAAAAGCTGCCCTCACCCCAACCCCTCTCCCGTGAACGGGAGAGGGGCTTCAAAGCGCAGCAAGGGCAAGGGCAACTGCCAAAGCCAAAGCCGAAGCAGAAGCAAAGGCAGAAGCAAGCATCACTGAAAACAAAAAGAAGAGCCCTCCCCCGCTATGCGGGAAAGGGCTCATCTGCATTCCGTAGGGGAGCCGTTACCGGCTACACCATCAGAAGTTGTAACGCACCGACACATACCAGTTGCGCGGCAGACCGTAATACGCGGTCTGGATGTTGCCAACGCTGGCAAATTCCTGGCCTTCGGTCTTGTACTGCTTGTCGGTCAGATTGCGCACGCCAGCACGCACCTGCCAGGTCAGCTGCGGCGAATCCCATACGCCGTAGGCGCCCACCAGGGTATATGCGTCCTGGCTCAGCACATCGCGGTTGTCTACCGACAACCATGTGTCACCACGGTAGGACACATCGCCACCCAAGGTCAGGCTGCCGCTATCAGCCAATGAGAACACGTGCTGCAAGGCAACGCGCGCGGTCCAGTCCGGCGAAAACGGCACATGGTCGTGGTTGACGCTCGGATCATAGCCCGCGTAGGACGGATCGAGGCGGAAGTCCTCGAAACTGTCGTACTTGGCATCCATCCAACCCAGCTGCGCGCTCAACGCGGTGCTCTCGCCCAGCAACGCGCTGCCTTCCAGCTCGATGCCCTTGATGTTGAGCTTGGCTGCATTCAACACCGGGAAGGTGCCCACGTCCTGCGATACGCGCGCCTGGAAATCGCTGTAGTTGCTGTAGAACGCCGCAGCGCTACCGCGGAAGCGATGGTCAGCCGAGCTGCCCTTCAGGCCCAATTCGTAGGTCCACACGTATTCCGGATCGAACTTGGCGTGCTCGGTGTCGTACACCGTGTTCGCACGGCCGTTGAAGCCGCCCGACTTGAAGCCACGGTTGGCCGATACATAGCCCATCAGGTTGTCGCTGAACGCCTTCTGCAAGCTGACCGACGGCGTCACCGCGGTCCACGAAGCCTTGCCGTTGAAGGCAACGGTTTCATTGAGGCCGCTGAACGGCGCCCCCCAGAACGTGCTGGTGGAACGGTCGTAATCCTTTTCGTCCTTGGTCCAGCGCACGCCGGCAGCCAAGGTCCAGCTCGGCACGAACTCCCAGTTGGCGTGCGCGAAGGCAGCCTTGGAGGTGGTGCTCAGGTCATCGTCGATGGTACGCAGGAATGGAATGCCGGTGCCGAGCATCGAGAACAGATCGTCGGCGTAAGCTTCCTGGTAGGACGGCACGTTCTCCTTCATGTAGTACGCGCCGAAGGTGAGGTGCAGGTTCGAACCATTGTCGTAATGCAGCTGGAATTCCTGGCTCTTCTGGTTCTGATCCAGTGCCACGAGCACATCACCCAGCTCGTATTCGGAAGCATCGATGTCGATGTACGACTCGGTCTTGAGCTTGCGGTAGGAGCTGATGCTCTTCAGCGTCCACTGCTCGTTGATGTCCCAATCCATCGCCAACGAAGCACCGGAATGCTTCAGGTACTGACCCTGGCCGTCGTCAAAGGAGGTCTGCGCACGACGGTTCCACTCACCGGTCTCACCCGGTTGCAACACCACCACGCCAGCCGGCGCCAGGCTGGTCTGGCGCAGCGGCGCCATCGGACGACCCAGCGTCAGCGCAGCATCCTGCTTGGTGGTATCCAGCGTCAGCACGGCACTGAAGTTGTCGGTCGGCTTGTAGGCCAGCTTCGCGCGCAGCGCCTCGGTATCGTCATCGTTGTAACGCTTGCCGGTGACCGCGTCCTTGACGTAGCCATCGTTGGTGATTTTGGCACCGGCGATGCTGCCAGCCAGCGTATCGCTCAGTTTGCCCGACACATAGAACCGACCTTCCAGGCGACCGTAATCACCCGCCGTCAGCTCCACCGCGCCACCTTCGTTGTCGAAGGGGTTCTTGGTGGTCAGCTTGATCGCGCCGCCGGTGGAGTTCTTGCCATACAGCGTGCCCTGCGGGCCGCGCAGCACTTCCAGCTGCTGGATGTCGAACAACGAGAACAATGCGCCATTGATGCGCGAGTAGTAGACGTCGTCCACATACATGCCCACGCCCGGATCGAAGGTCTGCAGCGCGTCCGGCTGGCCGATGCCGCGGATGAAGACGTTGACGCTATTGGACGAGCCACGGCCCTGGGCGATGTTCATGTTGGGCACCGCGCCCTGCAGGCCTTCCACCGTCGAGGCCTGCAGATCCTTGATCTGTTCCTCGCCGAAGGCGCTGACTGCCACCGGCACGTCCTGGATGGACTCGCTGCGGCGGCGCGCGGTTACGGTCACTTCGTCCAGCTGTGTGGCCTGGGTGCCGGCCGGCGTCGCCTGCTGCTCCTGGGCCTGCACGAATGCGGCCGGTGCCAACAGAATGCCACCGATGGCGATACTCAGATACTTGCGCTTCATTGGTCTCCCTCCTCCCGGGTATGACGTAGCGGCATACGAGTGCCGCCATGGAGCGCACGTTAATGGAGCGTTAGCCGGCCGCGTATCGTCCCTTCGTACAGTGGGCCGGGCCGCGCCCTGTCCTGATACTCGCCGGCAACGTATTGGCCGGGAGCCATGGATGTCGTTTCTGATCGTATTGGCGGCCCTGTGCTTCCTGATGTTTGTCGCCTACCGCGGCTATAGCGTGATCCTGTTCGCCCCCGTAGCCGCCCTGGGCGCGGTACTGCTGACTGATCCAACCCTGGTGCAGCCGATGTTCACCGGCTTGTTCATGGACAAGATGGTCGGCTTCCTGAAGCTGTATTTCCCGGTCTTCGTACTGGGTGCGGTGTTTGGCAAGCTGATCGAGGTCTCGGGCTTCTCCAAGTCCATCGTCAGCGCCACCATCAAGCTGGTCGGCGCCAAGCGGGCGATGCTGTCGATCGTGCTGGTCTGCGCCCTACTCACCTACGGCGGCGTATCGCTGTTCGTGGTGGTGTTCGCGGTCTATCCGTTCGCCGCCGAGCTGTTCCGCCAGAGCAACATCCCCAAGCGCCTGATTCCGGGCACCATCGCGCTGGGCGCCTTCACCTTCACCATGGATGCGCTGCCGGGCACCCCGCAGATCCAGAACATCATTCCCTCCTCCTTCTTCGGCACCAACAGCTGGGCCGCACCGTGGCTGGGCGTGATTGGCACGGTGGTGATCCTGATCCTGGGCATGAGCTATCTGGAATGGCGCCGCCGCGTCGCCATACGCAATGGCGAAGGCTACGCCGGCGCCAATGAGGAACTGCGCAACGAGCCTGAGCCGTTCCAGGGCCAGAACCTGGCGCATCCGCTGATTGCAATCGCACCGCTGGTGCTGGTGGGCGTGGCCAACTTTTACCTGACCCGCTGGATTCCAGGTTTCTACGGTGAAACCCAATCCTTTGTGCCGGCGGTGATCGGCAACCCGGCACCGGTCGTACAGGAAGTCTCCAAGCTGGGCGCTATCTGGGCCGTGCAGGGCGCCTTGCTGCTGGGCATCCTCAGCGTCATCGCCTTTGCCTGGAAGCCGGTGGTAGCCTCGTTTGCAGAGGGCACCAAGTCCGCCATCGGCGGCGCCATGCTGGCGTCGATGAACACCGCTTCGGAATATGGATTTGGTGCTGTCATCGCCGCCCTGCCCGGCTTCCTTGTGGTGGCCAACGCACTGGGCTCGATCCCCAATCCGCTGGTCAACGAAGCCGTTTCGGTCACCGCTATGGCCGGCATTACCGGTTCGGCATCGGGTGGCATGAGCATCGCCCTGGCGGCCATGGCTGACAGCTTCATCGCCAATGCGCAGGCTGCAGGCATTCCGATGGACGTGCTGCATCGGGTGGCGGCGATGGCCTCCGGCGGCATGGACACCTTGCCGCACAACGGCGCAGTGATCACTGTTCTGGCAGTGACCGGCCTGACCCACCGCCAGTCCTACAAGGACATCTTCGCCATCACCATCATCAAGACCCTGGCGGTGTTCGCGATCATCGGCGTGTACTACGCCACCGGGTTGGTTTGATCCGTTCCGATTTGTCCCCGCCATTGTCGGGGACAAGGCCCAGGGAAAGCAGCGGCGAGCTTCAGCGGAACCGGCTTCAAGCCAGGCAAACGGCCAGGTGAAATCGTAGCCCGGGTAAGCGCAGCGCACCCGGGGCTGCTTGCGAGCATCCTGATGAGGAGCTGCTGGCGGCTACCGGCCGTTCACTGCGAGAACCCGTAGAAATCGTAGCCCGGGTAAGCGCAGCGCACCCGGGGCCTCTTGCGAGGATCCTGATGAGGAGCTGCTGGCGGCTACAAGCGGTCCACTGCGAGAATCACGTAGACGGTGATCAACGCGTCGGCCGCCCGGGTAAGCACAGCGCCCCGGAGCCATTGCGAAGAACTCCCGGTGCACCCTGCTTGCCTGAGCTGCACCGTCGGCTCAATTTCCACGCCGACGGTGTTCTCATCCAGCCAAGCTAGACAAAGCACGCCAGCCAGTTCGGCGCGAAAGGTGCCTGCAATGCCCCAGGCCGCTACCTAACCGCGCTACGTGATCCATCAGGCAATATCACTGGCCCGGCGGCTCTGCGCAAAGGCCCCGGGTGCGCTGCGCTTACCCGGGCTACACAACCGCGCCAACAATTACGCCGCCAGCGCAAAGCCAAGTCACGCATTCGGCTTTTACGAATCCCCAATCCCCAATCCCTGAGAACAAAAAAGGCCCGGGAAATCCCGGGCCTTTTTTATTCCGACGAGCGGAACAAGAAAAATCGCCCGGCTGCACGTCACTGTGCAACACCGGACGATCTCACGTCCTTGTTGGCATCCTGCCTTCCCCCAGCGTCCTGCCCCTATGGGTTCCTCGTGTGCCGCCATCCGGGCGACCCACAATCCTTATGGCGCGGCATCCATTGCTGCGAACCAGGCATCCGTTGCCTCAGCGCCTCTCCACCGGTTGAACAACTGCCGTCCCGGCAGCTTTCTTGGCGGGGGCCGTTCCAGCCTTCGCCTCGATCAGGTCACGATTCCGTTCGACCGTCTTCAATCCGATTCCCTTCACCAGCGCCAACTCCTCGGCACTCTTGAAAGGTCCGTTTGCCTGCCGATGATCGATGATTGCCTGCGCCTTGGAAGGCCCGACGTTCACCAATCCCTCGCTCAGCTCCGCCGCAGAGGCGGTGTTGATGTCGACCTTGTCCGTGGCTGATGCCGTCAGGGTCAACAACAACGCTAGAGCCAGTGACTTCAGCGTCACGGTGAAAAGCTCCATCGCTACACTCCTTGTGTCTTGGGAAGGGATTGCCGGCTTTCCCGCCGGTAGATCCAGTGTCCCGCGCCACATGAACACAGCCTATCCGTCACGTCTCGCTAACGCAGCCGGCAAACACCCCGGTCGCTTGTAGGAAAAACCCTACAAAGACACAACGTCACCCCAGGTGCGGCCCGTCGCAGGAGCCAGCGGCGTAGAATGGTTACACCTGACATTTCTACCGGAGATCCAGATGGACAGCGCCAAGATCGGCCAATTTCTCAGCGACAAGTGGGATAACGACATCGTCCCGCAATTGGTCGATTACATCCGCATTCCCAACAAGTCGCCGATGTTCGACGCCAACTGGGTCGCCAACGGTTACATGGATCAGGCCGTCAACCTGATGGAAAGCTGGGCCAAGGCGCAGAACATCCCCGGCCTGCAGGTCGAGGTGGTCCGCCTGGAAGGCCGTACCCCGCTGATCTTCCTGGAAATCCCGGCCACTGGCCCGGAAACCGGCGAGGACACCGTGCTGCTGTACGGCCACCTCGACAAGCAGCCGGAAATGACCGGCTGGGACGAGGACCTGGGCCCGTGGAAGCCGGTGCTGCGTGGCGAAAAGCTGTACGGCCGTGGCGGTGCGGACGATGGCTACGCCATCTTCGGCTCGCTGGCCGCCGTGCTGGCGCTGCAGGAACAAGGCCTGCCGCATGCGCGCTGCGTGATCCTGATCGAAGCCTGCGAAGAATCCGGCTCCTACGACCTGCCGGCCTACGTCGACCACCTGGCTGACCGTATCGGCCAGCCGTCGCTGGTGGTCTGCCTGGATTCGGGCTGCGCCAACTACGACCAGCTGTGGTGCACCACCTCGCTGCGCGGCCTGACCGGCGGCAACTTCACCGTCAAGGTGCTCAACGAAGGCGTGCACTCCGGTGATGCCTCCGGTGTGGTGCCGTCCAGCTTCCGCCTGCTGCGCCAGCTGCTGTCGCGCATCGAGGACGAGAAGACCGGCCGCATCCTGCTCGACGGCCTGCACGTGGAAGTGCCGGCCGAGCGCCTGGAACAGGCCAAGCGCGCCGCCGACGTGGTCGATACCGCCATCTTCGACAAGTTCCCGCTGGTCGACGGCCTCAAGCCGATGAGCGAGGACCTCACCGAGCTGGTGCTCAACCGCACCTGGCGCCCGGCCCTGTCGGTCACCGGCATCGGCGGCATGCCGCCGCTGGAATCGGCCGGCAACGTGCTGCGCCCGGAAACCTCGGTCAAGCTGTCGCTGCGCCTGCCGCCGACTGCCAATGGCAAGGCCTGCGGCGAGCTGCTGAAGGAAGCCCTGCTGCGTGATCCGCCGAACGGCGCCCACGTCAGCCTGGATCTGGAAAAGGCGTCCACCGGCTGGAACGCACCGGCCATGGCTTCGTGGCTGGAAAAGTCCATCGACGACGCCAGCCAGGCCTTCTTCGGCAAGCCGGCCATGTACATGGGCGAAGGCGGCTCGATCCCGTTCATGGGCATGCTGGGCGAGAAGTTCCCGGGTGCGCAGTTCATGATCACCGGCGTGCTGGGCCCGCATTCCAACGCCCATGGTCCGAATGAGTTCCTGCACATCCCGATGGGCAAGCGCGTGACCTCCTGCGTGTCCAAGGTGCTGTTCGACCACCACGCCGCCAGCCTGCGCGGCGAGACCAGCGGTTCGCCGGTCGCTGCCGACAGCGGCACCCGTCACGGCGGCCACGGCTGCTGCTGATCGCCTGCGGTTTGCCGGTTGGATGACGAACGCAGCCTGGCCTTGCTAGGCTGCGTTTTTATTTGGCAGGGGCACGCGCATGAGCGGACTGTTTGGCAGCGACAGCTGGCTGTACATCATCCTGATCGGCTTCTTCGTCGGCCTGCTGGGGCGTTTCTTCATGCCCGGCAACAACCGCATGGGCTGCCTGCTGACCATCCTGCTGGGCATTGCCGGCGCAGTCTTCGCCGGCTGGTTCGGGCGCGAGATGGGCTGGTATGCCGCAGGCCAACCGGCCGGTTTCCTCGGCGCCATCCTTGGCGCGGTAGTGCTACTGGCATTGCTGCGCCTGATCAGCGGCGGCAAGCGTCGCTGAGTATCCCTTTACACCCAACGGCGCCCAAGGGCGCCGCTTCACTTGTAGTGCCCATGAACGAACCCGCATCCGATCCCCTGCGCGCCGAACAGCGCCGGCAGTGGGCTGCCGCCGCGCTTGGCGACCCCGCAACCACCCTGGAGCGTGCATCCGTCGATGCCGGCTTCCGCAGCTACTGGCGAACCACCAGCGCGCGCGGCAGCCACATCGTGATGGATTCTCCGCCGGGCCTGGAAGATGTGCGCCCGTGGCTGCGCATGCGCGATCTGCTGCAAGCCAACGATGTGCGGGTGCCACAGGTGCTGGCGCGCGAAGTCGACAGCGGCTTCCTGCTGCTGGAAGACCTGGGTGGCCCCACCCTCGCCCGCTTCATCACCGACGACACTGCCGATGCGTGGTTCGATGCCACCTTCACGCAGCTGATCCGGCTGCAGTCGATTCCCGTGCCTGAGGGCATGGGCGCGTTTGCTGAAGCGCTGCTGCAGCGCGATGCCGGCCTGTTTGAGGAATGGTTCGTGCAGCGCCACCTTGGCCTGCAGCTGGACTGTGGCGAAAGCGAGCAGTTGCAACTTGTACAGCGGCGTTTGATGGACAACGCCTTGAACCAACCGCAAGTACTGACGCATCGCGATTTCATGCCACGCAACCTGATGCCGGTGGACGATGGCCCGGCGGTGCTGGATTTCCAGGACCTGGTCAGTGGGCCGATTGCCTACGATCCGGCAAGTCTGTTCAAGGATGCATTCCTGAGTTGGCCACTGGAAAAAGTCGATGCATGGCTTGCGCGCTATCACGCCCGGGCCTTGGCCGCTGGCCTGCCGGTACGGCCGTGGCCGTTGTTCCTGCGCGATGCCGACTGGATGGGCGTGCAGCGCCATTTGAAGATCCTCGGTCTGTTCGTGCGCCTGCGCGACCGCGACGGCAAGGGCCATTACTTCGAGGACGCGCCGCGCTTCATCCGTTATCTGGACGAAGTGCTTCCACGCTATCCGGAACTGGCTCCGTTGCAGGAGCTGTTTGAACGACGTTTCAAACCGGCTCTTGCGGCCAAGGCATCGGCATGAAGGCACTGATCTTCGCTGCTGGCCTGGGCGAGCGCATGCGCCCGCTCACCGACCATACGCCCAAGCCGCTGTTGCGCGTTGCTGGCATGCCGCTGATCGAATGGCACCTGCAGCGGCTGGCTGCGCTTGGCATCCGCGATGTGGTGATCAATACCAGCTGGCTGGCTGCGCAGTTCCCCGAACAACTGGGTGACGGCAGCCGTTGGAATCTGCGCCTGCATTATCTGTACGAAGGTCCGGTACCGCTGGAAACCGGTGGCGGCATGCACAATGCCCTGCCCTTGCTTGGCGATGCGCCGTTCCTGGCGATCAATGGCGATATCTGGAGCGATTTCGATTTTTCCGCCTTGCCGAAGCAGCCCAGCGGCAACGCGCACCTGGTGATGGTCGACAACCCTGAGCATCACCCTCGCGGCGATTTCATCCTTGCCGCGGATGGCCAGTTGCAGGATGACGGCCAGGCCCCACGCCTGACTTTCGCTGGTATTGGCGTCTACCGGCCACAGCTGCTGCAGAACTGGCAGGCGATCATTGGCGATGCGGCCGGCAGCGATGAGCTGCCGCCTCGGTTCAAGCTGGCGCCGCTGCTGCGTGCGGCGATGACAAGCGGTGCTGTAAGCGGACAGCATCATCGCGGGCGCTGGACCGACGTGGGCACGCCGGAACGTTTGCAGCAGTTGGATGCACAGCTGCGGGCGACTGGGCGCTAGGTCGCGTGCGGGACTTGCTGTAGAGGACGCTGCCGCTACCGCGATTGCCGGAAAGACCCATGCCGAGCATGGCTCGGCACTACCCTGGCAGCCTGTTGCCCAGCCTCCGTAGCCCCGGGTAAGCGCAGCGCACCCGGGAGCCTGTGCATCGTCCTGCCGGCTGCGCTTACCCGGCCACCTTCGGTGCGGCAAGCCCGCTGCCAGGCATGGGGCACGGCGCTACGGCTCAGTCGGTTTCCAGCACACGCTTCAGGAACGGCACGGTGATGCGACGTTTGGCTGCCAGCGACTCCCGGTCCAACCGCTCCAGCAGCGTCACCAGCCCACTGAGGTCGCGTCCGGTACGGGTCAACAGCCAATCCAGCGTGGCCTCATCCATCACCAGCCCACGGCGCACCGAACGCTCGCGCAACACGGCGCCACGGCCTTCGTCGTCCAGCGGTTCAAGGGTGATGCGACTGCATTGCGACAGCCGCGAGCGCAGGTCCGGCAATACCAGGCCCAGCCCATCAGGTGGCAGGCGCGCGGTATAGATCACGGTGACATCGGCGGCACGCGCGCGGTTGTGGAACTCGAACAGCGTTACTTCCTGCTCGCGCCGGCCGGCAACGTACTCCAGGCCATCCAGGGCGACGATATCGTGGCCCTCCAGCGCTTCCAGCGCTTCGGCCAGCCGCACGCCGGCAGCCTGCAGCGGCAGATAGGCCGGGCGCCGCCCGGCCTGCAGGGCCGCCGCACAGGTCGCCAATGCAAGATGGGTCTTGCCTGTGCCACCGGCGCCAACCAGATAAATCCAGTCCTCGCTGTCGCCATTGGCAACCGCGCGCAACTGGGCCAGCGCACCGTCAGGTGCGCCGATGAACGTCTCAAATCGTTGGTCAGGCGGATAGCGCAAGGCCAACGGCAACTGCGGAACACTCACTTGGGATCTACATCCTTCGACACGATGGCCAGGTCCGCGGGAACTTCAATGTTGCGCGGGTCCAGCACGATCGTCGGCCCATGGCCGGCGTACAACTCACTTTGACGATAACGCTCGTGCGCATAGCGCAACAGCACGTTGATCACCGCCGCTGCCGGCAAGGCCAGCAGCATTCCAAGAAAACCAAACAACTGACCACCGGCCATCACGGCGAAAATCACCGCAACCGGGTGCAGGCCAATCTTGTCACCCACGATGCGCGGGGTCAGCACATAACTTTCCAGCAACTGGCCCACGGTGAACACCACGCCGACAAGCACCAGCAGCTTGAGGTCGAAACCCTGCGACTGCACAAGCGCCGCCAGCACTGCCAGTACCACGCCGGTGGTCGCCCCCAGGTAGGGAATGAAGCTGATCAGGCCCGCCACCAGGCCGATCAACAGGCCCAGGTTGAGGCCAACCAGGGTAAGCCCAGCCGCATAAACCACACCCAAGGCGACCATCACCGCGATCTGGCCGCGGATGAAAGCACCCAGCACATCGTTTGATTCGCGCGCCAGCCGCGACACGATCTCAATGTGGTTACGCGGGATCAGCGAGGCGACCCGCTCGACCAGCTTGTCCCAGTCGCGCAGGAAGTAGTAGGCCAGGATCGGCAGCAGCGCCAGGTTGATCACCCACGCCACCATCGCAAAACCCGACCGCGACACGTAGCCGAAGAACGTCGAGGCCACGCCGCCTGCCTGCTGCCAATGGCTGCGCACCCACTCGAACAGACGGCTGGGATCCAGCCACGCCATGATCTCGACGCCGGTCTTCTGTTCGATCCACGGGATCGCCGTACCCAGCAACCATTCCTGCCCCTGCGGCAGCGCCACGACAAGGGTCTCGATCTGGCTTTGGATCAAGGGCACCAGGATCAGCAACGCCAGCGTCAGCAGCAGGATCATCAACACGAACACCAACACCACCGAGGTGTTGCGTGAACGCCCGCTCGCCTCCAGCCGGTCAACCAGCGGGTCGCCCAGCCAGGCCAGCATCAAGGCAACCACGAACGGGGTCAGGATTGGCGCCAGCAGCCAAGTGACCCATAGCCCGAAGCCAGTGATCACCACCGTTTTCAGGCGGCGCAGGAACAGCGCGATTTCAGCTTCCGGGCTTTCGGCGCTCATCGAATACGGTACTCACCTTGTCTGCTGACCGGGGCATCCTCTGCATCGGTCGTGTCCTCGTCGGCGCTGCTGCCAACAGGCTGCAGTGCGGCGTTCTGTCCCAACATGCGGTTGAGCCCCGGCAGGCCGGTCATCAACTCCACATCCAGCTCCAGCCGGTCGCCATTGGCCTGCACCGGCATGATGGACTTGACCACGGCAACACCCTGCAGCGCCGCCGACATGCGCAGATAGTCATCTGCACTGTGGATGCCGCTGACTGCGATGCGGTAGACGCCCGCCGCGCCAGCCGGCGGGGCCTTGGCATAACGGCGTACCAGCGCGTCGGCGGCACCGTCGGCACCGCCCGCCATTGCCCGGCGCGCATCGCCGTCACGGGTCGTCCACTTGGACAGCTCGCGACCATTGTCGACGAACACCCAATCTGCCTGCCAGCCACCACTCTTGGCGCGGTACAACTTGCCAACCAACTGCATCGGCGGCGAATAACGGGCCGAGGCACGGGCGATGGCCGCGGTGTCCTGGCGCATGATGGCGCCGACCAGCGCCTGCTCTGCCGCACCGCCATTGGGCAGGCCCAGGCGGTAGCCGCGATCAGTGGCCCGGTCCAGCAGCGGCCGCGCGGCATTTGCCTGCTGCACGCCGACCAGGCGCGCACCGCTGCCGTCGTCGATGGCCAGCCACACCACCGGCTTGGGACGCGGCTGCGGCCACACCGGCAAACCCAGCGCTGCAACCAATCCATCCACATCGTCCTGGCGGAACCGCGCTACCAGCATGGTGCGGTAGCTCGGGGCGCCGCTTGCCCCCACGCTCTGGTCCTGGCGGTAGTCGTAGTTCTGCACCATGTCCTTGGCGTTGCGCAGGGCCTGGGCAACACCAGGACGGGTCATCGTGCTGCGATCACCCGACAACTTACCCAGTACTACGCCCAACGCCCGGGCAAGCGCGCCGTTGCGATCGGCCTCGCCCTGACTGTTGACCGGCACTTCGGCCTCGTAGGCACCTTGGGCACTGGCGACATCGCCTTCCGTACGCATGCCGGACTGTGCCTGCACCGCCGAAATCGGCAGGCAGAGCAGCAAAAACAGGAGTGGGGCCAGGCTGCGGCGCATTGAAGTTTCCATTGTTCGATGGTTCCGGAGGGAATTGTTGCCCGAATAGGGCCTTCGCGCCAACGTGGCCTGTTAAAATGCCGCGTTCACCCCGCCAGCGCAGCCGACCGTGACCAGCAGCCCGACTTCCGCCAACTCTCCCCTGACCTACCGTGACGCCGGTGTCGACATCGACGCGGGCAATGAACTGGTGGAACGCATCAAACCCTTGGTAAAGCGCAGTTTCCGCCCGGAAGTGATGGGTGGGCTGGGCGGCTTTGGCGCCTTGTTCGACCTGTCCAACAAGTACCGCGAACCGGTCCTGGTTTCGGGCACGGACGGCGTAGGCACCAAGTTGAAGCTGGCCCAGCAGCTGGGCCGCCACGACACCATCGGCATCGATCTGGTCGCCATGTGCGTGAACGACGTGCTGGTGCAGGGTGCCGAGCCGCTGTTTTTCCTCGACTATTTCGCCACCGGCAAGCTGGACATCGACACGGCTGCGGCCGTGGTGGGTGGCATTGCCAACGGCTGTACCGAAGCCGGCTGTGCGCTGATCGGCGGCGAGACCGCTGAAATGCCGGACATGTATGCGCCTGGCGAGTACGACCTGGCCGGCTTTACGGTTGCCGCGGTTGAAAAGAGCGAACTGAAGGACGGCGCGGCGGTGCAGGACGGCGACGTACTGATCGGCATCGCCTCCTCCGGCCCCCACTCCAACGGCTATTCGCTGGTGCGCCGCATCTACGAGCGTGCCGGCAGCCCGGCCGACCTGGTACTGGAAGACGGCAGCAAGCTGGTCGATGCGCTGATGGCGCCGACCCGCCTGTACGTCAAGCCGCTGCTGGCGCTCCTCAAGCAGCACGGCAACGCGATCCACGGCATGGCCCACATCACCGGTGGTGGCCTGACCGAGAACATCATCCGCGTGGTGCCCGACGGCCTGGGCCTGGACATCGACGCCAGCAGCTGGACGCTGCCACCGGTGTTCCAGTGGCTGCAGCGCGAAGGCAATGTCGCCGACAGCGAGATGTGGCGCACCTTCAACTGCGGTATCGGCTTCGTGCTGCTGGTACCGGCCGACCAGGTCGCCGCCATCAATGCCTCGCTGGATGCCCAGCAGCTGGCGCACTGGCAGATCGGCAAGGTGGTCGCGGCCAGCGAAGGCGCCGAGCGCGTCCATATCGGCTGATTCCCGCCGTCCCAAGGTTGCCCTCATGGATGTAGTCGACCTGCCCGCGCCAACGCCCGCACCGACCGAAGACGACGCCAACCAGCTGCGTCTTCTGTCGATCTTCCACTAAGTGGTAGCGGGGATGACCGGCCTGTTTTCGCTGTTTCCACTGTTGCACCTGGTGATGGGCATTGCCATGGTCACCGGCGCCCTGCCGATGGAGTCCAACCCGCCGGGCAGCAGCAACGGCGAAGAGCGGATGTTCGGCTGGATCTTCATCATCTTCGCCGGCGCGTTCATCCTGTTCGGACTGACCCTGGCGGGCTTGATCGCCTACGCCGGCCGCTGCCTCATGCAGCGTCGGCGTTATCTGCTGTGCCTGGTGGTTGCGGCCATTTCCTGCATGCTGATGCCCTTTGGCACGGTACTCGGGGTGTTCACCCTGGTTGTGCTGATGCGCCCTTCGGTCAAGGCGGCCTTTGCTTGAACACCGCACCACGTTCGCCCGCCCCGCTGCCGAGCCCTATTGCATGACACCCACAAAAAAAGCCGCCTTCGCCATGTTGCTGGCGATCTTTGTCGCCACCTGGATCAAACCGCTTTGGCCGGTGGAACAGGCACTGCACAGCTCATTGACCGTCATCGGATTGGCTGCCCTGTGGTGGGTAGACCGGCGCTGGCGACTGGGTAACGGCGCCTTCGCCGCCATCTGTGGCTTCATTGCCCTGCACTGCATCGGTGCACGCTGGCTGTACTCCAATATCCCCTACGACCAATGGGCGCAGACGCTGTTCAACTGGTCGCCCAACGCGACCTTTGGCTGGCAACGCAACCATTTCGATCGCCTCATCCATTTCCTGTACGGGCTTTGCTTCACCCCGGCACTGCTGCAACTGGCACGCCATGCCTGGCCGGCACTGCGGACCGGGCAGGCCTTCGTGCTGGCGGTGATGGTGGTCATGTGCACCAGCCTGGCCTATGAGTGGCTGGAATGGGGCATCGCCCTTGCGCTGTCGCCGGAAGCCGCCGAGGCCTACAACGGCCAGCAGGGCGACATCTGGGACGCGCATGCCGACATGCTGCTGGCAACCATCGGCGCCTTGCTGCTGTGGCCAATGGCCAGGAAGATCGCCCGATGAACACTTCCCTGTGCCCCAGCCGCATTGCCGTGCTTGCCTCCGGGCGGGGCAGCAATCTGCAGTGCCTGCTCGACGGGATCGCCAGCAACCAGTTGCAGGCGGAGATCGCCGGGGTGTTCTCCGACAAACCGGACGCTCCGGCATTGGCAAAGGTGCCGGCAGAGCGCCGCTGGGCACGCGCACCAGGCGAATTCGAAAGCCGCCCAGCCTTTGACCTTGCACTTGCAGACGCGGTCGCGGCCTGCCGACCGGACTGGATCGTCTGCGCGGGCTATATGCGCATCCTCGGCGAAGGATTCGTGCAGCGCTTCAACGGCCGCCTGATCAATATCCACCCATCGCTGCTCCCGCTGCACAAAGGGCTGCATACCCACGCCCGCGCCCTGCAAGCCGGCGATGCCGAACATGGCGCCAGCGTGCACTTCGTCGTACCTGAACTGGATGCGGGGGCGGTAATCGCCCAGGCCCGGGTGCGGGTACAGCCCGATGACACCGCCGAATCCCTTGCGGCCCGGGTGCTGAAGACGGAACACCCCTTGCTGTTGGCGACGGTGCAGTTGCTGGTCGCCGGCCGCATAACTGAACAGGCGGGCGTGATCCAGCTCGATGGTCAGTCCCTGTTTAGCCCCTTGCGCCTAGATTCCGCCGGAACCCTCGCCTGATCCCCACATCACGCTGATGCGTGCTTTGGCAGTATTCCCCTTTCTCCTGGCCACGCCGCGCATGAATTTCACTTTCCTCAAGCCGCTGCTGCTCACCGCCACCCTGGTCATGCCGCTGGCCCAGGCGCAGCAGGCTGAGCCTGCGGCACCTGCTGCCGCGCCCCAGGTGCTGCCTGCGCTGGAATGGAATCCGCCGGCGCTGGAGCCTTTCGTGGCCACCTACCAGGCCTTCTACAAGGGCAAGGAGGCCGGGGATGCCACTATGCGCGTGGTGCATGGCGATGGCCCGCAATGGCGCGTGGACATGGCCGTACACGGCAAGCGCGGCTTTGCCGGCGTTCTGGGCCTGAACATCGAACAGAGCACGGTGTTCAACAACGAGAACAGCATCTATACCCCGCTCAGCCAGAGCACGGTCAAGAAAGCCCTGTTCATGGGCAAGAAAGTCACCGGGGTCTACAACTGGCAGGCCGGCAGTGCGCAATGGCAGGGCGACCTGAAGAAGGAGCGCCAACAGCCCATCCCCTTGCAGCGTGGCGACCAGAGCGCGCTGCTGTTGAACCTGTCGCTGATGCGCGATGCCCGCCCCGGCAGAGCGCTGAGCTACCGTTACGTGGACGTGGGCCGCGTACGCCAGCATGAGTACCGGGTCGCCGACGCCACCGAAACTGTACAGGTGGGCGATCTCAGCTACGACGCGCTGCGTGTGTACCGCACCAACGGCGGCAATGACGAGACGATCCTGTGGATCGCCAACGGCGTACCCACCCCGGTACGCATCCTGCAACGCAAAGATGGCCAGGACGACATCGACCTGCGCCTGGTTGAATATCAAGGAGCCTGAGCATGAAGCACCTCCCCCGCCCCCTGCGCATCGTCGCTGCTGCCGCCCTGGCGATGAGCAGCCTGCCCGCCCTGGCCATGGCTCCGTTCACCGCGAACTACCAAGCCAGCTACATGGGCATGCAGGCCAACGGTGTGATGAGCGTGGCTGCCGAAGGCGACAACCGCTGGCGTTACAGCCTGCAGATCAAGAACCCGATGGCCGACCTCAGCCAGAGCACCGTGTTCGACGAACACGCTGGCAAGCTGCGCCCGCTCACCAGCCATGACCGCTCGGTGCTGCTGATCAAGCGCAAGCAGGTGGACGCGCGTTACGACTGGAACAGCAACCAGGCCACCTGGACCGGCGATGTGAAGGAAGATCGGCGCGGTCCCATCCGCCTGCAAAACGGCGACATGGATGCCCTGCTGATCAATCTGGCCATTGCCCGCGACCTGGCTGCTGGCCGCCCGCTGACCTACCGCATGGTCGACGATGGCCGCATCAAGTCGATGACCTACCGCGTGATCGGCAAGGAGAACGTGACCGTCGATGGGCAGAGCAAGGAAGCCACCAAGGTGTCGCGCGTGGATGGCGACAAGGAACAGATCGCCTGGATCGTTCCGGGCATGCCCGTGCCAGCTCGCCTGCTGCAGCGTGAAAATGGCCAGAACGCCCTGGACCTGACCATCAAGTCGATCAACTGATCCAGCCCGATCCACAAAACGCCCAGCTCGACAGCTGGGCGTTTTGCATTGACGCTGCGGCAACAGGCAAGCGATGCAGCCTGTCGCGCTGAAGCCTCCTATTCGGAGGCTTCTTTCTTGAAGACAGTGCGGCAGTCACGGCGGAACTCCTCACCGCTGCTGCGCCAGATGAAACTGCGGCAATGGCGGCTGCCTTCTTCGCTGTCTTTCACCTGCACCGCATAGAAGGCCTGCAGGAATTCGTCGCGACTGACCTGGCCATCGCCATTCCAGTCCATTTCTTCCTTCTCCACGCCTTGGGTGATGGCCACGCCGCTGTACCAACCCCAGCCCAGCCAGGCCAGTGCCAGCACGACCAACGCCAGCAAGGCCTTGCGACGCGGCGTGAAGCGGCCGCGCAGGATCATGCGACCCGCCGGACGATGGCGCCCAGTGCGCTGAGCTTTTCTTCGATGTTCTCGTAGCCGCGATCCAGGTGGTAGATGCGGTCGATGCTGGTGTCGCCCTCTGCCACCAGGCCGGCCAGGATCAGGCAGGCCGAAGCACGCAGATCGGTCGCCATCACCGGCGCACCGCTGAGCTTGTCGGTACCGCGCACGATCGCGGTGTTGCCCTCGATCTGGATGTCCGCGCCCAGGCGCAGCAGCTCGTTGACGTGCATGAAACGGTTTTCGAAGATGGTTTCCTTGATCACGCCAACACCTTCAGCCACGCAGTTCAACGCCATGAACTGGGCCTGCATGTCCGTGGGGAATGCCGGGTGCGGCGCGGTGGTGATGTTCACCGCCTTGGGCCGCTTGCCGTGCATGTCCAGGGTGATGGTGTCTTCGGTGGTGCCGATTTCGGCGCCAGCCTCGACCAGCTTCTGCAACACCGCGTCCATCGTGTCCGGGCGCGCGTTGCGGGCGATGATGCGACCGCCGGTCATCGCCGCGGCAACCAGGAACGTACCGGTCTCGATGCGGTCAGGCAGCACTGCGTGACGGCCACCGTGCAGGCGCTCCACGCCTTCGATCACCAGCCGCGCCGTACCAATGCCCTCGATCTTCGCACCGAGTGCGATCAGGCAATGCGCCAGATCGGCCACTTCCGGCTCCATCGCCGCGTTTTCCAGCACCGTGGTGCCTTCGGCCAGCGCCGCTGCCATCAGCACGTTCTCGGTGCCGGTGACACTGACCATGTCGAAGGTGTAACGGCCGCCCTTCAGGCGCCCATCCACATGCGCCTTGATGAAGCCGTTCTCGACCGTGATGTGGGCACCCAGCGCCTGCAGGCCCTTGATGTGCTGGTCCACCGGCCGTGAACCGATCGCGCAGCCACCGGGCAGCGACACTTCGGCCTTGCCGAACTTGGCCAGCAACGGCCCCAGCACCAGCACCGAGGCGCGCATGGTCTTGACCAGCTCATACGGCGCGACATGCTGGTCGACCGTACGCGGGTCCACCACCACGGCACTGCCGCGCGACAAGGTGCCCTGGTCGATGGTGACCTTGGCACCCAGCTCGCCGAGCAGCTTCACGGTGGTGATCACGTCGTGCAGATGCGGCACGTTGGTGATTTCCACCGGCGCATCGGCCAGCAGGGTTGCACAGAGGATGGGCAGGACGGCGTTCTTGGCGCCGGAGATATGAACCTCACCGTTGAGCGTATTGCCGCCGGTAACTACGATTTTTGCCATGAATGAAAGCCGCTAGAAGTTGAGTGGGGCGGTCCGGCTCAGCCGGCCTCGCCTGGGGTAAGGGTTCTCAGGGCCAGCGCGTGGATCGCGCCCCCCATCAGCTCGCCCAGCGTCGCATACACCATGCGGTGGCGGGCCAGGGGCAGCTTGCCGGCAAATGCTTCGCAGACCACCGTGGCCTCGAAATGCACGCCGTCTTCACCCTGCACGTCGGCGCGGGCTCCCGGCAAGCCGGTTTCGATGAGGTTACGGATGGTCTCGGCGTCCAAGGCGCTTTCCTAATAAAATGGCTGCCCATTCTACTCTCCCCGGTGGCGTCCGCATGGCTGCTTCCCCGCTTTCCCTGGACATGCTGCAGGACACCGATCTGGTGGCCAGCGGCCGTCGGGTGTTCGAGATCGAGCGCGATGAGCTGGACCGCGTTGGCGGCCGCATCGGCGACGATTTCGCCCGCGCCTGCCGCCTGATCCTGGGCTCGCGCGGTCGCGTGGTGACCACCGGCATGGGCAAATCGGGGCATATCGCCCGCAAAATCGCCGCCACCCTTGCCTCCACCGGCACGCCATCGTTCTACGTGCATCCGGGTGAAGCCGGGCATGGCGACCTGGGCATGATCACCGAGGATGATGTGGTACTGGCACTGTCCTATTCGGGCGAATCGGACGAGGTATTGATGTTGCTGCCGGTGCTCAAGCGCCAGGGCAACGCCTTGATCTCGATGACCGGCAAGCCGCAATCCAGCCTGGCCCGTGCAGCTGAAGTGCACCTGGACGTCAACGTCGACCATGAAGCCTGCCCGTTGGCGCTGGCCCCCACCTCCAGCACCACCGCCTCGTTGGCGATGGGCGATGCGCTGGCGGTGGCCCTGCTCGACGCCCGCGGCTTCACCGCCGATGATTTCGCCCGTTCCCACCCGGCCGGCAGCCTGGGCCGACGCCTGCTGCTGCACATCACCGACGTGATGCATGGCGGCGACGAACTGCCCAGCGTGCGTGAAGACGCGAGCCTGAGCCAGGCCTTGATGGAGATGAGCCGCAAACGCCTGGGAATGACCGCGGTGGTTGACGCCGGCGGCCGTCTGGTGGGGCTGTTCACCGATGGTGACCTGCGCCGCGCCCTGGATACGGACATCGATGTGCGGGCAGCCGGCATCGCCCAGGTGATGACCCACAACCCGCGCACGATCAGCGCCGACCAGTTGGCGGTGGAAGCCGCACGCCTGATGGAAAAGCACAAAATCACCGGTTTGATCGTTGTGGACGGGGCCAATCGACCGGTCGGCGCCCTGAACATTCATGACCTGTTGCGGGCAAAAGTGGTTTAAACCCCGCACAATGACCCGTTCCGGGACCCTTCCCGGCCAGCCGCAACGGACCGCCTGCAGATGCCCTATACCCCGCTCGACAAGTTCCCTCCAACGTTGCACGCCAAGGCCGCCGGCATCCGTCTGGCCTGTTTTGACGTGGATGGCACGCTGACCGATGGCCGCCTTTACTACGACCACGCCGGCAACGAGAGCAAGGCCTACTACGTGCAGGACGGCCTGGGCCTGAAGCTGTTGCAGCAGCACGGCATCCATCCGGTGTTGATCACTGCCCGCAACAGCCTGTCGGCACAGAAGCGCGGCGCCGACCTGGGCATCGACACCCAGATCGCGGTGGGCGACAAGCTGGCCAGCGTGCGCGCCCTGTGCGAGCAACACGGGATTGGCCTGGACCAGGTTGCCTTCCTCGGTGATGACCTGCCCGACCTGGCCCCGCTGAGCGCGGTGGGCCTGGCCGTGGCCCCGGCAGATGCCCACCCCTGGATCGCCGAACGCGTGCATTGGCAGACCGCCAGCAAGGGCGGGCGCGGTGCCGCGCGCGAATTGTGCGACGTGCTGCTGGCCGCGCAAGGCAAGCTGGACGCCGTCCTGGCGAGGTACAGCGCATGAGTTGGCGTACCGTCATCGGCGTGGCCTTGCTGATCGCCGCACTGGCCAGTGGCTGGTCGGCCTGGCGCAACCGTGCCAACGTGGTGCCGACTGCCGCCGAACAGGGGCGTTCGGACTATGTGTTGGGCGATTTTGAAATCATCACCCTCGGCAAGGACGGCAAGGAATCGATGACCCTGCGCGCACCGTCGATGGAACGCAGCCGGGTGGACGAAACCTCCACCATCACCAAGCCGCTGTTCCTGCTGCCCGACGAGGCCGGCAACCATTGGCGGCTGCGTGCCGATACCGGCTGGGTAAGTGCCAAGGGCGAAGAAGTACGCCTGCGCGGCAATGTCGCCGGTGACAGCCCGACCGATGGCAAGACCCCGCCTACCACCTTCCGCACCGCCGCGCTGGACGTGCTGCCCAAGCAGGACATCGCCCGCACCGACGGCCAGGTCACCATGACCCGCCCCGGCCTGGTCCAATCCGGCGTTGGTTTCCAGACCAACCTCAAGAACAAGCAGTACTCTCTCCTTTCCCAGGTCAAGACCCGCTATGAACCCAATGCTGCCCGCTAAGCTCGCGTCGATCACCCTGCTCGCCGCCCTGCTCGCACCTGGCCTGGCATGGTCCAAGGCATCGGACCGCAACCAGCCGATGACCATCGACTCCAATCACAACGACTGCGATTTCAGCGACAACGGCAAGTGCCAGTTCCGCGGTGACGTGGTGATCACCCAGGGTTCGCTGGAAATCCATGCCGACAGCGCCGACGTCATCCAGCGCGGTGGCGAAACCGAGCGCGTGATCCTCAGCGGCAAGCAGGCACGCCTGAAGCAGCAGATGGACGACAACACCTGGATGAACGCCCGCGCCGACAACATGGATTACAACGTCAACAGCGAAGTGATCATCCTGTCCGGCAACTACAACGTTGAATCCGAGCGCGGCACCAATGCCGGCCAGCGCATGGTCTACAACACCCGCACCGGCGCCATGCAGAGCGGCGGCGACGGTACCCGCGTGCGTACCGTGATCCAGCCCAAGAACAAGGCGCCGGCAGCGTCGGGAGACAAGAAGTAATGCTCGTCGCCCAAGGCCTGCGCAAGCGCTACAAGAACCGCGAAGTCGTCAAGGACTTCGGCCTGACCCTGGAGGCCGGTGAAGTGGTGGGCCTGCTCGGCCCCAACGGTGCCGGCAAGACCACCTGCTTCTACATGATCGTCGGCCTGGTGGCCGCCGATGCCGGCAGCATCGTGCTCGATGGCCAGGACATCACCGCCGACGCCATGTACACCCGCGCCAAGCTCGGCGTGGGCTACCTGCCGCAGGAACCCTCGGTGTTCCGCAAGCTCAGCGTGGCGGACAACATCCGCCTGGTGCTGGAACTGCGCGAAGACCTGAATGCGGAAGGCCGCGAGCGCGAACTGGCCTCGCTGCTGGAAGAACTGCAGATCACCCACGTTGCCGACCAGGCCGGCGCCAGCCTGTCCGGTGGTGAGCGTCGGCGTTGCGAAATCGCCCGTGCACTGGCGGCAAAGCCGCGCCTGATCCTGCTGGACGAACCCTTCGCCGGCGTTGACCCGATTTCGGTCGGTGAGATCCAGCGCATCGTGACCCACCTCAAGCAACGCGGCATCGGCGTCCTGATCACCGATCACAACGTGCGCGAGACCTTGGGAATCTGCGACCGGGCGTATATCCTCGCTGAAGGCATGGTTCTTGCGCAGGGAGCGCCGGAACAACTGCTGGCCAATTCCGACGTTCGTCGCGTCTACCTGGGGGACGCTTTCACCCTCTGAGTCCGACGACGGGGCGGCATTGGCTTCCCCTTCCCGGACGGAACAGGCATGAAGGCTCGGCTGCAGACATCGATGGGGCAGAACCTGGTCATGACGCCGCAGTTGCGTCAGGCCATCCGCCTCCTGCAGATGTCCACCACCGAACTTGAGCTGGAGCTGGTCGAAGCGGTGGAAACCAACCCACTGCTGGAATGGGCAGAGAACGATGGCGGCGAAGACGACGGCCCCGCCAGCGCCAGCAACGACGATAGCCCCGCCGATCCGGCCCAGGGCGACATCAATTCCGACAGCGAAGACTGGGATGGTATCCAGGAAGGCGTCGATGAAGACTGGTCCAGCGCGCGCAGCGGCTCGTTCGACGACGAGGACGGCAACGATCGCGAACAGGCCGCCGAAGCCGACACGTTGGCCGATCACCTGCTGTGGCAGCTGCATCTATCCCACCTGAGTGCCCGCGACCGCGCCATCGGCGTAGCCTTGATCGATGCGCTGGATGAAGACGGTTACCTGCGCGAGCCCTTGTCGGCCATCAGCGAGACCCTGCGTCCTGAAATCAACGCGGGCGAGGACGAGATCATCGCCGTGCTGCGGCAGGTGCAGCGGTTCGACCCGGCAGGCGTTGGGGCCCGCTCGCTGGGCGAGTGCCTGGCCCTGCAATTGGATACCCTGCCCTGCGATACACCCGGCATGGCCTTGGCCAGACGGATCGCCGAGGGCCCGCTTGAACGGCTGCCGCGCGCCGGTATTGCCGGCATCGCGCACGAACTGAAGCAAGCCGTGCCCGCTGTGGAAGAGGCCGTGCAGCTGCTGCGCTCACTGGACCCCCGCCCCGGCAAGCAGCTGGGCGAACTGTCCTCGGACAACTACGTGGTGCCCGATTGCGTGATCTGGCGCCAGCGCGGCGTGTGGCGCTGCGCGCTGGCAGGCCATGCCGGCCCCAGGGTGGTGATCAACCGCGGCTACGAACAACTGATCCGCCGCTGCGGCGATGCCGATGCCAGCTATCTGCGCGCCCAGCTTCAAGAGGCGCGCTGGTTGCTCAAAAGCCTTGAGGCGCGTGGGGAAACCCTGCTGCGCGTGGTCAATAGCCTGCTGCAGCACCAGGCCGGCTTCCTTGAATTCGGCGAGCAGGCGCTGCGTCCGCTAACGCTGCGTGAAATCGCCGGCGAGCTGGAATTGCACGAATCGACGATTTCCCGTGCCATTGCCCGCAAATACGTGCGCACCCCGCGCGGCACGCTGCCTTTGCGCGCGTTCTTTGCCTCGGGCATCGACACCGAAGGCGGCGGCGAGGCCTCCAGTACCGCCATCCAGTCGATGATCCGCAACCTGATCGACGCGGAGAACCCGCGCAAGCCGCTTTCTGACGCCAAGCTTGCCGAGATGCTCAAAACCAGTGGCATACCGGTAGCGCGACGCACCGTGGCGAAGTATCGTGAAGCCATGAACATCTCTGCCTCCCACGAACGCGTACGTATTGCTTGAAGCTTCGCAGGGTGGGCAAGGGGTTCATGACGGCAACCCGAACCACAGGAGGAATCCGATGCGTATCGAGACGTATGGCCAGCAAGTTGAAGTCACGCCCGCCTTGAAGGAGTACGTGGAAACAAAGCTGGAAAGATTGGGCCGCCACTTTGACCAGCACTGCGAAGTGCGGGTGCAGTTGTCCACACGCAAACCCGACTATCTGGTCGTGGCCACGGTGAACCTCCCCGGCCGCACCCTGCACGCAGACGCCGCCGAGCCCACCATGTATGCGGCCATCGACGTCCTGGCCGACAAGCTTGACCGCCTGGTCATCAAGCACAAGGAAAAGAATCTTCCCCATGCTTCGCATGCTCTGCGCGACAATGGCGCCTAGCCGCCATCATCCGCACCCCACATGCCGTTGACCGACCTCATGGCGGCCGTCAGTACCCAGGTACTTTCGGCCGCCGACCGTGACAGCACCCTGCTCGCCGCATCCCGTCTGCTCGCCTGCCGCGAAGCCGGGGCCGACAGCCTCTTTGAAAGCCTGCGCGAACGCGAACGCGTGGGCAGTACCGCCATCGGCCATGGCATCGCCATCCCGCATGGCCGCTCCGCCACCTTGCAGCAACCGCGTGGCGCCCTGTTGCGCCTGCAGCAGCCGGTGGACTTCGGCACCGACGAACCGGTGGACCTGGTATTTGCCATGGCTGTCCCCGAGCACTACACGCACCAACACCTGATGCTGTTGTCGGAGTTGGCGGAGATGTTCTCCGACCCCGGTATCCGCCAGGCATTGCGCGACGCACCGGATGCCGACGCCCTGCAACACATCTTCTCCAACCCGCAACAGGCCCGCAGCGGATGAATACCAGCATTACGGCGCAGGAACTCTTCGATCAGCAACGCGAAAAGCTGGAGCTGCGCTGGGTCGCCGGCCAACGCGGTGCGCAACGCGAGCTGGAGGCCGGCAATACGGTCTCACGGCGGCCGTCACTGGCCGGCTACCTCAACACCATCTACCCCAACAAGGTGCAGATCCTCGGCACCGAGGAGCTGACCTGGCTGGACTCGCTGGAGTCACGGCAGCGTTGGGAAGTGATCGAACGCATCATCCAGGCCCGGCCGCTGGCGCTGGTGATCACCAAGAGCCATGGCTGCCCGGAAGACCTGCGCGCCGCTGCCGACGAGTCGCAGACGCCGCTGTGGGTCTCCCCCCGCCGCGGCCATGAACTGCTCAACCATCTCAGCTACCACCTTGCCCGCACCCTTGCACCACGCGTGATCCTGCATGGTGTGTTCATGGAGATCTATTCCATCGGCGTGCTGATCACCGGCGAAGCCGGTTCGGGCAAGAGCGAACTGGCGCTGGAACTGCTCTCGCGCGGGCACCGCCTGGTGGCCGATGACGCACCGGAATTCACCCAGATCGCACCGGACGTACTGGATGGCACCTGCCCCGAGCTGCTGCAGGACCTGCTGGAAGTCCGCGGGCTCGGCGTGCTGAATGTCCGACAGATGTTTGGTGATACTTCTGTAAAGAAGAACAAGTATCTTCGCCTGATCGTCCACCTGACCAAGCCGATGACCGAGCCCAGCAGCTATGGTTACGAGCGCCTGACTGGCGACTCGGGCAAGCGCCACGTGCTGGACCTGGACGTACCGCTGATTACCCTGCCAGTCATGCCGGGGCGCAACCTGGCGGTACTTACCGAGGCCGCCACGCGCCTGCATATCCTGCGCACCAAGGGCATCGATCCTGCGGCGATGTTCATCGCCCGCCATAGCAACCTGTTGGAGCAACGCAGCCAATGAACACCCCGTTGTCGCCGGTCCTGGTCATCGTCAGCGGCCTGTCCGGTTCGGGTAAATCGGTCGCGCTGAAGACCTTCGAAGACCTGGACTATTACTGCTCGGACAACATCCCGGTGAACCTGCTGCCGGACTTCGTGCGCAACGTGCTTGGGCAACGCCACGAAGGTGCGCCGCGCCGTTTGGCGGTGGGCATCGACGTGCGTGGCCGCAACGACCTCAGCCAGCTCGGGCAATGGCGCAAGATCGCCAACGATTACGGCATCGACGCCCACCTGCTGTTTTTCGAGGCCGATGACGACACCCTGCTGGCCCGTTACGCCGACACGCGCCGGCGTCACCCACTGAGCCAGCTGGGCCTGTCCCTCCCCGAGGCGATTGCCCACGAGCGGACACTGACCGCGCCGTTGCGCAACGAAGCCGATGCCGTCATCGACACCACCCGGCTCAACGTGCACCAGCTGCGCCGCAGGGTGATCACCGAATTCGCATTGGCGCAGCAGGGCAAGCTGTCGCTGTTGTTCGAATCCTTCGCCTACAAGCGCGGCGTACCGGCCGAGGCTGACTTCGTCTTCGACGCACGGGTGTTGCCCAATCCGCACTGGGACCCCGAGCTGCGCTCGCTGACCGGTCGCGACCGCGAAGTGCGCGAATATCTGGATACCCAGCCCGAAGTCATACGCTATGTGGCCCAGCTGCAGGATCTGCTGGATACCTGGTTGCCCAAGCTCGGCAGCGAAACCCGCAGCTACGTGACCATCGCCTTCGGCTGCACCGGCGGCAAGCACCGCTCGGTCTACCTCGCCGAACGGCTGGCCCGGCATGCCCGGGAAACCGGCTGGCAGGACGTGGCCACCTTCCATCGGGAACAGGACTGAGCCCCAGCTGCCCGGCGCAGATACCCCCGTGCTGAATGGCACACTGAAGACAGATTTCAGCGCTATCGCGGACTTGCCCTGACCTGTTAACGTTCAGTAATGACCTGCGGCATTCTCCTTGTAACTCACCCTGGTGTCGGCACTTCCCTACTGGAAGTGGCGACAACCTTGTTGCGGCAATTGCCACTGAAAGCCGAGGCGTTCGAAGTTCCGTTCGACGCCGATCTGGACGCGTTGCTGCCAGCGGCTTCGGCGGCAATGCGCAGGGTGGAAGGCGACGAAGGGGTGCTGGTGCTGACCGACCTGTACGGTGCCAGCCCCAGCAACCTGGCGGGCCGCCTGGCACGCTTGGGCACCCCGGTGCGACGCGTGTCGGCACTGAACCTGCCGATGCTGCTGCGGGTAATGAACTATCCGGAACAGGGACTGGACCAACTGCCCGCCACTGCGGCGGCGGGCGCCCGCAATGGAGTCATCACTGACGATGCTTGAACAAGAACTCATAGTTTCCAACCGGCTGGGCCTGCATGCCCGCGCCACCGCCAAGCTGGTGCAGGTGCTGTCCGGCTTCCGCGCCAACGCCACGCTGCTGGCCAAGGGCCGCGAAGTCAACGCCAAGAGCATCATGGGCGTGATGCTGCTGGCCGCTGCCCAGGGCACGCCGGTGACGGTGCGCGTGGACGGCGAAGACGAGGCCGCCGCACTGGAAGCCGTCACCGCCCTGTTCGAGCGCCGCTTCGACGAGGACAACTGATGCCGGTCGCCGCCCTGCCCCCTGATCACTCCCTCCGGGAGCACCAGCCGTGACGCGGCTGCAGGGGCTGGCGGCATCACGCGGTACCGCCTTGGGCCGCGCCCGCGTACGCCTGCCGCATGTGCAGGATGTGGGCGAAAAACGCATTACCGCCGCGGCGGTGGAACAGGAGCTGGAACGCCTGCACCGCGCCACCGACGCCGCACGCGCGGAAATGCGCGAGCTGCGCACGCGCCTGCAGGGCGCACTGCCGGCCGAAGTAGGCGAGTTCCTCGACCTGCACGCCATGCTGTTGGACGACCCGGAGCTGCTCAGCGCGCTGGACGAACTGGTCCGCAGCAAGCGCTACAGCGCCAGCCATGCCCTGCGCGTACAGCGTGACCGCCTTGCCCAGGTGTTCGAAGGCATGGAGGACGCGTACCTGAAGAGCCGCCTGGATGACCTTGACCATGTCATCGGCCGCATCCATTCCTTCCTGCACAAGCGCACCACCACGGTGAAGGGACTGGCCGGGGAAATCCTGGTCTGCGAGAACGTGGCCCCGTCCGAACTGGCGCAACTGCAGTCGCAGGGCGTGGTCGGCATCATCAGCAGTGCAGGCAGCGTGCTTTCGCACAGCGCCATCCTGGCGCGCAGCCTGCACATGCCCTTGGTGGTGGGCGCCAGCGCCGTGCTGCAGAAGGTCAGCGATGGCGATGTCCTGATCGTCGATGGCGCCAGCGGCGAGATCGTGCTGGACCCGGGCCCGGCCGACCTGCGCCAGTACCGCGCGCGCCAGCGTGAACTGGCACGCGAGCAGCGCGAGCTGGGCCGCCTGCGCGGCAAGCCCACCCGCACTGTCGACGGGGTTGAGATCACACTGCTGGCCAATGCCGAGTCCGCCGAGGATGTACTGCAGGCGCATGCCCTGGGCGCACGCGGACTCGGCCTGTACCGCACCGAATTCCTGTTCCTGCAGCGCAACCAGCTGCCGAACGAAGACGAGCAGTTCCGCATCTATCGCGACACCGTGCTGGGCATGAGCGGGCGCCCGGTCACCATTCGCACCCTGGACCTGGGCGCGGACAAGGCCGACCGCACCGGGCTAGTGATGGGCAGCGAGGAAAACCCGGCGCTGGGCCTGCGTGGCGTGCGCCTGTCACTGGCCAAGCCCAAGGTCTCCGATACCCAGCTGCGTGCCATCCTGCGCGCCTCCGGCTACGGGCCGGTACGTATCCTGATCCCGATGCTGACCACCCGCGAGGAGATCATGGCGGTGCGCCGGAGGCTGTCGCGCCTGGCCGCACTGCTGCGCAACGAAGGCCATGAGGTGGCCGACAACATCCAGGTCGGGGCGATGATCGAGGTGCCTGCTGCAGCCTTTGCGCTGGACACGTTCATCGACCAGGTCGACTTCCTGTCGATCGGCACCAATGACCTGGTGCAGTACCTGCTGGCCGCCGATCGCAACAACGAAGCCGTCTCCGAGCTGTATTCTCCCCTGCACCCGGCGGTGCTGCGCCTGCTGGCCCACGTCATCGACACCGCCCAGCGCAACGAGACGCCGGTGGCCGTATGCGGCGAGATCGCCGGCGATGCGCGCATGACCGCGATGTTGCTGGCGTTGGGCCTGACCGAGTTCAGCCTGCACCCTGGCACCTTGCTGGAAGTGCGCCGTGCAATCCGTGCATTGGACCTGGGCACACTGCGCGGCCAGGCTGCCCAACTGTTGGCCGCACGCGACCGCCGCGGCATCGAACGCTGGATAGCAGGCACCGCGCTGGACTGATGCGCAAAAAGCGTGTGCAAAGCATGTACCTTGCACGCGATAATGACGGGCTCAACACCGCCGCTGGTGCATGCTGCCCCGGTTAGCGGCCATCACACACCCGGGAGCTGCGCATGGCCGAAGCCGTACGCCACGACAAGACCGCACGCCAGCTGCGACTGCTTTCCGATGCGCTTGATAGTGGCCGGCTCGGGCCGGTACGTCGTCTCGTCAACACCTTGTCGCCTGCCGAGATCGGCAACCTGCTCGAATCGCTGCCACCGGGCAAGCGCGAGGTGGTGTGGGGGCTGGTCGACGCCGAGGACGATGGCGAGGTGTTGGTGCATGTCGGCGACGACGTGCGCGAAAGCCTGCTGGCGGACATGGACCCGGACGAAATCATCGCCGCGGTCGAAGACCTGGACATCGATGACCTTGCGGACCTGGTGGAAGACCTGCCGGACACCGTCATCGACGAAGTCCTCAAGTCGATGGACCGCGAAAACCGCGAGCGTCTGGAACAGGTGCTGTCCTACCCGGAAGACACCGCCGGCCGCCTGATGAACCCGGACGTGGTCACCGTGCGCGCCGACGTCAACGTCGACGTGGTGCTGCGCTACCTGCGCCTGCGCGGCGAGCTGCCCGACCACACCGATCACCTGTTCGTGGTCAGTCGCCGCCACCAGTACCTGGGCCGGTTGTCACTGGCCTCACTGGTCACCCACGAAGACACCACCCCGATCAACCGGCTGATCGACGACGAACAACCGGCCATCGACGTGGGCGAAAGCGCCGACGAAGTGGCCCGCCAATTCTCCGACCATGACTGGGTATCCGCCCCGGTGGTGGACGACAACAACATCCTGATCGGCCGTATCACCATCGATGACGTGGTCGATATCATCCGCGGCCAGGCCGAGCACCAGGTGCTGGGCGCCGCCGGTCTGGATGAGGACGAGGACCTGTTCAGTCCGGTCTGGCGCGCGATGCGGCGCCGCTTGATGTGGCTGTCGATCAACCTGTGCACTGCCTTCCTCGCCTCCAGCGTGGTCGGCCACTTCGAAGGCACCATCGACAAGCTGGTGGCACTGGCGGTGTTGATGCCGATCGTCGCCGGGCTGGGCGGCAACGCCGGCACCCAGGTGCTGGCACTGATGATCCGCGGCCTGGCGCTGGGCCAGGTCGGTGCCTCCAATGCCCGCACCCTGCTCTGGAAAGAGCTGCGGGTGGCCCTGCTCAACGGCCTGTTCCTCGGTACGGTATTGGGCCTGATCGTGCTGGCCTGGTTCCACATGCCGGGGCTATCGCTGGTGATCGCCGTCGCCCTGACCTTCAATCTCCTGTTCGCTGCTTCGGCCGGCGTACTGGTGCCGCTGACCTTGAAGCGCTTCGGTTTCGATCCCGCCTTGGCCAGTGGCATCTTCCTGACCGCAGTGACCGACTCGATGGGCTTCTTCACCTTCCTCGGCCTGGCCACGCTGGTGCTGTTGCACTGATCGCAGGCGCTGCGCAACCGTAGCCCCGGGCGCGCTGACGCTTGCCGGGGCTACACTTCCAACGCCTCTTTCCAGAATTGCCCATGACCATCACTGTCAACGATTACTACCAACCCGGCTGGCGCGACGACGTGCACAACTGCCCCGCCTGCGAATGGAAGGGCAACTCCCGGCAGATGGAGATGGAGCTGCACGACGAGCAGACCGAATACAGCTGCCCGCAGTGCGAGTTTCCGGTACTGGTCGTGCAGCATCCGGACCTGGCCCAGGTGCAGGCAGCGGCCGCTGCCGGCAACGAGGAGGCGCAGCAGCAACTGGCCATCCTGGCGATGGCGCCCCGCGACTGACCGGCCCCCTAGCGATCCGCGAAAGCTCCGGCTAGGCTGGCCGCAACGCCGCTACGCAAGGATTCGCATGCGCCATCTGCTGTGGATTGCGTTCACCCTGCCCTTCACGCCCGCAATCGCACAGGACGCCCCTGATCCGATTCAGCTGACCACGTCGCAGATCTACTCCCAACCCGGCGAGCCAGCTCTCGGTAAGGAACTGCGTAGCGTCGTGGACGAAGCCAACGCGCTCAGCCTCAAGGGCGAGCACGACCAGGCCAAGGCGCTGATGCTTGACGCCGCCCGCCAGTGCGACCAGTACCGGGCCGCCCCGGGGCGGCGCTCGCTGAGCTTCCGCACCCAACGCCAGTACGAGTTGTATCTGCGCGACCATGGCGATGGCCAACCGATTGATTGGCTGGATACGTCCTGCGCCAATGTTTACATTCGGTTGGGCTATATCGCGGTGGAACTACGCGACGCGGCGCAGGCGCTGCGCTGGCTGGACAGGGCCCATGAGACCGCGCCTTATGAGCCTGAACCACTGACCGAACGCGGCGTCGCGCTCAACATGATGCGGGACTGGGCGGGGGCACTGGATAGCTACCAGCGCGCGCTGGTCTTGACCCGCACGCATCCGGAAGCAGCCTATGCGCAGGCGCTCGCGCTGCGTGGTACTGGCTATGCGTTGATCGAGTTGGGCGATCTGGCAGCAGCCCAAAGCGCCTATGAGGATTCATTGAAGCTGGAGCCCGGCAGCAAGGTGGCCAACAACGAGCTGACCTATATCAAGCAGTTGCGGGAGCGTGAAGCGAAGCCTTGAGTAGCCGTTGGTGAAGGGCTGGCTGGGCTTGCGTTTTCCTTGGGCGCTTGCCGAGCATGGCTCGGCACTACACAGGTAGACCTTTGTAGCCCGGGTAAGCGCAGCGCACCCGGGGCTTGTCGCGGGTGCGCGCACTATCGGCTCCGGGCGATCCTTGCCGAGCATGGCTCGGCACTACAGGCAGACCGTTGTAGCCCGGGTAAGCCCAGCGCACCCGGGGCTTGTCGCGGGTGCGCGCACTATCGGCTCCGGGCGATCCTTGCCGAGCATGGCTCGGCACTACAGGCAGACCGTTGTAGCCCGGGTAAGCCCAGCGCACCCGGGGCTTGTCGCGGGTGCGCGCACTATCGGCTCCGGGCGATCCTT
>NZ_DAMBEF010000001.1:268760-304061 GCF_032061965.1 Stenotrophomonas sp. | reverse complement strand
CGGTGTCTCCTTTGGGAAAACTAACACCTGAGCAGGTTTTCAGTGGGTCATTACAACCCGGCCGCCACCGGGCGCGTTGACTGGCTCCGCTTCCCCGCATGGTTCGGACATAACCGCTTGGTAGGTAGACGTCGGCAGACTGGCATAGAGGGTCTCGATTTGCCGCTCCCATCGGTTGACCCAGGCGGCCAGGAAGCGGGCGGCGCTTTCGGGGTCTTAGTGAAACTCCCGCGCCATGCTGCGGGTATGTAGACGTCGCACCGAGCTGGCGCGCCCATTGGGCAGATCCGCGGTCGACGCGATGATCTGGCCGCGCAGGGTGAGGGCGTGGCCAACGTGGTCTTGCCAGGCGAATTGAGAGGGAAGCGGCAGATGCGTCATGGCGCCGGATGATCGGAGCAGGCCGGCTCACGGTTTGAGACGGTCCCCCTACAAGAACTGGGGATCGTTTCTCGACCACTCATCGAAAGCTGCACGCATTTCGTCTACGACGATCTTTCGGTCGCAGCCCAGTCGCATGACGGCCTGTTCCATGATCGTTTCGCAGGCCATCCAGAACCCATCGCCCGACCCGTAGCGCTCAAAGGCCTGGCGCAAGGCGGACAGCTCATCGTCCGATAGACACCTGTCGACGGATGGGTCTGGCATGGCCAAATCGTACCATCGGTGGCGAAGCGGTCGTTCGAGGTGAAAGGCGAGGGCAGGGGGATGTTGTCAATGGCCAGATGATCGGGCGGGTCAAACGCATGTACTGAGACGCGAGATCTGCAAAGAAGTGGCAGAAAGAGCTAGGCCATTGGGGCAATAGTGACTGTAAGGAACGACAATAGAATCGGCGCAACTTCTACCGTATTCTCGTGTTTGCCTGAATGATCAGGTCAACCAGGAGGGTGACATGAAGCATTTTGTTGCGGTGATGGCGATTATTGTTGGACTGGCAATGAGCGGAACGGGGCAAGCCGCACCGATGTACGCGACCAACATTGCTTACTTCGATTCCAACGGCACCCTCGTAGGTCAAAAAATACAGTGGTGCAACAATGTCAGGCATTCTCGAGGGAACGTCAGCTCCCCCTATCAAAGGCACGATTGGTATCCCTGTTCCCCGGCTAGCGATCCGGTCGGTGGGTACGTTTGCAGCAAACTCGGATTGAACCTGTCCTGCAATTGGGTAACGACGGTCAGTCCCACTGGCGGGATCGCAGTGGACGGGGGGAACATGCTGCCACCCGGTATGACGGTAGTGGATTCGTGCGTCCTAACAGGGGATTGCTCACCTCAGCTACCTGAGCCATTTGTATATCCGACCATTCCGTAACGGCAGTTCGAACGATTTGAAGCAGGTAGTCAGTATCAAATCTGACTGCCTGTTTCATATCCAGATGTAAAACCGACTCGTGCAGGAGGTGGTCAAGTTCGAGGTCATGGCCGCGCGTTGGTGGCCGGACTACGCGAACTTCGCTGGTGGAGTCCGTTGTTTGTCCAGGTAATCAGCCCATTCCTGCATCATCTTCCTGCGTTCCGGCAGGTGTGAAGTCCGGTTGTGGGACCGGCCATTCGGGTCGCGTACTTCGTGTGCCAGCTGCTGCTCGATGATGTCAGGCCGGAAGCCAAGCACTTCGTCCAGAATCGTCCAGGCCACGGCCAGGAAGTCGGGGGCTCACAGCTCTGCCGCCGGCCTGCTGCCGATCCACAGGGACACGTCGTTGCCGAGCCAGGCCGCGACCTTGACCCGGTAGCTATCCACCCAGTCCCGTTTGGTCAGCCATTCCCGGGCGACCACTTATGGTCTGCAACGCAACGGGGCGGACTGCGACGGACACAAAAAAGGCCGGAAACCCTTGTTGCTGTTGGGTTTCCGGCCTGATTGGGACCTTGTCGGTCCATCTAATGGTGGAGGTGGGCGGAATTGAACCGCCGTCCGAAGGCGCTCCATCCCTGGTCCTACATGCTTAGCTCACCGTTGGATCTCGTCCCGTGGCAGCACGGTGTGCAAAGCGCACCCAGGGACCAGCCTGTTTTGGTTAAGCCGTGACTGACAGGCAGCCGTCACAGCCGGTTCCGTGATAATGACCCTACATCCACGAGCACGGGCACAAGTGGGTTCGGGGCTTACGCCTTAAGCGGCGAGAGCGTAGTTGTCGTCGTTGGCAACTAGAGTTTTGCAGCTGGATTTACGAGGAAAGCTACCCCCTCGGCATGCACCAAGCGACTTCACAACCCCCGTCGAAACCAGTGCACCCCCGGTTGGACTGAGTTGTGAGGGTTTCAGTGGCCTTCCAGTGGACCGGTTGGCTGCCAAAACCTCACTAAGCGGGAGTGATGCTATCTGAAACCAGCTGAATCGTCACGCATCGGCTGAACGTAGCTTCCTCCCGTTAACGCAGTACCGACCTTTCTGCGACGTTTCCTCGTCAAGCATGAGTGCCATCTTGGTAAGGGAAGCAAGTGATGGTCATGCAGCAGCGCAGCCTGCGCGCGTTGGCGGGCGGGGTGGGGCGTGCGTTCCGGCAGCGGGCGTTGGCGCCGGGTGCGCTTTACGTGTTGTTGGCATTGGCAGCTGCCGCCGCGGTCTGGGCGGGGCGGATGCACTTGCCCTTGCTCGCGCCCTTGTTGCTGGTGCTGTGCGCGGCGGTGCTGGGTTGGATGCGGCAGGTGCGGCGTCGGTGGTTGGGTGTTTATCTGGCTGCGGCGGTGTTGCTGCTGGTACTGCAATCGCCTTGGTCAGGGTTGGATCCGGCTGGCGTGGAGCGGGTTGCCCTGGCGGCGATGGCGGCGGCTATCGCGCAGTTGCTGGTCCATACGGCGCGTGTCCTGCAGCTGTCCCGGTTGCTGCAGCAACGCGTCGATCAACTCGACGATGCGGCAATCCTGGCGTTGCTGCCGGCAGAGGCTGCAGACGCGGCCCGCCAATGGCAGCAGGGTGATGACCGCAGGGCAGTGGAGCTGTCAGAGGTGGTCACCTTGACCCTGTTGTACGCGACGCTGAAGTCGCCAGCCGCGCAACGGCTGTGGTTGCGCAGGGTGTTGCTGGGCTAGAGCGTCTTGCGCAGGTAGATGCGTTGGTGGCCGAGAGGGAAGTCCGCAAGCCGGCCGAACACTTCATAGCCGTTGCGCAGGTAGAAACCCTCCGCCTGCCAGTCGAACGTGTCCAGGGTCACGCCGTGGGCGCCGGTTGCTCGTGCCTGCTGTTCTGCCTGCGACAGGAGCTGGCTGCCCAGCCCGGTGCCGCGGTATTCCGGGTCCACCCACAGCACGTGGATGACCAGCCAGCCTGCGCAGATATCCCCCAGCAGGCCGCCACGCAATTGGCCGTTGGCATCTTGGCTGGCCAGCTGCAAGGGGATTTCATCGAAATCGGTGCCACCGGCCTTCTGGTTGAAGGCCAGCAGGCGGGCACAAAGCTGCTCGGCATCCTGCGCGCTCGCCGGTCGCAGCGTACCGCTTGGCATCAGGCGTTGCGGTTGTGGGCGCGCATGGCGCGTTGCTTCTCGCGGGCCCAGTCGCGTTCCTTGGCGGTGTCGCGCTTGTCGTGGTTCTGCTTGCCCTTGGCCAGTGCGATTTCGAGCTTGATCTTGTTCTTGCTCCAGTACATCGCAGTGGGGACCAGGGTGTAACCGTCACGCTCGACGCGGCCGATCAGCTTGTCGATCTCGCGACGATGCAGCAGCAGTTTGCGCTGGCGGCGGTCTTCGGGGACGGTGTGGGTCGAGGCCTGGATCAGCGGGGTGATCTGGGCGCCGATCAGGAAGATTTCGCCATCCTTCACATAGGCGTAGGCGTCGGTCATGTTGCCACGGCCGGCGCGGATCGCCTTGATCTCCCAGCCCTGCAGGACCAGGCCCGCCTCGTAGCGCTCTTCCAGGTGGTACTCGTGCCGGGCACGCTTGTTCAGCGCGATGGTTTTGTCGGCCGTCGCGTTCTTTGCTTTATCCTTGCCGGAGTTCTTGCTCATTTACGTATTGTCTCCGATCCGGAGGCATTCCGGACAAAATTAGTAATCCCATGCCTACCATTCGCCGCAGCGCATTGGTTGAACACTCTGCCGAGCGGATGTTCGACCTGGTCAATGATGTTTCCGCCTACCCGCGTCGTTTCCGATGGTGCGACAAGGCCGAGATCCTGGAACAGGGGGAGCAGAAGCTCGTTGCCCGGCTGGATCTGGGCCTGGGCTCGTTCCGTACCTGGTTCATGACCGAGAACACCTTGCAGCGCCCGTCCAGCATCGATATGCAGCTGCGCGATGGGCCGTTCAAGCGCCTGCACGGGCGTTGGCAGTTCCATGCGCTGTCCGAGACTGCCTGCAAGGTCAGCCTGGAACTGGAGTTCGAGCCAACGTCGCGGTTGCTCGGGCCGGCGCTGGCGCTGGGTTTCCAGGGGCTGGCCGACCGCATGGTCAACGACTTCGTGCGTGTTGCCGACCAGGAGCCCTGAGGCCATGCGCGTGGAAGTGGTGTTGGCCTGGCCCGACAACTACCTGTGCCGCGAGCTGGAGCTGCCCGAAGGCTGTTCCGTGGCCGATGCGGTGGAGGCGGCGGCATTGCCGGGTGCCGAGCTGGCCGTTGCCTTTGCCGTGCACGGGGTCCTCGCGCGCCCTCAGCAGATGCTGGTGGCCGGGGATCGCATCGAATTGCTGCGGCCCCTGCTGGCGGACCCCAAAGAAAATCGCCGCCGGCGAGCGCGCGGCGGCGATTGATCCTGTCAGGGAACGCCGAAGATCAGCGGCCCTTCTTCTTGTCCTTGGCCAGGTTGCGGCCGAACTGGCGCACGCTGTTCCGGGCAAGGTCCGCATCCTGGGTCGGGAAGTAGTCGCCTTCCCAGCGGGTGACCTGGTCGTTCTCGAAGAACACCGTGAAGTTTTTCACCTCGGTCCTGCCCAAGCGGTTGACGCGCTGGCTGGCGGTGTAGTCCCAGCGCTGGGCGTGGAACGGATCCGGGATGGACGGGGTGCCCAGCAAAGCATTGACCTGCTGCTTGCTCTGGCCAACCTGCAACTGCGACACGGATTGTTCGCGGATGAGGTTGCCCTGGTAGATGGGCTGCTTGTAAATGATGCCGCAGCCAGTGGTGGACAGGGCGACAACGGCGATCAGCAAGAGGTTGCGCATTGGGTAGGACGGTTGGGGATATCAGGGCGATGATACACTCCCCGGCACCCAGCGCGATCTGACCGGAGGCAACTGGCGTAAACCGCCAATGAACACGATGGCCATGGAATCCAACGACCTGCGCAAAGTCGGCCTGAAGGTGACGCATCCCCGCATGCGCATCCTGGCCCTGCTTGAGCAGAACACCCCCCATCACCACCTCACCGCCGAGGATATCTACCGCCAATTGCTTGATTGCGGTGACGAGATCGGTTTGGCCACGGTTTACCGTGTGCTGACCCAGTTCGAAGCGGCAGGGCTGGTACTCAAGCACAACTTTGAAGGCGGCCAGGCGGTTTATGAACTGGACCGCGGTGCCCATCATGACCATATGGTGGACATGGACACCGGCAAGATCATCGAGTTCGAAAGCCACGAGATCGAGCAACTGCAGCGCAAGATTGCAGAAGATCATGGTTATGAACTGGAAGAGCACTCACTGGTGCTGTACGTGCGCAAGAAGCGGCGTTGAGCCGGGACTTCACGGCCCCAGGGCTGTGTAGTTGAATCAAGAGCACCGGCCAATGGCCGGTGTTTTTGTTTTGGTTCTTCCCCTGCCAGGAGAGGGGGGAGTGCCGAGCCTTGCTCGGCAGGGGAGTCCCCCGTGAAGGTCCCCGGGCAGTGCCAAGGGGGTCTGCTTTTCTGGCCTGCGTTCCCCAGTGGGGGGGCGCTTGCGTCGGCGCAAGAGTGTTCAACAACGAACCGCCAGGCGAGCGGTGGTGGGCTGCTTGCGCGTTGTTGGTAGGCGGTGCAGGGGCTTTGGGGCGGAAGCTTGAAGGCGAGAGGCTGCCCTCACCCCAACCCCTCTCCCGCAGGCGGGAGAGGGGCTTTTGAAAGCCGAAGCCGAAGCCGAAGCAAGACCAAGGCCAAGGCCAAGGCCAAGGCCAAAGCCAAAGCCAAAGCCAAAGCTGCCTTGGATCAAGCTTCGGTCAGCAGCTTGCGGGCCGCTGCCCGCGCTTCCTTGCTGACCTCGGCGCCGCCCAGCATGCGTGCCAGTTCCTCTTCGCGGCCCTTGCCGTCCAGCAGCTCGACCGCGCTCTGGGTCATGCCTTCCACCGGGGCCTTGCTTACGCGGTAGTGGGCATGGCCCTTGGAGGCCACCTGCGGCAGGTGGGTTACGCACAGCACCTGCCGGCGCTCACCCAAGGCACGCAGTTTTTTGCCGACGATGTCAGCGATGGCGCCGCCGATGCCGGAGTCCACTTCGTCGAAGACCATCGTGGGTACGGCATCCAGGCCCAGCGCGGCAACTTCGATTGCCAGCGAGATGCGCGACAGCTCGCCGCCGGAAGCAACCTTGCGCAGGGCGCGGGCCGGCTGGCCCGCGTTGGCGGCGACCAGGAACTCAACGCGCTCGGCGCCGTTCGGGTCCGGACGCAACTGGGCTTGCGGCTCCAATTCAATCTGGAATTGGCCACCGCCCATGCCCAGTTCGCCGATCAGCGCGGTGGTCGTGTCGGAAAGCGCCTTGGCGGCGGCTTGACGGCTGGCCGTCAGGGTGGCGGCTACCGTTTGCCACTGGGCGGCAGCCTTGTCGATTTCCCCGGCCAGCTTGGCCAAGCGTTCGTCAGCCCCACGCAGTTGCTCAAGTTCGGTCTCGATGCGGTCGCGGGTTGCGGCCAGTTCTTCCATCGGTACGCGGTGTTTGCGGGCCAGGTCGTGCAGACGGCCCAGGCGGCGCTCAATCTCTTCGAATGCGTCCGGATCCGCATCCAGGTCGTCCTGCACGCGGTCCAGCTGCGCCAGGGCTTCCTGCAGCTGGATGTCGGCCGTCTCCAGCATCCCGTCGATGTCGCCGAGGCGGGTATCGTGTTGGCTGACACGGCCCAGCTCATGGCGAACCTGTTGTAGCAGTGACAGCAGGGACGGGCCGTCCTCGTCCCCGTTGAGCAGGCCGCCGGCGCGCTGGCAGGCCTCGATCAGCGCGGTGGAGTGGGCCTGGCGGCGGTGGCTGGCGCCCAGGGCGGCCACCGCCGCCGGCTCAAGATCCTCGCGCTGCAGTTCGCCCAGCTGATGCTCAAGGAAGCCGATGCGGTCGGATACGTCACCCTGCTGCGAGAGCGCATCGCGCTCGTCCAGCAGCGCTTGCCACTTGCCGGTGGCGGCACGCACGGCTCCGCGCTCGACCTCGTTGCGGGCGAAGGCATCAAGCAACGCCAGCTGGCTGGGACGCGACAGCAGTGCCTGTTGGTCGTGCTGGCCATGGATCTCGACCAGGAAACCAGCCAGTTCGGACAGTTGTGATACCGGCACTGGGCGGCCGTTGATGAAGGCCCGCGAGCCGCCGTCGGCGCGGATCACCCGGCGCAGCTGGCACTGGTCTTCATCGTCCAGCTCGTTGTCGCGCAACCAGGCGCGGGCCGGGGCATCGTCGACCAGGCTGAATTCGGCCGACAGCTCGGCACGCGTGGCGCCATGGCGGACCACGCCGGAGTCGGCGCGCAGCCCGGACAGGAAACCCAATGCGTCCACCATCAATGACTTGCCGGCACCGGTTTCACCGGAAACAACAGTCATGCCGGGGCCGAACTCCAGTTCGGTGGCGCGGACAACAGCAAAATCCTTGATCGATAGATGTCTGAGCATGGCAGGCAGTTCAGGGGACCGCGCAAAGCTAGCACGCGTGCCGGGCAGGTCAATGTGGGGGTGTTGTCCCTGGCAGACTAAAAGAAGTTGATCTCACAGGATGAGTCGGAGCCTTGAAACTGCCGGTACAGCCCACATACGGGGCGGGTAGGCGGCAGAACATCCGTCAGGGAACCGGAAATGAACCAAGAAAACACTGAATTCGACCCCGAGAACAGCGCTGCTGGCGGCGACGACGCCCAGCATGACCAGATCGAGGCGCTCCGCGCCGAGCTGGAGCAGGTCAAGGCCGAGTCGCTGCGCGAGCGCGCCGACCTGGAAAACCAGCGCAAGCGTGTGGCCCGCGATATCGAACAGGCCCGCAAGTTCGCCAACGAAAAGCTGCTTGGCGACCTGCTGCCGGTGTTTGACAGCCTGGACGCCGGCCTTGCCGCGGCAGGCACCGAGCCGAACCCGCTGCGCGAAGGCCTTGAACTGACCTACAAGCAGCTGCTCAAGGTGGCTGCCGACAACGGGCTGGCCCTGCTGGACCCGACCGGCCAGCCGTTCAACCCGGAACACCACCAGGCCATCAGCCAGGTCGACGCGCCGGCAGGCGTGGCGCCGGGCGCAGTGGTGACGGTGTTCCAGAAGGGCTACCTGCTCAACGAGCGCCTGCTGCGGCCGGCGCTGGTGGTGGTGGCCCGGGCCGACTGATCGGCCCCGCTGGCTGGCCGCTGCCTAAACAGGCGCAGCCACCAGCAAACAGTGTTCCGGGGATGACTTGAATGTCATCGGGTCATCCCCCACATCCCATTCATCCCCGGCGGCTGCCGGCAAACGAATCCTCAGGAGTCCCCCATGGGCAAGATCATTGGTATCGACCTCGGCACCACCAACTCGTGCGTGGCGATCATGGACGGCGGCAAGGCCCGCGTCATTGAAAACTCGGAAGGCGATCGCACCACGCCCTCCATCGTCGCCTACACCAAGGACGGCGAAGTACTGGTGGGTGCCTCGGCCAAGCGTCAGGCCGTCACCAACCCGAAGAACACCTTCTACGCGGTGAAGCGCCTGATCGGCCGCAAGTTCACCGACGCCGAAGTGCAGAAGGACATCGCCCACGTGCCGTACGGCATCCTGGCGCATGACAACGGCGATGCCTGGGTACAGACCAGCGATGCCAAGAAGATGGCACCGCAGGAAATTTCTGCCCGCGTGCTGGAAAAGATGAAGAAGACCGCCGAAGACTTCCTTGGTGAGAAGGTCACCGAAGCAGTCATCACCGTGCCGGCCTACTTCAACGACAGCCAGCGCCAGGCAACCAAGGACGCAGGCCGCATCGCCGGTCTGGACGTCAAGCGCATCATCAACGAGCCGACCGCGGCTGCACTGGCCTATGGCCTGGACAAGGGTGACAACAAGGATCGCAAGATCGTTGTCTACGATCTGGGCGGCGGCACCTTCGACGTGTCGATCATCGAGATCGCCAACGTCGACGGCGAGAAGCAGTTCGAAGTGCTGGCCACCAATGGCGATACCTTCCTGGGCGGCGAAGACTTCGACAACCGCGTCATCGAGTACCTGGTTGAAGAGTTCCAGAAGGACCAGGGCATCGACCTGCGCAAGGATCCGTTGGCCCTGCAGCGCCTGAAGGACGCCGCCGAGCGCGCCAAGATCGAGCTGTCGTCCGCGCAGCAGACCGAAGTGAACCTGCCGTACGTCACCGCAGATGCCTCCGGCCCGAAGCACCTGAATATCAAGCTGACCCGCGCCAAGCTGGAAGCGCTGGTTGAAGACCTGATCAAGAAGTCGATCGAGCCGTGCCGCGTTGCGTTGAATGACGCCGGCCTGCGTTCGAGCGACATCAGCGAAGTGATCCTGGTCGGCGGCCAGACCCGCATGCCGAAGGTGCAGCAGGCGGTGACCGAGTTCTTCGACAAGGAACCGCGCAAGGACGTCAACCCGGACGAAGCCGTGGCACTGGGTGCCGCGATCCAGGGCGGCGTGCTGGGCGGCGACGTCAAGGACGTGCTGCTGCTGGACGTGACCCCGCTGTCGCTGGGTATCGAGACCATGGGTGGCGTGTTCACCAAGATCATCGAAAAGAACACCACCATCCCGACCAAGGCCTCGCAGACCTTCTCGACCGCCGAGGACAACCAGTCGGCCGTGACCGTGCACGTGCTGCAGGGTGAGCGCGAGCAGGCCCGCTACAACAAGTCGCTGGCCAAGTTCGACCTGTCCGGCATCGAGCCGGCACCGCGTGGCATGCCGCAGGTTGAGGTGTCCTTCGACATCGACGCCAACGGCATCCTGCACGTGTCGGCCAAGGACAAGAAGACCAACAAGGAACAGAAGGTCGAGATCAAGGCCGGTTCGGGTCTGTCCGAGGAAGAGATCGCACGCATGGTCGCCGACGCGGAAGCCAACCGCGAGGAAGACAAGAAGTTCCAGGAGCTGGTGCAGACCCGCAACCAGGCCGATGGTCTGATCCACGCAACCCGCAGTGCCATCACCGAGCATGGCAGCAAGGTGGGTGGCGATGTCATCGGCAAGGTGGAAGCCGCACTGGCCGATCTGGAAACCGCGATGAAGGGCGACGACAAGGCGCAGATTGAAGCCAAGTCGAAGGCACTGGAAGAAGCGGGCCAGCCGTTGTTTGCTGCGGCTTCCGGCGGCGCCGAACAGGCCGGTCCGGCAGCAGGCGGCGACGCCGGCGGCCAGTCCAACGACGACGTGGTGGACGCCGAGTTCACCGAAGTCAAGGACGACAAGAAGTCCTGATGATCCATGGCCTCTCTCCCCTCGGGAGAGAGGCTGGGGTGAGGGTCCGGGTTGCCTGACGGCCCCGGACCTTTGTGTTGTCGACGAACCGACACCCTGGCCCTCCCCTGGAGGGGGAGGGAGAGAAGAGCATGAGCAAGCGCGATTATTACGAAGTACTGGGCGTAGCCCGCACCGCCACCGATGAAGAGTTGAAGAAGGCCTATCGCCGTTGCGCGATGAAGCACCATCCGGACCGCAATCCGGGCGATGCTGCCGCCGAAGCTGCCTTCAAGGAGTGCAAGGAGGCTTACGAAACCCTGTCCGACGGCAACAAGCGGCGCATGTATGACGCCCACGGCCACGCTGCTTTCGAGCACGGCATGGGCGGCGGTGGTGCCGGTGGTCCGGACATGAACGATATTTTCGGCGACATCTTCGGCAATATCTTTGGCGGAGGTGGCGGCGGTCCGCGCCAGCCGCGTCGCGGCGCCGATATCGGCTACGTGATGGAGCTGGACCTGGAAGAAGCGGTGGCTGGCGTCGAGCGCCGCATCGAGATCCCGACCCTGGCCGAATGCGGTGACTGCGACGGCAGCGGCTCGGAAGATCGCAAGGTCGAGACCTGCAACGTCTGCGGTGGTCGCGGCCAGGTGCGCGTGCAACGTGGCATCTTTGCCATGCAACAGGCCTGCCACAACTGCGACGGTCGCGGCCAGATCATCAGCAAGCCCTGCAAGACCTGCCACGGCAATGGCCGTGTCGAGGAAGACAAGGTGCTGTCGGTCAAGGTGCCGGCGGGCGTGGATACGGGTGACCGCATCCGCCTGCAGGGCGAGGGCGAAGCCGGCCCGGCGGGAGCGCCGGCGGGTGACCTGTACGTGGAAGTGCGCGTGCGTGAGCATGCAATCTTCACCCGTGACGGTGATGACCTGCATTGCGAAGTGCCGGTGCGTATTTCGCAGGCGGCCCTGGGCGATGCCATCCGCGTGGCGACCCTTGGCGGTGAGGCGGAAATCCGCATCCCGGCCGAGACCCAGACCGGCAAGCTGTTCCGCCTGCGTGGCAAGGGCGTCAAGTCGGTGCGCAGCCGCACCGAAGGCGACCTGTACTGCCGCATCGTGGTGGAAACCCCGGTGAACCTGACGGCTGACCAGCGCAAGCTGCTTGAGCAGTTCGAGGCTACCTTCATCGGTGAAGAAGCGCGCAAGCACTCGCCGAAGTCGGCAACCTTCATCGACGGCGTCAAGGGCTTCTGGGAACGCATGAAATCCTGAGCCTCACTGTAGTGCCGAGCCATGCTCGGCAAATAGAGCCTCACTGTAGTGCCGAGCCATGCTCGGCTATGTGACATTCCCGGTAACGCTTCTGCCGAGCATGGCTCGGCACTACAGGAATTTTGCTTTTGTGCTGGTTTCAACGGAAAAGCCGCAGCTTGCTGCGGCTTTTTTCGTTATGCGATCTGCTTTTGGTTGCGCCCGCAAGCGTATGCAGTCGCATGCCACTGCGCGGTCGTAGAATACGGCGATGAACGAAGTCGACCACAGCCATCTCGTGCACGGTCGTCGGCAACGCCCGGATGGGCCGTCGCCGGTGGACGTGATCTCCGTGCAATCCCAACTGGTCTATGGCCATGCCGGCAACAGTGCGGCGGTGCCGCCGCTGCGTGCCCTGGGTCTGCGCGTCGCGGAAATTCCCACCACGCTGCTGAGCAATGCGCCGTTCTATGCAACGCTGCGCGGCCGCGTACTGCCGGCGGACTGGTTCGCCGAATTGCTGCAAGGCGCGACCGAACGTGGTCTGCCGCAGCGTGCCGGCGCGCTGGTGTCCGGCTACTTTGGCAGCGTTGCCAACGGTGCCGCGTTCGCGGATTGGCTGGACGAGGTTTTGCCGCAATCGCCGCAGTTGCGTTACTGCCTGGACCCGGTGATCGGTGACACCCACACCGGTCCTTACGTCGAGCCCGGGCTGGAAAAGATCTTCATCGAACGGTTGCTGCCGCACGCCTGGTTGGTCACGCCCAATGCCTTCGAGCTGGGCCGCCTGACCGGCATGCCCGCGCTGGAACAGGACGACGCCATCGCTGCCTCGCGCAAGCTGTTGGAACGTGGCCCGGAATGGGTGATTGCACATTCGGTGTCCGGCGATCCTGGTGAACTGGTGACCCTGGCCATCGGTCGCGAACAGATCTGGCGTTGGACCTCACCCCACCTGCCGGTGGATGTGGCTGGCACGGGCGATGTGTTGATGTCGCTGCTGGTGGCCTTCCTGCTCAAGGGCCATCGTTTCGAAGACGGTGTAAGCCGTGCGATTGCCGGCGTACATGCGGCATTGGAAGCAACCCTGGCTACCGGGGTGGAAGAATTCGACGTACTGGCCGCTGCCCCGGCCGCTCTGGGCACGCCTTACCGCTTCCGTGCCGAGCGTCTGGCATGACGCTGCCGGTCATCGGCATCGTTGGTAGCGGGGGTGCCTATGGACGTTGGTTGCGCGGCTTTTTCGAGTCGCGCATGGGCCTGCAGGTGATTGGCCATGATCCGGTGGACGCGAACTCGCAGACGCCGGAGCAACTGCTGGAACAGGCCGATGTGCTGCTGTTCTCGGCGCCCATCCGGCACACGCCCGCGCTGATCCGCGAATACGTGAAGCAGTCGGCGGGGCGCGAACGCGGCCGGCTTTGGCTGGATGTCACCTCGATCAAGTCCGAGCCGGTCGCTGCGATGTTGGAGTCGCAGGCCTCGGTGGCAGGGCTGCACCCGATGACGGCGCCACCCAAGGCGCCAACCTTGAAGGGCAGGGTGATGGTGGTCTGCGAGGCGCGCCTGGATGCGCGCTGGCAGGCCTGGCTGGACGAACTTTGCATCGCGCTGCAGGCCGAGTGCGTGCGTGGCAGTGCCGAGCACCACGATCGGGTGATGGCCTTGGTACAGGCGATGGTGCACGCCACGCACCTGGCACAGGCCGGCGTGCTGCGGCAGTACGCGCCGATGCTGGGGTCACTCGGTGAGTTGATGCCTTACCGCTCGGCCGCGTTTGAACTGGACGCCGCGGTGATCGCGCGCATCCTGTCGTTGAACCCGGCGATCTACGAGGACATCCAGTTCGGCAACCCGCATGCAGGCGAGGTACTGGATCATCTGCTGCAGCAGCTGCAGAGCCTGCGTGCCTTGGTGGGCGAAGGCGATGATGCCGCCCGTGCGGTGTTCCGCTCGCAGTTCCTGGCCGACAACAAGGCGGCGGTGGATGAGCAGACGCTGCGCGATGGCAACTACAGTTTCGAGCGGGTTGGTTACCTGCTGGCAGACCTGACGGACCAGCGTGCGATGAGCGTGCACCTGCCGGAGGATCGTGCCGGCTCGCTGCGGGAGTTGCTGCATGTGTTCGAACGTCACGGCATCAGCCTGGCGTCGATCCACTCCTCGCGCACGCCTGCCGGTGAAGTGCACTTCCGCATGGGCTTCGTACAGGCGTACGCCGTCGATGTGCTGGAAGCCGCCGCCGCGGAAATCAACCTTAGTGGCATAGGTCGCGTGCTGGAGCGATAGGGCCGGCGGTAGCGGCACAAGCCGCGAAACCCCAGCTGTTCAACCCGGGCAGCACAGGCTGGCGCGAGGTCCGCCCGGGTTACAGGGCTTGCCCTGGGACGTGTCTGCGCCCTGTGTCAACCGCAACAGCGTCTCACCGGCTGCGACTTAATCCACAGAGAGGTGTGCGCAATTTTGTGGATAATCGCTTGCGAGCCTTGGGGCACAAGGCTGTCAAGATGGTTGATGAAATATTGGCCAGTACCGGGCCGTATTGGCAAAGCCTATTCAGGAAGGCATTGAACCTTGTGATGACGGGCCCGCCCAAGCGCGCCGGTCAGGTGCCTGCGGCGCGCGGGCAAGTGGGTGCTCAGGCCCGGTAAGGCTGGCTCATCGAAAGGCTGATTTCACCGTCTGCACTGAACAGCTCACTGCCGCGTCGAAGCAGCGGGCGGCCATCGGCCAGCTCATAACGGGGCGGTCGCGGTGCGTTGCCGGCCTTGCTGTCGGCGGGCTCATCGAGAAATTCGATGACGATGCAGCTTTCGCCATCGCGGGTGGTTGCAGGGAATTGTCGAAACGCCATAGCTCGTCTCCAAGACAGGGACACGTGGCGCACGCGCAGGTGCGCCACACGAGGAGCTTGCCGCTGCGCTTGTTAGGTGTGCGTTACCGCGGCGTTCTCAATCAATGAACTGCAGGCGCGCAAGTTCCGCGTAGAGACCGTCCTGTGCCAACAGTTCGGTGTGGGTGCCCTGGGCGACGATGCGGCCATGGTCCATGACCACGATGCGGTCGGCCTTGAGTACCGTTGCCAGGCGATGCGCGATGACCAGCGTGGTGCGGCCTGCCATCAACCGCTCCAGCGCCTGCTGTACAGCGCGCTCGCTCTGCGCGTCCAGCGCGCTGGTGGCTTCGTCCAGCAGCAACACCGGTGCATCCTTGAGCAGGGCACGGGCAATAGCCACGCGCTGCTGCTGGCCCCCGGACAGGCGCGCGCCGCGCTCACCCAGGTCGCTGGCATAGCCTTCCGGCAGCTGCATGAGGAAGTCGTCTGCTTCGGCGGAACGGGCCGCCGCGCGCACTTCGTCGTCGCTTGCCTCCAACCGCCCATAGCGGATGTTGTCGGCAGCGCTGGCGGCGAACAGTGCTGGCTGCTGCGGTACCAGGGCAATGCTCTGGCGCAGCTGCGCGGGATCCAGTGCGCGCAGATCGATGCCATCCAGAAGCAGGCTACCGCTGTCCGGATCGTGGAAGCGCAGCAGCAGTGACAATACGGTGCTCTTGCCAGCCCCGGAGGGCCCCACCAGCGCGACCGTTTCGCCAGGTGCCACGGTCAGGCTGAAATCATCCAGCGCCGGGTGATCGGGGCGTTGTGGATAGTGGAAGGACACGTGCTCGAAACGGATCTCGCCACGCACGGGGACCGGCAATGGCAGTGGGTGCGCGGGCGCGGTGATGCGTGCCTGTTCCGTCAGCAGTTCGCCAATACGGCCCATGCCGCCTGAGGCGCGTTGCAGCTCGTTCCACACTTCAGCCAAGGCGCCTACCGAGCCGCCGCCGATCAAGGCGTACAGCACGAACTGGCCCAAGGTGCCGGCGCTCATGCGGCCATCCACGACGTCGTGCGCGCCCGACCACAGCACGGCGACGATGGCGCCGAACACCAATACGATCGCAATGGCGGTGACAAAGGACTGCGTGCGGATACGGCGCTTGGCGGTGGCAACGGACACTGCCAGCGCCGCCTCGAAACGCCCCCGCTCATAAGGTTCGCGGGCATGTGCCTGCACCGTACGTACCGCGCCCAGGGTCTCTGCCGCCAAGGCATTGGCATCGGCAACGCGGTCCTGGCTCGCGCGCGAGATCTTCTGCAATTGGCGGGCGCCCAGGACGATGGGCAGTACGGCCAGCGGTATGCCGATCAGCGAGTACACCGCCAGGCGCGGGCTGGTGACGAACAGCATCACCATCGAACCGATCACGGTGACGCTGCTGCGCAGGGCAACCGACATGGTCGAACCGATCACGCTGCGCAGCAGTTCGCTGTCGGCAGTCAGGCGCGAGACCAGTTCGCCACTGCGGGTGCGGTCATGGAAGCCGGCATCCAGGCCGATCAGGTGCGCATAGAGCTGCGCTCGCAGGTCGGCCACTACCTTTTCGCCCAGCAGGGAGACAAAAAAGAAGCGGGCAGCCGTGGCCAGGGCCAGCACGACGGCCACGACGAACAACAACATGAAGGCGCGATTGATTTCGCCGCCACCGGAGAAGCCATGGTCGATCATCTGCTTGACCGCCATCGGCAGGCTCAGGGTGGCCGTTGATGACACGGCCAGCGCGACCAGCCATGCGGTGAACAGCCCGGCATGTCGGCGCACGAAGGGCCACAAGGTCTTCAGGCTGCCCAGTTTCTGCAGCTTGCGCGGTGGCGTGGAGGTGTCAGTGTCGGTCATGGTCGACGGGCTCGCTCAGGCGTAGGCGGTCGCGGGTGGCGTCGCGCAGGCGCAGGGCCAGCGCATCGATCTGGTCTGCCGGCAGGCGCACATGCAGGCGCAGACCTTCGGGCAGGAACTGTTCTTCAAGCTTCTCGGCCCCGGCGTTGCCGAGCAGGGTATGTACGATGCCCATGTCCTCGAAACCGCATTGCAGGATGCGCTCGGTCATCGGTACCAGCGGGCTGCGCTGGGCCAGGCGCAGGCACTCGGCGGCGGTGCCACCATAGGCGCGCACCAGGCCACCTGCGCCCAGCTTGATGCCACCGTACCAGCGGGTGACCACTACCGCGATGCGGTCATAGCCCTGGCCATCGATCGCGGCCAGGATCGGCCGGCCGGCGGTCCCCGCAGGCTCGCCGTCATCGCTGGAGCGGTAGTCGTTGCCGTGCCGGTAGGCCCAGCAATTGTGGGTGGCATCAGCTACCGAGACCGATTGGACGAATGCCAGCGCCTGCGCAGCATCGCTGACGGGCGCGGCCCGGGCGAGGAAACGGCTGTGTTTGATCTCCAGCTCATGGCTGGCGGGCGCGGCGAGGGTATCGAGCATCGCCACCATTCTAGTGGAGAAGCGGTTGGCAGCGCTGTCGCTCAGTCCTTCAGCAGTGGCTGCAGATCCTTGGGTACCCGTGCCTCGGGATAGTCGTGGGCAAACCGCCGCAGGCTGGCGCGGGCACCGTCCTGGTCGCCGGACTCCAGACGCTCGCGGATGCGCTTGAGCCATTGCCGGCGCGACAGCGTGGTGTCCGCCTCGATATCGACGCTGGCGGCCGCGACGGATGCCGCAGCCGGCATCGGGGCGCTGCGTAGCTGGCGCGCGGCGCTGGCCTTTTCCATCGCTTTTTCGCCGGCATGCGGAATGATGCGCGGACCCTCGAACTGCGGGCGCGGCGCGCGCAGGCGCAACGGCGCATCGCTCGTCTCACCGCTATTTTGCGTGGGCTGTGGCGGTACGGTGATCACCGATGGTGCAACGGGCGCGGGAGCGGGCGGGGCCGGGGCCGGTGGCGCTGCCATTTCAGCGGCCGCATACGGGGCTGCGCTGGAGGCCATGTTCTCCGCATCGTCTGCGGCGGGCTGTGCGGGTAGAAGCTCCTGCGGCGCGCTGGCTGCCGGTGCCAGCTGGCGGGTCTGCGGTGAAGCGATCGGCTCCACGCGCTGGGCTGCGGGCGCAGGCGCGGGTCCGGCATTCGCGGCTTCTGTTTCTGCGTGCGCGGTATCAGCCGCAGCATCCGCGGCGGCAGGTGCGGCATCGGCAGCCACGGCCGCTTGGGCGGCGTCGCCAGCTGGCGGGGGGAGTTGCGGGCCGCTGGGTTGCAGCTGCCATGCCAGCCCCACCACGAGCACCAATGAAGCGGCAATGGCCAGCGATGAGGTCAGGCGGCGGCGCCGGTCCCAGCCGCGGCCATGCGTAGACGAGGTGGGCGACGAGGTTGTCGCGGCGGCAGGTGCGGCGCTGGCGACAGGGCTGGCCGGCGCTGGTGCACGGGCCAGTGTCAGGATGTCGGCATCGACGCGTGCGCTGGGCCCAGCTACACGCGCACCGGGGCGGCCGAGCAGGCGTGCCAGGTCGCGTTCTTCCGGGGTCAGGTGGTCGGAGGGGTTCATTCGCTCAACCTCGCGCGCAGCTTGTCCATCGCATAGCGAAGCCGCGATTTGACGGTTTCCCGGCCAACGCCGGTGATCTGCCCGATTTCCTCCAGGCTGAGTTCCTGTTCCAGTCGCAGGATCACGACTTCCTGTTGTTCCGCCGGCAGTTCTGCCAGCGCCTGACGCAACTGCAGGCGCTGGGCCTGCTCGTCGGCCAGCAATTCGGGGGTGCAGCCATCGGCCAAGCGCGCGGTGCGCTCATCGGCGTCGTCCGGCGCCGTCGGACGATGTCGGGCGGCACGCCAATGGTCGTTCAGCCGGTTGTGGGCGATCCGGAACAGCCAGGTGGCGAAAGCTGCGTCCGGCTTCCAGCCCCGGCGTGCATTGATCATCTTCTGCCAGACATCCTGGAACAGTTCCTCGGCCAGCGGCCGGTCCCGCACCTGACCCAGCAGATAGTGAAAAAGCCGCGCCCGGTGACGGCTGTAAAGCTCGGCGAAGGCATCGCTGTCGCCGCCCGCATAGGCAAGCATCAGCACTTCGTCGGTGGGGGATTGCACGGCGGTGTCCACGAGGCAAAGCCTACGTGGTGCCGTCATTTCTGCCTAGCCGGCACCGGGAGGAGTGGCGCCCGCGTTCACAAATGTGAAGCAATGTTTTTGTTCGGGTTGCCGGCGTTGGCTGCCCTTGGGGGCGGTATGCTTCGTGCAGGGGGGAGTTCCGGTAAGCCGGAACCCAGAAGAGATCGGATCCATGTCTTACAGCGAGATTGCAGCGCGTACCGGACCAACGCCACGCGCTGATATACCTTCGCCCATTGCCAAGGTGGTTGCCAGCCTGCAAGGGCTGTTGCCCAGTGGCGCGCGTGTTGCGCTGGCGTGGCGCGATGCGGTCGTGGGCGAGGCCAACTGCAGCTATCCGCCGGGCGATGACGAACTGCGGCGGCAGGCACACACGGTGTTGTGCACTGCAGCCCCGGCATCGGGCGAACAAGGCTGGCTCTGGGAACACGAGGACACCGAGTTGGCATTGGTGGTGGCCGATGCCGCCGACCTGACCGACGCTCGTTTGAAGGCGTGGCAGGGAACGGCGCGGGTACTGCTGGGCTGCGTGTTCCAATCGCAGCGGCAACGCATGCAGATCGAGGAGCTGCAACGTTCGAAGCAGCTGCAGAAGGCGCTGTACGAAATTGCAGACCTGGCGGGTGCTGACCTGGCGATGCCGGAAATGCTGCGCTACTTCCATCGCATCCTGTGTTCGCTGATGTACGCGGAAAACTGTTACATCGTCGAATGTGATGATCAGCAGAGCAGCCTGAAGTTCCTTTATTACGTTGACGAGCAGGATGACTTCGTCCCGGAAGCGGGACGCAGCTACCGGCACGACGAAATGCCGTCCAGCCTGACGTTCGCCGTGTTGCGACACGGGCGGGTGATGAGTGGTCCTTCGCGTGAGTTGCTGAAGTTCCTCGACTACCAGGCGTCGACCCAGGAAGGTGCGGAAAGCAATGACTGGCTGGGCGTGCCGATGTGGCGTGAAAATCGCGTGTGCGGTGCGATCGTGGTGCAGAGCTACGAGGCAGACGCCTGCTATGGCGAAGAAGAGCGGGCACTGCTGAATTTCGTTGCCAAGCACATCCTCACCGCGATGGACCGCCATCAGGCGCATGCACAGCTGGAGCAACGGGTATGCGAGCGTACCCGCGACCTGGAACGCATCAACGGTCACCTGCAGGAGGAGATCGTCGTGCGCCGGCGTGCGGAGTTGCTGCAGGCTGCGCTGTTCAATATCTCCGAGCTGGCGATGATGGGGCACGGTCGCGCCGAGTTCTACCAGCAGTTGCACGGCATCATCAGTGGCTTGTTGGACGCCAGCAACTTCTACGTGGCGATGCTGACAAACGGCGGCACCGGCATCGAGTTCGTGTATTCCGTGGACCGCTACAACCGCGAGCGCGCGCCACGTGCGTTCAGTGACGGCCTGACCGAATACACGGTGAGCAGTCGCCAGCCGGTCCGCGCTATGCGCGCTGACATCGACGTGCTGATCGCCGCGGGCAAGGTGCAGGAGTTCGGCACCAAGTCGCACTGTTGGCTGGGCGTTCCCTTGTTCAGCGATGACGAAGTGGTTGGCGTGATCGCGGTGCAGAGCTATTCGCCCGATGTTGTGTTCAGTGCGGACGACCAGCGCCTGTTGGTGTTCGTGGCGCGCGCGCTTGGCACCAGCCTGGCGCGTCAGCGCGACCAGCAGCGCCTGCTGCAGGCCCATGCCGAGCTGGAGAAGCGGGTTGCCGAACGCACGCGCGAACTGGGCGAGGTCAATCAGAAGCTGCTTGCGCAGATTGGCGAGCGCATGCGGGCCGAGCAGCGCCTGACCCACCTTGCGATGCACGACGTGTTGACAGGTCTGCCCAATCGCCTGCATCTGCAGGATCGGCTTGAGCGGGCAATCGCCAGTGCGGAGCTGGGTATCGCCCCGCACTTCGCGCTGTTGTTCCTCGACCTGGATCGCTTCAAATGGGTCAATGACAGTATCGGGCATGCTGCCGGCGACCAGATGCTGGTCGAGGTTGCGCGCCGCCTGGTGCGGCTGGTGCGCGGCGACGACGTTGTGGCGCGCCTGGGCGGTGACGAATTCGCGCTGCTGGTGGATTGCGAGCGCGGTGCCGACGCAGCGATGGAATTGGGGCGACGGCTACTGAGGGCGCTGGAGGCGCCGATGTGGGTGGATGGGCGCGAGCTGTTCCCCTCCGGCAGCATCGGCATCGCGTTGTGGAACCCGCGTTATGCGTCGGGTGCCGACCTGCTGCGTGATGCCGACGCGGCAATGTACCGCGCCAAGCTGCGTGGCCAGGATCGATGCGTGATGTTCGATGGCGCCATGCATGACGAGGCGGTCCGCAGCCTGGAGCTGGAGGCGGATCTGCGCCGGGCGATCAAGAAGCGCGACTTCCTGCCGTACTACCAGCCAATCGTGTCATTGCAGGATGGCACCGTGGTGGGCTACGAGGCGCTGTTGCGCTGGCAGCATGAGCGGCGTGGCCTGCTGTACCCGGGCGATTTCCTCGCGTTGGGTGAGGAGAGTGGGCTTATAGAGCAGGTTGATTGGCTGATCTATGAGCAGGTGCTTGCTGACCTTGCGCAGACAGCGTCCGGTTACATCTCTGTCAACGTCTCGCCACGGCATTTCCGCTCGCCGGAGTTCGTTGGCCGCCTGTTGGAGCTGATCGAGGCGGCCGGTGCAGATCCGCAGCGACTGCGGGTGGAGATCACCGAGATGGCCTTGCTGGAAGATGCGCCCCGCACGCTGCAAACCCTGCATCAGCTCAATGAGCACGGCATCGTGGTGCAGTTGGACGATTTCGGCACGGGTTATTCGGCGCTGTCGTACCTGCACCGGTTCCCGATCAACGCGCTCAAGGTGGATCGCAGCTTCGTCGCCGGCCTGCATGCGGAGAACGGCAAGAGCACGCTGGCGCTGGTCGAAGGCGTGCTGTCGTTGGCAAGGACGCTTGGCATTGAAACCATAGGCGAGGGCGTGGAGAACGAGCGCCAGATGCAGACGCTGATGTCCCTGGGCTGCAGTTTTGGCCAGGGCTACCTGCTGGGCTACCCGGCACCGCGCGAGCAGACGTTGCAGTTGTCGGTGTAGCGGCCGCAGCGCCAGAGCGCTGGATCGCAGCACGCCGGTTTCGTCTGCTTGCCTCCCGTTGCCATGGGCAAGGGGAGGGCGTGCATTTGGCGGTTGCTCGAGCGGTGGCCTTGGGGCCTTACGCCGCTCCTGCTGTTTTGATCAACGCAGTGCGTTGCGCTTCTTTTCGTCGAACCACTTGTCGGCCTGGGCCGGCGAGTAATTGCGCATCCACTCCAGCATCTGCGAGGTGTCTTCGCCGTACCACAGGTCTTCGCGCTGTTCCGGGTGCAGGAAGCGCTCGCTGACCATGGTGTCGATCATGCCGATCAGCGGCTGGTAGAAGCCGTCGATGTCGAGGAAGGCGCAGGGCTTGTTGCCGATGCCCAGCTGGCGCCAGGTCAGCATCTCGAAAATTTCCTCGGCGGTGCCGAAGCCACCAGGCAGGGCGACGAAGGCATCGGACAGGTCGAACATGCGCGACTTGCGCTCATGCATCGAGCCGACGATTTCCAGCGAGGTCACGCCCTTGTGCGCCACTTCCATGTCCACCAGATGTTGGGGGATCACGCCGGTGACTTCGCCGCCGGCGGCCAGCACGCCATCGGCCACCGCGCCCATCAGGCCGGTGCGGCCGCCGCCATAGACCAGGCGCAGGCCTTCGTTGGCGATGCGCTTGCCCAGTTCGGTGGCGCGTTCGACATAGATGGGCTTGGCGCCAGGGTTGGAGCCGCAATAGACGCAGATGGATTTCATGTGTTCAGGCCGGGGTTGGGGGGTTTGGGGGCGGGGATTCGAGATTGGGGATTGGGGATTGGGATTGGGGATTCGAGATTTGGGATTCGGCAAAGCAAAAGCTAAAAGCAAAAGCGGGAGATCGGTTGGTTGGAGTTCGTGGAAGGGGATGGCCGCGTTCGCGAATCCCGAATCCCGAATCCCCAATCCCAGCTTCAAGAAACAGAAACGCCAGCATCGCTGCCGGCGTCCCTTTGACGTCGAATCGGGAGGGCTCTTGCGAATTCCCAATCCCGATTCTCCAATCCCAGCTGTCAGTTCGCCTTGTGAATGGCGCGCTTGGTCACTGCCATCGCCGCGTCGTGCACTGCCTCGGACAGCGACGGGTGGGCGTGGCAGATGCGGGCCAGGTCATCGGACGAGCCACTGAACTCCATGGTCAGCACACCTTCGTGCACCAGCTCGGAGACATTGGCGCCGACCAGGTGCATGCCCAGCACGCGATCGGTTTCGGCGTGTGCCAGCACCTTGACGAAGCCAGCCGGCTCGACCATGGCGACGGCGCGGCCGTTGGCGGCGAACGGGAAGCTGCCGGCCTTGTACGGGATGCCCTCGGCCTTGAGCTGGGCTTCGGTCTTGCCGACCCATGCCAGTTCCGGCTCGGTGTAGATCACCCACGGGATGGTGTCGAAGTTGACGTGGCCCGGCAGGCCAGCGATCAGTTCGGCCACGGCGACGCCTTCTTCAAAGCCCTTGTGGGCCAGCATCGGGCCGCGCACGCAGTCACCCACCGCCCAGACGCCATCAACGCCGGTGTGGCAATGGTCGTCGACCACGATCTGGCCACGCTCATTGAGCTGCACGCCGGTGCCCTCGGCCAACAGGCCCTTGCTGGCAGCGCGACGGCCGACGGCCACCAGCAGCTTGTCGACGGTCAGGGTCTTGTCGCCCTCGGCATCGGTGTAGCTGACGATGACTTCGTTGCTCTTGATCTCGGTCTTGGAGACCTTGGCGTTCAGGCGGATGTCCAGGCCCTGCTTCTTGAATTCCTTGGCGGCAACCTTGGCCACTTCGGCATCGGCGGCAGCCAGGAACTCCGGCAGTGCTTCCAGGATCACCACTTCCGAACCCAGGCGCTTCCACACGCTGCCCAGTTCCAGGCCGATCACGCCAGCGCCGATGACGGCCAGGCGCTTGGGCACTTCGGTGAAGTCCAGCGCGCCGACGTTGTCGACGATGTGGTTGCCGTCAAACTTGGCGAACGGCAGCTCGATTGAATCGGAGCCGGCGGCGATGATGACGTTGGTGCCCTTGAGCTCGACTTCCGAACCGTCGTGCTGCTTGACCTTGACCACGTTGCCGGCCTGCAGCTGGCCAAAGCCGTAGTAGGTGGCAACCTTGTTGGCCTTGAACAGCTGGGCGATGCCGCCGGTGAACTGCTTCACGATGGCGTCCTTGCGGCCGACCATCTTGCTCACGTCGATCTTGGCGTCGTTGAAGCTGATGCCGTGCTGATCGAAGATGTGGCCCATGTTCCAGTACTGGCGCGAGGAGTCCAGCAGCGCCTTGGACGGGATACAGCCCACGCGCAGGCAGGTGCCGCCCAGTGCCGGCTTGCCGTCCTTGCCCAGCGCTGCATCGATGCAGGCGGTCTTCAGGCCAAGCTGTGCGGCGCGGATGGCCGCGTGGTAACCGGCCGGGCCTGCACCGATGACGACGACGTCGAATTGTTCAGCCATTTGAGATTCCTTGGTACCAATCCCTTCTCCCTGCGGGAGAAGGGGGCGCGTAGCGCCGGATGAGGGTGCGGGAGGGCCGAGGCCCTCACCCCAACCCCCCTCCCGGAGGGAGAGGGGCTTCGAGCGGAATTACAGGCCGAACAGCATGCGGCCCGGGTTTTCCAGCTGGTTCTTGATGTCCACCAGGAACTGCACCGAATCCTTGCCGTCGATGATGCGGTGGTCATAGGACATGGCCAGGTACATCATCGGCGCGATCACGACCTGGCCGTTCTCGGCGATCGGACGGTCCTTGATGGCGTGCATGCCCAGGATGGCGCTCTGCGGCGGGTTGACGATCGGGGTCGACATCAGCGAGCCGAAGGTGCCACCGTTGGTCACGGTGAAGGTGCCGCCCTGCAGTTCTTCCAGCGACAGCTTACCGTCGCGGGCCTTCTTGGCGTAGTCCGCAATTGCCTTTTCGATGTCGGCGAACGACATGCGCTCGACGTTGCGCAGCACCGGGGTCACCAGACCCTTTTCGGTGGACACGGCGATCGAGATGTCCGAGTAGCCGTGATAGATGATGTCGTCACCATCGATCGAGGCATTGACCAGCGGGAAGCGCTGCAGCGCGTTGGCGGCGGCCTTCACGAAGAAGCTCATGAAGCCCAGCTTGATGCCGTGGGCCTTGACGAACTCTTCCTGCAGTTCCTTGCGCGCAGCCGACACCTTGGACAGGTTGACTTCGTTGAAGGTGGTCAGCATGGCGGTCGAGTTCTTCGACTGCATCAGACGCTCGGCAATGCGCTTGCGCATGCGGGTCATCGGCACGCGTTCTTCCGGACGTGTACCGCCGGCCTTGCCGACGCCGCCGTTGCGGGCGAAGTTGACGATGTCTTCCTTGGTGACGGCGCCGTGGCGGCCGGTGCCGGACACGTCAGCCGGGTTCACGCCTTCGGTGATGGCCGAGAAGCGGGCGCCCGGGGGCAGGGTGTCGGCAGCCGACTTGGCAGCCGGGGCCGGTGCGGCGGCAGCGGCCGGTGCAGCCGCTGCCGGAGCGGCAGCCTTCGGTGCTTCAGCAGCGGCGGCCGGAGCGGCCGGTGCAGCAGCGGCAACCGCGCCTTCCTCGATGATGGCCAGGATCTGGTTCGAGGTGACGGTGTCGCCTTCCTGGAACTTGATTTCCTTCAGCACGCCATCAACCGGTGCCGGTACTTCCAGCACGACCTTGTCGGTTTCCAGGTCGAGCAGGTTCTCATCACGCTTGACGGCTTCGCCTGCCTTCTTGTGCCAGCTGGCGATGGTGGCGTCGGAGACGGATTCGGGCAGTACCGGTACTTTGACTTCGGTGGCCATTTGGCTGATTTCCTGGTTTCGTTTTCTTGTGGAAAAGGGGGCTTATTCGGCGTAGTTGTCGTCGATCTTGTTGACCAGCGCGTCGGCGAGCAGCTGTGCGAGTTCGCGCAGGTGATCGGACATGTGGCCAACAGCAGGCGACGGCGAGCGCGGACGACCGGCATAGTGCAGCGCCTGGCCATCGGCCACGCAGGCCTGCAGGTGGTGCTTGATCTGGTACCAGGCACCCTGGTTCATCGGCTCTTCCTGGCACCACACAACGTCGGTGGCCTTGCCGTACTTCTTCAGTTCGGCCGCCAGCGCCGGGCGCGGGAACGGGTAGAGCTGTTCGACGCGCAGGAGCGCAACATCGTCCTGGCCACGCTTGGTCATGTCTTCCAGCAGGTCGTAGTACACCTTGCCCGAACACACGACAACGCGCTTGACCTTCTTGGCATCGGCGGTGGCGTCGCCAATCAGGTGCTGGAACTCGCCGTTGGCCATGTCTTCCATGCTGGACACGGCCAGCTTGTGGCGCAGCAGCGACTTGGGCGACATCACGATCAGCGGCTTGCGGGTATCCATGCGCATCTGGCGACGCAGCATGTGGAATGCCTGCGCCGGGGTCGACGGCACGCAGACCAGCATGTTCTCCAGTGCGCACAGCTGCAGGAAACGCTCAAGGCGTGCCGAGCTGTGTTCCGGGCCCTGGCCTTCATAGCCGTGCGGCAGCAGCAGGGTCAGGCCGGAGATGCGGCCCCACTTTGCTTCGCCCGAGGCGATGAACTGGTCGATCACCACCTGGGCGCCGTTGGCGAAGTCGCCGAACTGGCCTTCCCAGATGCACAGGGTGTTCGGGTCGGTGGTGGAGAAGCCGTACTCGAATGCCATCACGGCTTCTTCGCTGAGCAGCGAATCGATGATGGTGGCCTGTTCCGGCGACTCGACCAGCTGACGCAGCGGCAGGTAGTAGTTGTCGGTCTTCTGGTCGTGCAGGATGGCGTGGCGGTGGGTGAAGGTGCCGCGGCCGACGTCCTGGCCAACCAGGCGCAGGCCGTAGCCTTCGTCCAGCAGGGTGGCGTAGGCCAGGTTCTCGGCAAAGCCCCAGTCGCCCAGGATTTCACCGGCGGCCATCTTGCGACGGTCGTCGTACACCTTGGCAACGCGCGAATGCACTTCCACGCCTTCCGGGATGGTGTTGATCATGGTGGCCAGCTGGGTCAGCTTGCCCATGTCGACCTTGGTGCTGACCGGGTCGGACAACTTGCCCGACAGGTACCGGGACCAGTCCACGTACATCTTGCTGGTAGCCGGGGTCTTTTCGACCTTGGCCAGCTCGGTGGTGACTTCGCCGGAGTCCAGCTTGTTGCGGTAGGCGTCGACCATGTCCTTGCCGGCACCGGCGGCGATCACGCCAGCGGCTTCCAGCTGCTCTGCGTAGAGCTCGCGGGTGGTCTTGTGCTTTCGGATCACCTGGTACATCAGCGGCTGGGTGATCGCCGGTTCATCGGCTTCGTTGTGGCCCCAGCGGCGGTAGCAGATCAGGTCGATGACCACGTCTTTGTGGAACTGCTGGCGGAAGTCATAGGCCAGCTTGGCGGCAAATACCACCGCTTCCGGGTCGTCGCCGTTCACGTGCAGGACCGGTGCGGCCACCATCTTGGCGATGTCGGTCGAGTACAGGGTCGAGCGCGAATCTTCCGGATTGGAAGTGGTGAAGCCCACCTGGTTGTTGATGACGATGTGCACGGTGCCGCCGACGGTGAAACCGCGGGCCTGCGACATCTGGAACAGCTCCATCACCACACCCTGGCCGGCGAAAGCAGCATCGCCGTGGATCAGGATCGGCATCACCTGCTTGCGCGCGGTGTCGTTGCGGCGTTCCTGGCGCGAACGCACCGAGCCGGCAACCACCGGGTCGGCGATTTCGAGGTGGGACGGGTTGAAGGCCAGGGCCAGGTGCACCGGGCCGCCATCGCTGGCAACGTCGGCCGAGAAGCCCATGTGGTACTTCACGTCACCAGCCACGGCGCGGTCGTCGTGCTCGAACTTGCCTTCGAATTCGTCGAACAGCTTGCGCGGGTTCTTGCCCAGGGTGTTGACCAGCACGTTCAGACGGCCACGGTGGGCCATGCCGATCACCACGTCCTTGACGCCTTCCTTGCCGGCGTCGCGGATGATGGTGTCCATCATCGGGATCAGTGAGTCGCCGCCTTCCAGCGAGAAGCGCTTCTGGCCGACGTATTTGGTGTGCAGGTAACGCTCGAGGCCTTCGGCAGCGGTCAGGCGCTCGAGGGTGCGGCGCTTGGTGTCGGCGTCCAGGTTGTAGTTGCCACCGGCGTTTTCGAGACGCTGGTAGAGCCACTGGCGCTGGTCGACTTCGGCGATATACATGAATTCTGCGCCGATCGAGCCGGTATACGTCGCCTTCAGGCGAGCAACCAGGTCACGCAGCTTCATCCGCGGCTGGCCGCCGATACCACCGGTGCTGAACTCATCGTTGAGGTCGGCATCGCTGAGGTGGTGGAAGGGCAGGCCCAGGTCCGGCGGGTTGACCGGTGGGGTCAGGCCCAGCGGATCAAGCTTGGCGCCGAGGTGGCCGCGCGAACGGTAGGCGGTGATCAGGCGGCCGACGTTGCGCTCGCGCTCGTCGCCTTCACCGACGCTGACACCTGCGTTGAACGCGTTCTTGGCGGCTTCAGTGATGTGGGCGATAGCGGCAGAGTGCGGCACATCGCCAGCTTCGCGGCCCTTGAAGCCGTCAAAGTAGGACTTCCACTTGGGGTCCACACTGTCCGGGGAGACGAGGTACTGTTCGTACAGGTCCTCGACATAGGAGGCGTTGCCGCCGGCGAGCTGCGATGATTGCGCAAACTGCTTCAGTAGATTGTCCACGATGGAGAGTCGGATTCGCTTGTGGGGTAGTTCGGGGGAACCGGGGGACCTTGCTGCAGCGTCCCGCGCGGGCGTGTTCTAACCACCAAATTATACCCCTCACCGGACAGGAAGGGGCGCGCTCACTGTCCCTTGCATTAATACCTGACCTGTCGCTGTCCTGTTGTGACAGAACCTATACGCCGAGTACGCGCATCTCGGCACAATCGCGCGAACGCTCCCAGATACGCTGGAACAGTTCTTCCTGCGGGTGCGCACGTGCCGCGCCCGCCAGGGCCAACTCGCCCTCGCAGCGCGCGCCTATTGGACGAAAGTAGTAATCGCCACTGTCGTTGCTGATGCCGGCCGAGGCGACCTGGCAATCGGCCGGGTCAACGGGTTCGCGTAGCTGGAACACGCTGGGCAGGCGTTGCACCAGGGCGATGAAGGCTGCGGGCAGGGCCGGCAGGTCGGCCTCATGCAGCAGCAGTTGCACCTGTTTGTCATGTCGGGCGGTGGCAAACCGGCGCAATGCCGCCACTACCTGGGGCTGGCCCAGCAGGGCGTCGTTGCCGCGGACCTGCCAACGCAGGCGCCTACGGGCCTGGTGGATGACGGTGGTGACGGCCGCCCGCGCCTGTTCGGGATCCTGAACGCGCATGGCGCCATCCAGGCGGCGGCGCATGGTCTGGTGCTCGATGCCGGCTTCCACGAAGATCGGCCCCTGTGGCAGAAAGCCGTTGCGGGCATAGAAGTCGCGGGCCGGTACCTGTGCGTGCAGGCTTACTTCGCCCCAGCCCCGGGCACGGGCCTGTGCCAACAGGTTGTGCAGCAAGGCCTCGCCGACACCCTTGCCGCGCCATTGGCGCAGCACTGCCATGCGGCCGATCCGCTGGTCAGGGGTCAGGCGGCCGGCACCGATGGCCTGGCCCTGCGCGTCGATGGCCAAGGCGTGGCCGCAGGCCGGATCCAGGGCGTCGATTTCCAGTTCGGCCGGGACGTTCTGCTCGCTGACGAACACCGTGTGACGTACGCCGTGCAGCAGGGCCTGCTGCACGGCGTAGTCGGCGGTCTCTATATGGAAGACCGCGGTTTGGCTCATGCCGACGGGGTTTCCGCGTCGTCTTCGCCTTCTTCCTCGCCGTCGTCGCAGATCACCACGACCTCGACGCCTTCTTCGTTGACCAGGACGGTCTCGATGCTGGCGCTGGACGGTTCGCCGTCACCGGCTTCGCTGTATTCGATGACTTCGATCTCCACTTCCGGGGCATCGGCCTCGTCGTCGAACGCTTCTTCGTCGAAATCTTCCTCGTTGGCGTCTTCCAGCACTTCCAGCGCATCCTGCTCGGCGAGCATGGCGGCAATGGTTTCCACGTCCAGCAGCTGGTAGTGGCCACCGGTGATCAGTTCCATCAGGGCGTCGCGGCCCTTGTTGCCCAACTTGTTGAACAAGGCGATATCGATCTGCTCGGCGCCGGCCAGGGTCTGCGCGTCCTTGATCGACAGCTGGAACGCCAGGCCCGAGCAGTACAGCGAAGCGCCACGGGTGGCACGGCGCCAGGCCAGGCGGGCCCAGGGGTGGCGCTCAAGCACGCCGCCGTTTTCCAGCTCGGCGGTCACTTCTTCCGGCGACGGCGGGGCCTGCGAGGGCAGGATGTCGCCCGCAGCGCGGTAGGTGGTGATGAAGCGGCCGAACCAGTTACCCAGGCGGTCCGGGTCGTTCATGCGCAGGGCGTTGAGCGCGGCGACGACGCGCTTCATGGCGGCGGCATCGATCTCGTTCGGGTCTTCCGGTAGCTTCAGGTCCGGGTCCTGCAGGCGGATGGATTCGTCGGCGTCGGCGACCAGGTCGTCCAGGTAGTCGCTGATCAGCTCGGCCGAGGACGGTGCACGCATGCCGAAGGAGAAGGTCAGGCAGGGGTCTTCGGCCACGCCGTTGTGCGGCACGTTCGGCGGCAGGTACAGCATGTCGCCCGGCGCCAGCACCCAGTCGTGGCTGGGCTTGAACTTCTTCAGCAGCTTCAGTTCCACATCGGGGCGGAAATCCAGCGGCGGGCGCTTGCCCTTGGTCGACTCGCTGGCGTCGATCTGCCAGCGGCGGTGACCGTAGGCCTGCAGCAGGAATACGTCGTACTGGTCGACGTGGGCACCCACCGAACCACCGGTGGCGGCAAAGCTGATCATCACGTCATCCATGCGCCAGCGCGGCAGGAAGTTGAAATAGGACAGCAGCGCGCGGACTTCCGGGTCCCACTTGTCCACGTCCTGCACCAGCAGGGTCCAGTCGTGGTCGGGCATGCCGGGGAAGTCTTCTTCCTGGAACGGGCCGGTACGCAGGGTCCAGCCATCGGTGGCGCGGTCGTGGCTGACGATGCGCGCCAGCGCGCCTTCCTCGCAGGCCAGGCCGGCCAGGTCTTCGGGCATCACCGGCGTTTCGAAGTCCGGGAACGCGGCGCGGATCAGCAGCGGACGCTTCTGCCAGTAGTCGCGCAGGAAGGTGGCTGGGGCCATGCCCAGCGGCAGCCCGGCGCGGGCCTGTACTTCGATCGGATAGGTCTTTTGCTTGCGTGCAGCCATGGGGGAAATCCTTTGCAACGGAGGTCGAACAGGGGCGCGTAGGTCGCGCAGGCCGCTATTGTCCCCTTGTTGGCCGCAAACCGCACGATTGGCGGCTGATCTGGATCAAATCCCCTGCGCGAGCCGTGTTTGCGTAGTGCCGAGCCATGCTCGGCAGAATCTGTCACGTGGCGCGATTCCCGGCTCCGCTGCGATCGGTGGCCTGCGTCTGCCGAGCATGGCTCGGCACTACATTGGACATCTGGCTGCGGCCTTGGCCTCAGAGAACGCGGTTGCCTGTGCCTGCGTCATTCACCTTTGGCTTGCTGCTCGGGTTGACGGTATTGCCGTTGCCGCTGAAGGTGACCTCGGCGATGTCCTTGACGAGGATCATGTTGTTGTTGCCGCTGACCTCGATGTGGCGGGCATTGGTCAGGTTGAGGATGTTGTCACTGCCCACCACGCGGACCGTGTCGACCTGGTCATTGAGCACGGTGAACTGCCTGCCTTCAACCGTGATCGTCTGTGCCTTGCTGACATTGAGCGAACCGTTGGAGGCGGAAACGGTGACGTCGGCGCATTCGCCATCGATGACCTGACTGCTGTTGTCATGGGTGATACGCAGGTTCTTGCCGCCACACTGGGCGCCCGCGCCGGGGTCTGTAAGTGTGTCGGAGCTTGTAGCGGCAGGGGCTGCAGTTGCAGTTGCAGTTGGCGTGGCTGGGGCGGCTTTGTTGCAGCCAGTCAACGCGAGCAGGAGGGCCAGGGCGGAATAGAGAGCTGGATGCTTCATCAGCGGGTTCCAGGCTGAGGGGTCAGCTGGATGCTGGCAGAGCCGCCGCGAAGGTTTCATTACGCGGCTGGGCTTGGGTTATTGCGATGGCTCCGGCGGAGCGCTCGGCAGGGCTTGGGCAAAACGCAGGGTGAAACCCGCCGGGTCCCGCATGCTGAAGTCCAGCAGGCCATAACCCCGATCGGCCAAGGGATGTTGCATCGGCCATTGCCGCTGTAATGCCCGCCGCCAGAGCGGGTGGATGTCGTCCACCATGATGCGCAGGGCTGCCCAGCGCGGCGCACGGGCAGCGTCGGGATTCTCGGCCAGAAACAACAGGTGCGCATTTGCCCAAGCAACAACGGCGAAGCTTTCGCTCCGCCGCTGCAAGGTGAAACCGCGCTCAAGATAGAACTGCAGCAAGGCCTCAAGATCCGGGCCGCGCTGCAGGCACGGCTCAGATCGCCTTGGCCAGATCAGCCGCCAAGCCAGCATACCCACCCGGGGTCAGCTCGCGCAGGCGCTGCTTGGCATCGGCCGGCAGTTCCAGGGTCTCGATGAACGCTCGCATCGAATCGGCCGTGATGCCGTGGCCGCGCGTCAGGGCCTTGAGCTGTTCGTACGGATTGGGCAGACCATGACGGCGCATCACCGTCTGCACGGCTTCGGCCAGCACTTCCCAGGCCGCATCCAGGTCGGCGTCCAGGCGCTCCGGGTTCACGGTCAGCTTGCCCAGGCCCTTGGCCAGCGATTCCAGGCCGACCTGGCTGTGGCCAAAGGCGGTGCCCACGGCGCGCAGCACGGTGGAGTCGGTCAGGTCGCGCTGCCAGCGGCTGATCGGCAGCTTGGCGCTGAAATGCTCGAACAGGGCGTTGGCGATGCCGAAATTGCCTTCGGCATTCTCGAAGTCGATCGGGTTGACCTTGTGCGGCATGGTCGAGGAGCCGACTTCACCTTCCTTGAGCTTCTGCTTGAAGTAGCCCAGCGAGATATAGCCCCAGATGTCACGGGCCAGGTCGATCAGGATGGTGTTGGCGCGGCGCGCGGCATCGCCGATTTCGGCGACGTTGTCGTGCGGCTCGATCTGGGTGGTGTAGGGGTTGAACACCAGGCCCAGCGAGGTGACGAAACGTTCGGCAAAAGCCGGCCAGTCGATGTTCGGGTAGGACACCACGTGGGCGTTGTAGTTGCCGACGGCGCCGTTGATCTTGCCGGTCAGCTCGACCGCGCCGATCTGGCGGATCTGCCGCTCCAGGCGGGCAACGACATTGGCCAGTTCCTTGCCCAGGGTGGTTGGCGAGGCGGTCTGGCCGTGGGTGCGCGACAGCATCGGCTGCTCGGCCTGGGCGTGGGCCAGCGTGCGCAGCGAGGTGGCGATGCCGACATAGCCGGGCAGGATCACCTTTTCACGGGCTTCGGCCAGCATCAGGCCATAGGACAGGTTGTTGATGTCCTCGCTGGTGCAGGCGAAATGCACGAACTCCAGCGCCGGGGCCAGCTCGGCATCATCCTTGAGCTGTTCCTTGATGAAGTACTCCACGGCCTTGACGTCGTGGTTGGTGGTGCGCTCGATTTCCTTGACGCGGGCGGCATTGGCGACCGAAAAGCCATCGGCCAGTGCACGCAGCTTGCTCTTGCCGGCGGCCGAGAAGTCAGCCAGCTCGGTGATGCCCGGTTCGGCGCCCAGTGCCAGCAGCCATTCGATCTCGACCTTCACGCGGGCCTTGATCAGGCCGTATTCGGAGAAGATCGGGCGCAAAGCGTCGACCTTGCCGGCATAACGGCCATCAAGCGGGGACAGGGCGAGCAGGGCGGCTTCTTGGCGGGACGTATCCGTCATGGCGGCGGGCGTTGGGCAGTGGCGGGGGCGCATATTCTACGCTGCCGGGGACCTTGCCGTTGCTGGGCCTTTGTATCCCATCGGCCGCGGATGCCTTTGCGGGGGCGGGCGGGTATGGTGTGGGCAGTTGCCAGCCGGGATGTCTGCCCACCGCCAGCCAGAGCTTTCCCTTCCCCAACAATGAGATTGCGCGGAGTTGATGATGAGCAAGGTATCCAAAACCGGTTTCCGTACCGAACACGACAGCATGGGCGAGCTGCAGGTGCCCGCCGAGGCCCTGTGGGGCGCGCAGACCCAGCGGGCGGTGCAGAACTTTCCCGTATCCGGACAGCGCATGCCACGTGCCTTCATCCGTGCGCTGGGCCTGATCAAGGGCGCCGCGGCTGAGGTCAACACCGGCCTGGGCCTGCTGCCGAAGGGCGTGGGCAAGGCGATCCAGTCGGCGGCTGCGGAAGTGGCCATCGGTGCCCATGACAGCCAGTTCCCGATTGACGTGTACCAGACCGGTTCGGGCACCTCGTCGAACATGAATGCCAACGAGGTCATCGCCACGCTCGCCAACCAGGGCGGCAAGGCCGGCAAGACGAGCGTGCATCCCAATGACCACGTCAATCTGGGCCAGAGTTCCAATGACGTGATCCCCACCGCCATCCGCGTGTCGGCCCAACTGGAAACGGTGGAGTCGCTGCTGCCGGCACTCAAACACCTGCGCAAGACCATCGACAAGCGTGCCCGTACCCTTGGCAAGATCGTCAAGACCGGCCGTACCCATTTGATGGATGCGATGCCACTGACCTTCGCCCAGGAATTTGGGGCATGGTCGGCGCAGCTGGCCTCGGCCGAAGGGCGTATCGAAGATGCGCTCAAGCGCCTGCGCCGGCTGCCATTGGGCGGCACCGCCATTGGCACCGGCATCAACGCCGATCCGCGCTTTGGTGGCAAGGTGGCGCGGGCGCTGTCGGCCAGCACCGGGATCAAGTTCGAAAGTGCGGCCAACAAGTTTGAAGGCCTGGCCGCACAGGACGATGCGGTCGAGTTGTCCGGTCAGCTCAATGCGCTGGCGGTGGCCCTGATCAAGATCGCCAACGACCTGCGCTGGATGAACTCCGGGCCGCTGGCCGGGCTGGGTGAGCTGGAATTGCCGGCTCTGCAGCCGGGCAGCTCGATCATGCCGGGCAAGGTCAATCCGGTGATCCCGGAGGCGACGGTAATGGTGGCCGCGCAGGTGATTGGCCACCACACCGCAATCACCGTTGCCGGCCAGACCGGCAATTTCCAGTTGAACGTGGCGCTGCCGCTGATCGCGGCCAATCTGCTGGATTCGATCCAGCTGCTGTCCAACGTGATGAATCTGCTGGCCGACAAGGTGTTTGTCGGCCTGGTGGTCAAGCAGGAGCGGGTGCGGGAAGCACTGGCGCGTAACCCCATCCTGGTGACCGCGCTGAACCCGATCATCGGTTACGAGAAAGCGGCGGCGATCGCCAAGCGCGCCTACAAGGAGCAGCGGCCGGTACTGGAGGTGGCGCTGGAGGACAGCGGGTTGTCAGAGCCCGAGTTGAAGCGGCTGCTGGATCCGGCGGCGTTGACCTTGGGTGGCATTCACGACCATTGAGGTTTGGCGCGACGTATCCGCCCCCTCCCTTGCGCGCAGGGGAGGGTTGGGGAGGGGTTGGCTTTTAGACCTTGCTCCGCGGTGCATGCGGTTCGTGCGTTGCGCAGGCATTCTTGGTAACGCCTCTGCCGAGCATGGCTCG
>NZ_DAMBEF010000001.1:234946-268660 GCF_032061965.1 Stenotrophomonas sp. | reverse complement strand
GCACTACCTTGGCATTGCTGGTAAAGCCCTTGCTGACCATGGGTCGGCACTACAGAGTCAGCGCAGCGCGGGCAGGTTGGCCAGATGCCTGCTCCCTCCCTTGCGCGCAGGGAAGGGTTGGGGGAGGGGTTGGCTTTTAGACCTTGCTCCGCAGTGCATGCGGTTCGCGCGTTGCGCAGGCATTCTTGGTAACGCCTCTGCCGAGCATGGCTCGGCACTACCTTGGCATTGCTGGTAAAGCCCTTGCTGACCATGGGTCGGCACTACAGGGTCAGCGTAACGCGCGCAGGTTGGCCAGCGCTTCGTCGTATTCCTTGAACTCGGGGATCTGCTGGGCCAGGTCGGCCGGGAACGGCGATTGGCCGGCCGGAACCTGCAAGGGCAGGGTGCGTTCGGCGGCCGAGCCGGGCGCGGCATCGACCAGGGTGTTCTGGCGCAGGATCTGCAGCTTCACGAAGCTGGTCTGCAGCAGAGCCTGCTGTTCGGCGTTCAACGGAATCACGATGTCGTCAACGCGCAGGCGGCCGTCCGGAAGAATGTCCAGATTGGGGTAGGGCGCGCGGCGGATCGCAACGCGGTCCACACCAATTTCGGTCTTGGGCTTGCTGCGTTCGCTGCGGTGCTCGGCGTATTTCTCACGGTCACAACCGGTGGCCAGGGTGGCGAGTGCAACCAGGATCAACAGCAGCAGCTTTTTCATGGCAAGACCAGCAACAACGACGGGGGCGGGCATTCTACCGCCCCCGCCGTTTGCAGGGTCAGATCTGGATGTTGCCGTCGCGGCACTCATCAATGTCGCCCTGGTCCATCTTGGCGTAGGGCTTGAACTCCGGCACCGCCGCTGCCAGCTCCTGCTGGGTGGCCATCAAGCCCGGCAGCTGGTCGCAAAGCTTGTTGGCGCTGGCCTTGATCTTGTCGGCCTCGGCGTTCACCCGCTTTTCAATGTCATCGGTGTTGCCGGAGAAGACACCCTTGATGGCCTCGCCAGCAGCGCGGGCACCCAGGTTGGCACCTTGCACGCCGATCTCGATACCGGCTTGGGCGATGCCGATCATCTGCTGGCGGTAGCGCAGGGCAATGGCACGCTGGCTGTCATTGAGGGCCACCGCGCTGTCATTGATCAGCAGGTCGCCATTGGGGGCGATCTCGATCTTGGCGCCGTCGGAGGAGATGCTGATATTGCCGTCCTGCATCTTCTTGCGGGCTTCCTCGGTCGCTTCACGAACCTGTTGGCCCAGGCGGGTTTCTTCATTGCCATTGGTCTGCGGGCGTTCGCCGCAGGCCGTCAACGGCAGGGCCAGGGCCAGCGCAAGCAGGGGGGCGGAGAGAATCTTCATGGCGTGCGTTCCGTTGCTGTGGGTAGGGATCAACGCTTCTTGGGGAGATCGACGGTGCCGCTGACGCCGGTGTGGTTCACCGAGCCGCTGCCGACGTGGTCGACCTTCAGGCTGGCTGCGCCGCGCACGCTGAAATCGCCGGACCCCAGCGAACCCAGGTTGACGGCGCCACGGGCATCACGCACGTCCACGTCACCCGAACCGATGCTTTCCACACGCACGTTGCCTTGCACGGCAGTGAGCTCAAGATCGCCGGAGCCGATGCTGCCAACCCGGGCATCCGCCCGCACACCGTTGATCTTTACGTCGCCCGAACCGATCGACAGTACATAGGCCGAACCGACGTTGTGCAGCTCGATATCGCCAGAGCCCACCGCCGCCGTCGCCAGCCCGCTGATGTCGCGGGCCACCACTTCACCCGAGCCGACGTCGGCGCTCATGGACTGGGCACCGCTGAGCGAGGCGTCACCGGAGCCGACCTTGAGCTGGACCAGGATGTTGTCCGGCAAGCTGCCGGTCAGGTCCAGGTAGGCGTAGGTGTTGCCGCTGAAGTTGAAATTGAGGCCCTGGTTCTCACGCTTGAGCGTGACCACCAGCTTGTCGCCCACCTTCTGCTGGGTGACCGACAGCTGGGACAGCAGGTCCTGGGTGGAAGCGCAGGCGCGGCCGGCAACTGCGGCCTTGGCACCGGGGCTGGCCTGCAGGCGCAGGTCGTGGCTGTTGACCTCGAATACGACGGCCTTGGCCCCGGCAAGATCCAGGTCCAGCGCCTGCGGCTTGCTGAATTGGCAATGTTGCTCGGCGAAGGCGCTGGCGGGCAGCAGGCTGAGTGCCAGCAGGAGGGGCGTAATCTTCATCAGGTTTCCTCGTGAATGCATGACAGGGTCAGATTTCGTCACGGCGCTGGCGCAGCCAGATGGCGGCGACGATGAACACGGCTCCGACCGCCGCGCCGATCCACAGTTCGGGCCGGGTTACCGATGCAAACAGTACTTCCGGGGCGAAGCTGCCGGCCATCGACTGGATCCTCTGGCCATCGATTTCATTGGCGTTATAGGCCAGATCGATACCCGGTACCGTGCCCAGCAGCAAGCGGCTGACCACGTGGCCCCAGAACCAGCTGGCATTGAGGCCGAACACTTTCATCAGGCCGAACCAGCTGACGATGACGCCTGCAAACACCGGCAACATGACTGCCCACAGGAACGGCTTGCTCTTGGCCCAGGCCGAGCACAGCATCAGCCAGCCGGCGGTAGGCAAGGCCCACAGCGCGTAGACCGGAATGCGGCAGATGAAGCCGGCGGCCATGCTCAAGGGGTTGCCCGGGCCCCAGATCAGGGTGACCGGATTGCCGCCATGGGCGAGCACCACGATGCTGATCATCACCATGAAGCAGAGCATGGTCACGATCGCGGCCAGGGTCGCCAGCAGCGGTGCCACCAGCAGGGCGCTGGTCAGCTTGGAAAGCACGGTCTGGGTATCCGACAGTGGCATCGACTTCCAGAACAGCACGCTGCGGTCGCGGCGGTCGTCGTACAACGCGCCCAGGCAATAGAAGAAGACGACAAAGCCAAGCACGATGAACGGCCAGCCGGCACTGAGCAGCAGGGTGAAGTTCATCCCTTCGCCCCATTTGGCCAGGTCGTCGGGGCTCATCTGCGAGGTCAGCATCTGCAGATCCAGGCCATTTACGTTGACCCCGTTGATGTGCAGGTCACCGTTTTTGGCGGCTTTGCTGGCGGCCCAGAGCCCGGCAATGAGCGCCATCAACGACAGCAGCAGCGACACGCCGCCGGCGATCAGGGGCGCCCACAGGAAACCGCCACGGTTTTCCCAGTACTCGCGCTTGAGCAGCCACTTGAACTTGCCCAGCGGGGTGATATGGTGAACGGCGTTCATGCGTAGGTTCCCTTCATGGTGGCCACGAACAGGTCGGCCAGGCCGGGGTTGCGGGTTTCGCCAAGGGCGGCGATGCGGTTGCGGTCCACACCGTCGAAAAGCAGCACGGTCTTGCCGAATGGCAGGGCGCGCTCGTCGATCGGGCCCAGGGCGCGCGCGGCTTCCAGCGTCTCGGCCGAGGCCAGCAACTCGGTATAGCGCTCGGACAGGGTTTCCATGTCGGTGGACAGGACGATCCTGCCGTCGCGGATGAACAGCACATCGGTGAGGATGTGCTCGATCTCTTCCACCTGGTGGGTGGTGATGATGATGGTCTTCTGTTCGTCGAAGTAGTCCTCCAGCAGGCGCTGGTAGAACTCCTTGCGGTAGAGGATGTCCAGGCCCAGGGTCGGCTCGTCCAGCACCAGTACCTTGGCGTCGATGGCCATCACCAGGGCCAGATGCAGCTGCACCACCATGCCCTTGGACAGTTCACGCACCCGCTGCTTGGGCTGCAGCTTGGTATTGGCGAGGAAACGCTCGCAACGTGCCCGGTCGAAACGCGGGTGCACGCCGGCGACGAAGTCGATGGCCTCCTTGACCCGCAGCCAGCGCGGCAGCACGGCGACGTCGGCGATGAAACAGACATCGTTCATCAAGGCATTGCGCTGCGTGCGCGGGTCCATGCCAAGGACACGCAGTTCGCCCTCGAACGCGGTCAGGCCGAGCATGGCCTTCAGCGCGGTGGTCTTGCCGGCGCCGTTGGGGCCGATCAGGCCGACGATGCGTCCCGGTTCAATGGTGAAGCTGGTGTTGTCCAGTGCAGGTTTCTGCTTGTAGGCCTTGCGCAGGCCCTTGGCGGAAACGACGGCTTCGACGGCGGCGTTCATAGAGTGGTCCCCGGTGGCAGCAAATCTTTCAAGGTCAGGCCCAGGCGCTGGATGCGCTCCAGTACGGCCGGCCATTCGTCATTGAGAAAGCGTTCGCGCTCGTTGCCACGCAGCTTCTGCGCGGCCTCCTCGGTCATGAACATGCCAAGGCCACGGCGCTTCTCGACCAGGTTTTCGTCGGCCAACTCCTGGTAGGCGCGCGAAACCGTGATCGGGTTCAACTGGTATTCGGCCGCCACCTGGCGTACCGAGGGCAGGGCATCGCCCGGCTTCAACAGGCCGTCCAGCATCATCGCAATGACGCGGTCCTTCAGCTGGCGGTAAATGGGAGCGCCATCGCTCCACGTGATATCGGTCATGAGTCAGCTCCGCGGGTTCAGCGACGGTGCGAAAGAAAAGTAGGGAAGGGAAAGGCTGGTCCGCATCCGCCGGGCCGGCTGTTTCGCTTTGGGTGAATCGTTCGCATCCTGCTCATCACCAGCCAGCTCGGCGGCATAATCACGGGCATCGGTGTGAGCGGTGCCAAGTGAGGCCGAACAACCGAGCATCAACAAGGCGCTGGAGGTAACCAGGGCGTGCAGTGCGTGTCTGCCATGCTTGAGGTTCATCGCGGCTCCCTGTGTAGGGTGGCTGGTGTTGTATGCAACTATAACACCGACACGGCGACTTGCAAGTTTTGTTACACCCAACTGATGGCCTATGCCCCAAAGGGCCTGTATCCGTGCAGGGAGTGGGATCATGAAATTACGTAATGCATTGATTTTTATGGCTATGGCTGCCGGTGTGGGAATGGCGGGGTCGGCGTGGGCAGGTCCCTTGCTGGACCGCAGCTTCCGTCCCTTGGCCGGACAGGGGCAGGTGAATCTGAACCAGGCCTATGGCGGCAAGGTGCTGCTGATCGTCAACACCGCCTCCAAGTGCGGGTTCACACCGCAGTACGAAGTGCTGGAAGCACTGCAGCAGACGCTGTCGCCGCGGGGCTTCGCGGTACTGGGTTTTCCTTCCAATGACTTCAAGGGACAGGAGCCGGGCAGTGAGGCGCAGATCCAGGAGTTCTGCACGCTTACTTATGGGGTGAAATTCCCCATGTTCGAGAAGGTGCACGTGGTGGGCGACGAGGCCACGCCGCTGTATCGCGACCTGACCCGGGCCACCGGCGTCGCCCCGGGCTGGAACTTCCACAAGTATCTGGTTTCCCGCGACGGCCGGGTGGTGGCACAGTTCCCCAGCAAGGTGCGGCCGGACGACCCGGAGCTGCGTGCAGCCATCGAGCGGGAATTGGCCGCCCCGGCACACTGACGTACCTCGACATCTGCGGCGTGCATGCGACAATGTCGCCCCTCGCGCCGCCGGTGGCGTTTATTCACTTCCAGGAAAGCAGCGAATGAAGATGGGAAAGCGTGGCGCCGTGGCGTCGCTTCTGATTCTGGCGATGGCAACCCCAGGGGTCGTGCTGTCGCAACAACCTGCCGCTCCGGCGGCAACCAAGGAGAAGTCTGTTTTGACCTCGGATCGTGAAAAAATCGGTTACGCCATCGGCGTTGACGTCGCCAGCTCGTTTGAGCCGATCGCCTCGGAAGTGGACGTGGCTGCATTGCGCCGTGCCATCGAGAATGCGTTTGCTGGCGGCCAGCCGCTGCTGTCGCAGGAAGATGCGCAGAAGACCGATCAGGCGCTGCGTACCGTGATGATGGCGCGTTCGGGCCAGCAGGTTCCGGGCATGGCGCCGGGCAGCCAGCCGCCGTCCGTCGACCGTGAAAAGGTCGGCCTGATGCTGGGCAGCTACGCCGTTGGCCCGTCGCTGGCACCGATCAAGGACGAAATCGATCTGGACTCGGTGTTCCAGGCGATCAGCACCATCTTCAGCAAGGGCACCCCGCTGATGGACCACCAGCAGGCCAAGGCCGCGCTGCAGGCCTTCAGCACCGCCAAGCAGTCGGCGGTATCGGGCAAGAACCGCGAAGAGGGCAATGCCTTCCTGGCCAAGAACAAGACCCAGCCGGGCGTGGTGACCACTGCCTCGGGCCTGCAGTACCAGGTGATCCGCGCCGGTAGCGGCGAACACCCGGCACCGACCAGCCGCGTGCGTGTGAACTACGAAGGCAAGCTGCTCGACGGCACCGTGTTCGACAGCAGCTACCAGCGTGGTGAGCCGATCACCTTCGGTCTGGACCAGGTGATCAAGGGTTGGACCGAAGGCGTGGGCCTGATGCCGGTTGGCGCCAAGTACCGCTTCTGGATCCCGGGCGAGCTGGCTTACGGCGAAAACGGTACCCCGGGTGGTCCGATCGGCCCGAATGCCACGCTGACCTTTGACGTCGAGCTGCTGGGCGTCGAAAAGTAATCCATTCGCCTCGGAGCGGTTGTTGCCATGCGCGTAGCTATTTTTGGTACCGGTTATGTAGGTCTTGTTACCGGCACCTGTCTGGCGGAAGTCGGTCACGACGTGGTCTGTGTCGATATCGACCAGGCCAAGGTGGACGGCCTGGAGCAAGGCATCATTCCGATCTACGAGCCGGGGCTGGAGCCCATGGTGAAGGCCAACCACGCCGCAGGGCGGCTGGTCTTCACCACGGATGCGGCCAAGGCGATCGAACACGGCGAGGTGATCTTCATCGCCGTGGGCACGCCGCCCGATGAAGACGGCAGCGCGGACCTGCAGTACGTGCTGGCCGTTGCCCGCACCATCGGCCGCCATCTGCAGCGGCCGGCGGTGGTGGTGAACAAATCGACGGTGCCCGTCGGCACCGCCGACAAGGTGCAGGCGGCCATCAGCGAAGCGCTGGCCGGCCGTGACCAGCACATCGAATTCGACGTTGTCTCCAACCCTGAGTTCCTCAAGGAAGGCGATGCCGTGGCTGATTGCATGCGCCCGGACCGCATTGTCGTGGGCGCGCGCAGCGCCTCGGCGGTGGCGACCCTGCGCCGCCTGTATGCCCCGTTCAATCGTAATCGCGACCGGATGGTCGAGATGGATGTGCGATCGGCGGAGCTGACCAAGTACGCGGCCAACGCCATGTTGGCGACCAAGATCAGTTTCATGAACGAGATCGCCAATATCGCCGAGCGTGTTGGCGCTGATATTGAACAGGTACGCCAGGGCATCGGCTCCGATCCGCGTATTGGCTGGCACTTCATCTATCCCGGTGCCGGCTACGGCGGCTCCTGCTTCCCGAAGGACGTGCAGGCATTGGCCCGTACCGCCGCCCAGCACGGCCATCAGCCGCAATTGCTGGAGGCGGTGGAGTCGGTCAACGCAGCCCAGAAGGGGCATTTGTTCGAGCTGATCCAGCGCCACTACGACCGCGGCGAGGACGAGGGTGTACGCGGCAAGACCTTCGCCATCTGGGGCCTGGCGTTCAAGCCGAACACCGATGACATGCGCGAGGCGCCAAGCCGGCGTGTGCTTGCACAGCTTTGGGAAGGCGGTGCCAAGGTGCGCGTCTATGACCCGGAGGCCATGGAGGAAGCGCGTCGTGTGTTCGGCGAGCGCGAGGATCTGACGTTCTGCACGTCCGCGTTCGATGCCTTGCAGGATGCGGATGCCTTGGTGGTCATCACCGAATGGAAGCAGTTCCGCAGCCCGGACTTCCAGCGCATGCGCGAAGCATTGGGCGATGCGGTGGTGTTCGACGGCCGCAATCTTTATGACCCGGCCGAGATTGAAGCGGCGGGCCTGGCTTACTACGGCATTGGCCGGGGGCGTTCAGTCCATGCAGCATGATTTGATTCCCAGCGCCCGCGAGAAGGCGCTGGAAGACCGCCTGATCGAACTGGAAATGCGTGTTTCGTTCCAGGAGCAGGCATTGGCCGAGCTCAGCGATGCGCTGGCTGACGCGCGTATCGAAGGCGCCCGCAATACCGATGTGCTGCGCGTCCTGTTGGAAGACCTCGGCAAGGTGCGGTCGGCCTTGAATGCCGATTCCGCCAGCGAACCGCCGCCCCCGCACTACTGATACAAGCAGCATTGACCATGAGCGATACTCTCCGCGACCAGCTTCTTGGGCTGGGTTTCAAGCCCGTCCCCAAGCCCGAGCGCAAGCCCGAGGCGCGCCGTGACGGCCGCCCGCAGGGCAAGCACGCTGCTTCCGCCAAGCCACATGCCGGCAAGCCGGGGCAGCAGGACAAACCACGCCACCCTGGCAAGCCTGGCCAGGCGCGCCCGCAGCAGGCGCCGCGCAAGCCGCGCTCGCAGGAAGACATTGACCTGGCCAAGGCTTACGCAATCCGCGCCCAGAAGGAAAAGGACGAGCGCATCGAGGCCGAACGACAGAAGCAGGAAGAAGCACGACTGCGTCGCGAAGCACGCGCCAAGCTGGATGAGCTGGTCAAGGACAAGGGGTTGAACGATCCCAACGCCGATATCGCCCGTCACTTCCCGTATGGCGGCAAGATCAAGCGCATCTACGTCAATGCAGACCAGCTCAAGGCGCTCAATGCCGGTGAGTTGGGCGTGCTGCAGCAGAACGGGCGCTACCTGCTGGTGACCGCAGCGCTGTTGGCCGAGGCTGAGCAGGTGTTTGCCGCATCGGTGGCGCTCAAGGTGGATCCAAATGCGCCAGCGCAGGACGATCCGTATGCCGACCCGGCGTATCAGGTGCCGGACGACCTGGTCTGGTAACGACCGTGTACTGATCCAGACAACGGGCGCCGATGGCGCCCGCTTTCTTGCCGGGGGACGCAATGCAGGGCCAGCTGAAGCAGGACGGTTACTTCCCTCATATCGATGGACTGCGTGCGATCGCCGTGCTGGCGGTGATCGCCTATCACCTCAATCCGGGCTGGTTGCCGGGTGGGTTTACCGGCGTAGACGTGTTCTTCGTCATCTCCGGCTTCGTGGTCAGCGCCTCGGTGGCCCGTTCCGCCGCGCCGCTCGGCTGGAAAGGGGCGCTGAGCTTCTACGCACGACGCATGCGCCGCATCATGCCGGCGTTGCTGGTCTGCCTGTTGCTGACGGCGCTGCTCAGCGCCTTGTTCATTCCCGAGTCCTGGCTCAGTGAGACCAGCGGCAAGACCGGGCGCATGGCCTTCGTTGGGCTGAGCAACTGGGTGTTGGCTGCTACCGGCAATGATTATTTCTCGCCGCGCAGCGAGTTCAACCCCTACACCCACACATGGTCGCTGGGCGTGGAGGAACAGTTCTACCTGCTGTTCCCCCTGCTGTTTCTGGCTTGGCGGAGAGGCGGTCGCGGCCGCGTGCTGTCGATGCTGCTGTTCGTGCTGGCCACGGCGGCCTCGCTGGCGTATGCGGTAACGCGCGCGCTGCAGGGGGGACATGAGCTGGAATCCTTCTACCAGACCACGACGCGCTTCTGGCAACTGGGCGCAGGCGTGCTGTTGTTCCAGCTGATGGACATGCGGGCCGGCCGTCGCCAGCCTACTTCGCAGCGATGGTGGCAGAGGGTGTTGCAGGTCGCCAGCCTGGGGGCACTCGGTTACGGTCTGTGGGCGGCAAGGCCCGGCCATTCCCCTTGGGTCGATGGGCTTTGGCCCGTACTCGGCACGTTGGGCTTGCTGGCGCTGTTGCAGCAGCACCCGGACAGCTGGATCGGGCGGGGGCTGGCGTTGCGACCGGTGGTGATGATCGGCCGGCTCTCCTATTCGCTCTATCTCTGGCACTGGCCGGTATTCGTGCTGTTCCGCTGGACCGTCGGCCTTGAATCGGCGATCAATGCGACGCTGGCCGTTATTTGCACGTCGGTGCTCGCGTGGCTGTCGTGGCGTTGGGTGGAGCAGCCGCTGCGCTACGGCGCGCGCTGGCGAGCCAGTGATCTGCGTTGGCTGCTGGTCGGCGCAGCCGTACTGGTGCTGGGCATGGGCGTGCATCGACAGCTTGAGAAGGCGGGCAAGTATCTCTCGCTGAGCACGGTCAGCCGCCATCCGCAGGATTGGTATCCCTACGCAAAGGGGTTGGCGGGCGAGTTTCCGCACTGCGAGTTGCTGATCTCCAAGCAGTCGTTCGCAGGCGGCCAAGTGCAGCAGTTCGAACGCGGGCAATGCGCGACACCTGCGGTTGCCGGCGCGCGATTGTTCGTGGTCGGCGATTCACATGCGCTGGCCTATACCGAGTTGCTGCGCCGCCTCGTCTTGCTGGACGGTGGCCAGGTGCGCCTGTACGGCAATGGTGGCTGCGTCGTGCTGGGACTGCAGGGCTGGCAGACGCCGGGTTGCGAGGCTTATCTGCGCGATGCGTTCGCTGACGTGACGGCCCACGCGCAAGCGGGTGACGTGGTGTTCCTGCCCGGGCTGAGGGTGCCACGGCTGGTCGACCAGCATCGTCTGCTGGACCAGCAACAGGCCTTCGCTGCGCTCTCTGCTGCGGGTGCCGCGCAACAGCGTGACGCCGAGGTGCAGGCGGTGATCAGCCAGTTGCAGCCGCTGGCCAAGCGCGGTGTACACATCGTGCTGGAGGCCCCCAAGCCAGTGCTGCCGGCACCGCCATTCCGTTGCTCGGATGCCTTCAATCGCTACAACCCCATCTGCAGCAACGGCATGACGATCCCGCGGCAGCGCATGCAGGCGCTGCGGGCGCCGGCCATGGCAAGTCTGCGCCAGGTAGCACAGGCCTTGCCTGGCAGCAGCGTGTGGGACCCGTTGCCGGTGTTGTGTCCCGGCCAGATCTGTCGCCCCGATGCGGATGGAAAGCCGCTGTACTTCGATGGTGATCACCTGAGCGGCTACGGCAATCGCGTCCTTCTGCCGGCCTTCCGCGCCCAGCAGGCAATGCGGCAAGCTGCCCAGGAGTGAACGCAGCAGCTGCTGCCGACCAATGGGCGGTATGCGCTAGGGTTCAGCGGGTACGTAGCCGACAAGCACGATGCCACGGACGTGCGCGGTCGGTGCCATGTTGAGCGACAGACGCAGGTGGACGGCATCATCACTGCCGGGCTTGTGCCAGGTGTAGGCATGCGTGAGCTGGCCATCATCCTCGGTGCTGGGGGGCTCTTCCTGCATCGTGTATCCGGTGGGCACCGATCTGCCTAACAGGGCGAACTCGGCGGCAATACCGGGGGCATCGCCCTGGATGATGACGGTCCGGCACATCCCTTGGTCTGTCCAGGAAAATCCATAAGGCACGTCATCGTGATTGACCAGCCACGCCTTGCCGGCGAGGCCGCCCAGCATGTCCTGCGCCAACTTGCCGTCCAGTCGATGGCCGACCCGATCCATGGCTTCGGCAAAGCCGCTGGCATCATCCAGCAACGTCAGGCAGCTTTCAGCGAACAGATGGATGGGGACACCTGGGTCCCCTGTCGCGTGGACAGCCGCCGGGCTTGCCAGCAGCAGGGTCGTCAATACACCGGCAAAATGCGCCTTGCACTTCATCACAGTCCCCCTCTGTGTGGTCGTGGCGGCAGTTATATCAGGCCGGCCTGCTGGCCGCTGCAGCGTCAGCGCAGGCGACGTGCCTGTCGGGAAGGGGGGAGCCAGTACCAGGCGATCACCGATCCCAGCAGGGCGAAGCAACCGCCCACGATGAAGGCCCACTTGCCATCGCCAAACTGCCACAACTGGCCGGCAATCAGTGCGCCGAGCACGCCGCCCAATCCGGACGAAAAGCCGTAGAACAGGCCTTGGCCGTGGCCGTTGAGATTGCCCGGGAAGTAACGTGCCAGCAGTTGCATGGCCGAGGCGAAGAAGGCGGCAAAGCCGAGGCAGTGGGTGGTCTGTGCAACCAGCATGACCGGCAGGTTCTCCGGCCACAGTGCGGTCACCCACCAGCGTAACGCTGCGCTGGCCATGGAGATGATCAGCAGCCAGCTGGCATCCCAGCGGCGGAAGAAGCCGGCAATCAGGAAGAACACCGCCACCTCGAAGACCACGCCTACGGTCCACATCAGCCCCAGTAGCGAAGTGCTATAGCCGTGCTGGTCCATGTAGAGCGAGAAGAAGGTGTAGTAGGGGCCGAACGACAGCTGCTCGAGGAAGGCCGCAATGAAGAATGCCATCACCGGCTTCTGCCGCACGATGCTCCAGAAGCCACCGTCATGGTGACTGTGTGAACCGATATTGCGCGCGTAGCGGTTGAGGAAGGCCGAGCCGGTCATCAATACGAAGAGTGGCAACATCAACCACGGCAGTTTGCTGGCCCCGTGCTTTTCGATCAGCCAGCCAAACAGCGTGACTACTGCGATGAAGCCCAGCGAACCCCAGACCCGGATCATGCCGTAGCGATGGCTGTCGGCGCCCAGGTGGGTGAGGGTGATCGACTCGAACTGCGGCATGACCGCGTTGTAGAAGAAGCAGAAGGCGATCATCACCGCATACAGCGTCCACGGTGGCGCAGGTACCAGGAAACCGGCAAAGCAGATGATGGTGAGCACACAGCCAATACGCAGCCAGCGGATCGGATGCGGCGACACTGCCGCCAGCGAAGTCCAGGTGCTGGGTGCGACCACGCGGGTGGCATACCACAGGCTCATCATCACGCTGATGGCGGTGATGGTCATGCCACGCGATTGCAGGTACAGGCTCCAGTACGGAGTGAACGCACCCAGCGCGGCGTAGTAGAAGAAATAGAAACTGGACAGCCGCGCGGTGGGCACGGTCGGGGATGGCAGGGCAGGGGGCGTCATGGGCGGGCGCTGGAGGCGCTGGGAAGGCAGGGGGCACGGTGTTCGCCGCGTCCCCTATTGTGCCTTTTGCGGGCCGTGGATGGCAGTTCGCAGGTCAGCGATCCGAAAGTCACTCTGCATGCCGTCGATGTGGCGCGCGTAGCCCGGGTAAGCGCAGCGCACCCGGGGCTGTTGGCGCCATGCCGAGACGATCTGTTGACCTCCACTTCCCGGGTGCGCTGCGCTTACCCGGGCTACCGTGCAGATCAGCGGCGTTGTCAGGGGGTGGCCTGCGCATTCCACTCGGCAACCTGGGCCTTGCTGTCGGACAGCATCCGATCCAGTGCGGTGCGGTCGTAAACCTTGCCGCGCATCACCACGGTGGTGATGGCGCGGGTAGCGGCAATGTCTTCCAGCGGGTTGCGCTCCAGCAGTACCAGGTCGGCAGCCTTGCCTGCGCTCACTGCACCATAGCGGTCGAGCTTGCCGAACCAGGCCGGGCCGGCGCGGGTTGCCGACTGCAGCGCCTGCAACGGCGTCAGGCCTTCGCGTACGTACAGCGCCAGTTCGTTGTGCAGGCCGATGCCGGGGAAGTTGTAGGAGTTCAGAAAGCCAGCGTCGGTGCCGGCCATGATCTGCACGCCGGCCTGCTGCAACATCGGCAGTACCGCGGCTACTTCCGCGTAGTGGGCGTGACGGGCCTGGATCTGCTCGGGTGTGGCCTTGGCGGCGCGCTCCACGCGCCAGGCATAGGTGGCGCGCAGGCCCGGGCCGATATAGGCCAGATAGGGATCCTGGTCACGCGGCTCGACGTCGAGGAAGTCGATGATGCGGCCGCCGTCCAGGGTGGGCGTCACCGCGACGCCGGCCTTGGCAAAGCGTTCATAGGCCTGCATCGCGGTGGCGCGGTCGAAGCCACTGCGCAGGCGCCGGTTGGCTTCGGCACGGTCGATGCGGCCGGCGGCGAAATCGGCGGCAATGGCGGCTTCGTCCTTGACCCCGGCCTTGTAGGCATAGTCCAGGTGCTCGATCGAGCTGATGCCGGCGTCGACGGCCTGGCCCACCGTCAGCGCCATCGGGATATGCCCGGAGGTGCGCAGGCCGCGCTGCTTGGCCTGGCCCACGGCGTACAGGAACAGCTCCGGGGTCAGCGTGCTGTCGGTGATCTTGACGAAGTCGACCTGGTCGCGCTGCTCGCGGTCCAGTGCGGCATCCACGCCGGCCTTGTCACCGGCCTCCAGCGTGCCCTTCCAGACCGGGGCAATACCTTCGATCTTGGCGCCGGAGGTGAACAGCTGCGGGCCGAACAATTGGCCACTGGCGATCTGCCCGCGCCAGGACAGTACCTGTTCGGCGAGGTCGCCGGAGGCGTCGCGGACGGTGGTGATGCCATGCGCCACGTATAGCGGCAGCAGCGCCTTGTTCTCCTGGATCAGCGCCGGGCCACCGCCGAAATGCACATGCATGTCCCAAAGGCCGGGGATCAGATAGCGGCCTTTGGCGTCGATGGTCTGCGTCGCCTTCCATTGCGCGGCCAGTTGCGCATCGTCGCCAACGGCGAGGATGTCGCTGCCACGGATGGCTACCGCCTGGCCGGATGTTGCCCGCCCATGCTCCACATCGATGACGGTGGCGTGGCGGATCAGCACGTCAGCGCCGGCTTCGGCGGCAAGTGCCGGTGCGCTACTGGCGAGCATGCCCGACAGCAGCAGGCAGAGGGTGTTCTTCATGGTGCTTCCGGTGGTGTGCGGCATGTTCATCTTCATTGCATCGCTCGATAAGGCGCGGGCGGATGGCGCTGGGGGCAATCAGGGTTTGGCCTGATCTCTGTAGCGATGCTACAAGTACGCCCCGATATCTAAAAATTAAATGTAATGGTGAGACCCAGTGGAAAATCAAATGGGGTGCACTACGAGCTGGATCTGTTGCGGGCCCTGGTGACGGTTGCCGATTGCGGCAGTTTCACCGTGGCCGCGGCGCGGCTGCATTCCACCCAGTCCACGGTCAGCCAGAAGCTGCGGCGTCTTGAAGACCTTGCGGGGCATCGCCTGCTCGATCGCGGCGTACGTGATGTGCGGCCCACCGACATCGGTGAAACCGTGCTGGGTTATGCGAGGCGCATGTTGGCCCTGAACGAGCAGCTCGGAGAGCTGCTGTCAGGCGAGGGTGTGGCGACGGTGATACGCCTGGGCGTGCCGGAAGACTTCGCGGCCGGGCGTACCACCGGCATGCTGGCCGAGTTCAGTCGCACCCATCCGCAGGTCAAACTGGAGGTCAGCAGCGGCCTGAGCCGGGCCCTGACCGAGGCGTATGACCGGGGCGAGCTGGACGTGATCCTGGTCAAGCAGCGCCGCGGCAGCCGTGAGGCGGTGGCCTGCTGGCCGGAACCCATGTGCTGGGTGGACAGCATCAGCACGCCATCGCTGCGGCTCAATCCGGTGCCGCTGGTGGCGTTTCCGCCGCGCGGCATGTATCGCGAGGACATGATCGACGCCATCGAAGCGCTGGGGCGTCGCTGGCGTATCAGTTTCACCAGCTCCAGCCTGGGCGGCATCCAGTCGGCGGTGGCTGATGGTCTGGGTATCAGCCTGCTGCCGGCGCGAGCGGTGACGGCAGGGCACAAGGTGTTGGGACAGGAGAGTGGCTTGCCGCCGATAGAGGGCGTTGAACTTGCGCTGCTGCACCGTGCCGCGTTGGATCCGCAAACCAGGGCACTGGCTGGCCTGCTGACAGGGATGCTGGAGCAGGAAGCGCGGTAAGCCCGGGAGGGCTCAGAACAGATCTTCGACCGGCGTATCCAGCAACTCTTTGGCGCCGTGGGTGAAGCGGCGCAGGCTGGAGATGCCCAGGTCGCGGATCAGCGAATGCGTGGTGTGGCTCAGCGCCGAATTGTAGATGTCCTGTGGTGCCACGTTCTTGCCGTGGACACCGGGCATCAGGTCGATGCCGGCGGCGGCGTAGCAGTGCTGCACCATCGCCGAGCAGTACAACGCGCCTTCCTTGGACAGCAGGTTGCTGCGCCGGCGCAGGCGGGTGCTGTGCATGGCGAACAGGGTGCCGACCAGTTCGCTGAGCGAGTAGCTGGACAGGCCCGACAGCAGGTCCAATGCAGCGATCTGAACTTTGTGGGTTTGCCCGGCATCCAGGCCGAAATCGAGGATGGCCAGGTTCGGGAAGGCCTCGTCGTCGAAATAGCGGTCGGCGCGGTTTTCCTGTGCGCCCAGGCGCAGCTGCCGGTTGCGCAGGTCCAGATCCGATTCCAGCACCCACCAGTGTCCATCCAGGCGTCGTTCGCTGAACAGGAAGGCATGCGACCACAGGCTGCGGTGGCCGTCCTGGGTCAGCGGTGCCTGTGCCTTGCGGATGGCCTTGCCGACCCAGTCGTCGGTGCCGCATAGGCCGATCCGGCCGGGAGCGGCATGCTTTTGGATCAGCTCGGCGTTGCGGCTAGACATGGAATGGCGGCCAAGGAAGCGGGTTCCACAATAATAGTGGCCAGCAGGCGTGTTGCCGCTGGCCACTGACGATCATTCCGGATCGTAATCGAGGTTGGAGGCCAACCAGCGTTCGACCTGGGCGCGGTCCACGCCTTTGCGCCTGGCGTAGTCGTTGACCTGCTCGCGCGACACGCGGCCCACCACGAAGTACTGGCTCTGCGGGTGGCTGAAGTAATAGCCGGAGACCGCGGCGGTGGGCAGCATGGCAAAGCTTTCGGTCAGTGACATGCCGATGCCCTCGGCGCCGAGCAGTTCGAACAGGGCCTGCTTCTCGCTGTGCTCAGGGCAGGCCGGGTAGCCCGGGGCAGGGCGGATGCCGCTGTACTTCTCGGCGATCAGCGCCTCGTTGTCGAGTTGTTCGTCGCTGGCGTAACCCCAGAATTCGGTCCGCACGCGCTGGTGCAGGCGCTCGGCCATGGCTTCGGCCAGGCGGTCGGCAAGGGCCTTGAGCAGGATGGCGTTGTAGTCGTCGTGGTCGGCTTCATAACGCGCGACGTGTGCGTCGATGCCGATGCCGGCGGTGACTGCGAACGCGCCGATCCAGTCCTGCTTGCCGCTGTCTGCCGGGGCGATGAAGTCGGCCAGGCAGAAGTCCGGGCGTTCGGCAGGCTTGTCGACCTGCTGGCGCAGGAAGTGGAGGGTGTGCTGTTGATCCAGCCCCTCTCCCTGCGGGAGAGGGGTTGGGGTGAGGGTGCTTGGCACAAGCGAAGAAGCTGAGAGCTTGCCCTCATCCGCCCTTCGGGCACCTTCTCCCGCAGGCGGGAGAAGGGAAGAAGCGGCACGGTCTCCCGCAGGTGGGAGAAGGGAAATCTGCACGTCATCTCCCACGCTGTTTGCCGGCCACAAGCCGAGCACCGCCCGCGCCGTCAGCCACTTCTCGTCCACGATGCGCTTGAGCATCGCCTGCGCATCGGCAAACAGATCGTTGGCCTGCGCACCCACGATCTCGTCGGTGAGGATCGCCGGGTACTTGCCGGCCAGTTCCCAGGCCTGGAAGAACGGCGTCCAGTCGATGACGGGCAGCAGATCTTCCAGCGGGTAGTCGTCGAATACATGTACGCCGGGCTGGTTCGGCGTTGGCGGCGTGTATTGGCTCCAGTCGCAGCTGAAGCGCTGGCCGCGCGCATGTTCCAGCGAGACCAGGCGTTTGGCGTCGCCACGGTTGCGGTGGCGTTGGCGGATGTCGGCGTAATCGGCATCGTTCGCGGCGACGAAGCTTTCGCGCAGATCGCGGGAGATCAGCGACTGCGCAACACCCACCGCACGCGATGCGTCCTTCACCCAGACCGTCGGCGCGCTGTAAAACGGATCGATCTTCAGTGCGGTGTGCGCACGCGAGGTGGTCGCGCCGCCGATCATCAGCGGCAACTCGAAACCCTGCCGCTGCATTTCCTTGGCGACGTGGCTCATTTCCTCCAGCGAGGGCGTGATCAGTCCGGACAGGCCAATGATGTCGGCGTTCTCGGCACGGGCGGCGTCCAGGATCTTTTGCGCCGGCACCATCACGCCCAGGTCGACCACTTCAAAGTTGTTGCAGGCAAGCACCACGCCGACGATGTTCTTGCCGATGTCATGCACGTCACCCTTGACCGTGGCCATGATGATCTTGCCGTTGGACTTGCCGACTTCGCCCGTGCGTGCCTTTTCCGCTTCGATGAAGGGCAGCAGGTAGGCCACGGCCTTCTTCATCACGCGGGCGGATTTGACCACCTGCGGCAGGAACATCTTGCCCGCACCGAATAGATCGCCGACCACGTTCATGCCGTCCATCAGCGGGCCTTCGATCACGTCCAGCGGGCGGCTGGACTGCTGCCGCGCCTCTTCGGTGTCTTCCTCGACCCAGGCGTCCAGGCCCTGTACCAGAGCATGGGCCAGTCGGTCGCGCACCGGGCGTTCGCGCCAGGCCAGGTCTTCAACCTTCTTCTCGCCCTTCTTGCCCTTGTAGCGCTCGGCGATTTCCAGCAAGCGCTCGGTGCCGTCGCTGCGGCGGTTGAGGATCACGTCCTCGACGCGCTCGCGCAGTTCCGGGTCGAGCTGGTCATAGATCGGCATGGCGCCGGCGTTGACGATGCCCATGTCCATGCCGGCCTTGATGGCGTGGTACAGGAACACCGAGTGGATCGCCTGGCGCACGGTTTCATTGCCGCGGAACGAGAACGACACGTTCGACACGCCGCCGGATACATGGCAATGCGGCAGGGTGCGCTTGATGATGCGGGTGGCTTCGATGAAGTCCACCGCGTAGTTGTCGTGTTCCTCGATGCCGGTGGCAACGGCAAAGATGTTGGGGTCGAAGATGATGTCTTCCGGGGGGAAGCCGACTTCTTCGGTGAGGATGCGATAGGCGCGCGTGCAGATCTCGACCTTGCGCTCGCAGGTGTCGGCCTGGCCCACTTCATCGAAGGCCATCACCACCGCAGCGGCGCCATAGCGGCGCACCAGCCGGGCGTGTTCGATGAAGGCGTCCTCGCCTTCCTTCAGCGAGATCGAGTTGACTACGCTCTTGCCCTGCAGGCACTTCAGGCCAGCTTCGATCACGCTCCACTTGGACGAGTCGACCATCACCGGGATGCGGGCGATATCCGGCTCGGACATGATCAGGTTGAGGAAGCGCGTCATCGCTTTCTCGGAGTCGATCAGGCCTTCGTCCATGTTGACGTCAAGGATCTGCGCCCCGCTGGCCACCTGCTGGCGTGCAACGTCGACGGCTTCTTCGTAGCGCTCTTCCTTGATCAGCTTGCGGAACTGCGCGCTGCCGGTGACATTGGTGCGCTCGCCGACGTTGATGAACAACAGGTCGGGGGTGATGACCAGCGGTTCCAGGCCGGACAGACGGGTGTAGTGGGTTGCAGTGTCGTTGCTCATTACCAGACCTTGAAAACCTGTCCATTGGCGATGCCGTCGATGCTGCGCTGGTAAGCCAGTGCAGCCCGGGCGGCGGAGACCGGTTCAAAGCCGGGGAAAAAGTCGCCATAGGCGTCCAGCGCTTCAGTCAGCACGCTGGGGCTTACGGCATTGATGCGCAGGCCGCGCGGCAGTTCGAGTGCGGCAGCGCGAACGAAGCCTTCAATGGCCGCGTTGACGCTGGTGGCGTTGGCGCCCTGCGCGATCGGCTGCTCGGTGAGGATGCCGGTGGTCAAGGTGATGCTGCCGCCATCGCGAAGGTGGTGCTGGCCCAACAAGGCCAGCCGCACCTGGCCGAGCAGCTTGTCCTGCAGCCCTTGATTGAATTGCGCGGGACTCATTTGGGTCAGTGGACCGAAGTGGACGTTGCCGGTGGTGGCGACGATGCCATCAAGCGGGCCAACGGCCTGCAGCAGCGCGGCCACGCTGTCATCGCTGGCCAGGTCGACGCGGTGCATCGGGTCCGAGCGCGAGGCGGTGATGACGTGATGCTGTTGCCGCAGATGCTCCGCAACAGCGGTGCCCAGCGTGCCGCCGGCACCTACCAGCAGGATGGTTTTCATCGTGAGGTCCTCATGCAGCCTTGTCGGCCGCCTGCGGCAGGGCGCGAGGTGGCAGGTCGGCGACCGCCTCGGCGATGGCGCGGATGTGATCGGGCGAGGTGCCACAGCAGCCGCCGACCAGGTTCAACAGCCCCGACTGGGCAAATTCCTTCAAGGTCCTTGCCATTTCTTCCGGGGTTTCGTCGTACTCGCCAAAGGCATTGGGCAGGCCGGCATTCGGATGCGCGCTGACATAGCCGGTGGACACCTGGGACAGCGTTTCCACATGCGGGCGCATGTCGGTGGCGCCGAGCGCGCAGTTGAAACCGATCGACAGCGGTTGGCCGTGCGAGACCGAGGCATAGAAAGCCTCAGCGGTCTGCCCGGACAGGGTGCGACCTGAGGCATCGGTGATGGTGCCGGAGATCATGATCGGCAGGCGCCCACCGCGCGCATCAAACACTTCCTCGATCGCGAACAGTGCGGCCTTGGCGTTGAGCGTGTCGAAGATGGTTTCCACCATCAGCGTGTCGGCACCGCCATCGATCAGGCCATCGATGGCTTCGCGATAGGTGGCGCGAAGTTCATCGAAGCTGGTGTTGCGGAAGCCGGGGTCATTGACGTCCGGGCTGATTGACGCGGTACGGCTGGTGGGGCCGAGCACGCCGATCACGAAGCGCGGCTTGTCCGGGGTGGTGGCTTCGATGGCGTCGCAGCATTCGCGCGCGACCCGCGCGCCGGCCTTGTTCAACTCATACACCAGATGTTCGAGGTGATAGTCGGCCTGGCTGACCGAGGTGGCGTTGAAGGTATTGGTTTCGATCAGGTCGGCACCGGCTTGCAGGTACGCGGTGTGGATGCCGGCGATTACCTCGGGCCGGCTCAGCAGGAGCAGGTCGTTGTTGCCCTTCAGGTCATGCTCGCAGCCGGGGCCGTGGACGTGCTGGCTGTCGAAACCGCCGGCAAAGCGCTCACCCCGGTAGTCGCCTTCTTCCAGGCGATGACGCTGGATCATCGTGCCCATCGCGCCATCGATGATCAGGATGCGCTGGGCCAGGGCATCCAACAACTTGCGGACGCGTTCGGGGTGGAGCCAGGGGAGGGCTTGCATAGGGCGGGCCGGTTGGAGTGCGTCAGGGTTGGTGCGCGATGAGCGAGATCACTTCGAAGTGCGGCGGGCGCTTTTCGCGGGTCACGGTTTCCAGGCTGGAGACCTGCAGGCCTGCCTTTTCCACGAACTTGCGCAGTTCCTTGCCGGTGAAGCCCAGGTTGACGTGGCCATAGGCTTCGACCGCGACCTTGTGTTCATGGCGGGCCAGGCTGCACAGCATCAGCCGCCCTTCCGGGCGCAGTACGCGCGCGCATTCGGCAACCGCTTTGGCCGGCTGGCTGGAATAGGTGAGCGCATGCATCAGCACCACCAGATCAAAGCTGCCGTCAGCGAAAGGCAGCTTGTGCATGTCGCCTTCCAGCACCTCTACATTGGGCAACTTGCGCAGGCGCTCGCTGGCGGCGGCGACCACGCGGGCGCTGGTGTCGATGCAGACATAGCGTTGCGCGTGCGGAGCCAGCAACTCGGCCAGCACGCCGTCGCCGGAAGCGATGTCCAGCACATCACCGGTTTCCAGCAGCGGCAGGGCGCTGCGCGCCATGGCTTCCCAGGTACGGCCCGGTGAGTAGTGGCGTTCCATGTCGCCAGCCACGCTGTCAGCCCAGTTCTGGTCGGCAGCGCGCATGGCCAGTACGGCGGGCACGCGCTCGGCATCCTGGCGCAACAGCGGGTCGTCGCTGCCACTGCTCAGTGCGTGCCACAATGTGCGCTGGGCAGGATCCAATGCGGCTTCGTCAAAGCGGTAATACGCCGAGACACCGGCACGGCGGTCACGCACCAGGCCGGCTTCCTTGAGCCGCGCCAAGTGGGTGGACACGCGTGGCTGGGCCAGCGTGGTGATGGCCGACAGCTCGGCCACCGTCAATTCTTCCTGTTCAAGCAGCGTCAGCAGGCGCACCCGCGTCGCATCGGCGAACACTTTCAGACGGGTTGACCAGTCTTCCAGATCCATAAATATCTACCTATCGCGATATAGAGATATTTTCGCCGTACCGGCTGTTTTGGTCAAGTTGGGACATAGGCTGAATGGGGTTGCGATGGTTACAATCGCAACTTGATCAAACCCTGGGAGGGGTGTTGTGGATTTCAGTTATTCCGACGAGCAGCTGATGCTGCAGGATGTCGCGCGTCGCATCGCCAAGGAAAAAATCGCGCCCAGCGCGGAACACTTCGACGCCACTGGCGAGTACCCCTTGGAAAACATCCGCCTATTGGGCGAAAACGGCTTGATGGGCATCGAGGTGCCGGTGGAATACGGCGGCTCGGGTATGGATCCGATTTCCAGCGTGCTGGCCATCATCGAAGTCTCGGCGGCCGATGCGGCCCATGCCACCATCATGTCGGTCAACAATTCGCTGTTCTGCAACGCGGTGCTGGGGTACGGCACGGAAGCGCAGAAGCAGACCTATGTGCGGGCGATTGCCGAGGGCAGCGAGATTGGTGCGTTCGCGCTGACCGAATCCCAGTCAGGTTCCGACGCTACGGCGATGCGTTGTCGTGCAGTCAAGCAGGCTGACGGGTCGTTCGTGATCAACGGCCAGAAGAGCTGGATCACCTCCGGTCCGGTGGCGCGTTACATCGTACTGTTTGCGATGACCGACCCTGGCAAGGGTTCACGCGGCATTACCGCTTTCATGATCGACACGCAGAAGCCGGGCTTTGGCCGCGGCAAGACCGAGCCCAAGCTTGGGGTGCGTGCGTCGGCCACCTGCGAGATCGAGTTCCAGGACTACGTGGCTGCTGCCGAGGATATGATCGGCAACGAAGGCGAGGGCTTCAAGATTGCGATGAGCCTGTTGGATTCCGGGCGCATTGGTATTGCATCGCAGGCGGTGGGTATTGCCCGTGCTGCCTACGAGGCGTCGTTGGAGTATGTGAAGGAGCGCAAGTCGTTTGGTGCGCCGATCGGCAGCTTCCAGATGATCCAGGCCAAGATCGCCGACATGAAGTGCAAGCTGGACGCAGCGATGCTGTTGACCCTGCGCGCGGCCTGGACCAAGTCGCAGGGCAAGCGTTTTTCAACCGAGGCCGCGGTAGCCAAGTTGACCGCTTCGGAGGCGGCGATGTGGATTGCCCACCAGGCGGTGCAGATCCACGGCGGCATGGGCTATTCCAAGGAAATGCCGCTGGAGCGCTATTTCCGTGATGCCAAGATCACCGAGATCTATGAAGGTACGTCGGAGATCCAGCGCCTGGTGATTGCGCGCAACGAGACTGGGGTGCGCTGAGGGGTTTTGCCTTCGGCCAACTTTCCCCCTCTCCCCAACCCCTCTCCCGCGAGGGGAGAGGGGCTTTAAAGCTGCAGTTGCAATGTATGTCTGCACTCGCGGGGCCGTAGCCCCTCTCCCCTCGCGGGAGAGGGGTTGGGGAGAGGGGCAGGCCCAAGCAAACAAAAAAAAGCCCCGGCAATGCCGGGGCTTTTCGCATCAGCGGTCGTCCTGCACCGCTCGAACCTTGTGCTGTTCGATGTACTCCTTGGACTGTTCGTCCAACTTGTCACCCAGCATGCGTCGCACGCTGACAAAGAACAGCGGGATCAGCAACACGCCGATGACCGTGGCAAACAACATGCCGCCGATCACACCGGTACCCAGCGAGTGACGTGCATTGGCGCCAGCGCCGGTGGAAATCGCCATCGGCAGCACACCGAGGATGAACGCGAACGAGGTCATCAGAATCGGACGGAAACGCAGATGTGCCGCTTCGATGGTCGCCTCGCGCAGGGTCTTGCCAGCCGCACGCTGCTCGACCGCGAACTCCACGATCAGGATCGCGTTCTTCGCCGCCAGGCCAATCACCGTCACCATGCCGATCTTGAAGTACAGATCGTTGGGCAGGCCGCGCAGCAGCGAGAACACCACCGCACCGAGGATGCCGATCGGCACCACCAGCAGCACCGACACCGGGATCGACCAGCTTTCGTACAGTGCGGCAAGGCACAGGAACACCACCACGATCGACAGCACCATCAGCAGGGTTGCCGCGTTGCCGGCCAGGATTTCCTGGTAGGACATGCCCGACCAGTCATAGCCGAAGCCGACCGGCAGGTCGTCATGCACCAGCTTTTCCATCGTGTTCATCGCCAGGCCCGAGCTGCTGCCCGGTGCCGGTGCGCCCACGATGTTGACCGCCGAGTAGCCGTTGTAGCGGTTCAATGCCGGCGGGGCATAGATCCACTCCGACTTGACCACCGCGCTGAGCGGGATCATCGCCGGCTGGCCGGTGGCGTCCTTGCTCAGCGAGCTCGGCACGAAGTAGCTGTTGAGCGATTCCGGGCCGGTGCGGTAGGCGGCGTCGGCCTGCATGTTGACGCGCTTGATGCGGCCGCCATAGAAGAAGTCGTTGACGTAGACCGGCGCCAGCATCATCTGGATGGCGGTATAGACGTCATTGACCGACACGCCCATCGCCTGCGCCTGCACGCGGTCCACCTTGAGCTGCAGCTGCGGTGAGTTCTCCAGCGTGTTGGGGCGTACGCCCACCAGGGCCGTGTCCTGCGACGCCGCACCCAACAAGGTGTTGCGGGCATTCATCAAGGCTTCCTGGCCAGCACCGGTACGGTCCTGCAGCCACATGTCGAAACCGCCGAACTGGCCCAGGCCCTGCACGGTCGGCAGGTTGACGAAGAAGATCTGCGCGTCCTTGATGCCGTAAGCCTTCTTGTTCATCTTCTGGATGAACTCTGGCGCGGTCTCCTTGCGGTCGTCCCAGTCCTTCAGGCGGACGAAGGCCATGCCTACGTTTTCACCGGCACCGAGGAAGCTGAAGCCGGTGATCTGCATCAGGCCTTCAAATGCTTCTTCCTCCTGCAGGCTGCCCAGCAACTGGTCGAACACGGCGCTGGTGCGGGTCTTGGTAGCACCCGGTGGCAACTGCACGATGGCCAGCGCATAGCCCTGGTCTTCTTCCGGCAGGAAGCTGCCCGGCAGGCGGGTGAACAGGAAGCCGCACAGCACCAGCAACAGCGCGAACACCATCAACCAGCGCGGGGCATGCTTGATGACGCCGCCCACGGTGCCGACATAGCTCTTTTCCAGCTTGCCGTAGTACTTGTTGAAGGTACGGTAGACCCAGTTCGGGTTGTCGTTGTGGGTGGGCTTCAGGAACGCGGCGCAAAGTGCCGGGGTGAAGGTCAGTGCCAGCAGGGCGGAGAAACCCATCGCCATGGCGATGGTCAGCGCGAACTGCTTGTAGATCTCACCCGATGCGCCCGGCTGCAGTGCCGACGGGATGAATACCGCCGCCAGCACCACGGTGATGGCCACCACTGCGCCGGTGATCTGGCTCATGGCTTTCTGCGTGGCCGGCTTCGGATCGAGCTTCTCCTCGCTCATGATGCGTTCGACGTTTTCGATGACGACGATGGCGTCATCGACCACGATGCCGATTGCCAGCACCATCGCAAACAGGGTCAGCTGGTTGATGGTGAAGCCGATCGCCAGCATGCCCATGAAGGTGCCGAGCAGGGCCACCGGGATGACCAGGGTCGGGATGATCGTCGCGCGGAAGTTCTGCAGGAAGATCAACATCACCAGGAAGACCAGGATGATGGCCTCGACCAGGGTGTGGATCACTTCCTCGATCGAGATGGTGACGAAGGTGGTGCTGTCGTACGGGGTGAACCAGCTCACGCCAGGCGGGAAGCTCGGTGCCAGTTCGTCCATCTTGGCGCGCACGGCCTCGGACACGTCCAGGGCGTTGGCACCAGGCAGCAGCTGGATGGCGAATACCGCCACCGGCTTGCCGTTGTACTTGGTATCAAAGCCGTAGTTGGACGCACCGAAGGACACGGTGGCCACGTCCTTGAGCTTGACCACGCTGCCGTCGCTATTGGCCCGCAGAATGGTGTTCTCGAACTCTTCCGGGCTGCTGTAACGGCCTTCGGCGGCCACGGTAGCAGTGAAGGCCTGGCCGTTCGGGGCCGGGTCGCCGCCCACCGAGCCTGCGGCGAACTGCAGGTTCTGGGTACCGATGGCGTTGTACACGTCGGTCGCTGACAGGTGGTAACCCTGCAGCTTTTCCGGGTTCAGCCATACGCGCATGGCGTATTCGGAACCGAACTGCTGGGTGCTGCCGACGCCCGGAACACGCGAAATCTGCTCCAGCACGCGCGCGCCGACGATGTCGTTCAGTGCATCACGGTCAACGCTGCCGTCATCCGAGCGCACGCCCACCGCCATCAGGAAGCCGGCGTTGGCCTTGGCCACCACCACGCCCTGCTTGGTTACTTCCGAAGGCAGGCGAGGGGTCGCCAGCGACACCTTGTTCTGCACCTGCACCTGGGCGATGTCGGGGTCGGTGCCGCTATCGAAGGTCAGGGTGATGGTGACGCGGCCGGTGGATGCCGACGACGAACTGAAGTACATCAGATTGTCGATGCCGGTCAGCTGCTGCTCGATCACCTGGGTGACCGATTTTTCCGCGGTGGACGCACTGGCGCCGGGATAGTTGGCGGTGACGGTCACCTGCGGTGGCGCCACGCTGGGGTAGGACTCAATGCCGAGGTTGAGGATCGAGATCACGCCGCCAAGCGAGATCAGGATGGCCACCACCCACGCGAATACCGGGTGTTCGATGAAAAATTTAGGCATGACGGGGTCCCGTTATTCCTTCTTCGCCGGCGCTGCCGCCGGGGCGGCGGCCGCAGGCTTGGCGGCGTCCGGCTGCCACGGCTTCGGGTTGGCCGGTGCGCCTTCCTTGACCTTCTGCACGCCAGAGACGATGACCTTGTCGCCAGCCTGCAGGCCCGAGGAGATCAGCCAGTTGCCACCCTGCTGGTTGTCCAGGGTGACGGCCTTGCGTGCGACCTTGCCGTCGCTGCCGACAACCAGCACGTAGCCGCCCTGGGTGTCGCGCTGCACGGCCTGCTGCGGGACCAGGAAGGCGTTGTGGCGCTCACCCAGGTTGGCCTTGAAGCTGACAAACGAGCCCGGCAGCAGAATGTGGTCCGGGTTGGGCAGCTGCGCACGCAGCGACACCGTGCCGGTGGCCGGGTCGACCGTGGTCGAGGAGAAGTCCAGCGTGCCTTCCTGGTTGTACGGCGTGCCGTCCGGCAGGTGGACCTGCACCGTGGTCTTGCCGTCGCCGGCCAGCGCAACCGCACCCTTGTCCTGCGCGGCGCGCAGCGAGCTCAGCTCTTCAGCCGTCATCGAGAAGTTCACGTACAGCGGGTCGATCTGGTCCACGGTGGTCAGCAGGGTGGTCTCGCCCTGGCCAACCAAGGCACCTTCGGTGACCTGCTGCTTGCCGGTCTGGCCCGAGATGGGCGCGGTGACACGGGCGTAACCCAGATTGATGCGGGCAGTGGTGACGGCGGCCTGGGCCTGCTGCACGGCGGCAGCGGCAGAGCGCTCGGCGGCCTCGGCGTTGTCCAGATCGGACTTGGACACATAACTCTGCGGTGCCAGCGAACGTGCACGGGTCGCGGTGGCGCGGGCGTTGGTATAGCTGGCGCGGGCCGAGGCGAGTGCGGCTTCAGCCGAGGCCAGCGAGGCCTGCAGCGGTGCCGGATCGATCAGGAACAGCACCTGGCCTTCCTTGACCGTGCTGCCTTCTTCGTACACGCGCTTCTGCAGCACGCCGGCCACGCGGGCGCGGACGTCGGCAGAGCGGAACGGCGACAGGCGACCGACCAGCTCGCGCTGCAGCGGCAGGGTCTGCGGCTTGGCCTCGACAACGCCCACTTCCGGCGGCGGCGGAGCGGCCTGTTCCTGGGGCTTCTTGCATGCGGTAAGGGTCAATGTCGCGGCGCAGGCCAGAGCGAAGAGACGGAGTGAGGCGGTCATCAGGAGAAACTCCGGGTGTTGTTTTTATCTGTGGATGCGTGGGGTGCTTGCGGGGAGGCAAAAGCACGCAAAAAGCCGTCGACGGCAAACTCGGCCCAGCGCCGACGCTGCTCGGCGTCGTCACGGTGGGGCGCGTGGAAGCGCTGACGTTCAAAGTCCTGGCCGGCAATCATGCTTATTAACAGCTCGGCCATGAAATGCGGGTCGTCATGGTTGAGTCGACCCCGCGAGATCTCGGTCTGCATCCATTCAGCTACGTGATTGCGCAAGGCTTCGCCACTGGCGGTGTACATGAAGCGCGCTTCGTCGCGGAATTCGTGGGCGCTGGCACCGATGACCTGGGAGGTGCGCCGCGCGTGCGGGCGGTTGCGCTGTTCCAGGTACTGCGTGGCGAAGTCCAGCAGGATGGTACGCAGGCTTTGTTGCGGGCAGGTGGTGAGGCCGGCGGTGGCCGCGCTCACATGCAGTTGCATTGCCTGGCTCAACAGCTCGCGCTTGCAGCCATAGCGGCTGTACAGCGTCTGCTTGGAGCAGCCGGCGCGTGCGGCAACCGCATCCATGCTCAGGCGCATGCCTTGGGTTGCCAGCAGCTCGCGCACGGCTTCGAACACGCGTTCGTCACGATCGTCGCGAACAGCGATGGGGGGGGTGGGGGTGGACATAAGCGGTGGACTATACCGTCCAGTTTAGAATTCCTGCAACGTAATTTTGCTTTCACTGTGCCGAGAGGGACCGAGATTCAGGTGGCAGACATCGAATCATCCTGCGCGCTCCTTACAAACCGAGGGCACACGGCACGGATTTGGTTTTTTTCCGCGGGATTAATGCGGCCCTGCAGCAAGGTTCTTTTGGTTGCCGGCGATACAATCGCGGTTTCTCCAACCGAGCAACACCCAAAGCTCTGCCATGAAATCGCAAAACAGTGCTGCCAAGTCCGTAAAGACGAAATCCAAACCGGCCGTGAAGCAGAACATCGCCGCAGCCGGCCTCTCGCTAGAGCCGGTATTTGCAGCCTTGCGGAAGCGTTATCCCGCTGCAGCCGCGCAGGCGCAGGCAGTGGCATTTGCTACGGCGTTCTACAAGCGCATGGAGGCCGACGAGTTCAAGCTGCACTCGGCCGACGATTGGGCGGTGCTTGCCGCCGGCATGCTCGAGTTCGCCCGTACCCGCAAGCCGGGCAAGGCCAATGTGCGCGTGTTCAATCCGACGCTCAAGGCCGACGGTTGGGAGTCGGCACACACGGTGCTGCAGATCGTCAACGACGACATGCCGTTCCTGGTGGACACGGTCACCCTGGCGTTGACCGAGCAGGGCATCGGCGTGCATGTGCTGGGCCACCCGGTGATCAGCGTTGCCCGTGACAAGGCCGGCAAGCTCAGCGGCGTGGGCGAGGGCAAGCTGGAATCGGTGATGCTGCTGGAGATCGATCGCCAGCCGGCCGACGCGCTGGAGGCAGTTGCCAAGCGCGTCACCGCCGCACTGGACGACGTGCGCGCCATCGTCAATGACTGGCAGCCGATGACCGACAAGGCATTGGCGCTGGCCGACGACCTGGGCAAGCGCACCTTGCCGGTGACCAAGGAATCGCGCGCCGAGGCGCAGGAGTTCCTGCGTTGGGCCGCCGACAACCATTTCACCTTCTTCGGCTACCGCGAATACAAGGTCGAGAAGAAGGGCAAGGAAGAAGTGCTGGTCGCGCAGAACGGCACCGGCCTGGGCCTGATGCGCGGCAAGGACACCATGGTCGCGCGCCCGGTCAAGGGCCTGGCGGCGGAAGGCCTGAATGCCACCAGCAGCCTGCATGACGCGCTGATCCTGACCAAGACCAATGCCCGCTCGCATATCCACCGCGGCGGCTACATGGACTACATCGGCGTGCTGGAATTCGACGCCAAGGGCAAGATCATCGGCGAGCAGCGCTTCCTTGGCCTGTTCACCTCCAGCGCCTACAACCGCCGCCCGTGGGAAATTCCGCTGGTGCGCCAGCGCTATGAGAACGTGATGGCGCGTTCGGGTCTGAGCCTGTCCAGCCATAGCGGCAAGGCGCTGCGCCATATCCTGGAATCGCTGCCGCGCGAGGAGCTGTTCCAGTCCAGCGAGGACGAATTGTTCCGCACCGCCATGGGCGTGCTGGGCCTGCAGGAGCGTGTGCGCAGCCGCCTGTTCCTGCGCCGCGACAAGTTCAGTCGCTTCATCTCGGCACTGGTGTTCCTGCCGCGCGAGCGCTTCAACACCGACGTGCGCCTGCGCGTTGAAAGCATGCTCAAGGACGCCTTGCAGGGCGAATACGTTGATTCCAGCGTGGTGCTGGGCGACTCGCCGCTGGCCCAGGTGCACCTGATCGTGCGCCCGAAGGCCGGGCAGAGCCTTGAGCTGGACATCGAGGGCCTGGAGAAGCGCTTGGCCCACGTGCTGCGCAACTGGCAGGACGATCTGCGCGAAGCGCTGGTCAGCAGCCATGGCGAAGGCGAAGGCCTGCGTATCGCTTCGCGTATCGGCAAGGCGCTGCCGGCCGGTTATATCGAAGACTCCAGTGCCGAGATTGCTGCCGCCGACGTGGCGCAGCTCGACGCGCTGACCGGTCCGGACGATCTGCGCCTGAGCCTGCAGGCCACCCGTCGCGATGGTAGCGACGGCCTGCGCCTGAAGCTGTACCGCCAGCTGGAAGACATTCCGCTGTCCGACGTGCTGCCGATGATGGAGAACATGGGCCTGCGCGTGATCGCCGAGCGCCCGTACAAGCTGATGGTCGATGACGCACCGGTGTACGTGCAGGACTTCGAGGTTGAATCCACCATCGGTGCGATCGACCCGGCCAGCGCCAATGCCGCCTTCAGCGATGCCTTCGCCCGCGTGTGGCATGGCGATGCCGAGAACGACGGTTTCAACCGACTGGTGCTTGGCTCCGGCCTGGATTGGCGCCAGGTGTCGATGCTGCGTGGCTATTGCAAGTACCTGCTGCAGATCGGTGTGCCGTTCTCGCAGGCCTATGTGGAAGGCACCTTCAACCGATATCCGCTGCTGGCCCGCCTGATCGTCGAGCTGTTCGAAGCCCGCTTCGAGCCGACCCCGTCGGCCGACAAGGCCGTGCTGGACGCGCAGTTGGCCCAGTTCAAGCAGCTGGCCGGTGATGATGCCGCCACCCTCAAGCTGCTCGACGGCGTGGTCAAGGCCCGCAAGAGCGACCGTGCTGCGCGCATGGCAGTGGTACACGAGGTGTTGATCAAGCTGCTGGACGGCGTCTCCAGCCTGGACGAAGACCGCATCCTGCGCAGCTTCATCGGCGTGATCGAAGCTACCCTGCGTACCAGCTACTACATGGTGCGCAAGGATGGCGTGCGTGCCGACGGGGGCCCGGCCGACTACATCAGCTTCAAGTTCGACGCCGCCAAGGTGCCGGACCTGCCCAAGCCGCGCCCGTACCGCGAAATCTTCGTGTGTGGCCCGCGCGTGGAAGGTACCCACCTGCGTTTCGGCCCGGTGGCCCGTGGTGGCCTGCGCTGGTCGGACCGTCGCGAAGACTTCCGTACCGAGGTGCTGGGCCTGGTCAAGGCGCAGATGGTGAAGAACACCGTGATCGTGCCGGTCGGCTCCAAGGGCGGTTTCTTCGCCAAGCAGCTGCCCGACCCGTCGGTGGACCGTGATGCATGGTTCGCCGAAGGCGTGGCCTGCTACAAGCGCTTCATCAACGGCCTGCTCGACATCACCGACAACATCGTCAACAACAAGATCGTGCCGCCGCAGGGTGTGGTGCGTCATGACATGGACGATCCGTACCTGGTGGTGGCTGCCGACAAGGGCACGGCGACCTTCTCCGACACCGCCAACGGCATTGCCCGTGCGCACGGCTTCTGGCTGGATGACGCGTTCGCCTCCGGTGGTTCGGTGGGTTACGACCACAAGGGCATGGGTATCACCGCGCGCGGTGCGTGGGAGTCGGTCAAGCGCCACTTCCGTGCGCTGGGTCGTGACTGCCAGAAGCAGGACTTCACCGTGGTCGGTGTTGGCGACATGTCCGGCGACGTATTCGGCAACGGCATGTTGCTGTCCGAGCACATCCGCCTGGTCTGCGCCTTCGACCACCGCCACATTTTCCTCGACCCGAACCCGACGGCTGCCAGCTCGTTCAAGGAGCGCGCACGCATGTTCAAGGTGCCGCGTTCGAGCTGGGCCGATTACGACAGCAAGCTGATCAGCAAGGGCGGCGGCATTTATCCGCGTTCGCTCAAATCGATCGAGATCACCCCGGAAGTGCGTGAGGCACTGGGCATCGATGCCAGCATCAAGGCGATGAACCCGACCGACCTGATCAACGCCGCGCTGAAGGCACCGGTTGACCTGCTGTGGAACGGCGGCATCGGTACCTACGTCAAGTCGGCCAGCGAGACCAATGCCGATGTCGGCGACCGCGCCAACAACGCGTTGCGCGTCAACGGTGGCGAGCTGCGCTGCAAGATCGTGGGCGAGGGCGGCAACCTGGGCATGACCCAGCTGGGCCGCATCGAGGCCGCGCAGGTAGGGGTGCTGCTCAACACCGACTTCATCGACAACTCGGCCGGTGTGGATACCTCCGACCACGAAGTCAACATCAAGATCCTGCTCAACGACGTGGTGCGCGCCAAGAAGCTCACCGTGGACCAGCGCAACAAGCTGCTGGCCTCGATGACCGACGAAGTCGGCGAACTGGTGCTGATGGACAACTACCGTCAGAACCAGGCGCTGAGCCTGATGGAGCGGATGAGCAGCAAGCGTCTGGGTTCCAAGCAGCACTTCATCCGCACGCTGGAGAAGCAGGGCCTGCTGGATCGCCAGATCGAGTTCCTGCCGTCCGACGCCGAGCTGTCGGCACGCAAGCTGCGTGGCCAGGGCCTGACCCGTCCGGAACTGGCGGTGCTGCTGTCGTACTCCAAGATCGTCGCGTTCCAGCAGTTGCTGGAGTCGGACATCCCGGAAGACCCGTACCTGTCCAAGGAGCTGCTGCGCTACTTCCCGCTGCCGTTGCAGAAGAAGTACGCCGATGCGATGGAACGTCACCGCCTGAAGCGCGAAATCATCGCCACGGCCGTGACCAACCAGACCATCAACCGCATGGGTGCCACCTTCCTGATGCGCATGCAGGAAGACACCGGCCGTACCGTGGCCGAGGTCGCCAAGGCCTATACCATCAGCCGCGAAACCCTGGACGCGCGTGCGCTGTGGACGCAGATCGATGCCCTGGATGGCACCTTGCCAGAAGCGGTGCAGGTGGATGCTCTGGAAGTGATCTGGAAGCTGCAGCGTTCGTTCGTGCGGTGGCTTCTGACCCGTCCGGGCGCGATGCCGGGCATCACCGCGGCGGTGGACCGTTACCAGGGTCCGTTCAACGACATCCGCGTTGCTTCGGGCGTGCTGCCTGATTCGCAGCGTCCGGCCTATGAGGCCAGCGTTGTGGCATGGAAGGAGAAGGGCTTGCCGGCGGCATTGGCACAGCAGTTGTCCGAGCTGCAGTTCCTGGAGCCGGCGTTCGACATCATCGAACTGGCGCGTCCGCGCAAGCTCAAGCCGGTGGACGTATCCAAGGTCCACTTCCGCCTGGGCGAAGCCCTGCAGATGCCGTGGCTGTTCGAGCAGATCGACGCACTGGAGGTCAACGGCCGTTGGCATGCGGTTGCCCGTGGCGTGCTGCGCGACGAGCTGGCTGCGCATCAGCGTGTGCTGACCGGCCAGGTGCTGTCGATGCGCGGCACGACTGCCGAGGCCAAGGTGGCGGCATGGCTGGGTCGTGATGACAGTGGCCTGCGCTTCACGCTGGCGATGCTGGCCGAACTGGCCGAGCAGAAGACGCTGGATTACCCGACCGTTTCGGTTGCGGTGCAGCGCTTGGGCCAGCTGGCTGCGCACGGCGCTTAAAGCGTTAGGTTTTTGTTTCGGAGAACGGGTCCTTTTGGGCCCGTTCTTTTTTTTGGGTAAGTCAAAGGCTTGCCCTCACCCCAACCCCGCTCCGCGCCCCGGCCTTCGCTTGCGCAAAAGCGCTCTGAGAGCAGCGAACCAGTGGTTCGCAAGCTGCTATCAGCCGCCCCGGAGGGGAGAGGGGTTCAGTGCACTGCGAGCTCCAGCAATGCGTGCAGCTGCAGCTGTAGCCCCTCTCCCCTTGCGGGAGAGGGGTTGGGGAGAGGGGGAGCTTCTGGGCATTGCCGGGAACGCCTCTGCCGAGCATGGCTCGGCACTACAAGCAC
>NZ_DAMBEF010000001.1:206436-234846 GCF_032061965.1 Stenotrophomonas sp. | reverse complement strand
CTCTCCCGCTTGCGGGAGAGGGGTTGGGGAGAGGGGGAGCTTTTGGGGCATTGCCGGTAAAGCCTCTGCCGAGCATGGCTCGGCACTACAAGCCCCTCTCCCGCTTGCGGGAGAGGGGTTGGGGAGAGGGGGAGCTTTTGGGGCATTGCCCGTAAAGCCTCTGCCGAGCATGGCTCGGCACTACAAGCCCCACTTCCTTGCGGGGCGGTTGAGAGCAGCTTGCGAACCACTGGTTCGCTGCTCTCAGAGCGCCTTTGCGCAAGCGAAGGCCGGGGCGCGGAGAGGGGGTGGGGAGAGGGCAGGCTCTTGCCAGTGGCCTTCAGTTTCCAAGCAAACGAAAGCACCCGCCAGCACATCAGCAGGTTATCCTCGCCCTCCAAGCCGAACCGAAAGACGCGCCCGTGTCCCCCCGAATCGCATTCCTTGCCAGTACCGTCGAGGCTGCCCAGCAGGCGCGTGCCGCCCTGGCGGCCCGTTACGGTGATCATGCCCCGGAAGAGGCCGACGTCATCTGCCCGCTCGGCGGCGACGGCTTCATGCTGCAGACCCTCCACCGCCACGGCAGCAAGGGCAAGCCGGTGTTCGGCATGAAGTTGGGCACCGTCGGTTTCCTGATGAACCACTACCGTGATGACGATCTGCTCGAACGGCTGGCACTGGCCGAGCCGGCGCACCTGCGTCCTCTGGAAATGGTGGCCCAGACCGAATCCGGCACCACCACCGGCTCGCTGGCCTACAACGACGTGTCGATGCTGCGCCAGACCCGCCAGGCCGCGCACATCGGCATCGATCTCAATGGCCAGCAGCGGGTCGAAGAGCTGATCTGCGATGGCGTGCTGGTCTCCACCCCGGCCGGCAGCACCGCGTACAACTATTCCGCGCACGGCCCGATCCTGCCGCTGGGCTCCAACACCATCGCGCTGACCCCGCTGGCGCCTTACCGACCACGCCGCTGGCGTGGTGCCATCCTCAAGGCCGAGACCGAAGTGCGTTTCCGCGTGCTCGATCCCTACAAGCGCCCGGTCAGCGTCACCGCCGATTCGCATGAAACCCGCGACGTGGTGGAAGTGACCATCCGCGAGTCCCGCGAGCGCCAGGTCACGTTGCTGTTCGATCCCGAACACAACCTGGAAGAGCGCATGCTCAGCGAGCAGTTCATGGTTTGAAAGCCGGGATTGGGGAAGCGCGATCTGGGATTGGATGCAGTAGGGCCGCTTCCGGGTAGACTGGGTCCCGTTCCTTGATCGTATTGGGTTCATCGTCCATGGGTGACAACACTCCCCGGCTTCTCACTGTTGCGGTTACCTCGCGCGCATTGTTTGATCTCGAAGAAGGCCATGCCTTGTTCGAACGCGAAGGCCTGGAGGCCTATGCCGCCTACCAGCGTGCGCACGAGGACGATGTGCTCAAGCCCGGTGTTGCCTTCCCGGTGGTACGCAAGCTGCTGGCGCTCAATGATGGCGCGCCGGTGGAGACCCCACGCGTGGAGGTGATCCTGTTGTCGCGCAATTCGGCTGATACCGGACTGCGCATCTTCAACTCCATCCAGCACTACAAGCTGGATATCGTGCGCGCCACCTTCACTGCGGGCGAGCCGACCTGGCCGTACGTCAAGCCGTTCGGTACCGACCTGTTCCTGTCGGCAAACCCCGATTCCGTGCGCCGTGCCCTGGTCAATGGCATTGCTGCAGCCACGATCCTGCCGCAGAGCGCGCAGGAGGTTGCTGCAGCATCGGCAGCGGCCACCGATACCGGTCGCTCCAAGACCCAGCTGCGCATCGCCTTCGATGGTGACGCGGTGATCTTCGGCGATGAAAGCGAACGCATTTCGCGCGAGCAGGGCGTTGAAGCCTTTGGCCGGCATGAGCGCGAACGTGCGCACGAGCCGCTCAGCGGTGGTCCGTTCCGCAACTTCCTGTCCGCGTTGCATGCCTTGCAGGCGGCGTTCCCGGCGGGCGAGGCAGCACCGATCCGCACGGCCTTGGTGACGGCGCGTTCTGCGCCGGCGCACGAGCGCGTGATCCGCACCTTGCGTGAATGGGGCGTGCGTCTGGACGAGGCCTTGTTCCTTGGCGGTCGCCATAAGGGCCCATTCCTGGAAGCGTTTGGCGCCGACATCTTCTTCGACGATTCACAGCACAATATCGACAGCGCACGCCAGCACGTAGCGGCAGGCCACGTGCCGCACGGCGTCGCCAACCCCTGAGGCGATAGGCAGGCGCAGCGTAAGCCACGATGCTGCAGACCATCATCGGCCGTATTGAATGCAATCGCGGGCGGCCGTTGCGCCGCCGGCGTGCTCGCGCTTCGGCTTGCATCGCTTCTGCCGGTGGGGTTGCAGGCGGTTGTTCATCGCATGTTAGGATGGGGTCGCCTTTGCGGGACTTTCCTTCACTACGGCAATCCTGCCGCATCCTGATCTGCATCCATCCAGCAGATCCCTCCCGCACTGCACCCACCCGGTGATCCAGGGGCGGGGCCTGTTCCCCGACCGGTAGCGTCACGTACCTGCCATTCCCTTCAACGCTGCCTTGCGTGGCGGCCGGGTGTTTCGCGCGCCGCGCGGGACTGGACGCATTGTCTCTCCTGCACGGTGCATCACGCGCCCTTGCGCAGTGCCGTCGCGTCCGCGCGTTGGCAGCTACACAGGAGAACAACCCGAATGACCATGCGTATCGCCATTCTTGGAGCCGGCCCGAGCGGCCTGGCGCAACTTCGTGCCTTTGAATCCGCCCGTCGAGGTGGGGCCGAAGTGCCAGAGATCGTCTGCTATGAGAAGCAATCGGATCTTGGCGGGATGTGGAACTACACATGGCGTACCGGGCTGGATGCTTACGGCGAACCCGTGCATGGCAGCATGTACCGCTATCTCTGGTCGAACGGGCCAAAGGAAGCACTGGAGTTTGCCGACTACAGTTTTGAAGAGCATTTTGGCCGCCCGATCGCCTCCTATCCGCCGCGCGCCGTGCTGCGCGACTACATCATGGGCCGCATCGAAAAAAGCGGCGTGCGGGATCAGATCCGCTTCAATATGGCGGTGCAGTGGGTCGATTATTCAGAGGAAACCGGGCGCTTCACGGTCAGCGTACGAGACCTGAAGAAGGACGAGCTGGTCAGCGAAGAGTTTGATCGGGTGATTGTTGCAACCGGCCATTTCTCCACGCCCAACGCGCCGTTCTTCGAGGGCGTGGACCGTTTCCCCGGCCGCGTACTGCACGCGCATGATTTCCGCGATGCCTGCGAGTTCAGTGGCAAGGATCTGTTGCTGGTCGGCTCCAGCTACTCGGCCGAAGATATCGGTACGCAGTGCTACAAGTACGGCGCGCGCTCGGTGACCTTCAGCTATCGCAGCGCGGCCACCGGCTATGACTGGCCTGATGCCTTCGACGAGAAGCCCTTGTTGCAGCGCGTGGAAGGCAACACCGCGCACTTCATCGATGGCAGTAGCAAGGAAGTGGACGCCATCGTACTGTGCACCGGCTATCAGCATCACTTTCCGTTCCTGCCGGATACGCTGACCCTGCGTACCCGTAACCGCCTGTATCCTGCTGATCTGTACAAGGGCGTGTTCTGGATCGACAACCCCAAGTTGATCTACCTGGGCATGCAGGATCAGTACTACACCTTCAATATGTTCGATGCGCAGGCCTGGTACGCACGCGATGTGATCCTGGGCCGGATCGCATTGCCGACGACTGTGCAGATGCGTCAGGACAGCGAGGCGTGGTTGGCCGGCGAGGAGACGACGACCTCGGCCGAACAGGACATCGATTTCCAGACCCAATATGTGCGCGACCTTATCGATGCCACCGACTACCCGGATTTCAAGGTCGAGGCAGTGGCCGAGCTGTTCAAGCAGTGGAAGCACGACAAGAAGGACGACATCCTCGGCTACCGCAATTACAGCTACCGCTCGGTGCTGACCGGGACGCTGGCGCCCTTGCACCACACGCCGTGGATGCAGGCGATGGATGATTCACTGGAGGCCTTCCTGGCGGACAGCGAGATCGAGGAGCTCCCGCGCAAGATCGCCTGAGGGGGAACCCGGCGCCGGTTACGCCGGCGCCTGTCCCAGCGGCAGTTGGATGCTGGTCAGACGCCAGCGCAGCCCCTGCCGGCTGAGCACGAACACCACCTCACGGCCATCTTGCAGATGGGTGGTGGCAGTGAAGCGCGACAACGATTCGTAGTGGCCGGTGGTATTGGCCAATGGCTTGGCCGGCGAAGGCGGTGCCCAGGTGTCGCCGCCGACGGTATCGCCGATGGCGCGCTTCCACAGGCTGTCGCCCTGCAGGATGGCGGCGATGCCGAGCGGAGTGACGAAGGTATCGACGCCGGCACCGGCGAGGTTGCCGGCAACGCCGAGGGCGACCTGGCCGAACAGGCTGGATTGCATGTCCGCGCCGGCCTTGCGTACGACGTAATCGTTGAGCTGCGCCTTCATGTTGACGCGCACCGCAGCAAAGTCGACGTGCCGGGCCAGCTTGCCGGTGTCACGCTGCTCGATGGCCTGGCTGATGCCGCGGATGGCCAGGTAGGGCCCGCCGATCACATAGGCGGCCAGCAGCACTGCGATGGCGACGACGGCGGCAAGTATCCATTTTTTCATGGTGTTGCGGTCCTTGATATCAGGGGTGCGCGGTGCCGCGTGCTTCGGCCCAGCGACGCAGCATCACCAGGGTTTCGGCCCAGGCCTGGCTGCAGAAACCCAGGTACTCACTGTCGCCATCCCAGCCCAGGTGATGAAATTCCAGCACCGTCATCGGTTCGCCTTCGTGTGGAAGACCGCGCCAGCTGCCTGGGCTCGCCCGTCGTGACAGATCGAAACGGATCTCGGTGCCGGTCCAGGCCGAGGCCGGGCTCTGCGCTGGATGCCGGCTTATCACTTCCCAGCGCACGCAGCGGCTGGCGGTGTTTTCAAGCACCTTCAGCGCTACCACGCCGTGGCCGGAGCCGGGGTTGTGGCTGAGCACGGTGTCACCGTCGATGACCGATTGTTGGTGCGGTATCCACCAGTGGCCCAGTCCCTCGGCATTGGCCAGGCCGGCGTAGACGGTGGCCAGCGGGGCGTCGATCCAGACTTGAAGGTGGATGCTGGTCATGGCGGCTTCCTGTCGGAGGTTGCCGCCAAGCGTGCCGCAAACCGGGTTGGTTTGCGTGAAGCCAGGGCTAATCAGAACTCAAGGTCCAGCGCCGCGCACAGGTAGTCGACGAACGGGCCCAGGGCGGCCAGATCCTTCGCCAGGGTCTGGCGCAGGCGCGGGCCGGTCATCACCTCGTCATCGAGTGAGCGCCACAGCACCCAGTTGCGGTGCTTGAGGTCGTCGATGAACTCGAAATCGGCGGGAAAGCCGCGCGGCGGCCGCACCAGCTTTTCGCTGGTTTCGAACGCGTAACGCTTGCGCGTGGCTGGGGCATGCGCGGCGGCCTTCCAACTGCCGGGGTTGTCGAAAATGAACTGCCGCAGGCGCCGTTGCACGTCCGGTTCCGGGTGCCAGATGCCGGCGCCGACAAAACTCTCGCCCGGTGCCAGATGGATGTAGTACGACGGCGCGGGCACCTGCTTGCGGCGCTCGTGGAACAGGCGTGCGCCCTGCCAGGTCTTGTAAGGGGTCTTGTCGCTGGAGAAGCGCGAATCCCGGTAGATGCGGAACAGCGAACCGCCAACCGTGCGCGGGTCAGCCTGGAAATGTTCGCTGACCGCGGTCAGGTCCGGCTGCAGGTCGGCGATCAGGCGCAGGAAGGGTTGCCGCACATGGTCTTCGTACTGCTGCTTGTGCTCGGCAAACCAGGTCTTGTCATTGTGGCGGGCCAGCCCGCGCAGGAACTTGAAGCTGGCATCGCTGAAGTACTGGGTCATGGTGTGTCCTGCAGGCTGTGGCGCCACTGGTCCAGCGCATCAAGCAAGGCCAGGGTTGCCGGGTTGTCCTTGTGTTCCTCGCGTAGCGCGGCGATCTGGGCCACGTATTCGGGCAGGGTCTGTTCGGCCATGCCGGGCGTGCTGAAACGCTGCTGACGATACGCATCCCAGCGTGAGCGGGCGGTGGCGTCCAGCGTCTGCGGGTGGTTGCGGGCGCGGTAGCGGAACAGCAGCTCGGGCAGGCGCGGGTCGCGGAAGCGCTGTTCCAGTTCGGCCAGTGCCTCCGGTGGCGCGGTGCGCACCGTACTGAGCAGGCCTTTGTCGCCCTCGGCAAGAAAGCCATCGTAGAGCGAGGCATCGGCGTCGATGGGGCCGTCGCTGACGCGTTCCCGTGCGAAGACCTGGCGGGCCTTCTCGGCGAGCTGCGGGCCGAGTTCGCGCAGTTTCTCCGCCTTGGCTTCAATCGTCGCAGGGTCGATCTGCAGGCGCTCGAAATCGGCCTCGCGCAGGTGATTCCATGCAACCAACGCCGGTACCTTGTTGAGATGCACCTCTTTCAAGGGAATCCGCTGCTGGCCTTCAGGCAGATCAGCGGCGCGGGTGTACAGGCGCGCGGTGATCTCTTCGACCGAAAGCTCCAGCAAGGGCTCGATATCGCCTTCCAGGTCGAACACGATGACCCGGTTGTTGATATGCGGATGGCGCGCCAGCGGCAGCACCGGTGCAGCGCACAGGCGGCTGGCCGGATAACGCATCGAGATGTGCAGTACCGGCTGCATGGCGATCACGTCCAGCAGACTACCCACGTAGCGCTTGTCGCGCAGGCGCAGCGCGTAGTCCCACATGCGCGGTTGTGCCTGGCGGAAGCGGCGCGCCATGCCGATCGTGGCGTAGACGTCGGACAGCGCTTCGTGGGCATCACCTTCGCGCACATCGTTGGCCAGCGCCAGGTGTTCGAGCTTGAAAGAGGTAGCGCCATCTTCGCGCTTGGGCCAGTTGATGCCGTCCGGACGCAGTGCGTGCACCAGGCGCAGCATGTCGAGCAGGTCCCAGCGCGAGTTGCCGCTGCGCCACTCGCGTTCGTAGGGATCGTGGAAGTTGCGGAACAGGCCGTAGCGTACAAACTCATCGTCGAAGCGCAGCGTGTTGTAGCCCAGGGTGCAGGTCTTGGGCTTGCTCATCATTTCGTTGATGCGGGCAAAGGCTTCGGCCTCGCTCACGCCTTCTGCCAAGGCATGCTGCGGCGTTATGCCGGTGATCAGCGTCGCGATGGGCGAGGGCAATAGGTCATCCGCGGGTTTGACGTAGAAGCTGACCGGCTCCTCGATGACGTTCAACGCCGCATCGGTGCGTACGGCGGCGAACTGGGCGATGCGGGTGCGACGCGGGTCCTGGCCGAAGGTTTCCAGATCGTAGAACAGGAAGCTATCGGCCATCAGTGGGCTCCTTCCAGTACTGGCAGCTGCGCGTGGACGAGCTGTTCCAGTGCCGCCCAGTCGATGCTGTCCAGCGAATCCAGGCCGGCAGTGGCGTTGGCCAGGAGGGTCTGCTGCAGACGGGTGCGTTCCAGCGCCACGGCATAGGGCGTGTGCAGGAACGTCACCATCGTGTAATGCGGTACGAAGCGGGTGGGCCAGCGTGCCTGGAGTTCATGCTCCAGCTCACGTTGTAGCAGGTAGGTCGGGTCGGCGACGCGGTCGCGCATTTCCAGGTAGTTGTCCAGGGCCATCTGCTGGATGGCGGCGGCATTGGGTTTGCGCTCGGCTTCAAATGCGGCGAAGGCCTGTTCGGTGGTGGCGTTGTTGGCCAGGCAGCGAGCCAGTACCACGCAATCTTCGAAGGCGCAGTTCATGCCTTGGCCGTGGAAGGGCACCATCGCGTGTGCAGCGTCGCCGATCAGCACGGCTTTGCCGCACTGGTGCCAGCGGTCCAGGTACAGCGTGCCCAGCAGGCCGGGCGGATGCTGGTCCCAATCGGCACGCAGGTCCGGAATCAACGGCAGGGCGTCGGCGAAGTCGCGCTGGAACAGAGCCTCGGCTTCGGCGCCGTTGCGCACTGTCGCGAAGCTGGGGTCGCCTTCATTGGGCAGGAACAAGGTGACGGTGAACGTGCCTTCGTCATTGGGCAGGGCGATGCACATGTAGTTGCCGCGCGGCCAGATGTGCAGCGCATTGGCCTCGATCTGGAAGCTGCCGTCGGCAGCGGGCGGAATTTCAAGTTCCTTGTAGGAATGATTGAGGAACTCCGTGCGCTCGCCGAGCGGCCGCTTGCGGTTCATGGCCGCACGCAGCGCCGAACCGGCACCATCGGCGCCGATCAGCGGGGTGTTGAAGTGGATATCGTGGGGTTGGTCATCGCGGTCATCGATGAAACGCGCATAGCCGGCATCGAAGTCCACGGTGTGCAGGCGGCGGTGGAAATGGATCTTGGCACCGGCCTGTTCCGCCAGTTGCAGCAGGGTGATGTTGAGATCCTTGCGATGCACGGACCAGATCACTTCACTGTCATCGCGGCCATAGCGCTGCAGGTCCGGGGCGCCCTCGCGTGGGTGCACCATGCGGCCGCGCATCATCACCGCCTTGGCCATCACCTCGTCCTCGACACCGGCCTGGCGCAGCGCATTGCGGCCGCGCTCGGCCAGTGCCAGGTTGATGGAACGGCCGGACTCGTAGTCGGCGATACGCGGGTCGCCGCGTCGCTCGTAGATGGTGATCTTCCAGCCCTGCCGCGACAGCAGGATGGCGAGCAGGGAACCGGCCAGGCCGGCGCCGATCAGGGTGAGGCTGCGTGGGGTGGGGGTGTTCAATTCACAGATTCCGTTGGTCAGACGCCAGCCCAGGTTTCCACTTCGTCGACGAAGCGGTAGATGTCGCTGTAGCGGTTGTACATGGGAGTGGGCGAGATACGGATCACATCGGGCTCGCGCCAGTCGCCAAGCACGCCAACCGATTGCAGGTACTCGAACAGCGAGCGGCCCTGCGCGCGGCCGCCGGCCACGCGCAACGACAACTGGCAACCACGACGCTCGGGCTCGGACGGGGTGATGATCTGCAGCACGTTGTCCAGGCGGGCCCGCACCATGGTTTCCAGATAGCCGGTCAGCTTGATTGACTTGGCGCGCAGCGCTGTCATGCCGGCCTCGTCGTACAGGGCCAGCGATGCGCGCAGCGGGGCGAGCCCGAGTACTGGCGGATTGCTCAGCTGCCAGCCTTCGGCACCCAGCTCCGGGACGAATTCCGGTGCCATCTGGAAGCGGGTCGATTGCTCGTGGCCCCACCAACCGGCAAAGCGCGGCAATGAGGTGTCCTTGGCATGGCGCTCGTGCACGAAGGCGCCGGCCACGGCGCCGGGACCGGCGTTGAGGTATTTGTAGTGGCACCAGACCGCAAAGTCCGGGGCGACGTCATGCAGCGCCAGCGGTACATTGCCGACCGAATGGGCGAGATCGAAACCGATATTGGCGCCTTGCGCGCGTGCCAGACGGGTGATTGCGTCCAGATCGAACACTTGCCCGCTGCGGTACTGCACACCTGGCCACAGCACCAGCGCGACGCGCTTGCCGTGCTCGCTGATGGCGCGCTCGATGGCCTGCATCGAAATGGTGCCGTTGGCTTCGTCCGGCTGCACTTCGATCAGGTCGGTGGCCGGGTTGAAGCCGTGGAAGCGGATCTGGGCTTCCACCGCGTGGCGATCGGTGGGGAAGGCGCCGGCTTCCATCAGGATCGCCGGGCGCTCGCTGGTCGGGCGATAGAAGCTGACCATCATCAGGTGCAGGTTCACGCTCAGCGTGTTCATGGCCACCACTTCGTGCGGCAGTGCGCCGACCACACCGGCCAGCGAATCGCGCACAAGGCGGTGATAGCTCAACCACTGGGTCGGGCCGGTGAAGTGGCCTTCCACCGCGATGCGCGCCCACTGGTCCATCACTTCCTGCACCATCGCCTGCGCACCGCGTGGTTGCAGGCCCAGGGAGTTGCCGACGAAGTAAGTCTGGTCGCCACCGCCGTGCTGCGGGATCAGGAACTGGCTGCGCAGATGGCGCAGTGGATCGGCGGCATCAAGCGCGGTGGCATGGGCAGGTGACAGCGTTTCGTTCATCGGTGCGGACACGTCGAGGATGTAGCCGCAGTGTAACCGCGCCCGGCCGTTCAGACCTCCGGCGTGACCGGTTTGGGCAGCGGGTGGACAGCACCACACGCGCTACAGGTACGGTGTGCCAGCGAGGCATGGAACCGGTCAAACACCTTGGGCAGGTCGGTTTCGATGTTCTTCAGATGGAAGAATTCTTCGTAGAGTTTGTGGTTGCACTGTTGGCAGAACCACATGAAGCCATCGAGCTCATGGTCCAGGCGCTTGCGTTCAACCACCAGGCCGATCGAGCCGGGCATGCGCTGTGGTGAATGCGGCACGCGCGGCGGCAGCAGGAAGATCTCACCGGCACGGATCGGGATGTCGCGTACCGCGCCATCTTCCTGCACGCGCAGGACCATCTCACCTTCAAGCTGATAGAACCACTCCGGGCCTTCGTCGAAGTGATAGTCGCTGCGGCTGTTGGGGCCGCCGACCACCATCACGATGAAGTCGCCGTTCTCGATCATCTTGTTGCCGACTGGCGGCTTCAGGAGATGACGGTGTTCTTCGATCCAGCCGAGCAGGTTCAAGGGTAGAGGGAGCATGTGGGGCCTGTTTGTTGGCGGTAGATGCTTCCTTCTCCCTTTGGGAGAAGGTGCCCGGAGGGCCGTGCTTTCAAATCTCCTTCTCCCTCCGGGAGAAGGTGCCCGAAGGGCGGATGAGGGCAGGGGTATGACTTGGCTGGGGCGGTAGGCCCTCACCCCCAGCCCCTCTCCCGCAAGCGGGAGAGGGGAGGAGGCCTAGCTTCGGCTGGGTATTCCTCCGCTCAGTGCCTTTTGCCCTTGCGCGGCACGAAAGACAAGGCCTTCTCATACGCCGGCTGCAGCTCTTCAGGTCCGCCTACATCGATGCCCATCTCGCTGACGCGACCGTCGCGCAGGCTGTAGACCCAGCCGTGCACCATCAGCTTCTGGCCGCGGGCCCAAGCGTCCTGGACGATGGTCGAGCGGCAGGCATTGACCACCTGTTCGATCACGTTCAACTCGCACAGGCGCGCATGGCGCAGCTCCGGGTCGTCGATCTGGGAGAGGATGTCATCGTGCTTCTGCGCCACATCGCCTACATGGCGCAGCCAGTTGTCGGCCAGGCCGACGCGCACGTGGTTCAGCGCTGCATGCACGCCGCCGCAGCCGTAGTGGCCGACGATCAGGATGTGCTTGATCTTGAGCTGGTCCACCGCGTACTGGATGACGCTCAGGCAGTTCAGGTCGGTGTGTACCACCACGTTGGCGACGTTGCGATGCACGAAGATCTCGCCCGGTGCCATGCCGATGATCTGGTTGGCCGGCACGCGCGAATCGGAACAGCCGATCCAGAGGTACTCGGGGTTCTGCTGCTTGGCCAGCTGATGGAAGAACTCGGGATCTTCACGTTCGATCCGGTCCGCCCAATCGCGGTTGTTCTGCAGCAGCTTATGGATGTCTTTCATGGTGGAGCTTCCCTTGCGATCTGGAGGGGTAGGGCGTCGCTGCCGTGGTGGTGGCGACGTCGCGGGAAACGCGGCGCGGGTCAGGCATCGGCCTGGTCCCCGCGCTCACTGCGGTAGAGCTGCATCCACTGCGCCAGTTCACGGGCATCGGGCGTGTCCAGGGCCGACAAGGCCTCGATCACCGCCAACTGATTGGCCTGCGGATGGTTCTGGCTCAGTTTCAGCTTGATCTGTATCTGCTGCACGTCCAGGCGGAAGCCTACGATGGCGCGCAGTGAAGGGCGGTGATCATCGCGCTCGGGCTCGAATCGCCAGTCCTGACCGACCCGCGCTTCGTAGAAGTCACTGGTGTCGGACAGCAACTGGGCCAGCGCGGCGGCATCGTCGAAGCGATGCAGTTCACCTACCAGCTCGGCAGCAGCGTAGTTCCAGGTGGGCACGCGGGCAGCGCTTTCCTTGTCCGGGTACCAGCTGGCCGACACATACCCTTGTGGCCCGTTGACCAGCACCTTGGCGCGCCCGCTGTAGCGTGACTGCGGGTTGGCTTTGGCCCAGTGGCCGATCAGCGCGATCTGCCTGCCCTGGCGCCGGTACAGCACCGGCAGCCGGGTCAGTTCCGGCAAGCCGTCAGCGCCGGTGGTCAGCAAGGTCACAAACGGGTCGCGATCCAGCAGGCGGTCCAGCCAGTGCAGGTCGGTCTCGGCGAATGCGCCCTGGGAGAACATCAGTGCAGGTCAGGCCCTGCCGCCGAGGGATTGCACCATGCGGCCCTGCAACGTGTCGTCGTCGCCTTCCGGCGGCTGGATTTCGTGCAAGGTGAAGCCGCGCTGCAGCGCGTCTTCCTCGTCAAGGCCGTCAAAGGCGACGAACTCGGCGTCGAACAGCTGCGCGCGGGCGGTGTCCTCGCTGTCGTAGCTGAGCGTATTGCCGTCGCTGTCCAGTACCTCGGCAGTGCCGGCCGGGCGTACCCGCAGGCGCGCCCAGATCAGGGTGTTGCCGAGCTGTGCCAGCCACCACTGGTCAACGGGGGTGTCGTTATCGTTCATTTCAGTACCAGGGAATAAAGCCAAAGCAGCCCGGCCATGCCCAAACCGAACCCGATCACCATCAGGGCGATACGGGCGGGGGTAGCCAGGCCGCTGAGTGCGCGGTCATTGAGGCCGCGGTAATCGCCACTCACCAGCCAGCGCAGGGCGCGGCTGTCGAGGAAGGCAAAGCTGCCGAAACCCGACGCCACCGCCGGGTGACGGTCGCGCACATGCACCAGCGTCAGCGGCCAGAAGATCAGCAGCGCGCTGAGGCCGGCAATCGCCACGCCAACGAAGCACAGGGCGAAGAAGAGCGTCATGCGGCCAGAAACCAGTGAGGAGGAACCAGCAATGAGAGGGAGCGCATTTCGGGCACTGCGGTTGTCTTCACTGGTTCCTGTTTCCTCATCTGTGCGTTCCTCGCTGGATCAGAATTCCGCCGAGCCCGGTGCACGCGGGTAGGGGATGGCGTCGCGGATGTTGGACAGGCCGCAGACGTAGACCACCAGGCGCTCAAAGCCCAGGCCGAAACCGGCGTGCGGAACCGAGCCGTAGCGGCGGAAGTCGCGATACCACTGGTAATGTTCCGGATCCAGGCCGAACTGGGCCATGCGCGCGTCCAGCACATCCAGGCGCTCTTCGCGCTGGCTGCCGCCGATGATCTCACCGATGCCCGGGGCCAGCACGTCCATTGCCGCGACGGTCTTGCCGTCGTCGTTCAGGCGCATGTAGAAGGCCTTGATGTGCTCGGGGTAGTTGGTGACCACCACCGGGCGGCCCACATGCTCCTCGGTCAGCCAGCGCTCGTGCTCGGTCTGCAGGTCCAGGCCCCATTCGACCGGGTAGTCGAACTTCTTGCCGGACTTCTGCAGCAGGGTGATCGCATCGCTGTACTCGATGCGCTCGAACGGTGCGTTGACGAAGGATTCCAGGCGGGTGATGGCGTCCTTCTGCACGCGCTCGGCGATGAAGGCCATGTCGTCGGCGCGCTCATCGAGCACGGCGCGGAACAGGTACTTCAGGAATTCCTCGGCCACGCGCGCGTCTTCGTCCAGGTCGGCGAAGGCGATTTCCGGTTCCACCATCCAGAACTCGGCCAGGTGGCGGGTGGTGTGGCTGTTCTCGGCGCGGAAGGTCGGGCCGAAGGTATAGACCTTGCTCAGCGCCAGGCAGTAAGCCTCGACATTGAGCTGGCCGGACACGGTCAGGAAGGTTTCCTTGCCGAAGAAATCGCGGCTGAAATCAATCTCGCCATTGCCGGTGCGCGGCAGGTTGGCCATGTCCAGCGTCGAGACGCGGAACATCTGGCCGGCGCCTTCGGCATCGGAGGTGGTGACGATCGGGGTGCTGATCCAGTAGAAACCGTTCTCGTGGAAATAACGGTGCACGGCCTTGGACAGGCAGTCGCGGATACGGGTGACCGCGCCGAACAGGTTGGTGCGCGGGCGCAGGTGCGCCACTTCACGCAGGAACTCCGGCGACATCGGCTTGGGCTGGATCGGGTAGGTCAGCGGGTCTTCGACCCAGCCCACCACCTCGAGCTTCTCGGCCTGGATTTCGAAGCTCTGGCCCTTGCCCTGCGACTTGACCAGGGTGCCGGTGGCGATCACCGAGCAGCTCGGGGTCAGGTTCTTGACCTCGTCGAAATTGGACAGCTTGTCGGTGGCCACGACCTGGATCGGGGCAAAGCAGGAGCCGTCGCTGACATTGACGAAGGCCAGTCCAGCCGAGCCGCGCACCGTGCGGACCCACCCGCGGACTGTGACTTCTCCGCCTTCCGGGAACTTCCCGGCAAGGGCGTGTGCAACGCTGACCACCGTCATGACTTGAATCCTCTGTTGATCGACTCGATCTGTGAATGCGAGATTTTAGCGGTTGCGCAGCGGGCAGGCGAGGCATTTATCAAGCCTTGCGGTCCGGCGGGCCGCCCGCATCTATAATTGGACCGTAATTCTGCTGGAGTCGCCCCACCATGGCTGTTCATCTGACCCCCATCGCCCATTCCCGTGTGCAGCGCTTTGTCAGCAGCACCCCGGGCGCGTTGGGCCTGCGTTTTGGCGTGACCCGTACCGGCTGCTCGGGCTGGGGCCACATCACCGACCTGGCCAAGGATCAGCGTGAGGGCGATACCGTGTTCGAGCAGGACGGCGTACGCATCTACGTGGACGCCCAGAGCCTGCCGCTGGTGGATGGCACCGAGATCGACTACGGCAAGCAGGGTTTGAGCGAGACGTTCACCTTCAAGAACCCCAACGCAGCGGCCGAATGCGGCTGTGGCGAGAGCTTCACCACCGAAGACATGCACCGCTGAGCCAAGCCAGTGGGCCCGTAGGAGCGGGGCAAGCCGCGAAGCGTGCCGTGCGTCGGGGCCAGAAAAGCCTGGGTCGCCCCTGTAGAGCCGAGCCACGCTCGGCTGGGGCATTCCCGGCGACGCCCGGGATTGTGCATAAGGCCTCTGCCGAGCATGGCTCGGCACTACAGGCCGGTTTGGCTGGGAAAGCCTCTGCCGAGCATGGCTCGGCACTACCTGTCAGTCGGCGATCAATGGTTCTGACGCGTCCTGGCGCCGCTGCAACAGCACCGCAATTCCCCATAGCAACAGTCCAACTGCCGCCGTCGCCGCGCCCACATAACCGGTGGAGGCGTGGCCAAAGCCGGCGCCGATGGCCATGCCGCCCAGCCATGGGCCCAGTGCATTGGCGGTATTGAAGGCGGCATGGTTGGAGGCGGCGGCCAGGGTCTGCGCCTCACCGGCGGCGTCCATCAGCCGGGTTTGCAGGGCGACCGCCAATGCACCCATGGTGCCCACGGCAATGATCGCCGGGACCATCGCCCAGGCCGAATGCGCGGCCAAGGGGTACAGCAGCAGCACCACGATCGACCAGGCCAACAGCACGCCGGCGGCACGGAACTGCAGGCGGTCCACCAGCTTGCCACCGGCGATGTTGCCGATGATCGCGCCCACCCCGAACAGACCGACGGCCACCGGCATCCAGCGCTCGTTGATGCCGGTGACGTTGACCAGGGTAGGGGCCAGGTAAGTGAACACGCAGAACATGCCAGCAAAGCCAATCGCGCCGATGGCCAATGCCAGCCATACCTGGGTGCGGTTGAAGGCGCGCAATTCGCGCATCGGCGAGGTGCGGGTCTCGTTTGGGTCCGGCGGAAGCTGTCGCGCGACCATGATCACGGTGGCCAGTGCCAGCAGGCTTACCAGTACGAAGGCGCTGCGCCAATTGAATTGCTGGCCGAGCCAGGTGGTCAGCGGGTTGCCCAGCAGGATTGCGATGGACAGCCCCAGCAACACTTTTGATACCGCCGCGCCGCGCTGGTCCGGTGGACTGATCGAAGCGGCTACCAGCATCGCCACGCCGAAATAGGCGCCATGAGGCAGGCCGGCGACAAAGCGGGCCAGCAGCATTACCGGGTAGCTGGGGGCCAGGGCGCTGGCGAGGTTGCCAACCGCATAGAAGCCCATCAGCCACAGCAGCAGGGTGCGACGGCGCAGGCTGGCGCCGGCAAAGGCCAGTAGCGGGGCGCCAACCACCACGCCGATCGCGTAGGCGCTGATCAGGTGTCCCACCTGGGCCTCGGAGATGGCCAGGCCGCGGCTGATTTCCAGCATCAGTCCCATGCTGGCGAATTCGCTGGTGCCAATGGCGAAACCGCCGAGCGAGAGCGCCAGTAGGATGAAGGTGCGTTGGCGCGGCGACAGCTGCGCTGCCAGGGATAGCGGGGAATTCACGTCGGGTCCGGTTGGCGGGGCGTGGAAGCGGTTTCATAGTGTACTGTTGCGACGCAGCAATCCTCGCCATTCAAAGCACCCAAACTTGCGGATGCTGTGTTGCGCTGATCGGGGTCTGGCTTGCTTCGGGCGCTTGTCCAGTGGATAATGCTCGGCTTCCTGCGCGGTACGTGCGGGAACCCTTGCCCCACCGCGTCCACTGCGGGGGGCTGTCCGGCCCGTCAGGGCTACATCCGAAAGGTATAAAAACATGAGTCGTCATTACGAAGTCGTGTTCCTGGTCCACCCGGATCAGAGCGAACAGGTCCCCGCCATGATCGAGCGCTACAAGGCGCTGGTCGAAGCCGGCAACGGCACCATCCACCGTCTGGAAGATTGGGGCCGTCGTCAGCTGGCTTACCCGATCCAGAACCTGGTCAAGGCCCACTATGTTCTGCTGAACATCGAAGCCGACCAGGCAGTTCTGAACGAACTGACCGAGAGCTTCCGTTTCAACGACGCCGTGCTGCGCAACCTGGTCATCAAGCGTGACGAGGCTGACACCGAGCAGTCGCTGATCATGAAGAGCAAGGACGAGAAGGGTGACAAGCCCGAGCGTGGCGAGCGCCGTCGTCGTGACGACGAAGAAGGTGCATCTTCCAACAATGACGAAGCCGGCGACGACGCCGCTTCTGCTGAATAAGGAGCACTTTCATGTCCAAGTTCTTCCGCCGTCGTAAGTTCTGCAAGTTCACCGCTGAAGGCGTGAAAGAGATCGATTACAAGGATCTCAACACCCTGCGTCAGTACCTGACCGAGAACGGCAAGATCGTTCCGAGCCGCGTGACCGGCACCAAGTCCAAGTACCAGCGCCAGCTGGCAACGGCCGTCAAGCGCGCCCGTTTCCTGGCCCTGATCCCGTACACGGACAACCACGACGTCTGATACGTCCAGGAACCAGTAGCGGCTTTGCCGCGTAGGAACCAGGAACCTGGTGGAAGGCTCACCTTCACTGGCTTCTGGTTCCTGTCCTCTGGTTCCTGTCCTGAACCGTCCTATTCGGACAGCAAGCGTTGCGGTGCCATCGGCGCCGCTAACGAATAACGGAGCTACACCATGAAGCTGATTCTTATCCAGAAAGTGACCAACCTCGGCGGCCTGGGCGACCTGGTTGATGTGAAGCCGGGCTACGGCCGCAACTTCCTCGTGCCGCAGGGCAAGGCCGTGCCGGCCACCGAGACCAACATCGCCGAGTTCGAAGCCAAGCGCGCTGAGTACGAAGCCAATGCCAAGGCCTCGCACGACCAGGCCCAGGCCCGTGCCGACAAGTTCGAAGGCGCCAGCGTCACCATCGGCGCGCACGCTTCGACCGAAGGCAAGCTGTACGGTTCGGTTGGCCCGCGCGATATCGCTGAAGCCTTCACCGCTGCCGGCCTGGAGCTGAACAAGAGCGAAGTGATCCTGGGCGAAGGCGCTTTCCGCAACGTTGGCGAGTTCGACGTCATCGTCAAGCTGCACGCCGACGTGGAAGCCACCGTCAAGGTCATCGTCGAAGCCGACGCTTGATTCTGCCGGACTGGCTGTAAAGAACGGGCGCCGCAAGGCGCCCGTTTCTTTTGCCCGGCTGCTGGTGGGCGCTGGCGGCCATGGGTGTCGCTATACTCGGGTGCCAGTGCCGTGCTTTGTCTTTTGAATTCTCCGGAATATCAATGACTTGAGTTCGGGGGCTGAACCTCCGGAACCTCAATCCGGGTGTCGGCAGCGGCTGCCGATATCCGCCAACAGCCAGATTCCATGCGTCTATCCACGATCAAGCTCTCCGGTTTCAAGTCCTTCGTCGATCCCACGACGTTGCACCTGCCTACCAACATGACCGGCGTCGTCGGTCCCAATGGCTGTGGCAAGTCCAACATCATCGATGCCGTGCGCTGGGTCATGGGCGAAAGCTCGGCCAGCCGGCTGCGTGGTGACTCGCTGACCGACGTGATCTTTTCCGGCTCGGCGGGGCGCAAGCCGGTGTCGCAGGCGACCGTGGAGCTGATCTTCGACAATACCGACCACGCGATTTCCGGCGAGTACGCCTCGTTCAACGAAATCTCGGTCAAGCGCACTGTCAGTCGTGATGGCAGCAGCAATTACTACCTGAACGGCACCAAGTGTCGCCGCCGCGACATCACCGACCTGTTCCTGGGCACGGGCCTCGGTCCGCGCAGCTACTCGATCATCGAGCAGGGCATGATCAGCCAGATCATCGAGGCGCGCCCGGAAGACCTGCGCGTGTACCTGGAAGAAGCCGCCGGCATCTCCAAGTACAAGGAGCGCCGCAAGGAAACCGAAACCCGCATCCGCCATACCCGCGAGAACCTGGACCGGCTCAACGACCTGCGCGAGGAGATCGGCAAGCAGCTCGAACACCTCAAGCGGCAGGCGCGGCAGGCCGAGCAGTATCAGGGTCTGCAGGAGGAGCGGCGGGTCAAGGACGCGGAGTGGAAGGCGCTGGAATTCCGTGGTCTGGACGGACGCCTGGGTGGGCTACGCGAAGCATTGTCACGCGAGGAAACCAAGCTGCAGCAGCTCATCGCCGAGCAGCGCGAGGCCGAGAGCCGTATCGAGACCGGCCGCGTGCGCCGCGAAGAAGCCGCCGAGACCTTGAACAAGGCGCAGGCAGACGTGTATCAGGTTGGCAGCAGCCTGGCCCGCCTGGAGCAACAGATCAAGCACCAGCAGGAAATGGCGCAGCGCCTGCACAAGGCGCGCGATGAAACCCGGCAGGCACTGGCCGAGCTCGGACAGCACATCAGTGGCGATGAGGCCCGGCTTATCGTGCTGCGCGAGTCGGTGGAGAACGTTGAGCCGCAGCTGGAACAGTTGCAGGAAGAAAACGAGATACGCCAGGAGGCACTGCGCGAGGCCGAGGCCAAACTGTCCGATTGGCAACAGCGCTGGGAAGCGCATAACCGCAACACCTCCGAGGCGACGCGTTCCGGTGAAGTGGAGCGCACCCGCGTTGATTACCTCGACAAGCAGGTGCTCGAAGCCGACCGGCGCCGTGAAACCTTGCAGGGCGAACGCGCCGGGCTGGACCTGGCAGCGCTGGCCGAGGCGTTCGAGCAACTGCAGGAGCAGCACGAAACCCAGAAGCTCACCACCGAGGGCCTGACCGAGCAGGTTGAAGCGCGCAAGGCATCGGTGAGCGCACTGGAAACCCAGCAGCGCACGGCCCAGGCCGAACTGGCGGAGGTGCGCAAGCAGGCGCAGGCTGCACGCGGCCGTTTGTCATCGCTGGAAACCCTGCAGCAAGCCGCATTGGGGCAGGAGCAGGGCGCCGCGCTGGCGTGGCTGCAGGCCCACGGGCTGGAGTCCGCCGCACGCGTGGGCGAACGCATCACGGTCGAGGCTGGCTGGGAAAACGCGGTAGAAAGCGCCCTTGGGCAGCTGATCGAAGGCGTCCTGGTGGACGCGCCGGAAGCGCTGGTCGATGCCCTGGGCGAGCTGGGCGAAGGACGTCTTGCGCTGGTGTCCTCGGCGCAGGGCAAAGCCGAGTTCGCACCGACATCATTGGCGTCCAAGGTGCAGGGGCCGCTGGCCATCCGCCGCATGTTGGGCCACCTGCACGGTGCCGACGACCTGGCGGCGGCACGCACGCTGCAAGCTGGGCTGGCGGACGGCGAAGCGGTCATCACCCGCGACGGAGAGCGTCTGGGCAAGGGCTGGCTGCAGCTGTCCCGCTCGGGCGCCGCCCAGCAGGGCGCCTTGCTGCGCGAGCGCGAGATCGTGACCCTGCGCGAGCAGATTGAAACCCTGCAGGAGCGCGAAGCGACGCTCGATACCCAGCTGGGCGAAGGGCGCGAACAGCTGTTGGCCGCGGAGCAGCAGCGTGAGGAAGCACAGCGTGCGCTATACCAGGCGCACCGTGCCGGCTCGGAGCTTGCGGGCCAATTGCAGAGCCAGCAGGGGCGGCTGGACACCACCCGCACCCGCATCGAGCGCATCGAGAGCGAACTGGCGCAGCTGCTGGAAACCCTGGACGCCAGTCGCGAACAGGCCAGTGAAGCACGCGTGCGGCTGGATGAAGCCGTCAACAGCATGGGCGACCTGGAATCGACCCGGCACGCACTGGAGAGCGAGCGCCGCCAGTTGGGCGAAGCGCGCGACGCAGCGCGCGATGCAGCGCGCAATGTCCGTGACAGCATGCATTCGCTGGCACTGACGCTGGAATCCCAACGTACCCAGATCACCTCCCTGAGCCAGGCGCTGGAACGCATGTCCAGCCAGCGTGGCCAGCTTGATTCGCGCCTTGGCGAGCTGCATTCGCAGCTGGACGAGGGCGATACCCCGGTGCAGACGCTGGAAGGCGAGCACCAGAACGCGTTGGCCGAACGCGTGCGCGTCGAGCGCGTGCTGGGCGAGGCGAGGGCGCTGCTGGACGGCATTGATGCCGAACTGCGCAGCCTGGAGCAGACCCGCCACCAGCGTGACGAGCAGGCGCTCGCGCAACGTGAGCGCATTTCCCAGCGCAAGCTCGACCAGCAGGCGCTGGTGCTGAGTGCCGAGCAGCTTTCTGCGGCAGTAGAGAAGGCTGGTTTCGTGCTGCAGGACGTGATCAACACCTTGCCCGAGGAAGCCCGCCTGTCCGATTGGGAATCGGCGGTGCACCAGATCGACGGCCGCATGCGCCGCCTGGAGCCGGTCAACCTGGCTGCCATCAGCGAGTACGGCGAGGCATCGCAGCGCTCGGAGTACCTGGAAGCGCAGAACGTCGATCTCAACACCGCGCTGGAAACCCTGGAAGACGCCATCCGCAAGATCGACCGCGAGACCCGCGGTCGCTTCAAGGACACGTTTGATCGGGTCAATGCCGGCGTGCAGGCGCTCTACCCGCGCCTGTTCGGCGGCGGCCATGCCTACCTGGAGCTGACCGGCGAAGACCTGCTCGACACCGGCGTCACCATCATGGCGCGCCCGCCGGGCAAACGCGTGTCCAGCATCTCGCTGCTGTCCGGTGGTGAGAAGGCCATGACGGCGGTGGCCCTGGTCTTTGCCATCTTCCAGCTCAACCCGGCCCCGTTCTGCCTGCTGGACGAGGTGGACGCGCCGCTGGACGAGGCCAACGTGGGGCGCCTGGCCAACATGGTCAAGGAGATGAGTGAGAAGGTGCAGTTCCTGTTTGTCAGCCACAACAAGGCGACCATGGAGGCTGCCCACCAGTTGTCGGGCGTGACCATGCGCGAGCCGGGCGTCAGCCGCTTGGTCAGCGTGGACCTGGAAGAAGCCGCGCGATTGGCGGGCGCGGCCTGACGTGCCATTCTGTAACCATCTGAACGATTAATCCGGAGACTTCAACGCATGTCCGACATGGCACTGTTGCGTATCGGCATTCTGGTTGCCGGCGTGCTGCTGATTGCAGCCATCTTCCTCTTCGGTCGGCCCAAGAAGCTTGCCCAGGGCAAGCGCAAGGAGCCGGTCGATGGCGACCGTCAGCGCCGCGAGCCGGTGCTCGGTGGCGAGGCGCAAGCCGATGACGCGGTTGTCGGTGTGGATGCCGACGGCGACGCGGTCAGCCAGGCCGAGCTTGGACTGCCCGATGTTGATCCGGCCAGCGCCAGCGATCTGGGCAAGCGGCCCACGCAGGATTTCGACAAGATCGTGTCGCTGTACGTGGCGGCCCGGGCCGGGACGGTGCTGCGCGGCGAGGACATCGTGGTCGCCGCGGAAAAGACCGGGCTGGTTTTTGGTTACATGAATGTGTTCCACCGCCTGGTGGAGGGCCACCCGGAACGCGGGCCGATCTTCTCGATGGCCAGCATCATGAAACCGGGCAGTTTCGACATGGCGACCATCCGTGAGCTGGAAACCCCGGCCATCGCTTTCTTCCTGACCTTGCCGGCGCCGATGACCGCGCTCGACGCATGGGAGAAGATGCTGCCAACCGTGCAACGCATGGGCGAGCTGCTCGATGGCGTGGTGCTGGATGACAGCCGCAATGCACTGGGCCGCCAGCGCATCGCGCATATCCGCGATGACCTGCGCGCCTATGACCGCCAGCACCAGGCGCCGCCGCTGACCAAGTCGCCACGCTGGTAAGGCGCTGGAAGTTACCCCTCCAACGCTCCCGAGCGCTACGCGAAAGGGAGCGGGGCAGGGCTTTGCCCCGCTCTTTGCCGCAGGCAAGGGGAGGGCCGGTGAGGGAACAGTTCGTAGCAAACCTAGCCGCGTCGGCAATGCCGTCTTTTACCGCGCCAACACTTCGCGCAGGTAAAATCTCCGCATGACCCAAGACACCGCCGCAACCCAGCGCATCAGCGAACTCCGCCGCCAGCTGGCCGCCGCCTCGCGTGCTTACCACGAGCGCGACGAATTGATCATTCCGGATGCCGAGTACGACCGCCTGATGCGGGAACTCGAAGCGTTGGAAGCCGCTCACCCGGAACTGGACAGCGCCGATTCGCCCAGTCACCAGGTGGGTGGCAAGGCTTCTTCACGCTTTACCGAGGTGGTGCACGCGGTGCCCATGCTGTCGCTCGGCAATGCCTTCAGCGACGATGAGGTTCATGACTTCGTGCGTCGTATCGACGAGCGCCTGCGCCGTCCGCAGTTGTTGTTCTCGGCCGAGCCCAAGCTTGATGGCCTGGCCATCAACCTGCGCTATGAAGACGGCGTATTCGTCCAGGGCGCGACCCGTGGTGACGGTGCGACCGGCGAGGACGTCAGTGCCAACCTGCGCCAGATCAAGGTCATCCCGCAGCGCCTGAGCGGGCAGGGTTGGCCGCGGGTGCTGGAAGTGCGCGGTGAAGTGTTCATGCCGCGCGCCGATTTTGAACGTTACAACGAGCAGGCGCGACTGCACGGCGGCAAGGTGCTGGCCAATCCGCGCAATGGTGCGGCGGGTTCGTTGCGCCAACTCGATCCCAAGGTAAGCGCGCAGCGCCCGTTGAGCTTCTATGCCTATGGCTTGGGTGAAGTCAGTGGCGGCGAGCTGCCGGCCACGCACTCGGGCACGCTGGCACAGTTGGCGCAATGGGGCTTCCCGGTCAGCGATCTGTGCAAGGTTGTGGAGGGTGCCGCCGGTTTGCTGGCGTATTACCGCGATATCGGTGAGCGCCGCGACAGCCTGGCCTTCGACATCGACGGCGTGGTCTACAAGCTCGACGATCGCGAAGGCCAGCAGGAAATGGGCTTCGTCTCGCGCGCTCCGCGCTGGGCCATCGCGCACAAGTTCCCCGCACAGGAACAGACCACCACCGTCGAAGCGATCGAGATCCAGATTGGTCGCACCGGTGCCGCTACGCCGGTAGCGCGCTTGAAGCCGGTGCATGTGGCCGGCGTGGTGGTGACCAATGCCACCCTGCACAACGCTGACCAGATCGCACGCCTGGATGTACGTGTTGGCGATACCGTGATCGTACGTCGTGCCGGTGATGTCATTCCCGAGGTGGTCAGCGTCATCGCCGATCGCCGCCCCGATGGCACGACGCCGTGGCAGATGCCGCATGAATGCCCGGTCTGTGGATCGGAGATCGTCCGTGAAGAAGGCGAGGCCGCGTGGCGTTGCTCGGGTGAGCTCAGTTGCCCGGCGCAGCGCAAGGAGGCCATCGCCCACTTTGCCTCGCGCAAGGCGATGGACATCGATGGCCTGGGCGACAAGTACATTGAAACCCTGGTGGACGCCGGCATCGTGCGCGGTGTTGCCGACCTGTACGCGCTGAGCCGCGACCAGCTGCTGGTGCTCAAGCTGGCGCTGGATGCGGATTCGCCCGAGGCGTTGGCCGCGCAGCTGGGCCTGCACCTGCAACCGCACGGCAGCGGCGACACGCTCAACAGCATCCTGAAATTGGATGCCAACGATGCGTCGTGGCGGGCGCAGGCATTGTCCGTGCCCGCGAGCTTCCAGTGGAATACCAAGAAAATCGCCACGAAATGGGCCGACAACCTCATCGCCGCGATCGCGGCCAGCCGCAACACCACGCTGGAACGTCTGCTGTTTGCGCTGGGCATCGAGCATGTGGGTGAGAGTACGGCCAAGGCGCTGTCGGCCTGGTTCGGCGACCTGGACCTGATCCGGCACCTGCCATGGCCCATGTTCAAGCGGGTGCCTGACATCGGTGGCGAAGTGGCACGCTCGATCGGTCACTTCATGGCCCAGCCGGGCAACCAGAAGGCCATCGATGCGCTTCTGGATCGTGGCGTGCAGATCAGCGATACGCATGCGCCCAACCCAAAACTGCGCAGCGATCTGACACTGGCCACGCTGCTCGCCGATCTGGAAATTCCGAAGGTGACGGCGGTGCGCGCGCGTCAGTTGGCTGAAGCATTTCCCTCGGTCGAGGCGATACGCGACGAAAGTGCGCACAACTTCGTCACTGCCGGCTTGCCTGCGGAAACTGCCAATACGCTGGTGCGTTGGCTGGAAGACGATGCCAATGCCGGCCTGTTGACGGCCGCGGGTGAGGCCCTGAATGCGTTGCTGCAGATCACCCCGGAGGCGCAGGCGCAGGTTGCCGGGCCGCTGGAGGGTCAGACTGCCGTGCTCACCGGCACGCTGGTGCAGATGAGTCGCGACGTGGCCAAGGGCAAGCTGGAAGCGCTGGGGGCCAAGGTGGCCGGCAGCGTGTCGAAGAAAACCAGCTTCGTGGTCGCCGGCAGCGAAGCCGGCTCAAAGTTGGACAAGGCCAACGAGTTGGGCGTTCCGGTATGGGACGAGGCGCAATTGTTGGCCTTCCTTGCAGAACATGGACAATGAAATGAGTAACGACTTGCAGGTAAAGATAGCCGGGCCAGACGACTTTGCCCGGCTTATCGCGATGGTGCGCGATTTCTATGTCGAGGATCGCATTCCCTACCAGCCGGAGCTGGTGGAGCCGGGGCTGCATGCGGTGCTGGAAAATCCGCAGTACGGCGCGGTGCTGCTGTTGTCGGGCGACGACATCGGGCTGGTTGGCTATATCACCCTGGGCTGGTGTTTCAGCGTCGAACAGGGAGGTCGATTCGTGCTGCTCGATGAACTGTACCTGGCACCTGCGGCGCGCGGCCGTGGCTGGGGCCATCAAGCATTGGCACACGCACGCGACTGGGCGGCCGGGCAGGGCGCAGCGGTGATCCGGCTGGAGGTCAACCATCACAACGCCAAGGCCAAGGCCTTGTACCTGGGCGCGGGTTATCGCGACGACGAGCGCGATATCCTGACCCTGCCATTGACCGCTACGAGCGGGAGCCTGCATTCGTGATCGAGGCCCTGCGCCGCCGTGCCCGGCTGAACGCGATGATTCGCGAATTTTTCGCGCGTCGCGACGTGCTGGAGGTTGAAACCCCGATCATGTCGGCCGCGGGTAATACCGAGCCGAACATCCAGGGCTTCCAGACCCGTTTCACCGGGCACGTCGATGCCGGCTCGCCTGTGCGCTGGTTGCGTACCTCGCCGGAGTACCCGCTCAAGCGCCTGCTCGCTGCTGGCGTGGGTGATTGCTATGAACTGGGGCGGGTATTCCGTAATGGCGAAGCCGGTGGTCGCCACAATCCTGAATTCACCATGCTGGAGTGGTACCGGCTGGGCTGGGACCATCACCAGTTGATCGACGAGACCATCAGCCTGGTGCAGGCGTCCCTGCAGTTGGTCGGGCGGGAACCGGCTTCGGTTCGCATCGTCAGCTACCGGCAATTGTTCATCGATGGCATCGGTCTTGATCCGTTCGACGCCAGCGAAGCGGAGCTGCGGGCCGGGTTGGGCGACGTCGGTATCCAGCCGGACGGGCTCAATCGCGATGACTGGCTGGATCTGTTGATGAGCCATCGTATTCAGTCGTTGTTTGCGACCAATGCCATAACCGTCATTCACGACTGGCCCGCCAGCCAGGCGGCACTGGCAAAGATCCGCCCGGGTGAGCCGCCCCTGGCGGAGCGCTTCGAGCTCTACCTCGGGCCGGTAGAGCTGGCAAACGGATATCACGAACTGAACGATGCCATCGAGCAGCGCCAACGGTTCGCGCGTGATCTGGCCATCCGGCATGGTCGCGGTGCCGAGCTGCCGCCGCTGGATGAGCATTTTCTAGCTGCGTTGCCGCAGTTGCCGGCCTGTGCGGGGGTTGCAGTGGGGGTGGACCGCCTGTTGATGGCGCTGACCGGCACCTCGCGGATCGCGGATGTCCTGGCCTTCGATTTCGCCAGCGCCTGATTCGGCATTGATTCCTGTCATGGACGGGCCATCTGGCTGCGACCATGATGATGCTTTGCTCACACTGACTGAGGCAGGCTGCTTGCGACCGATATCCATCAGGGCGGGAGGGATCAGGCGGATGAAGCTTGTTTGCGGCCTCTTGCTGCTGGTCTCTCCGTCGCTGTTCGCCGCAGGCAAGGAGAATCCGCCGGTTTCCGCGGGCGGTGTGGTGCGTTGCGAGTCCGAGGATGAATTGCGCGTCCTGTGCAGGATGGACACCGCCCAGGGCGTGCAGATGGTGCGACAGCTGTCGACCAGGGATTGCATCCGCGAAAGCAGCTGGGGCGTCGACGGGGAGGCTGTCTGGGTCAGTGACGGCTGCCGGGCGGAGTTTGCACCGCGCAGGCAATCCAGCCGGGTGTCGCGACGTGTCGTGCGTTGCGAGTCCAAGGGAAGGGTTGAGGTATGTCCGGTGGTGTTGCGCGGCGCGCCGGTGCGCTTGCTGCGCCAGCAGTCGGTGCTGCCCTGCCGTGAGGGGCGCAGCTGGGGCTATGGCCGCAATGAAATCTGGGTAAGTCGTGGCTGCCAGGGCCAGTTCGAGGTGGGTGCCGAGGATGGATCGGGGTTCGTCGATGTGCCGCGTCGCCTCACGTGTGAATCCAAGGGCGAATTGCGCCGCGAATGCGGGGTGAGCGTGGTGCGCCGGGTGTCCTTGGTGAAGCAGCTGTCCCACGCTGAATGCCGTGAGGGTGACAGTTGGGGCTGGGATCGTTTCGGGGTCTGGGTCGACAAGGGCTGCCGGGCGGAATTCTCTGCTGATTGAGCGGCTGGATCTGCGCCGCGGCGAGCGCGCCGATTACAATGCCGGCATGAACGATACCCACGCCATTGATTACGCCCGCTACGACCACATCCGCCCGATCCGCTGGACCGGCCAGGCATTGGAGCTGCTGGACCAGCGCAAGCTGCCGTTCGTGGTCGAGCATGTGCTGTGCGAAGACAGCGACGCCGTTGCCGAAGCCATTCATGCACTGACCGTGCGCGGCGCGCCAGCGATCGGCATTGCCGCCGCCTGGGGCGTGGTGCTGGCAGCACACGATGTGCAGGCCGCCGATGGGGCCGCGGCGTTGGCGGCATTGGAGCCGGCGCTACAGCGCCTGAATGCTTCGCGGCCGACCGCAGTCAACCTGGCTTGGGCGCTGGCGCGCATGCGCCGCGTGCTGGCGGGGGCAGGGGCGGACTGGAAACAGGTGCTGGCACTTGAAGCCCAGGCCATTGCCGACGAAGACCTGGCGGCCAATCGCCATATGGGCGCGTTGGGTGCCGAGCTGATCGCGCCGGGCAGTGGCGTGCTGACCCATTGCAACACCGGTTCTTTGGCTACCGCGGGATTCGGCACCGCGTTGGGCGTGATCCGCGCCGGCAAGGCGCAGCAGCGTATCGAGCAGGTGTTTGCCGGTGAGACCCGGCCGTGGCTGCAGGGCGCCCGCCTGACCGTGTGGGAATTGCAGCAGGATGGCATCGACGCGACCCTGGTAGCCGATTCGGCGGCCTCCCACCTGATGAAGACCGGCGCGGTGCAATGGGTGATCGTGGGTGCGGACCGCATCTGCGCCAACGGTGATACCGCCAACAAGATTGGTACCTACCAGCTGGCCATTGCCGCCCGCCATCACGGGGTCAAGTTCATGGTGGTGGCGCCATCCTCGACCGTGGACATGGGCACTGCACATGGCGACGAGATCGAGATCGAGCAGCGTGATCCGGCGGAGCTGTTTGGGGTGGGCGGGGTGCGTACCGTGGCCGAAGGCATTGCCGCCTGGAACCCGGTGTTCGACGTGACCCCGGGCGAGTTGATTGATGCCATTGTCACCGACCGTGGCGTGATCCTGAAGCCGGATCTGGCAGCCATGGCAGCTGCCTTCCCAAGGTAGAGCCGGGCCATGCCAGGCAGGGGCTTTCCCGGCAATGCCGGAAAAGCTGCCCTCACCCCAACCCCTCTCCCGTAGACGGGAGAGGGGCATAAAGCGATTCCTGTAGTGCCGAGCCCTGCTCGGCAGAAGCTTTCCCGATAGCGCCCAACCCGGC
>NZ_DAMBEF010000001.1:0-206336 GCF_032061965.1 Stenotrophomonas sp. | reverse complement strand
GCTTACCCGGGCTACGGCGCTGTCCGGCGAAGTCCGCAACCTGTAGTGCCGAGCCCTGCTCGGCAGAAGCTTTCCCGATAGCGCCCAACCCGGCGGCTCAGCGACCAAAGGCTCCGTGCGAGGAGCCCCGGGTGCGCTGCGCTTACCCGGGCTACGGCGCTGTCCGGCGAAGTCCGCAACCTGTAGTGCCGAGCCATGCTCGGCAGGGACCTTGCCGAATCGCGCCGGTTATCGGGGCGTCTTATCCAAAGCTCAGACCACTCCTGCAGGCTTGCGTGCACAGGCTTGGCCGAACCCGCCGCGGTAATACCTGCGGGCCACCCCTAAGTTCCTGATTTCTTCCGGTAAAAGCCCCTTAAGTGGCGGCGAAAAACCGCCCTTTGTGATAAGCTCCACAGGTTGATCCCAGATCCCGGCAGGCGCTCCGTCAAGGACACGTCGCCGGACAGGGTCGCTACCTGACAACGGAACCCGAATGGCAGAAACCGCCAAGGAAATCATCCAGGTAAGACTGGAAGACGAGATGCGCAAGAGCTACCTCGATTACGCGATGAGCGTGATCGTCGGGCGCGCACTCCCCGATGCACGCGATGGCCTCAAGCCGGTCCATCGCCGTGTCCTGTTCGCGATGAATGAACTGGGCGCGCACAGCAACAAGCCGTACTACAAGTCGGCGCGTATCGTCGGTGACGTCATCGGTAAGTACCACCCGCACGGCGACGCGTCGGTTTACGACACGTTGGTGCGCATGGCACAGCCGTTCTCGCTGCGTTACATGATGGTCGACGGCCAAGGTAACTTCGGTTCCGTCGACGGCGACTCGGCAGCGGCCATGCGTTACACCGAGGCGCGCATGTCGCGCCTGACGCATGAGCTGATGGCGGACATCGACAAGGAAACCGTCGACTTCCAGCCCAACTACGACGAGAAGGAACTGGAGCCGACGGTTATGCCGACCCGGTTTCCGAACCTGCTGGTCAACGGTTCGGCCGGTATCGCGGTGGGCATGGCGACGAACATCCCGCCGCACAACCTTACCGAGTGCATCAACGCCTGCATCGCGCTGATCGACGAGCCGTCGCTGGACGTTGATGGGCTGATGGAATACATCCCGGGCCCGGATTTCCCCACCGCCGGCATCATCAACGGTACGGCCGGCATCATTGCCGGTTACCGCACCGGCCGTGGCCGCGTGCGCATCCGCTCGAAGGCTGATATCGAAGTGGCCGACAACGGCCGCGAGTCGATCATCGTCACCGAGATCCCGTACCAGGTGAACAAGGCGCGGTTGATCGAAAAGATCGCCGAGCTGGTCAAGGAAAAGAAGCTCGAAGGCATCAGCGAGCTGCGCGATGAGTCCGACAAGGACGGCATGCGCATCTACATCGAAATCAAGCGTGGCGAGTCGGCCGAGGTTGTGCTCAACAACCTGTACCAACAGACCCAGATGGAGTCGGTGTTCGGCATCAATATGGTGGCGCTGGTCGATGGCCGCCCGAAGTTGATGAACCTCAAGGAGATGCTGGAGGCGTTCATCCGCCACCGCCGTGAGGTTGTCACCCGCCGCACCATCTTTGAACTGCGCAAGGCGCGTGCGCGTGCGCACGTGTTGGAAGGCCTGACGGTTGCATTGGCCAACATCGATGAAATGATCGAGTTGATCAAGACCTCGGCCAACCCGGGTGAAGCCAAGGAACGCATGCTTGCCAAGGTCTGGGAGCCAGGCCTGGTAGGTGCGTTGCTGGGTGCTGCCGGCGCCGAAGCGTCGCGTCCGGAAGACCTGCCCAAGGGGATTGGTCTGGTCAACGGCAACTACCAGCTCAGCGAGGTTCAGGCCACGCAGATCCTGGAAATGCGCCTGCACCGCCTGACCGGGTTGGAACAGGACAAGCTGACCGAGGAATACAAGCAGCTGCTGGAAGTCATCGCTGGCTTGATCCGCATCCTGGAAAACCCGGATGTGCTGCTGCAGGTCATCCGCGAAGAACTGGAAAGCGTGCGTGCCGAGTTCGGCGACGATCGTCGTACCGAAATCCGTCACAGCGAAGAAGATCTGGACATCCTGGACCTGATCGCGCCGGAAGACGTGGTGGTCACGCTGTCGCGCGCCGGTTACGTCAAGCGCCAGCCGGTCAGCGCCTACCGCGCCCAGCGTCGCGGTGGTCGTGGCCGCAGCGCCGCGGCGACCAAGGACGAGGATTCGATTGAACAGTTGTGGCTGGTCAACACGCATGACACGTTGTTGACCTTCACCAGCTCGGGCAAGGTGTTCTGGCTGCCGGTGCACCAGTTGCCGGAAGCCGGTTCCAATGCCCGTGGTCGCCCGATCATCAATTGGATCGCACTGGAGAACGGTGAGCGTGTGCAGGCGGTGTTGCCGGTGCGCGAGTACGACGAGAACCATTTCGTGTTCTTCGCCACCCGCAACGGCACGGTCAAGAAGACCCCGCTGAGCGAGTTCGCGTTCCGCCTGGCCCGCGGCAAGATCGCCATCAACCTGGATGAAGGGGATGCATTGGTTGGCGTTGGCCTGACCGATGGCGATCGCGACATCCTGTTGTTCGCCTCCAATGGCAAGACCGTGCGCTTTGGTGAGGACAAGGTCCGTTCGATGGGTCGTACCGCCACCGGCGTACGCGGTATCAAGATGGCCAAGGGCGAGGAAGTCGTCAGCCTGATCGTTGCCGAGAGTGCAGGTGGCATCGAGGACGAGAGCGAGGACGAGGGCGCCGTCGAGGAAGTGGCAGTGGACGGCGAGATCGTCGATGCTGCCGACGATACCGGTGTGCAGTACATCCTCACCGCAACCGAGAACGGCTACGGCAAGCGCACCCCGCTGGCGGATTATCCGCGCAAAGGACGTGGCACCCAGGGCGTGATCGGCATCCAGACCAGTGATCGCAACGGCAAGTTGGTCAGTGCGGTGCTGCTGGGTACTGGCGACGAAGTGCTGTTGATCTCTGACGGCGGCACCTTGGTGCGTACGCGCGGTTCGGAAATCTCCCGCGTCGGCCGCAACACCCAGGGCGTTACCCTGATCCGTCTGTCCAAGGGCGAGAAGCTGCAGGCGGTTGAACGCCTGGATGCGTCGCTGGAAGCAGAGGACGAGATGTCCGACGAGGACGTTGCAACCGGCGGTGACGAAGCACCAGCGACGACGCCTGAAGCCTGATCATCAGGCGTGTCGCAAGAAAAGCGCCGGCGTAAGCCGGCGTTTTTTTTGCCGGAAGCGTGCGATCACGCCAGCTTCGCTGCACGGCCCGACGCTGTAGTAGGGCATTGCCAGAATCCTTCGCTGGTAGCCGCTCTCCGGACGCGAACAGGACCGGGGCTTGTGCGGGTGCCAGCGGCGGAAATCCCTCCCGCCTGCGCAGCGGACTCAGGCGAGGGCGCGTTCCTTCATCGCCGACGCGTTCATGAACGAAAACCAGCCAATGACCTGCGACTAATGTCGCAGCGACAACACACCACTGACTGCCCGACTCTGTACCCGCAATATCCTTGGAGAGGGAGAGGCATCAGATGTACCAGGACCTTGGGCGCAACCAGGCCAACTACACCGCGCTGTCGCCGCTGAGCTTCCTGCGCAAGGCGGCAGAGGTGCATCCGGAGCGGTGCGCGGTCATCCACGGCGAACGCCAGCTGACATGGGTGCAGGTCTACCGGCGCTGCCGGCGGCTGGCATCGGCGCTGCAGGCGATGGGCATCCGCGCAGGGGACACGGTCGCTGCGTTGCTGCCCAATACCCCGGCGATGATAGAGCTGCACTACGGCCCGGCCATGCTCGGCGCCGTTCTGAATACGCTCAACACGCGGCTGGACGCGGAAACGCTGGCGTTCATGCTCGACCACGGGGAAGCCAAGGTGGTTTTCACCGATTGCGAGTTCGCCCCGGTGATGCGGCGGGCACTTGCGCTGTGCAAACAGCCGCCGCGGGTAGTGGACGTGGATGACGTCGAGATCGAGGATGGCGCCTTCCTCGGCGAAATCGAATACGAGGCGTTGTTGGAAACGGGCGATCCGGCGTTTACCTTCCAGCTTCCCGACGATGAATGGAGCGCCATCGCGCTCAACTACACCTCGGGCACCACCGGCGATCCCAAGGGCGTGGTTTACCACCATCGCGGGGCTTACCTGAACGCCGTTGCCAACATCATCGACTGGGGCATGCCACAACACCCGGTCTATCTGTGGACACTGCCGATGTTCCATTGCAACGGCTGGTGCTTCCCGTGGACGATGGCCGCTGTCGCCGGTACCCAGGTATGTCTGCGCCGGTTTGATCGCAGGCGGGTGTTGGACATGATGCGCAGCCACGGTGTCACCCATTACTGCGGCGCGCCGGTGATCCACGCGGCTTTGGCTGCGGCGCCTGAAGAGAGCAAGCAGGGGCTGGCTGGGATCAAGGGCCAGGTTGCTGGTGCGGCGCCGCCGGCTGCCGTGCTCGAGGCCATGGAGCGCATGGGGGTGGAAATCACCCATGTCTACGGACTTACCGAAGTCTATGGACCGGCGTCGATCTGCCAGCCGCGTCCAGCCTGGGCAGGCCTGCCCATCGAAGAGCGTGCCGAGCTCAACAGCCGTCAAGGCGTAGCCTGTCTGTTGCAGGAGGACATGCAGGTGCTGCACCCACAAACGCTGCAGCCGGTGCCTTGGGACGGCGACACCGTGGGCGAGATCATGTTCCGCGGCAACATCACCATGAAGGGTTACCTGAAGAACCCGGCCGCGACCGAAGAAGCATTTTCTGGTGGCTGGTTCCACACCGGCGACCTGGCGGTGGTCTATCCCGATGGCAATGTGAAGATCCGCGACCGTTCGAAAGATGTGATCATTTCCGGCGGGGAAAACATTTCCTCGTTGGAAGTCGAGGATGTGCTGTGCCGCCACCCGGCAGTGCTGGCCGCCGCCGTGGTTGCAAGGCCGGATGCCAAGTGGGGTGAAACGCCTTGTGCCTTCATCGAGCTCAAGGACGAAGTGCTGCTTGCTGCCGACGATGCGCTGCTGCATTGCCGGCAGAACCTGGCTGGCTTCAAGGTGCCGCGCAGTTTCGTGTTCGGCCCGTTGCCGCGTACGGCAACCGGCAAGGTGCAGAAGTTCGCCCTGCGTGAGCGGGCCAGGGAAATGGCCGACAGCTGACGCCAATGGCCCGCCTCGCAGCGGGCCGTTGTCTTTGTGGGAAGGCTCAGCGCGGCGTCCGCACCATCCGCTCAAGCAGGTGTTCGACAATCCGCTCGGGGTGCGCGGTACGCCCGACGTGGGTGACCGAGGTCTGCACCACCGAACTGCGCTTGGCGGTGAGGAAGTGGAAGCGGGCACGCGCTGGCAACTGCGCGATGGGCCCTGCATCGGCATCGCCCCGGCAGATCGCCACGATCGCATCCAGCCACGGTTGCAGTGCCTGCTGGTCCAACTGCGGTGCGAAGGCTTGCAGTCGCGCGGGGTCGATTTCGATCGCGGCTTCCAGGTGACGTGCACCGGGACAGGACACGATCACCCCGACGTTGATGAACTCCTCACGTTCCACCCGCGGTACGACGCGGATGACCGCGTAGTCATACGTGTGCAGCGTGGGCACGGATGGCCTCCTGTACGAACGCGGCGCGCAGTTGCAGACGACGCTTGAGGTAATCCGCGTAGGCCTGGCGATAGGCGTGGCTGTCGGCAAAGGCGGGTTCGCCTTGCAGCCAGCTGTCCGGGATCTGCGCAACGATGGCATCGATGACGGCATCGGTGAGCAGCGGTGCGAGCGCCGCGTCGGCTTCGGCGATAGCGCTGGCAAAGGGCAGTAACACATGGTCGCGGATCAGCACGAACGGCTTGCCGCAGGCCTCGCCCGCGTTCTCCCAGTCGTGGTGGAAGTACAGCGCGGCACCATGATCGATCAGGTACAACTGCCGGTGCCAGACCATCAGGTTGGGGTTGCGGGCGGTGCGGTCCACATTGCTGGTGAATGCATCGAACCACACGATGCGCGAAGCCAGCTCGGCATCCGGTTGCATCGCGGCGGGGTCGTAGTTGATGGCGCCGGGCAGATAGTCGCTGCCCAGGTTGGTGCCCTCACTGGCGCGTATCAGATCCTGGATTTCCGGGTCTGGCTCGGTACGGGCGAATTCGCGATCCAGTTCGACCAGCACGATGTCGGGCATCGGCAGTCCCAGAACCTGGGCAAGCCGGCCCACCACCAGTTCGGCAATCAGTGCCTTCGGCCCCTGGCCGGCGCCACGGAACTTGATGACGTACATGCCGTCGTCATCCGCTTCGATGACGGCGGGTAGTGAGCCGCCTTCACGCAGCGGGGTGATGTAGCGGGTGGCGTGGACCGTCCTCAAGCGTACTGAACCGAATGGACAAGGGCGGCCAGCCTACCGCAAAGCCGGTGCGTGCGTGCAGCCTCGGTGGCTGAGGTGACTTTGATCGATACAAGTCCAACTGTGCCTGCAGGCACATGCCTCGCGAGGTGGGGGCGCGCACAATCGGCGCAGCAGCGGTTTGTGGGGCGCCTGTCACAGGCATGCCCAGGGAACGCCTGCTGTTCACATTGCCGTGCCGCTGCTGCGTGCTATTGCTGCAACTGGGCACACACCTCGCGCCGCAACTGGCGTGCGTTTGCAGACGGCTGGATCCAGGGCGGAATACGTTCGATGGTTGATGAAGTTCTTTCAAGATACGCAGTGGCTTTCCGCGACTCGGCTACCGCCGTCGCGGTGGTCGACAGCGTCAGCAGGAACATCCTGTTTTCCAACGATGCCTTCCTGCGCTTCTTCAAGGATCTGCAGGTGATTGCCGGCAGGAACGTGTTCAGTGAAGAACCGGCGTTGGCGACGGCATTGGCAGGTGCGGCCACAAGCGGTGCAATGGTGGTGCACGAAGATGGCGCGAGCAACGCGCGTTTCGAGTTCTCTCCCTTGCTGATGGCGGAGGGGACGTCGCATTCGATCGTGCAATGCCTGGTGTCGCCACTGTCTGGCCACTCGTTTGAATCGTTGGCAGAAGGCATGGCGACGTCGGCGGCAGCGGCGGTCAACGAAGGCTACCGGCGCATTCTGGATTCGTTCCCGCACAACGTCTGGCTGTGTACGGTGAAGGGCGAGTTGTTCTGGACAAACCGCACCTCGAATATCTTCACCTACGGCAAGCCTGAGTTCCAGGACGCGGACAACACGCGCTATATCGCCAAGGTACATCCGGAAGACCTGACCGGTGCGGGGGTTGCCCTGTCCAAGGCGATGCGTGAGGGGCGCATGGAACAGCCACATCGCTACCGCCTTCGCGACCACACCGGCATCTATCACTGGTTCCAGTTTTCGATGGCGCCGGTGCTCGATGGCGATGGCACGCCGTTGTACTGGGTGGGTACCAGCGTCAATATCCAGGCAGTGTACGAGGCGGAGTTGGCCGCTGCTGCGCGCATGGAACAACTGCGCCAGCGCAGCGAAGCGCATGAGGATCGGGTACTGGAATCCCAGCGTGTATTGGCCCAGCAGCACAAGATGGAGCTGGTCTCGCATCTGGCCGGTGGTGTCGCCCACGATCTCAACAACCTGCTGCACGTAATGGGCATCAATATCGAGTTGATGCAGGCGCAGCCGCAATGCGATGGCCTGCTTCCGCACCTGCGCATCCTTGATGGCTGCCTGAAGAAGGCTGGGCGTCTGTCGACGCAGTTGGCGGGCTTCAGTGGGCGGCTGCCGCAGAACGCGATGGCATTGGAACCGCAGGCGCTGGTGGACGATATCCAGGAGCTGCTGGCCAAGGCGGTGGGCGCAGAGGTCAGTTTCAAAGTGCAGATCGAGCCGGGCCTGCTGCCCTTGTTCGCGGATAAATCCTATCTGGAGAACGCGCTGATCAACCTGGCCATCAACGCCCGCGATGCCATGGACGGACGCGGCACGATGCTGTTGCGTGTGGCGCCACGCTCAAGGGTTGACCAGGACGGCCATCCCGCCGACTACGTGATGTTCGAGGTGGAGGATTCGGGCACGGGTATCGCACTGGACCTGCAGGAGCGTGTGTTCGATCCATTCTTCAGCACCAAGGCCAGCGACAAGGGCAGCGGATTGGGGCTGACCATGGTCAAGACTTTCGTCGAGAACTCCAACGGACAGGTCACCATCGATTCCACGCCGGGCGTAGGCACCCGGGTCGCGCTGTACCTGCCCGTCTCCCGGGTGCCCGTGGACCACGTGCTGGAGCCCAGCCCGGGCATCGTGCCGGGAGCGGGGCGGATATTGCTGGTCGAAGACGATGATTCCGTGCGCGAGGCGATGAACACCATCCTCAATCAGCTCGGCTACGACACCATTCCCTCGTTCAGCTCTGACCATGCAGTGACCTTGCTGCAGAGTGGCATGAAGCCGGATCTGATCATTTCCGATATCCGCATGCCGGGACGGCTGACCGTGCAGGATCTGATCAACGTCGTCGAGGCGGGCAGTGGTACACCGATTATTTTTGCGACCGGGTATAGCGCTGACGTGGTGATCAAGGAAGGCCTGGTGAACGACAAGTACCAGGTCCTGTTCAAGCCGTTCTCCGCTGCAGAAATATCAGCACGCATCCAGGCCGCGCTGGGACAGCACCTGCAGGCCGCCAACGATGGCGTTGCCGAACCCGAGCAGGCGCCCCAGGCGGGTTGAGTCAGTCGTCGCTGGGCCGGCCGTCGTTCCTGAATTTTTCACGGGTGCGGTCCCACCAGCTTTTGAGCATTCCTTTGCCTTGTTCAGTGGCCTCACCCAGGCTGCCTGTCTGCTGGTCGACAAAGCCGATCAGGCTGCGCAGGCCCTGTGGACCATGCACACGTGCCTCACGCCAGATGATCATCGCGAATACGCGCGCGGTCCACAGCGAGGAGTCAACGTTGCCGGTTTCTGCCTCGATTTCGGTGATCATCTGTTGCAGGTAGCCGCGCACATCGGCGGGCACCTGCGGGTTGTTTGACAGGCCCTTCAGTGCCACCAATCCCTGGCGCAGGTCGCCTTGCTGGATCGCCAACCCGGCGTTGCCCAGCTCGACCAGCCAAGGCTGCTGCAGGATCAAGGCAATGGCTTCGATATGCACCTGGGCGCGAGCCGCGTCCTTGTCGGATAGCGCGGCGTAGCCCAGTACCGCATGGATTACCAGGGCCTGCGTCACCGCCTGTTCGTCATTGGCGGCGTTGCGCGGGGCATTGCCGAAGGTTGCCAGCTCGCTTTGTTCGCGTGCCAGCTGCGGCCACTCCAAGCGCTGGAACGCAACCGAGCGAAGAGCTGCGCTTGGCTGCACCAGCGCCTTGCAGGCCGGCAGGGCATCCACGATGTCGGCTTCGGCAATGGCCAGGGTGCCGCGGTTGGCAGTCAGTGCGCTGTAGCCGAGCAAGGCATGGGCCAGGCACTCGGTGTCCGGGGTGAAGGGGGGCACCGGGCCGGCGTCGGCCCATTGACTGCCGGCAGCGTAGGCCGCATAGGCCGCCGGCAAGCCCTTCTCCGAGACTTGCCGATAGCGCTTGTAGGTGAAGCCATCGCGCAGATCGGCCAGTTGTTGTTGTTCGGTCTTTTCGGCGCATGCGCCCAGCAGCAGGCACAGCGCAATGCAGCCAAGCAAACGATGGCGGGCAGGATGTGATGAACGCATTCCGTTGCTGCTCCTGGGTGACGTACCCGCCGAGTGTGCCATGCGCGGGAGTGAAGCGGCCGGTGCTTTCGCAAACAGGCGGGGTTGGGGTAGGGTCAGCGCCGGGACGTGGCGTCCGGGAGTTGTTGCATGTCATGTTGCAAGCTGTTCAACCGCAGCAGCCGTATGTTGCTGGCAGGTGGTCTGCTGTCATTGCTGGCGGCGTGCAGCAGCGTGCCGGCGCCGCCGCCGGGGCCGCCGCCGGATACGGTGCGGGCCGATATCGAGCGGCGTATTCCTGCTTCCACGGCGGACCGCAGCGGTTGGGCTGCCGATATCCAGACGGCGTTCGCCGCGCAGCGCTTGAACCCCAACCCGGAGAACATCTGCGCCGTGCTGGCGGTGATCGAGCAGGAGTCCGGCTACCGGGCCAATCCGGAAGTGCCGGACCTGCCGCGCGTGGCGCGCCGGGAAATCGATCGCCGCGCGGCGAGCATGCACGTGCCCAAGCTGTTGGTGGATGCTGGCTTGAAGATCGATGCCAGCGACGGCCGCAGCTATGCCGAGCACCTTGCGCGGGTGCGCACCGAGCGTGATCTGAGCCAGTTGTACGAAGAGATCATCGGCCGGGTGCCGCTGGGACAACGGCTGTTTGCCGGCAAGAACCCGGTGCAGACCGGTGGCGCGATGCAGGTGGGCATTCCTTTCGCGCAGGCACATGCCCAGGGTTATCCCTATCCATTGAGTGACAGCATCCGCGACGAAGTTTTCACGCGGCGCGGTGGCCTGTACTTCGGCATCCTGCATCTGCTGGGTTACCAAACCCCGTATACGCAGAAGGTGCATCGTTTTGCCGACTACAACGCCGGTTGGTATGCCAGTCGCAATGCTGCCTTCCAGAACGCGGTGTCTGTCGCCAGCACGGTTGCACTGGCTCTGGATGGTGACGTGCTTGCGCCGGGTGCGCCGATGGACAAGCCCGGCCAGACCGAGCGTGCAGTGCGCCAGTTGGGGCCGCAACTGGGTATGGACGACGCTGCACTGCGCCGTGCCTTGCAACAGGCAGACCAGCTTGAATTCAGCAGCAGCGATTTGCATGAGCGGGTCTTCGCCCTTGCTGAAGCACGGGCGGGGAAAAGCTTGCCCAGGGCGGTGATCCCGGGGATTCGTCTGGACAGCCCCAAGATCACCCGCGAGCTGACCACCGAATGGTTCGCCAATCGTGTCGATGGCCGTTACCGGCAGTGCCTGCAGCGCTAGTTCACCTGCGGACCGGAATGGCGTGCCGGTTGTGCGGTAGCGGCGGTGTTGCCGCTACATGCAGGCCTCAGGCGGTGGGCGCCTGACGCGCCAGGGCGCGCGAGCCGGTGATGATCATGCGGATCATCTGTGCCATCTGCTCGATCAGCTCCGGGTCCTTCTCGGCCGGCAGGTCCATCGCGGTGCCGCCCATCGCAAACACCAGCCGGGTGATGGCCTTGGCGGCCAGTGCGGGCTCGTGCAGGCGTGCTCCATCCAGTGCGGCCAGCCGCACCAGGTCACCCTTCAGTTCTTCTTCGAAGTAGCCCAGTTCCCGGTCGACCGCCTGCTTGAACGCGTCCGAGCCGGCGGTGCCTTCACGCAGCAGTACGTGCATCAATCGGTCGTCGGCGCGCAGCTGTTCCATGAACGTTTCGACCGACAGGCGAATCACGCCGCGGTTGCTGTCAGCGGCGCGTAACCGTGCCTGGCCAATGATGGTGCGCAGCGAACGCCCGGCCAGATCGATCAGGGCCACCGTCAGTTCATCCATGTCACGGAACTGGCGATAGAACGAGTTGGGGGCGATACCGGCTTCGCGGGCGACCTCGCGCAGGCTCAGGGTAGACACGCTGCGGTGTGGTCCTACCAAGGCCAGCGCCGCGGCCAGCAGGTCGTCACGCGAGATGCTGGCCTTGCGCGCCGGGTGCAGGTCGTCGTGTGCGGACAGGGGCTGTTCGGGTGCGGTCATGGGCTCGGGCCGGTCAGGTCCGTGAATCATAGCCTGTGTAGCGAATATACAAGTGTATACACGCCTGTATGTGCGCCCGTATAGTTGCACCCATGAGTGCTGTCTATCGAAATGCCGCGCCGCCGGCGATCCCCTGGTTCAAGGAAGGGTTCTTTGATTTCTGGTCCACCCGGGTAAATTCGCTGTGGACGTTGCGCCGGCCATTGGTGCGGTTGGTTGGCCGCACCTCGGCCAGCGCTGACGCGGTGACCCTGCAGTTGCAGCCGAACCGTCACGTTGGCGGGCTGCTGCCAGGCCAGCATGTGAATCTCGGCGTCGAGCTGGATGGTCGCGTGACCACCCGCAGCTACAGCCCCACGGTGCTCGACAACGGCCATCTGGCGATCACCGTGAAGGCGATCCCGGGCGGCAAGGTCAGCCAGCACCTGGCGCGTACTGCGGCCATCGGTGACGTGTTCAGCGTCGGTCCCGGCTTCGGTGACATGACCGTGGCCCTCAGTCCGCAGCGCTTGGTGCTGTTGGCGGGCGGTAGCGGCATCACCCCAATGCGCTCCTTGCTGCGGCAGTTGGACAAGCAGCCGCTGCAGGCGCCCGTTGACCTGGTGTACTGGGCGAGGCGGCAGGAAGAGTTGTGCTTCGTTGACGAACTGCAGGCCATGGCGGCACGCCAGCCTGGCTTCAAGCTGCACACGGCGCTGACCCGGGATGCGGCTACGCCGGCCCCGCGCGTGGACAGCTTTGATTTTTCCGGTTTCGACCGGCTTGCCGGCGCGCGTGTGCTGGCGTGTGGCCCGGCGGGGTTTGTCGATGCCGCCAAGGCCCGGCTGGGCGCTCACGTGGCCAGCTTCGAGGGCGAGGCTTTCAGCGTGCCGGTGCTGCCTGAGCTGGAGCAGGGCAGCGTGCAGGTAGAGCTGTTGCGCAGTGGCCGTAGCCTGAGCATTGCACGCGGCACATCGCTGTTGACTGCGCTGGAAGCCGCAGGCATCCAGCCTGCCAGCGGCTGTCGCATGGGCCTGTGCAATACCTGCGTCTGCACCAAGGTATCGGGCATCACCCGGCACACGCTTACCGGCGACCACGCCAGCGAACCGTCCATCCCGCTCAAACTGTGCGTCAACAGCGCCAGTACCGATTTGACCCTGGAGCTTTGATCAATGTCTTCCGTGCATAACCGCGTGCTTTCGCCGCAGGAACTGCAGGCTTTTGGCGATGAGCTGGATGCAGTGCGTGGCAAACACCAGGCCTTGTTGGGTGAAAGCGATGCGCGCTACATCCGCCGTATCGTCGCTGCGGTGCGTTGGACCGGTGTCGCCGGGCGTGCGTTGTTGTTCCTTGGGGCCTTCGTGCACAGCCTGCTGGTACCGGCCTGGATTGCCGGCGTGCTGCTGCTGGGTTTTTCCAAGATCCTGGAGAACATGGAGCTGGCACACAACGTCATCCACGGTCAGTACGATTGGATGGGCGACCCGCACCTGCAGGGCAAGACCTACGAATGGGATATCGCCGGTACGTCGGAGAACTGGCGCAAGACCCACAATTTCCGCCATCACACCTATACCAATGTGCGTGGCCTGGACGATGACATCGGCTACGGCTTGTTGCGCATCTTCCCTGAGCAGCGTTGGCACCCGTTCTTCCTGGCCCAGCCGTTGGTGGCGGTGGTGTTTGCGCTGCTGTTTGAATGGGGCATAGCAATACAGGATCTGCGCGTGGGCCGCGTGCTGGCCGGCAAGGTCACCCTGCGCCAGTTGTGGCGGCAGGCCAAGCCGGTCCGTCGCAAGGCGCTGCAGCAGATCGGCAAGGACTACGTGTTCTTCCCGCTGTTGGCCGGTCCATTCTTCCTGCCGGTGCTGCTGGGCAACCTGGCTGCCAATGTGATCCGCAACGTTTGGACCTATGTGGTGATCTTCTGCGGCCATTTCACTGCCGATGCGGAGACCTTCCCCAAGGACTGTGTACGCAATGAAACCCGTGGCCACTGGTATATGCGGCAGTTGCGCGGCTCGTCCAATCTCACCGGTGGCAAGTGGATGGATGTGATGACGGGCAACCTCAGCCATCAGATCGAACATCATTTCTATCCGGACATTCCCGCCAATCGCTATGCAGCAATGGCGGTGGAAGTGAAGGAGATCTGCCGCCGTTACGGCCAGCATTACAACACCGGTTCGATGCCCCGGCAGTTCGGGCAGGTGATGTGGCGCATCCTGCGGCATGCTTTCCCGAGCCGGCCGGCGCCGCAGCGACCGCTGGTTTCGGAGCTGGCAGCAGAGGTGCAATAAGCGTTGTTGCCCGCATCCGCTGGATGAGGAATGTCGCGAGCGCCGCCCACCCGGGCGGCGTTTGCGTATGCGCTTTCATGTGCGGGCCCAGACGACGGAGAGCGGGCTGGGTTGCACGGTGCTTTCATCGTGAACGCTTATGCTGGCCCACGAAAACAATCGATGAGGCAGGCAGATGTGGGGACGGGAGTGGATGCGGGGGATTTGCCTTGGTCTGACGTGTCTTGCATGTAGTACGCCGGTACCTGCGTTTGCAACGGGCAAGAAAGCCAGCTTTGTCTATATCGACAAGTCGGACCGGGAGATGTTCGTATTCGCCGGTCGCGAGCAGTTGCTGCGCTACCGCATCGCGTTGGGCCGCGTACCGTTGGGGCACAAGCAGCAGGAAGGCGACAAGCGAACCCCGGAAGGACGTTACCTGCTCGACTGGAAGAACCCGAACAGTCGCTACCACCGCTCCATCCGCGTGTCCTACCCCAACGCGGCAGACCGCCAGGCCGCCCGCCGTCGCGGCGTGTCGCCGGGTGGCGACATCATGATCCATGGCCAGCCCAACAGATCGCCATTGCCTGCGGCGCAGCTGCAGACGTTTGACTGGACCGACGGCTGCATCGCCTTGACCGACGCGCAGATGGACGCGCTTTGGGACGTGATCGACACACCTGTGCCGATTCTCATCGTGCCGTGAGCTTGGCTGCGCGGGACGGCTTGGCTGTGCAATGATTGCGTGGTTGCTGGTTGATCAGTGGGCGATGTCTTTCCCTGTCGGGGTTATCGCCTTGTTGCTGCGGATTATTCCTCCCAGTCAGGAGACGCCCAATGCTCAGCAAGAACACGATTTGCCTGTGGTACGACGGCACGGCGCTGGATGCGGCCAATTTCTACGCGGCCACCTTTCCCGATAGCCACGTGCATGCGGTTCACCGCGCGCCCGGCGATTATCCCGCGGGCAAACAGGGCGATGTACTGACGGTTGAGTTCACCGTGATGGGCATTCCCTGCATGGGACTCAACGGCGGGCCTGCCTTCAAGCACAGCGAGGCGTTCTCGTTCCAGGTGGCTACCGACGATCAGGACGAAACCGATCGGCTGTGGAACGCCATCGTCGACAATGGTGGCCAGGAAAGCGCCTGCGGCTGGTGCCGCGACAAATGGGGGCTGTGCTGGCAGATCACCCCGCGCGCACTGAGCGCGGCCATCACCGATCCTGACCCCGCAGCCGCCAAGCGTGCGTTCGAGAAGATGATGGAGATGACCAAGATCGATATCGCCGCCATCGAACAGGCCCGTCGCGGCTGAGCAGCCTGCCAAGGTGGCGCGGATCAGTCGGCGTCGTCTTCTATCTTGAGTGCCGCATCGGCCGCCAGCAGGGCCTGCGCAGCGGCGCCCAAGCGCGGGGACTGGGCGTTGCTGACGCCGACGGCTTCCAGCATCTGCTCGCCACTGAGAAAGCGGCGCTTGCGGCGGTCGTACATGCCGGTGATCAGCAAGGCGCGGGTAGCGGTGGTCTGCTCGGGACCGACCAGTACGCGCTGTTCCATCAGGATGCGGCCACCCACCCAGCCGATCAGGCGGGTCTCCAGGGTGAAGCGCTGGAATGGCTTGAGTTCGCGCCGGAACTGGATGGTGCCGGCACCGGCAATCGGCGCCCATTTGTTGCGCATGGCCACGCGCGCCAGCCCGGTACGCAGGATCAAGTCCAAACGGCCGAGATCGAAGATCGTCCAATAGCGCCCGTTGGTCATATGCATGTTCAGGTCCAGGTCGTTGGGTAGCACCCGGAACTGCAGTCGCGAGACGTCGCCGGGGACCTTCAGGCGCGGGCGAAAGAACGAGCAGAGCAACAGGTGCAGTAGACGGAACCAGAGATTCATCGGATGGCCAAGCCTTTTATAACGACTGTCATAACGCAGCTACGCTAAGCTATGACAACCGTCATAGCAAGGACCTGCCCATGGGCACGCGCCCGTCCGATACACCGCAGCGTGTGATCAATACCGCTGCCGAGATGCTGGCGACCTATGGACTGAACGCGACCAGCATCCGCGAGGTCACCAAGCGCGCCGACGCGCCCTTCGGTTCCACCTATCACCACTTCCCCGGCGGCAAGCAGCAAGTGTTGGGGCAGGCCACTGCGCTGGCCGGTCAACGCATCGAGCAGATCCTCGAAGAAGTGCTGAAGGAAGGCGCGGTTCAGGGCGTGCTCGCATTCCTGGCGATATGGCGCGAGCGGCTGTTGCAGTCCCAGTTCCATGTCGGTTGTCCGGTGCTGGCGGCGGCGATCGAGGAGCCGATAGACGGCGGCGCAGACGATGCGCGCCAGGCGGCAGGCCGCGCATTTGCGGGGTGGGAACGGCGGTTGTCGCAGGCGTTCATCGCTGAGGGCCGGGGTGCAGATGACGCGCAGGCGCTGGCGACGATGCTGATCGCCAGTGTGGAGGGAGCCGTGGCGATGAGCAGGGCAACGCGGGATATCGCAGCGTTTGATCGTGTTGTGCAGCAGTTGCAGGGGATGTTGCACCCGGTAGCGTGATGCTGCTATTTCCGCTGCGGCGTGGTCTGGTTCTGGTCCAGCCAGCGAACCACGCGGGCCCAATGCATGTCGATGGCGCGTTCCCGCAGGTCGAAGTTGTATTTGTTGGTTGCTGGCAAGGCGGTGCCTGCTTCAAGAAGCAGCATGGCAATCGCCTCGTCTTCCGCATTTCCAACCGGCGGGTAGCCGGATGCTCCGGTCGCTGAGGGTGATAGTCCCAGGTCGAGCAGGTCGCGTACGAACGCGATGTCGTTGGAACCTGCTGCCAGATGCAGCAGGGTTTCTCCATCGGCATCGCGGGCCTTGAGGTCAACGCCGTGTGCGGACAACCAGGCAGCTATCTGGCGGGATTCCCCACGTGCGCGGTTGTAGCGGCCTTCAAGCAGGAAGCTGACGGGCTGGCGGAAAGACGGGGTCACGTCGCTGCCCACGGGAACGGAATACTCCAGTGAAGGACGCAGCACGCCGCCAGCATCCCAGACCATCTGGACAGCTGCCAATGATCCGCCTTTCATGGCCGCAATGAACGCATCGTCGAGCTTTTTCTGGCTGAGTTCGCCATCGCTGAGCAGCGCGCCACGCTGGATCAGCCTTTCAGCGGTTTGAACTTTCGCATTGTGCAAAGCGGCTTCAAGTTGCGATGGATTCTCCCAACGTCGTTGTTCAAGCGGAGCGTTGAACGGGTAGGGCGCGCCCAACTCCATCAGGCGCAAGATTGGCGCTTCTTCAGTAACCTCGCGGTTCCTGATAGCGCGATCCAGCAGCATCGCGCCTTCCTTCGACGTGAATGGAAAATCGTTCGCAACCAATACGTCGATCGTGGGCATTGCAAGATTGATCCAGCCAGAGACGTTGGCTGCGGCGTCGAGCTGGTTCTCGAATTCAGTTACCGCAGGCGGCATGCCGACATACGTGCCCACATAGTCGATGATCCGGTGCCTTTGCCCGCCCATCGTCAAGGTGATGGTGTAAGTCGGATTATCCGTGATTGGCGCCGTGTATTCGGAACGCATCGACCAAAGGTCGCTGTTCCTGGCGCTTGCGACCAGCGCCGCGGCAACCGCAGGTTCGATGTGGAAGCGATAGGTGCCTTCAACGTCCACGAATTCAACGCCTGTGTAAGTCACCTCACCGTTGCCCGTGATATCCAGGGAATAGGAAGGGCAGGTTCCATAGCAGCCGCTACGTCGCAGCTGCATGTGCGCGTGCCGCAAGGGTACGAGGGGCATTTCGCGGTGACGCTGCGGTAGTTCGACTTCGCGGATGGCTTCTTCAACCACGGCAAGCGCGGGTTCGCCGCCGCGTGTGAAAGGCCGGTATCTCCACTGTGCTGCCGCAGCGACCAAAGCGGCACGCTGGCCTGTCAAGGTCACGTTGCGGCGGAACTCATCGGCGGCGCGATAACAGGCTGGGCGCCCATCGGTGTCCACCAGCAAGGACAACGTGAAGCCCCAGCTGTCCTGTCGCATGCCGAACGGGAGATTGATCGTGGGAAGGGAAAACTTCCTGTGCTGCAGAATTTCCGGCGCTGAGGGTGCAAGGCCAAGCAGCTGCTGTCGGGTGCAGATGGGCAATGAGGGTACGGCTGTTTCGACGTTGCCACCGCTGGGCGCGGATACCTGCGAGGTGCAGGACACGCAGGCGATCAGTGCTGAGCATGCTGGCAGTTTCCATCGCGCTACACGCTGGGTAGCGGGTTCTGACATTGGTCTTCTTCCATGCAATGCCGCATTGGACGAGTAGCTGGCCGAAGGTCATGGGGGCCGCCGTCGGGTTGGATGTTGGGCACAGGTGCTTGCGTGCCGATTGTGGCACGGGGACTTCGGCAGTGCGCCTGCTGGATACTGTCGCGTGTTCACAAGGTACGGCCGGCGGCGGTTGGCTGAATGCAGGCATCGTGGGACAGGCGGCGTCATCATGCGCGTGGCGCGCCGATGCGGAACCCGGATAGCGTCACGACGACTCCGACAGGCGACGCCCGTTGGCAACCTGGAGGGTCTGGCCAATAGCGTCAGACAGAGTGCGCTGTGAACAAACAGGAGAGGCGACGGCCATGATGGACAGATGGGTTGAACGCAATCGCGATGGACTGATTCTGTTGGCGCGGGTAGTGATGATGGTGCTGTTCCTGGCATCGGGCTGGGGCAAACTGCAGGACTTTCAGGGTGTTGTCGGCTATCTGGCTTCGCTGCACGTGCCGGTGCCGCAACTGGGTGCCGCGGTAGCGGTTGTGATGGAGCTGGGGGTCGGTTTGGTCTTGGTCCTGGGCGTCGCGGTGCGGCCATTGGCACTGCTTTATGTGCTGTTCGTGCTGGCGTCCAGCGTACTGGGGCATGCGTTCTGGGGCATGGAAGGTGCCGACCGTGCTGCCAATCTGCTGCAGTTCCTGAAGAACATGTCGATCGCAGCAGGGCTGCTGCTGCTGTGTGTGACCGGCAGCGGTCGCTATGCCCTGCTGCGCAGCAGACACTGATGGCTTGCGGGCCGTCATGTGGTGTCATCGCAAAGGCCGGGCGGCACGCATTGCGTGCTGCCCGGCCCTGATACTCCGATGGTGGTGACGCTGCCTGGGGACTGATGCGCTGATTCAGTCGCGGATGGGCAGCATCGGCTGGGTTGCACCCGGGATCTGCAGATGCAATTCGTTTGCCAGGGTAGGGGCGATGCTGCGGATGTCGATCTTGCCCAGGTTCTTGCCGGCGCTGATGCCAGGGCCGATGACGAAGAACGCCGAGCTCATTTCCGGGTGGTGATTGAGATAGCCATGGGTGCCGGTGGTTTTTCCGTTGGATGTCAGCACATCGCCCTTCAAGCCTTGGCCCATGGCAAAACCCGAGCGGCAATCGACGACGAACGCGGCCTGCGGCAAGCCACCCGCAGCCAGTGCTTCAGCGCCGCTGAGTACGCTGTCGATGCCATTGGCCGAGTCAGCTGCCAGCGTGGCAAGGATCTGTTGCACCTTGGCCCGGGTTTCCGTGTCGTTGGAGTCCTTCAGGACCACGGACGAACTACCACCCGAGTTCCATGCGTAGGCCTTCCAGCTGGTTACCTTCGGCACGCTGTCCGTGCTTAGTTCGATCAGGCCCGCGGCGCTGAGCGCGGCATTGAGATTGAGCTGGGTGGTGACCGGCAGGAAGCCATGGTCCGACACGATGGCGATGGTTGCCTGCGGGTGGGCCTTGCGGGTGGCATCGATGATGCGGCCGACCATGGCGTCCACTTTCTCCAGGACCGGGATCGAGTCCTGGTTGAGCGGGCCATGTTCGTGCTGGGCACCGTCAAGCGCGACCAGGTGCACGGTCAGCAGTTGCGGCTTGCCGCGTTCGATCATGGCAATCGCCACGTTGGTGCTCTTTTCATCCAGCGCAAGACCGTCGCCGCTGGCGTGGTAGTGCTCGCCGGTGGCCTGGTTCACCGATTGCAGGAATCCACGCGGGCTGGATACCGCTTCCATCAGGTAGTGGTCATACGGGCGCTTGTTGCGCCAGTACTCGGGTACGTTGTAATCGATCGATGCCTGACCGACCGATACCGGCCACAGCACCGAAGCGGTGGTCATGCCCTGGGCCTTGGCCAGGTCCCACAACGTCGGGGCGGTGATCTGCGCGCCATACCAGTTCCATGCACCTTGTTCCTGGCCGGTAGGGTCGAACACCGTATTGGTGTAGATGCCATGCTGCTGGGGCAGGGCGCCGGTCACCAACGAGGTGTGGTTGGGGTAGGTGACGGTGGGGTTCACGTTGAGCACCTGGGTGGCGTAGGCACCTTGTTCCACCAGCCTGCCAAGTATCGGCAGGCGCACGCCGCGGCGATCAGCGTCCAGCACGTAGCTTGGGTGCAGGCCGTCGATGGAAATCATCAGAACGGCGGCGTCCTGCCTGCCGGGAACGGCGCACAAGCCGTTTGCGGCCACGCCGCCGAGCAGCAGTGCCATGCCGCAGGCACGCCTGTGTAGCGAAATTTTGAGGTTCATGCGGATTCTCTGTTTGGTGGCGATAGGTGTTGCCGAAGCAACGCCGGCCAAGGCCGGCGTCCTTGGTCAGAACGCGTAGGTCCAGGTCAGGTTGTAGGCGCGCCCCACCAGGTCATAGACCGAGCTGGCGGCGTAGATGCCCGGCTCGCCGAAGCCCATGTATGGCGGCTTCACATCGAACAGGTTGTTGACGCCCACGTTGATCGTGTGGCCATTGCCAAAGCTGTAGCGGGCCGACAAGTCGTGATAGGTGCGCGACGGCACGGTGTTATCGTCGTACTGTTCGTCGGAAGTCACGTTGACGTTGCCCAGGCCATGGCCCCAGTAACGGCTTTTCAGGGCGACGCCGAAATCGCCGATGTCATAAGTCGTGGTCAGGCTGGCACGGACGCGGGGGTTGGTATACGAGCCATCGCTGCGCACATCACCGGCGGCAATGCCCGGGGTGGTTTCGGTGACGTGTTCGATCAGATAGGTACCAGCGAACTGGAAGCCGAGGCGGCCAGGGCCGAGGTCCACTGCGTAACGCGCGGACACATCGATACCCTTCGCATACAGCCGCGAAACGTTCTGCTGTTGCGCATTGACCCATAGCGCGGCACCGGCCGGCATGATCACGCCATGTTCTGCGGTCGGTTGATCGGGCGTCTGGTTGCGGCCGATGGCGGCGCAGTACGGATTGTCGATGCTGGGCAGATCGACGCACAGGTTCATGATCGTGGTGTAGCTGAGCTGGGTGATCACATCGGCGATTTCGATGTTCCAGTAGTCCACGGTCAGGTCGAAGTTCTTCAGGAACGATGGCTGCCAGACAAAGCCCAGGGTCACGCTGTCCGAGGTTTCCGGCTTCAGCGCGGTATTGCCACCGGTGGTGATCCACGGGCCGATCTTGGGATCGACGATGGGTGCCGGTACGCCGAGTGCCTTGCAGTTATCGGCCCGGGTCTGCGATGCGTAATACGCACCCACCATGCAGGGATCGGAGATCGAACCTGCGGTCTTGCTGGTATAGGTGGGCTCGTAGAGTTCGCCGAAGTTCGGCGTGCGCACGCTACGGGAACGCACACCGCGCAATGCCAGGCCTTCGATGGGCTCCCAGATCAGCCCGCTCTTCCACGCATTGGTGCCGCCTACGGTGCTGTAGTCCGAATAACGGTAGGCGAGCTCCAGGTCCAGGCGCTTGGCGGCTGGAGCGTCGGCGAAGATGGGTACCAGCAGCTCGCCGAATACCTCTTTCACGTCGGTGGACACATCCAGCTCCGAGCGCGCGCCGGGGCCACCGCCGTAAACCAGCTCGCCGGAGATCGCCATCGGGTCATCGGTGTTCTTGAGCGTGTCCTTGCGGTACTCCACGCCCAGCGCGAAGCGCATGTCGCCGGCGGGCAGCTGCCATGCCGAGCCGTTGATCTCTGCACCCGCGAGTTGCTGGGTGGTCGTGCGGTACTCGTCGCGGTCGCTCATCACGTAGTCAAGCAATGCCTGGCTCGGGGCATCGGTGCTGAAAATGTTGAGCGGCAGGCAACCATTGGCACGCGCGACCGGGTCGCGGCAAACCGCCTGGCCATCGACTTCGATGACGTCGCGGGCGGCCAGCCAATGTGATTTCCACGGCACATTGCCGTCGACGGCGTGGTCCTTGACCTTGCCGTATTGGGCGAATGCATTCCAGCTGATGTAATCGCTGATGTCGCCGGCAACCTCCGCGCCGAAGGTGAAGCTCTTGCGGTGATGATCTTCGGTACGCACCGGGAAGTTGCCGTAGGTACGGTCAATGCTGAGTGATGTCAGCCCTTTGTCCAGCATCACCTGGCGGATCGAGGTGGGCAGGTAAGGATTGTCCAGATAGGCTTTGGCCCCGCCTGCACCATTGAAGAAGGTGGTGCGTGTATCGTCGCGCCACGGGTAGTAGTCGCCCGAATAATCGGTCTTGGCGTAGCTGAAGTACGCCGCGCCACGCAGCGTGTCGGTGAAGTCAAAATCCACCCGGCCCATGGCCGACAGGGATTCGTCGCCGCCGCGGAACTGGTAGTGGTCGGTGAGGTTGCGGCCGTCGCCGCCATCGCCGGTGGCGAACTGCGCGATGCCATTACCGTAGTAGGTATCGTGCTTCATTTCGCGAACGCTGCCATCTGCCTGCAGCATGTAACGCTTCTTCTCGTCGCCCAGCCAGAAGTTGGGTTCGTAGGCGTAATAGTGCTGGCGGTAGTGGTACAGCGTGACGTTGTCCGGGATACCGTCATTGGTGCCGGTATTGGCGGGATTGGCGAGGTTGAAGGGTTGCTCGGTCCAGTCATAGCGGTCGTACATGTACAACGGGTCGACTTTCGAATAGGTACCGCCCAGCGACACGCGTCCACGGCCATCGGCGAACTTGAAGCCGGTGGCGATCGAGGCACTCATCTGCCCCGCGTCGCCCTGTTCCGACTGACCGCCGGTAACCGATACGGTGGTTTGCTCGATGTCCTTCTTGGTGATGATGTTGACCGCGCCGGTTACTGCATCGGCGCCATATACGGCGGCAGCGCCACCGGTGACGATGTCGACGCGTTCGATCATGCCCAAGGGGATGGAGCCGATGTCCACGGCCGAGGAGCGCGCTGAACTTGAGACCCGGCGCTTGCCATCGATCAGGGTCAAGGAGCGATTGGTGCCAAGGTTGCGCAGGTTGATGAAGGACGCACCCGCATCCAAACCGGTCACGCTGCTGGCCAGGCTGTTGCCGACGCCAATGGCCGGGTTCTGCGACAGTACGTCGTACAGGTTGGTCTGGCCGAATCGCATCACTTCCTGCATGTCGATGACGCTGACCGGCATGGGGTTGACCAGGTCCGGGCGGGCCACACGGGAGCCGGTGACCACGACAGAATCAAGTGTTGCCGCATCGCGGGAGCCTGCATCAGCGGTGGCGCTGGCCGAAGTGGTGTCGGCCGATGGACTGACATCGGTGCCGCTGGCACCGGGATCCGGGTTTGCTGCAGAGGAGCTTTCCGCGAAGGCGGGCGCGACAAGACCAACTGCCATCGCCAAGGCGATGGCATGCGACAAAGGATGCTTCATGGGATGCGCCGAATAGGGGTGGGAATCGAACGCCACGTAACCTAGTCAGCAAGAATGTCAATTTTGTTGCCAATTGAAATGTTCAGACAAATGGCATGCAAATTCCCGCAAACTTGAGGCCCACGTCGCAGATTCCGTCATTTCGGATCGGCGTGGCGTGGGCTTTGCGCGCGGAAAGCAGGAATTTCCGCCTGTCGCATTTCTGCAACCCCGGTAGCTCGGTGGCTACCGGGGCGGGTGGGGTTGCTCAGCCCAGGATGCCAGGCAGGTCCAGTCCCTGTTCGCGAGCGCAGTCCCGCGCGATGTCATAGCCGGCATCGGCGTGGCGCATCACGCCGGTACCGGGGTCGTTCCAAAGCACGCGGGCAATGCGCTGGTCCGCGGCCTCGCTGCCATCACAGACGATGACGACGCCCGAGTGCTGCGAGTAGCCCATGCCCACGCCGCCACCGTGGTGCAGGCTGACCCAGGTGGCGCCACCGGCAACGTTGAGCATGGCGTTGAGCAGCGGCCAATCGGAGACGGCGTCTGATCCGTCCTGCATGGCCTCGGTCTCGCGGTTGGGCGAGGCCACGCTGCCGCTGTCCAGGTGATCGCGACCGATCACTACCGGCGCACTCAACTCGCCATTGCGCACCATTTCGTTGAAGGCCAAGCCGAGCTTATGACGCAAGCCAAGGCCGACCCAGCAGATACGCGCAGGCAGGCCCTGGAAGCTGATGCGTTCGCGGGCCATGTCCAGCCAGCGATGCAGGTGCGGGTCATCGGCGATGATTTCCTTGACCTTGGCATCGGTCTTGTAGATGTCCTCGGGGTCGCCGCTCAGCGCCACCCAGCGGAAGGGACCGACGCCGCGACAGAACAAGGGGCGCACGTAGGCGGGGACGAAACCGGGGAAATCGAAGGCGTTTTTCAAGCCTTCATCGAAGGCCATCTGGCGGATGTTGTTGCCGTAGTCGACGGTCGGAACACGGGCGGCGTGGAAGGCGAGCATGGCCTCGACGTGCACACGCATGGCGGCCTTTGCAGCATCGCGTACCTTTTCAGGGTTGGTCTGTTGCTCGGCCAGCCACTGCTCGACGCTCCAGCCGATCGGCAGGTAGCCGTGCACCGGATCATGCGCGCTGGTCTGGTCGGTGACGCAATCCGGTCGCACACCGCGGCGCACGAGTTCCGGCAGGATCTCGGCGGCGTTGCCCAACAAGGCAATCGACTTGGCTTCACCGGTGGCGGTGTACGTGGCGATGCGGGCGAGCGCGTCGTCGATGTCGCTGGCCTGTTCGTCCACGTAGCGGGTGCGCAGGCGGAAGTCGATGCTGCTCTGGCGGCATTCGATGGTCAGGCTGCTGGCGCCTGCGAGTGATGCGGCCAGCGGCTGTGCCCCGCCCATGCCGCCGAGGCCGGCAGTGAGGATCCATCGGCCCTTCAGGCTGCCGCCGTAATGCTGGCGCCCCATCTCGACGAACGTTTCGTAGGTGCCCTGCACGATGCCCTGGCTGCCGATGTAGATCCAGCTGCCGGCGGTCATCTGCCCGTACATCATCAAGCCCTTCTTATCGAGCTCGTTGAAGTGCTCCCAGTTGGCCCAGTGCGGCACCAGGTTGGAGTTGGCGATCAGCACGCGGGGCGCATCGGGGTGCGTCGGGAATACGCCTACCGGCTTGCCGGATTGGACCAGCAGGGTCTGGTTGTCCTCAAGCCGCTTGAGGGTTTCAAGAATCTTGTCGTAACTCTCCCAGTCGCGTGCCGCGCGGCCGATGCCACCGTAGACCACCAGCGAGGTGGGGTCTTCGGCTACTTCAGCATCCAGATTGTTCTGCAGCATGCGGAACGGTGCTTCGGTCTGCCAGGATTTGCAGTTGAGCGTGTTGCCGCGGGGGGCGCGTGGGTTGCGGGTGGGGTCGTGACGGGTCATGCGTTTCTCCGGGTAGCAAACTCCAGACAAGCGCCGAGCACTTGCTGCAGGGTGGTGCGGACGGGGGTGGCGTGGTCGGGGTCGTAAGGCGTGGGCCAGCTGTGTTCGTCGACGTCTTCGGGGGCGGGTTCATGCATGTAGCCCCGACAGCCGAGTTCCATCTGCAGCGTGTGCACGCCGTTGGCGGTGTTGCTGTAGTGGCGGGTGATCCAGCCACCCTTGAAACGACCGTTGCGGACGTGGCCCAGTCCGCTCAACGCGCACAGGTTTTCAACCTCGTCGGTGAGGGCATTGTCGCAGGAGGTGTCGGGTGCGCCACTGGGACCAGCGCTGCCGATGTTGAACTGGGGCAGCTCGCCTTCGAAAAGATGCGGGATCACAGAGCGGATCGAATGTGCGTCGTAGACCACGATGGTTTCGTGGATGCTGCGCAGGCGCTCGATCTCGCCGGTGAGGGCGGTGTGGTAAGGATCAAACCAGGTTTCGCGGCGATGGGCGATTTCTGCTTCGTCTGGCTCATGCCCTGCGCGGTACAGGGGTTGATTGTCGAACGTGGTCAGCGGGCACAGGCCGGTGGTGTTCTGCCCCGGGTAGAGCGACGCACCGGAAGGGTCGCGGTTGACGTCGATCAACGAGCGCGAGATCGCAGTGCGCACGGTTGTGGCGCCGATGTTCTTGGCGAACGCGTAGAGTTCATGGACCCACCAATCGGCATCACGGCGGGCGAGCCAAGGCGAGACGAAATGGCCGACGCGTGAAGCGGGGAGCTCGGTGCCGGTGTGGGGAAAGCTGACGATCAGCGGCGCCTGGCCACGGTGGATCTGCAGCCAATCAGGTGATGTGGTCATGGCGGGGGCCTGGGGCTGGATGGGGTGGAGGGTTTGCGGCTTGTGGTGGGGCCTGCCCGGTCCGACAGGCTGGGGCAGTGTTCGCTGTCGCCTCTCCCGCAAGCGGGAGAAGGGACAGGTTCGCGGCTTGCAGCCAATTCCGCATGGGTCTGGATCAGCCCTGATCCACTACATCAACGCCCGGCAGCTGCATTGCCAGGCCGGCCGTCAAGGCACCAGCGCGCACCAATGCGGTGGCGGCAACCATGTCCGGGTGAAAGTAGCGGTCATCCTGCAGGGTTGGCACCTGCGCGCGCAGCGTGGCGCGCACCTGCTCCAATGCCGTGCTCGAACGCAAGGGCGCATGGAAGTCACACCCCTGCGCCGCGGCCAGCAGTTCGATGCCGACAACGTTGGCCGCGTTCTCGGCCATCGCCAGCAAGCGACGCGCGCCATGCGCGGCCATGGAGACGTGGTCTTCCTGATTGGCCGAGGTGGGGATGGAATCCACGCTCGCCGGATAGGCGCGTTGCTTGTTCTCGGATACCAGTGCCGCAGCGGTCACCTGCGGAATCATGAAGCCAGAGTTCAAGCCCGGCTTGGGTGTAAGGAACGCGGGCAGCCCCGACAATGCCGGGTCCACCAGCATTGCGGTGCGACGCTCGCTGATGGAACCAATTTCGCAGACCGCCATGGCCAGCATGTCGGCGGCAAATGCCACCGGTTCGGCATGGAAGTTGCCACCGCTCAGCGCTTCACCAGTATCGGTGAACACCAAGGGATTGTCGGACACGCCGTTGGCTTCGATCTCAAGCGTGGTGGCGGCCTGGCGGATGACGTCCAAGGCCGCGCCCATCACCTGCGGCTGGCAGCGCAGGCAATACGGATCCTGCACGCGGACATCATTGTCGCGGTGCGATTCGCGGATGGCTGAGCCCTGCATCAGTTCGCGCAGAACGGCTGCGGTGGCTATCTGCCCCCGCTGGCCGCGGATACTGTGGATGCGCGGGTCGAATGGGGTATCCGAGCCCTTGGCTGCTTCCACCGACAAGGCACCGGTAACCAACGCAGCGTGGAATACGGTTTCAATCTCAAAAAGACCAGCCAGCGCGTACGCGGTCGAGTACTGGGTGCCATTGAGCAGCGCCAGTCCTTCCTTGGCGCCCAGTACCAGCGGCTGCAGTCCGGCCTGCTGCAGGGCCGTGGCGGCAGGCATGCGCAGGCCGCCAACAAAGGCCTCGCCTACGCCGATCATCACGCTGGCCAGGTGCGAAAGCGGTGCCAGGTCGCCGGATGCACCGACCGAACCCTGGCAGGGCACGACGGGCACGATTCCCTTCTGCAACATTGCTTCAAGCAAGCCCAGCGTCTCAGGGCGGATGCCCGATGCGCCCTGGGCCAGGCTGGTCAGCTTCAACGCCATCATCAGCCGCACCACATTGGCAGGCATCGGCTCGCCGACGCCTGCTGCATGCGACAGCACGATATTGCGCTGGAGGGTTTCCAGGTCTTCGCGCTCGATGCGTACGCTGGCCAGCTTGCCGAAACCGGTGTTGATGCCATACACCGGTTCGCCCTTGGCAACGATGGCCTCAACCACCTGCGCGCTACGCAGGACCGCAGCCTGCGCCGAGGGGTCCAGGCGTACATCGGCGCCGCGGTAGATCTCACGCCATTGTGCCAACGGTACGTGGCCGGGGAGGAGGGTCAGGGTGCTGCTCATGTGTGCTCCAGTGATGCGTTGTTTCAGGCAGGTTGGCCGCGCCAGACGCGGGTATGCAGGGGGTTGAATCCGATGCGGTAAACAAGGTCGGCTGGTGCTTCTATGTCCCAGATCGCCAGGTCGCAGTCCTTGCCGATGCTGAGGGTGCCCAACCGTTCGCCGCGGCCCAGTGCGCGCGCCGCTTCGCGGGTGAAGCCGGCGATGCACTCGGCCACGGTCAAGCGGAACAGGGTGGCACCCATGTTCATCGTCAACAGCGGGCTGGTCAGCGGCGAGGTGCCAGGGTTGCAGTCGGTAGCCAAGGCAATCGGCACGCGCGCATCACGCAGCTGCTGGATCGGCGGTAGCTGGGTTTCGCGGGTGAAGTAGTAAGCGCCCGGCAGCAGTACGGCGACCGTGCCGGCGCGCTGCATGGCGGCCACGCCCGCGCTGTCGAGGAACTCGATGTGGTCGGCCGACAGCGCGCCATGCTCGGCAGCCAGTTGCGCGCCATGCTGGTTGGACAACTGTTCGGCGTGGATCTTTATCGCCAGCCCATGCCTGCGCGCGGCCTCGAATACCTGCTGCGCCTGGGCTGGGCTGAAAGCGATGTTCTCGCAGAAGATGTCCACCGCTTCTGCCAGGCCCTCGGCAGCGATGGCGGGGATCATCGCCGCACACACTTCGTTGATGTAGGCCTGCGCTTCATGGCCGGGCGGCACGGCGTGCGCGCCAAGGAACGTGGGCACCACTTCAACCTTGCGCAGCGTGGCCAGCTGCCGGGCAACCCGCAGCTGCTTGCGTTCGTCGGCCAAGCTGAGGCCGTAGCCGGACTTGATCTCGATGGTGGTGATGCCTTCGGCCAGCATCGCGTCCAGGCGCGGCAGGCTGGCCTTGGTCAATGCCTCGTCGTCGGCGCCGCGGGTGGCTTTCACCGTGGAGACGATGCCGCCACCGGCGCGGGCGATCTCGGCGTAGCTCACGCCCTGTAGGCGTTGTTCGAACTCGCCGGCACGGTTGCCGGCGTAGACCAGGTGCGTGTGGCAGTCGATCAAGCCCGGACTGATCCAGCGTCCAGCGCAGTCGATGCGGTTGATGGCATCAAGGGAGGGCGCGTCGGCCGCGCTGCCGACGTGCACGATGCGGCCTTCGTGGGCGGCGATAACGCCGTCACGGATGATGCCCAGACCGCCGGAAGGGTCCTCCAGGGTGATCAGGTTGGCGTTGTGCCAGAGCGTGTCGCAGCGCATTGCCCCTCTCCGTGCTTATTTGTATATACAATAACGAGGAGAATCGGAGAGTGTCCAGTGACTGCCAGCCAGCCGACCCCAATCCTCAGCGTCCACGCTGCCCATGCCTTGCTGCCGCAGGGCTGGGCCCGCGATGTGCGCATCGATATCCAGGCGGGGCGGATCACCGCCGTGGCCGCTGAACAGCCCTGGGACGGCCAGGTACAGCGCCTGGGCTGCGTGGTGGCCGGGCTCGGAAATCTGCACAGCCACGCGTTCCAGCGGGCGATGGCCGGTCTGACCGAGGTTGGGGGCCGCTCCGGCGACAGTTTCTGGAGCTGGCGCGAGCTGATGTACCGGTTCCTGGATCGGCTGGACCCGGACACCTTCCAGGCCATCGCTGCCCAGGCCTATATGGAAATGCTGGAAAGCGGGTTTACCCGTGTCGGTGAGTTCCACTACCTGCACCATGCCGAAGATGGCAGCCGCTACGCCAATCCCGCCGAAATGGCGGTGCGTGTAGCCGCGGCTGCTGACGAGACCGGGTTGGGCCTGACCTTGCTGCCGGTGTTCTATGCGCACAGTGATTTTGGCGGGGCCGCGCCTGTGCCGGCACAGCGACGCTTCCTGCATGACGTGGAAGGTTTCGCCGGGCTGCTGGATGGCTGCCGGCAGGCGCTGCGGGCCAGCCCGGACGCGGTGCTCGGTGTGGCACCGCACAGCTTGCGCGCGACCACCCCGCAGGAACTGCAGGCCTTGGTGGAGATGGCACCGGGGCCGATCCACATCCATATCGCCGAGCAGACCCGCGAAGTGGATGCCTGCGTGGCCTGGAGCGGGCAACGGCCCGTCCAATGGCTGTATGCCAACGCAGACGTGGATGCGCGGTGGTGCCTGGTGCATGCGACGCATGTCGATCCGCGGGAAGTGCAGCTGATGGCTGACAGCGGTGCGGTAGTCGGGCTTTGCCCGATCACCGAGGCCAATCTGGGCGACGGGGTGTTCCCGATGCGCGACTTCGTGCAGGCCGGCGGGCGCTTTGGCGTGGGCTCGGATTCCAACGTTCTCATCGACGCGGCCGAGGAACTGCGCCTGCTCGAATACGGCCAGCGGCTGCAGCTGCGCGGCCGCAACGTGCTCTCGCCGGGGCCCGAATCCAGCGGACGCTGGTTGTACGAACAGGCCACCAACGGCGCAGCACAGGCATTGGGTGTGCAGGCCGGGCTTGGCGTCGGCGCGCCTGCGGATCTGCTGGAGCTGGACGAGCAACACCCGGCAATGCAGCATCGCACTGGCGACGCCTTGCTTGACAGTTGGCTGTTTGCCGCACGTAATGGCGCCCTCCGCGGCGTTTGGCGCAATGGCCGGCAGCTGGTTCGCGATGGCCGCCACGTCAACCGCGAGGCAATCGCCGCACGCTACCAGGCTGCGCTGGGCCGGATACTGGCCTGACGCGCCGCAGCCCTTTCAGGAACCCCGAGTGAAGAGCAAGAAAGCTCCCACCCTCAATCACCGCATCCGCAGCGAGATCGAAAGCCGCATCCTCAGTGGCGAATGGGAGCCCGGCTTCCGCATTCCGTTTGAGCACGAGTTGATGGAGCAATACCACTGCTCACGGATGACGGTGAACAAGGTGCTGACCACGCTGGCCGAGAGCGGGATGATCGAGCGCCGTCGTCGCGCCGGTTCGTTCGTGGCACGGCAGCCGCCACACCTGGAACAGGTGGCGTTGGAAATTCCGGATATCGAGGTCGCAGTCAGCGAACGTGGCCATGCCTATGCGTTCGCGCTGCTGGAACGTGCCCATCGCAAGCCCAAGCCCGGGGTTGCCGAGGAAGCTGATCTGGTAGGGGAGGGCAAGCTGCTTGCGATGCGTTGCCTGCACATGGCCGACGGCAAGCCGCTGGCGCTGGAGCGCCGCTTGATCAATCCCGAGGCGGTGCCGGAAACACTGGAGGTGGATTTTTCCACCCATGCCCCAGGTAGCTGGTTGTTGCAGAACGTGTCGTGGACGCGTGGGCAGCACCGGATCAGCGCCGTCGCGGCCAGCGCGGAAGATGCCAAGTTGTTGCAGGTGCCGGCCGGTACTGCCTGCCTGGTGATCGACCGCCAGACCTGGCGCGGTGAACTCCCCATCACCTGGGTTCGGCAGATGTTCCTGGGCGATGCTTACGACCTGATCGCGCGTTTCACCCCTGGCGCCCGCTGACCCCTCGTCAGCAGCCTGATACGCCGCGAAGCTGGCGCATTGTCCGTTCGTGGCGCTGGAGATTGCCGGCTTCCCGGCTTGCGCCGCCCGCAAAAAAAAACGCCCCTTTCGGGGCGTTTTTTGGTCAGGCTGCCTTCTTTGAAGCAAGTTGGCGAAGTACATACTGCAACAAGCCACCATTGCGGAAGTACTCCACTTCCTTCGGCGTCAGCAGCAGCACCTTGGCGGTGAAGCTCTTCTTGCTGCCGTCTGCCTTGGTGGCGGTGACGGTAGCGCTCTTGGCCTTGCCGTCATCAAGACCGGTAATGTCGAAGACTTCCGAGCCGTCCAGGCCCAAGGTCTGGGCGTTCTCGCCGTCATGGAACTGCAGCGGCAGTACGCCCATGCCGACCAGGTTGGAGCGGTGGATACGCTCGAAGCTCTCGGCGATCACCGCCTTGACGCCCAGCAGGTTGGTGCCCTTGGCCGCCCAGTCGCGGGAGGAGCCGGTGCCGTATTCCTTGCCGGCCAGCACCACCAGCGGCACGCCGTCGGCCTTGTACTTCATCGCTGCGTCGTAGATGGCCAGCTTCTCGCCGGTGTTGCTGCCCGGGGCGTAATACAGCGTATTGCCGCCTTCTTCGCCGCCGAACATCAGGTTCTTGATGCGGATGTTGGCGAAGGTGCCGCGCACCATTACATCATCGTTGCCGCGACGGCTGCCGTAGCTGTTGAAGTCGGCCGGCTGCACGCCGCGCGACTGCAGGAAGCGGCCTGCCGGCGAATCCTTCTTGATGTTGCCGGCCGGGGAAATATGGTCGGTGGTGATCGAGTCACCAAACAGGCCCATTACCCGTGCGCCGTGGATGTCGCTGATGCTGCCGACCTGCATGGTCATGCCGTCGAAGTAGGGCGGGTTCTTGATGTAGGTCGAGTCGCCATTCCAGGCATAGGCCTGGCCTTCCGGCGATTCGATCTGCGCCCAGCGGGTGTCGCCCTTGAACACGTCGGCGTAGTTCTGCTTGAACATCTCCGGGCCGACGGTGGCGGCGATGGTGTCGCCGATTTCCTTGTTGCTCGGCCAGATGTCGCGCAGGTAGACGTCCTTGCCGTCGCTGCCCTTGCCCAGCGGCTGCGTGGTGAGGTCGATATTGACCGTGCCGGCAATGGCGTAGGCCACCACCAGCGGCGGCGAGGCCAGGTAGTTGGCCTTCACTTCCGGATGCACGCGGCCTTCAAAGTTGCGGTTGCCGGACAGCACCGACGCCACTACCAGTTCGTTCTCGGCAATACCGGCGGACACGGCTTCCGGCAGCGGGCCGGAGTTGCCGATGCAGGTGGTGCAGCCATAGCCCACCACGAAAAAGCCCAGCTTCTCCAGGTCGGTCAGCACGCCGGCCTTTTCCAGATAGTCGGTCACCACGCGCGAACCCGGGCCGAGCGAGGTCTTCACCCACGGCTTGGCCTTCAGGCCAATGCGTGCCGCGTTGCGCGCCAGCAGGCCGGCACCCAGCATCACCGCCGGGTTGGAGGTGTTGGTGCATGAGGTGATCGCCGCGATCACCACCGAGCCATCAGACAACTCGGTGTCCTCATCATTGATGCGGATCTTGGAGATGGGCTTGGCCGCCAGGCGTTTGGCTTGCGGCTGGTCGCCGCCTTCTTCATCGAACTCCTGCACCGCACAGCCCACCTTGGGCTTGCGGTTGGCGGTGAGGGTGGTCAGGGCTTCGGCGAAGTTGCTGTGTACGTCTTCCAGCAGCACGCGGTCCTGCGGGCGCTTGGGGCCGGCCATGGACGGCTTGACGTCACCCATGTCCAGTTCCAGCGTGGCGCTGTACTGCGCATGTGCGCTGTTGGCGTCGTGCCACAGGCCCTGGGCCTTGGCATAGGCTTCGACCAGGGCAATCTGCGCATCGCTGCGGCCGGACAGGCGCAGGTAGGTCAGCGACTCGGCATCGATCGGGAAGATGCCGCAGGTGGCGCCGTATTCCGGGGCCATGTTGGCGATGGTGGCACGGTCGGCCAGCGGCAGGTGCTGCAGGCCGTCGCCGTAGAACTCGACGAACTTGCCGACCACACCGAGCTTGCGCAGCATCTGGGTGACGGTCAGCACCAGGTCGGTGGCGGTGGTGCCCTCGGGCAACTTGCCGGTCAGCTTGAAGCCGACCACCTGCGGGATCAGCATCGACGAGGGTTGGCCCAGCATCGCGGCCTCGGCCTCGATACCACCCACGCCCCAGCCCAGCACGCCGATGCCGTTGATCATGGTGGTGTGCGAGTCGGTACCGAACACGGTGTCCGGGAAGGCCCAGTTGGTGCCGTCGATCTGCCGCTCCATCACCACGCGGGCGAGGTTTTCCAGGTTCACCTGGTGGACGATGCCGGTGTTCGGCGGCACTACCTTGAAGTTCTCAAAGGCCTTCTGGCCCCAGCGCAGGAAGCTGTAACGCTCGCGGTTACGCTCGAACTCGATCTTGCCGTTGAGGTCCAATGCATCCGGGCGGCCGAACACGTCCACCTGCACGGAGTGGTCGATCACCAGCTCGGAGGGGATCAGCGGGTTGATCTGCGCGGCATTGCCGCCCAGCTTGGTCACCGCATCGCGCATTGCGGCCAAGTCGACCACGCAGGGCACGCCGGTGAAATCCTGCAGCACCACGCGCGCCGGCATGAAGGCGATTTCGGTATCGGGTTCTGCCTTGGGGTTCCAGCGGGCGACCGCTTCGATGTGATCCGGACCAACGGTCTGGCCGCCGTCCTCGTGCCGGAGCAGGTTCTCCAGCAGGATCTTCATCGAGTAGGGAAGGTGGGAGATGTCGAACTTCTGGCCGAGCTTGGGAAGGCTGCAGTACGTGTACTGCTGGCCGCCAACCTCCAGTTGGCTACGGGTGGAGAATGTATCGCTCATACAGCTGACTCCTCTTAGTGCAGATGGCTTGCGGCGGCGCCAGGGGCGCCGCGCGGGCTTTCCAGAGCCATGGGCCCTGTCAGTGAATGCCATCCGAGTATGGACGAAGCACCCACCTTCCGGCGCATGGTTGCTGGCCACAGTTTAGGCAACGGCATGTTGCGCCCATGTACATGCGGAGGTGTTGACGAAGGGCAGGGGTATGGGCGCAAGCGGAGGTGCCAAGAGGCGCTCCGCGGAGGCTTCAACTGTAGTGCCGAGCCATGCTCGGCAGAGGCTTTACCGGTACGGACCCTGCCGAGCATGGCTCGGCACTACAGGTGAGGGTTTGCTGGTAATGCCCTTGCCGAGCATGGCTCGGCACTACGGGCGGGGTTTGCCGGGGCGGCAGGATCGGATCGGCCAGCAACGGCGGCGGTTTGGGGTATGCCTGCGGAAGTATGTATAATTCGTACATACTTCATTGGAGGTCCCATGGAAGCCACCGTAGCTGAACGCGGGCAGATCACCCTGCCCAAGGCCGTACGTGATGCCCTGGGCCTGACCAAGGGCACCCAGCTCAAGGTCGAGCTGGACGGTAGCCGCATCATCCTGCGCAAGAGTGTGGACGATGCCATTTCCCGTGCCCGCGGCAAGTTCGCGCTGGACGGTTTCGAGTCGGCCGAGCAGGCCGTGCGCACCGTCCGTGACGAGGCCGACGAGGCATGATCGCCGTCGACTCCCCGGTCCTGATCGAGCTGCTCAGCGATGGCCCCCGTGCCGACGCGGTGGAGGCCTGCCTGCGGCAGGCCCTGGTCGGCGGCCGGGTGGTCATCTGCGGTACCACCCTGGCCGAGATCTGCGCCTCGCTGCGCGGCGGGGCTCAGGTGCAGGAAGCGCTGGAAGAAATGGGCGTCCATTTCAATCCGCTGGAGGCCAAATCCGCGTTGCGTGCCGGCGAGATGCACCGCCGCCACCGGCAACGCAGCGGCGATACCCGCCGCATCGACGATTTCATGGTGGGCGCCCACGCACTGCTTCAGTGCGACGGCCTGATCACCTGGAACGATACGTTTTATCGCGATTACTTCAAGGGCTTGAAGCTGATCGTGCCGCAAGCCTGAGCCCATCCATTCTTTAACCGTTACACCCGGGAGTTGTCATGTTGGAAGCCTACCGCCACCACGTAGCCGAGCGCGCCGCGCTTGGCATCCCGCCGTTGCCGCTGACTGCACAGCAGACGGCCGACGTCATCGAGCTGCTGAAGAACCCGCCGGCTGGCGAGGCCGAGTTCCTGCTCGACCTGATCACCAACCGCGTGCCGGCCGGCGTCGATGACGCCGCCAAGGTCAAGGCCTCGTACCTGGCCGCCATTGCCTTCGGCAGCGAGAAGAACGCGCTGATCAGCCGTGCGCGCGCCACCGAACTGCTGGGCACCATGCTGGGCGGCTACAACGTCGCACCGCTGATCCAGCTGCTGGACGACGCAGAAGTGGGCGCCATCGCCGCCAATGGCCTGAAGCACACCCTGCTGGTGTTCGACGCCTTCCACGACGTGCAGGAAAAAGCCAAGGCTGGCAACGCCAATGCCCAGGGCGTGCTGCAGAGCTGGGCCGATGCCGAGTGGTTCACCAGCAAGCCGGAAGTGCCGCAGAGTCTGACCATCACCGTGTTCAAGGTGCCGGGCGAAACCAACACCGACGACCTGTCGCCGGCGCCGGACGCCACCACCCGTCCCGACATTCCGATGCACGCCCTGGCGATGCTGAAGAACAAGCGCCCGGACGCACCGTTCGTGCCGGAAGAAGACGGCAAGCGTGGCCCGATCCAGGAAATCCTGTCGCTGAAGGAAAAGGGCAACCTGGTTGCCTACGTCGGCGACGTGGTTGGCACTGGTTCCAGCCGCAAGTCCGCCACCAACTCGGTGCTGTGGTTCACCGGTGAAGACATCCCCTTCATTCCGAACAAGCGCTTCGGCGGCGTGTGCCTGGGTTCGAAGATCGCCCCGATCTTCTACAACACCATGGAAGACGCCGGCGCACTGCCGATCGAGCTTGACGTGTCGAAGATGGAGCACGGCGATGTCGTCGAGCTGCGTCCGTACGACGGCAAGGCTCTGAAGAACGGTGAAGTGATCGCCGAGTTCCAGGTCAAGAGCGAAGTGCTGTTCGACGAAGTGCGCGCCGGTGGCCGCATTCCGCTGATCATTGGCCGTGGCCTGACCGCCAAGGCGCGCGAAGCGCTGGGCCTGCCGGTGACCGATCTGTTCCGCCTGCCGGTGCAGCCGGCCGATACCGGCAAGGGCTACTCGCTGGCACAGAAGATGGTTGGCCGCGCCTGTGGTCTGCCCATCGTTGATGGCACGCAGCAAGGCATGCGCCCGGGCACCTACTGCGAACCGAAGATGACCTCGGTGGGCTCGCAGGACACCACCGGTCCGATGACCCGTGACGAGCTGAAGGACCTGGCCTGCCTGGGCTTCTCGGCCGACCTGGTGATGCAGTCGTTCTGCCACACCGCTGCCTACCCGAAGCCGGTGGACGTGAAGACCCACCACACCCTGCCGGAGTTCATCTCCACCCGTGGCGGCGTGTCGCTGCGTCCGGGCGATGGCGTGATCCACAGCTGGCTCAACCGCATGCTGCTGCCGGACACCGTCGGTACCGGTGGTGACTCGCACACCCGTTTCCCGGTCGGCATTTCGTTCCCGGCCGGTTCGGGCCTGGTTGCCTTCGCCGCTGCCACCGGCGTGATGCCGCTGGACATGCCGGAGTCGGTGCTGGTGCGCTTCAAGGGCAAGATGCAGCCGGGCGTGACCCTGCGCGATCTGGTCAACGCCATCCCGCTGTACGCGATCAAGTCCGGTCTGCTGACCGTGGCCAAGGCTGGCAAGAAGAACATCTTCTCCGGCCGCATCCTGGAAATCGAAGGCCTGCCGGAGTTGAAGGTGGAGCAGGCATTCGAGCTGTCCGATGCCTCGGCCGAGCGTTCGGCGGCGGGTTGCTCGGTGCGCCTGAACAAGGAGCCGATCATCGAGTACCTGACCAGCAACATCACCCTGCTGAAGTGGATGATTGCCGAGGGTTACCAGGACGCCCGTTCGCTGGCCCGCCGCGTCGAGAAGATGGAAGCCTGGTTGGCTGACCCGCAGCTGCTCGAGCCCGACGCCGACGCCGAGTACGCCGCCGTCATCGAGATCGACCTGGCCGACATCCATGAGCCGATCGTGGCCTGCCCGAACGACCCGGACGACGTGAAGACCCTGTCCGAAGTAGCCGGTGCCAAGATCGACGAAGTGTTCATCGGTTCGTGCATGACCAACATCGGTCACTTCCGTGCCGCAGCCAAGCTGCTGGACGGCAAGCGCGACATCCCGACCCGTCTGTGGGTTGCACCGCCGACCAAGATGGATGCCTCCGAGCTGACCAAGGAAGGCGTGTACGGCACCTTCGGCGCAGCTGGCGCACGCATGGAAATGCCGGGCTGCTCGCTGTGCATGGGCAACCAGGCGCAGATCCGCGAAGGCTCCACGGCGATGTCGACCTCAACTCGCAACTTCCCCAACCGTCTGGGCCGCAACACCAACGTGTACCTGGGTTCGGCCGAACTGGCCGCGATCTGCTCGCGTCTGGGTCGCATCCCGACCAAGGAAGAGTACATGGCCGACATCGGCGTGCTGGACTCGGCTGGCAGCGAGATCTACCGCTACATGAACTTCGACCAGATCAGCGATTACAAGAACGTGGCCGATTCGGTCAACGCTTGAGTTGTAGCTGAGCAGTAGTGGTTGAACGAAAAACCCCGGCGCAAGCCGGGGTTTTTTGTTGCGCCGACAGGAGTGGCAAAAGCCGCGAAGTTCATGGCTTGGAAAGTCGCGGGATACATCTGCAAACAATCACCATCAGGTTCCCTGATCCAGATGACGTAGGGACCAGGTGCTCCGGTGGCTACGTCGCGGGCGTGGGCGGCGGAAAGTGCCGAGCACGAAGCGACCAGGGAGAGGGTCTCAGATCGGAAAAATTCAGACGAGTCCTATGTACCAAGCGATAGCGGATTCATACGATGCGCTCGCGGGGATGTGGGGCGGGTTTGGTGAGCTGGTGTTCCAACAACAGCCCTATTCGCAAGGCGATATGCCCTGACAGAACTCCTGGCTGATCCCCTGAATAATCCATTGAAGGAATGCGTGGGAAGAATACGGGGTTGGTCCGCTTTGAATTGGAACTTCGTGTCGGTGCGGGTGGGCAATTTCCCGCAAGCTCGACGAGAGAATCACGCACGGGCAGACGGGCCAATAAGGAGTTTGATCTTCGAACGTTCTTCCCAGCATCAATCGCATGAGGTAGCTCTGCCAGCATGAAAAGGCTGCTCATGGGCAAAACCTCCTTCACTGGCTCGTGGTGCGAGTCGATATTCAGTGCGGGCTGGCGGTGATGGTGCGTGATCTGTGAGCTTTCGTTGACTGGCAAGCGGCAAGCAGAGGCTGCACTTCTGCTGGATCCGCGATATCGGTCGGGTGCTGCCGTTAAAAGGAGTAGTAACGTGAAATGGTCAGTTGTATCTCCGCTGCGGGTGGCTGTTGTTGATGACCACTCGCTCATCCAGATGGCGCTGCAGTTGCGTCTTTCCCGCGAACCGGACTTCCGGGTGGTCGGTACGTTCTCCAGTAGCCGTGAGTTGATCGCCTCGCTGGCGCGCCTGTCGGTTGATCTACTGGTACTGGATTACGCGTTGGGAGCAGCGGAGCTGGACGGGCTGCATTTGATTGGACTGATCCGCCGCCGTTTTCCTTCGATGCGGGTTCTTGTGGCGTCTTCTGCGGAGACGCCGTCGGTAGTAAACCTGTCACTGGCTGCTGGAGCGCATGGATTCTTTGGAAAGTCAGAGGACGCCGAACTGCTGGTGGAGGCCATTCGGCGCGTAGCACAGGGTCATGTCTACGTGTCGCCGCAACTTCTTTTTCGCTTGGGGGAACTCCCGGGTACCTTGCGCCGACCGATGGTCGAGATGCACGGTGAGCAGCGCTTGTTGGATGACCCCGCTTTGTCGCCAAAGGAGCGCGAAGTACTGCGCTGCTGTCTGGACGGCATGTCCGTTTCGGAGATATCCCGAAAATTCATGCGTAGCATGAAGACGATCAGCGGGCAGAAACAGTCCGCATACAGAAAGCTGGGGGTGCGTTCCGATGCGGAGCTTTTCAAGCTTCAGCACAGCCTTGCTGAGACCTGAGCAGGAGCGGGCTTTGTCGCCGCTTATCCGCTGTTCGAGGGCATTGTTCTTGTTCGCGTTTGCATTGTTGGCCTGGGCGAGTACGAGCATCGCAGCCGTACGGGCGGGCGACATAGCTACGTTGCGTTTGATCGACCGATCCAGCCCAATCCGCGAAGCCCCGGCGCTGTCCAACGCGGACTGGCAGTGGCTGCGTGACAAGGGTGAACTGGTGCTGGGTGTGGCGATGCCCAGCCACTCGCCGATGGAGATCGTGTGCGGCGAGGATTGCTATGAAGGCATCACCGCTGACGTGTTTGGGGCGGTCGGGCGTCAGTTGCATGTTGGCCTTCGGGTGGTCCGGTATGAGGATCGTGCGGCTGCATTGGATGCCTTGCTGGCTGGCGAGGTGGATATGGTGGGAAGCGCCAACGTCTTTGAGCAACAAGCTCGCGACGTGCTTCTTAGCCAGCGCTATCTTGAGTCGGCGCCGGCGCTCTATGTGCGCGGGAGCGAAGCGCGTCAGATACCTCCTCAGCTGGACGGCCTGCGCATCGCCATGGCGCAGGATTACCTCCCCATTGATCTGGTTCGGACGCGTTTTCCACGCGCAAAGCTGATGACTTTTTCCACCGGTGAGCAGGCCTTGAGTGAGCTCGCCTTCGGTGCGGCTGATCTGTATCTGGGTGATGAGGTTTCCAGCAACTATCTATTCAACTTGAGCTACTTCAGCTATGTACGATTGGAGTCGCGGCTGCCTGATGCCGGGGCGGGGTTCGCGTTCGCGTTGCATCCCGGTGGTTCTCGCCTTCGGTCCATTCTTGACGTGGCCCTGGCCCAGATTCGCGAGCGACATGAAGTGGAGTTGCTCAAACGCTGGTCCGGCGGCGGCGTGTCTCTGTCACCGGCCAAGCTGGCGTTGACACCGTCCGAACAGCGATGGTTGAACCAGCACCACTCTGTGCGCTTTGTTGTCAGCAATGATACGGCGCCGATGTCCTACTTCGATGCGGAAGGGCGCTTCAGTGGGATCACTGCAGATCTTCTTAAAGCCGTCACTGCACGGACAGGGCTCGATTTCGAGTTGATACGCGTTCCACGGGTGGCAGCACAGATGCGTGCGCTGGCCGAGGATGAAGCCGACATCACCATGCTCGTACCCACCGAGCAGCGTGAGCGCGACCTGCGCTTCTCTGGCGCGCTGACGCAGACGGCCTACGGCATCGTGACCAGGACGACGTCGCCGGGATTGACCAGCGGTGATCAACTGCGTGGAAAACGCATCGCGCTGCCGGTTGAGCATGCGCTGCGCGAGCTGCTGGTACCCACTGCCGACTACGAGTTCATCGATGCGGAAACCATCGCCGAGGCCATGGACATGGTCGCCGCCGGCAAGGCCGACGCCACCGTCGCGTTGTTGCCCTTGGCGCAGTACTACGTTACCACCCTGCATGACGGACGGCTGAAGGTATCCGGCATGCTGGAGAACTTGCCCGCGCGGCTCGCGTTCGCGACCCGTAAGCAGGATATCGAGCTTGCCAGCATCATCGACAAGGCCATGCGTAGTATTCCGCCGGATGAAGTGGACATGTTCCAGAACCGCTGGCGTCCGCGTGCGGACGTCGGCGCGGCGCGGTGGACGGACTACCGTGGGCTGATCTACAGGATCTCGGGCGGCGGGCTTGGGATTCTGCTGCTTCTGGCCGGCTGGAACCTCCACGTGCGCTCGCAGAATCGGCGTCGGCGCGCTGTCGAGACCGCGTTGGGAGATCAGCTGACCTTCATGGAATCCTTGATCAATGGCACCCCGCATCCGATCTATGTGCGTGACAGGGCTGCGCGTTTGTTGACCTGCAATGCCAATTACCTGGATGCCTTCGGTACCACGCTCGAAACTGTTGTCGGCAAGACCGCGCTGGAAGGGGTGAAGATAGATCGAGGCGAAGGTGCGGGCTTCCACGATGACTATTTGTGGGTGATGGAGCATGGCAAGCCACTGGAAGTGGATAGGACGTTGCATGTTCCAGGACGCACGCTGAGCATCTATCACTGGATCCATCCGTATCGAGACGCGCAGGGCATTGTGCGTGGCGTCATCTGTGGTTGGATCGATGTCAGTGACCGTCGCCAGCTCAATGAGGAGTTGCGGGCAGCATTGGAGGCTGCCGACCAGTCCAGCCGTGCGAAGACGACGTTCCTGGCAACGATGAGTCACGAGATACGCACGCCGATGAGCGCGGTGATCGGTATGCTTGAGTTGGCATTGAAGAACGCGGACCAAGGTCGCCTGGATCGTGCCGCGATAGCGGTCGCCTACGACTCAGCACAAGGGCTGTTGGAGCTGATAGGTGACATTCTGGATGTGGTGAGGATCGAATCCGGGCATGTCAGCCTGAGCCCGCGTCGCGCCAACATCCGCGAGTTGGTCGAGTCCGTCGCGCGTGTGTTTGATGGTTTGGCCAGGCAGAAGTCATTGACGTTGGACCTGCGCCTGGATGCGACCGTCAATCGGGATGTGCTGGTGGACCCGATGCGGTTCAAGCAGATTCTCTCCAACCTTGTCGGGAACGCGATCAAGTTCACCGACAGCGGTTCGATACGCATCGATGTGGAAGGCGACATCTCCGACGGCATACACCTTCAGCTGCGGATGAAGGTGGCCGATACGGGCATCGGCATTCAATCCCAGGAAGTAGAGCGCCTGTTTGAGCCGTTCATGCAGGTGGATCACGAACGCAGTGCGCGGGGTGGAACAGGATTGGGCCTGCCCATTTGCAAGTTCCTATGCGAACTGATGGGGGGCGAAATCGCCGTGAGCAGCGTGCCGGGACAAGGAACGGTGGCGTGTCTGGATATTCCATTCAGCATGCTGCCGGAGCTGCCGCAGACGCAGGATGTTGTCGTACAGAAGGCGCGCGAGTATCCGCGGCTGAGAATTCTGGTGGTCGACGATCAGCCCGCCAACCGCGCCCTGCTGGAGCAGCAGCTTCGCTTCTTCGATCAGGACGTGGTCTGCGCCGGCAATGGCGAGGAAGGCCTGTTCGCATGGCGCCAGGGTGGCGTCAATGTCGTCATAACGGACTGCAGCATGCCGATGATGAACGGATATGACATGGCCCGCGCCATTCGTCATGAGGAGCAGCGCTATGGGTTACCGCGCAGCGTGATCGTGGGCTTCACGGCCAATGCGCAGCCCGAGGAGCGGGAGCGCTGCAGGCTGGCCGGCATGGATGACTGTCTGTTCAAACCGGTCAGTTTGTCCACCTTGTCGCAGTTGCTGCTGGGGCTGCCCGTCGTACAACAGCGCGAGGAGCTGTTTGCGAGCGCTTACCAGAGCGATGTGGAAGCCATACTTGCGGAACTTACCGGTGGCGACCGCGAAGTACGTATGGCGTTGCTTGCCGAGGCGCGCCGCAGTTACCAGGTCGATCTGCGAGAACTGGCAGCGCTGGCGGAAAGCATGGACGTGGAAGCACTGTCGAACGTATTTCATCGCATCAAGGGCGGGGCACGCATTTTCAATGCACAGCCTGTCGTCGAAGCCTGCGAGCTGGCCGAAGCGCTATGCAAGCAGCAGCCTGTCCACACCGACGCGGTGCGCGCCGGCGCCCGGCAGGTCGCCGAAGAGTTGGAGCGGTTGCTGGCGCACTTGCCAGACCATGGCCCGCTCGCCCTGGCGAATGGAGTGTGACTTACACCGTACTCAGCGCTGCGCCAATGCCAGCAGGCGCTCGCTGATTCTCTCCAGCGGGAGCACCTCATCGGTGGCACCCAGCCTCACCGCGCTGCCCGGCATACCCCAGACCACGCTGCTGGCTTCGTCCTGGGCGAGGGTGGGGGCGCCGGCAAGCTTCATTGCCAGCAAGCCCCTGGCGCCGTCTTCGCCCATGCCAGTGAGAATCGCGCCGATGGCGTTGGCACCTGCATTTTGCGCGACAGACTGAAACAGGACATCGACGGCAGGTTTGTGCAGGTTGACCGGGGCGGTGTCGTCTACGCGGCAACGCCAGCGTGCGCCGTCGCGTATCACCCGCAGATGCCGTCCGCCCGGCGGCAGATAGGCATGCCCGGGCAGAATCGCCTCGCCGTCGCTGGCCTCGCGTACCGACATTGCCGAGTGCCGGTCCAGACGCTCGGCAAACGCGGTGCTGAAGCTGGCCGGCAGGTGCTGGGTCATGACGATGGCCGGTGCGTCGGCAGGCATGGCCTCCAGCACCACCCGCAGGGCTTCGGTGCCACCGGCCGAGGCGCCGATGGCAATCAGTCGGTCGGTGGTGCGGAAACCGATATGGGCCGGGCCAGTTGCCTGTTGCGGCGGCCGCCGTATCAGTGGGCTGATCGCGCGTACGCGTGAGCGTGCGGCAATCTTGACCTTGCTGCGAATCTCTTCGGCATAGGCATCCAGGCCACGCGCCACGTCAAGCTTGGGCTTGGAAACAAAATCAACTGCGCCCAACGCCAGCGCCTGCAGCGTGGTGTCGGCGCCGCGCTCGGTCAGCGAGGACACCATCACCACCGGCAGCGGATGAAGGCGCATCAGGTTTTCCAGGAAGGCCAACCCGTCCATGCGCGGCATTTCTACGTCCAGCGTCAGCACGTCGGGATTCAGCCGTTTGATCTTTTCGCGGGCCAACAGCGGGTCGGCGGCGGTACCAACAACCTCGATGGCGGGATCTGCTGACAGGATCTCGGTCAAAACCTGGCGCACCACCGCCGAATCGTCGACGATCAGTACCCGGCAAGGCGCTTGCGGCATCATTCAAACAGCTCCACGCCGCCGCTGACCGGGGTACGCGACAGACGCGCACGGATAGCCGATTCGGTGGCGGCGACCTCGGCGTCGTGCGCATGGGGCAGGCGTTGCACCACGACACGGCCGGTGATCGGGAAGAACCAGATCTTGCGCGGATGAATGCCGCAGAGGTCTTCGGCGACAATGGGAATGTGCTCCGCGCTCAGGTATTGCCGCACAAACTCGGCATTGCGCGTGCCAACCGGATTGCTGGTAAAACCCTTGAGCACATTGGCGCCGCCGAACACCTTGGCTTCCAGCCGCTTGCGGTGGGCGCCACGCTTGAGCAGGTCATTGATCAGCAACTCCATCGCGTAGCTGCCATAGCGGGCAGGGGCGCCGTCGCCGACATTGCCTTCAGGCAGCAGGAAGTGGTTCATCCCTCCGATGCCCAGGATCGGATCGCGGATGCAGGCGGCAACGCAGGAGCCCAGCGTCGTGGTCAGCGCGGTATCGTCATCCACCACCAGGTACTGGGTGGGGAGCAGCTTGGCGGCGATCGTCTGGAAGCGGCTGTCGCGGTAGCGCATCACCTCGTCGGGATGCTGGTGGGATGATCTCATGCGCCGTTCCTTCGGGTGCGACGGTACAGCGTGCGGCCGCAGGGTTGAATCAGGTCCGCGGCGTGCAGGTAGTTTTCCGAATGGCCGGTATACAGCAGGCCATCGTCGCCCATGTGCTCGACCAGACGAGAAAGGATGCCGCGCTGCGTGGGTTTGTCGAAGTAGATCATCACGTTGCGGCAGAAAAGCGCGTCGAACGGCCCGCCAACATCGTAGCGAGGCGCCAGTAGATTGAGCTGACGGAACTCCACAAGCGCGCGCAATGCCGGGTTGATGCGGCACTTTCCTTCGTTCGGGCCACTACCGCGCTGGAAATAGCGTCGCTTCAGTTCCGGGTCCAGACTGGCGATGCGGTCGATGGCGTAGACGCCTTGGCTAGCGGTGGCCAGCACCTGGGTGTCAACGTCGGTGGCCAGAATACGTACGGGTGGCGTGAGCGTACCGAATGTCTCGCAAGCGGTGATCGCCATTGAGTACGGCTCTTCGCCGGTGGAGGCCGCGCAGGACCAGAGCTTCAATGGGGCTTGCGCTGCCCTGTGCTGCAGTTCTTCGCGCAGCTTGTCGAAATGGTGTGGTTCACGGAAAAACGAGGTGAGGTTGGTGGTCAGCGCATTGGTGAATGACTGCCATTCTTCACCACCGTGCTGTTCCAGTCGGTCGAGATAGTCAGTGAACGAATGCAAGCCCAAACTGCGCAATCGGCGCGACAGCCGGCCATAGACCATGTCGCGCTTGGCCGGGGCCAGCGCGATGCCCGCGCGCGCATGGATGAGCTCACAGACACGACGGAAGTCGCGGTCGTTGAACTCGAAGTCGCGTTCATTGCTTTCGAGATGGCTCATCGTGCGCTCTTTCAGCTCGCCAACGGCAGAACGGCCGGCAGCGGGGTTGCCGTATGGGTATGCAACTGGAAAACGGCGACCGCGCGGTCAAGCAGCAACGCTTGTTCTTCCATCGCCCGTGCAGCAGCGGTGGCTTCCTCGACCAGGGCGGCGTTCTGCTGGGTGGTCTCGTCCATCTGCATGACCGTCTGGTTGACCTGCTCGATACCGGCTGACTGTTCCTGGGAGGCCGCCGATATCTCCGCCATGATGTCGGTGACGCGCTGCACGGCGGTAACAATCTCGCCCATGGTCGCGCCGGCTTGCTGCACAAGCTGCGAGCCTTCATCCACCCGTTCGACCGAGTCGTCGATCAGCGATTTGATCTCCTTTGCTGCGCCCGCCGACCGCTGCGCCAAGGTGCGAACCTCGGCGGCAACCACTGCAAATCCGCGCCCCTGTTCGCCCGCACGTGCCGCTTCCACCGCGGCATTCAAGGCAAGGATGTTGGTCTGGAAGGCGATGCCGTCGATGACGCTGATGATGTCGGCGATCCGGCGTGAGGACTGTTGGATACTTCCCATGGTCGTTACGACGTCTTCAACCACCTGGCCACCGCGCTGCGCTACACCGGCCGCGCCGATCGCCAGTTGGTTGGCCTGCCGGGCCGAATCGGCATTCTGGCGAACGGTGGAGGTCAGTTCCTCCATGGAAGCTGCCGTTTCTTCCAGGTTGGCCGCCTGCATTTCCGTGCGGCGCGACAGATCCGCATTGCCGCTGGCGATCTCGCCTGCCGCAAGGTTGATGCTGTCAGCTGACTTCTGGATGCCGCTGACAATTCCGGCAAGCTGGTTGACGGTGCTATTGGCATCTTCCCGCATGCGCGCGAAAACGCCTTGCGAATGGCCGCTAAGGGTGACCGTCAGGTCGCCGTTGGCGAGGGCCCGCAACAACCGTGAAACCTCGCCCAGGTTGTGATCGCTGACCTCCATCATGGTGTTCAGGGCATGCACCATGGCGTGGAAATCATGCGAGAACCGATCTTCGTCGCCGCGCTGACTGAAATCGCCAGCCGACGCAGCGCTGCCAAGGCGCTTGATCTCACTGTTGATCGCCGCAAGATTGCGCTTGATGGCGGCCATGGTGTCGGTGATGACCCGCTTTTCACCCGGCAGCGGTGGCATGTCCTGGCTCAGGTCGCCAACTGCGTAACGCTGGGCGAGCTCAATGATCTGCATCTTGACGGCAATATGGTTGCTGACCAGTTCATTGGTCTCTTCGACCATCACCCCGTAATCACCCGGGAAGCGGCTGGCGTCGATGCGGAAGCTGATCATGCCCGCATCATGCTGACGGGCCATTTCGGCCTGGGCAACGATCACGGCGCGTAGCTGCTCCTGCATATGCGCCATGCTGGCCAGAAGCTGGCCGGCCTCGTCCCTGGTCGGGGTATCGATGGGGTTGTCCATGCGCCCGTGGGCGATGGCGGTGGCGACCGTGGTGGCTTGGCGCAGGGGCAGGACGATGCGGTTGCCGATGACCCAGCTCAGGAGTACCACCAGCAAGACAAGCACGCCGCCGGCCACCGTCATCACCGCAGTGAACTGCAACGCCTGGGCCTGCAGATCATCCATGTAGACGCCGCTGGAGATCACCCAATCCCACGGTGTGTACATGCCGGCATAAGCCAGTTTGGCCACTACGCCATCCTGGCCCGGTTTGGCCCAGCTGTAGGCGACATAGCCGCCACCCTTGCGCGCGGCCTCGACCTGGTCGTAGTACAGGCGGACCCCGTTCTCGTCGCGGAAGTCCTTCATTCCCTTGCCGACAAGGTCGGCGCGGAACGGGTGCATCAGCAGCGCGTAATGGGTGTTGTAGACGTTGAAATAGTTGACATCACCGTTTGAACGCATTCGTTGCAGTGCGGCGAGCGCGTACTTCTGGGCATCATCCAGCGGCATGGCGCCGCTTTCCGCTTCCCTGGCGTAGTGGTCAAGCACGCCATAGCTCATCTCGACCTGGGCGCGCAGCGCAGCCTTGCGGGTTTCATACAGATCCAGGTATTGCATGCGTGCGGCGATGACCGACAGGGCGATGACGCCGATGGCGATCAATGCCGTCAACAGGTTCAGTTTGCGCCTGACCGAAAGGTTGGAAATGTAGCTGTTCCAGAGCTTGTAGACGTTCATCGGGTCCGCCAGTCACCTTGCGGTACCGGCACTGCATGGGGGATATCGTGTTATCGGCCGCGCGCGGGCCGAATTGAGGCGTATAAACAACAACCCCGGCCTAAGCCGGGGTTGGGGGGTCAGAACTCCTGCCAGTCTGACTCGGTTACTTCGGCGACGGCCGTTCGCGGAGTTACGCGACGGCGCGGCGTTGGGGTAATCGCCGATGATGTTTGGGCAGGGCGGGGGGCGTGTTCGCGCAGGGACGGAACCACTGGGGACTCAACGCCGTTCTCCTCAAGCTGGAAGACGGAAACAACATTGGCCAGGTGGGCAGCCTGTTCCTCCATTGAACGGGCGGCGGCAGTCGCTTCTTCTACCAGTGCGGCATTCTGCTGGGTAGTTTCGTCCATCTGTACGACGGTCTGGTTGACCTGCTCGATGCCGGCCGACTGCTCCTGCGAGGCGGCAGAGATCTCAGCCATGATGTCGGTGACGCGCTGCACCGAGGCGACAATTTCGCCCATGGTGGTGCCTGCCTTCTTGACCAGCGCAGAACCATCGGCAACCTTGCCGACGGAGTCGTCGATCAAGCCCTTGATCTCCTTGGCTGCGCCGGCCGAACGCTGGGCCAGCGTACGCACCTCGGAGGCCACCACGGCAAAGCCGCGGCCCTGTTCGCCCGCACGGGCAGCTTCGACCGCAGCGTTCAGCGCAAGGATGTTCGTCTGGAAGGCAATGCCATCGATGACCGAGATGATCTCGGCAATCTTGCGGGAGGACTGTTCGATCTGGGTCATTGTGGTGACCACCTGGCTCACCACGTCGCCGCCCTGCGACGCGACAGATGCCGCGCCGATGGCCAGCTGATTGGCCTGCCGAGCCGATTCTGCGTTCTGGCGGACCGTGGAGGTCAGTTCCTCCATCGAGGCGGCGGTCTCTTCCAGGTTTGCCGCCTGCTGTTCGGTGCGGCGCGACAGGTCATTGTTGCCGGATGCAATTTCCGTAGCCGCTGCATTGATCGACACAGACGACTGCTTGATGCGGCCGACAATGCCGGTCAGCTGTTCGGCGGTGGCGTTGGCGTCGTCACGCATGCTGGCAAATACGCCTTGGTACTCGCCATGCATTCGCACCGTCAGGTCGCCGCGCGACAAGGCCGACAACAGGGCAGAGATCTGCTCCAGGCTGCTGGCATTGGCATCGAGCAGGCTGTTGATCTGCCCGGCGAGTTGCAGGAAGAACCCTTCCTTGCCCACGGTGTCGACGCGTCCGCTGAGGTCGCCCGCCGCGGCTGCCGCGATGACCCGCGCAACTTCCTTCTCCACTTCGGCTTCGGTGGTGCGGTCGCGCCATTCCACGACGTTGCCAACCGGTGCGCCGGACTCGTCACGGATCATCGAAATGGTCTGCGCGAACTGGGTGTCGCCGAACTGCATCTCACGCTTGAATACGCCGGTCTTTTCAAGGACTTCGATGACCTTACCATCGACTTCACCACGGTACTCCAGCGCGGTTACGTGCTGGCCGACCAGCGGCTTGCTGGCATCGTAATGGCTGAGTTCGGCTGCAATCTGCTCGCCGTACTCGGACAGTTTGTCCTGGAGGGCGCGGTTGGCGTAGACGATCTCCAAATCGTTGTTGGTCAGGTATACGCCGGTCGACGAATAGTCCAGGGCGGTGCGGATGCGCAGGTTTTCATTGGCGACGATCTGGTCGCGTTCGATGCGCTCACGCAGGTCGCGCTGCATGCGCTGCATGGCGCGCAGAAGGTCGCCGACTTCGTCGCTGCGAGATACGTCGATATGCCCGTCCAGCTTGCCGCCTGCAACTTCGTTGGCGACTTCGACTGCGCCGCGCACCGAGCCGACCAGAGAGCGCGCAAACAGCCACACCAGCGCCAGCCCGGCGACAGCACCCACCAGCACGGCGATGACTATCAGCACGGCAGAAGCGGTGTAGGTCTCCGAGGCCTGGCTGGCCGAAGATTGGGCGCGAGCGTTGTCGTTGTTGGCGAGGGCCTGCAGGGAGACATAGGCCTTGCGGTGCAGGTTGCGGGTTTCGCCGACGAAGGTATCAATGGCGTCGTCGGGAAGCTGCAGCTCCAGCATCTCGGTGACTGCGTCATACGATCCTTCTGCCGCCTTCCAGTCCTGGGCGAAGGTCTCGAAGAGCTTCTTCTGTTCCGGATTATCGATGAGCTTGGGGTAGCCCGCGATGGTGTCGTTGATCTCCTTGCGCAACTCGGTCGCGCGCGCCTTGGCATCGGCCTTGACGTCGTCGCTGGCCCTGACCAGGCTCTGGTAGGACGCGTTGCGGTACTCGCTGACCATGCCGCTGAGCTCGCCGGTGGTGCGCAGGCTGGGCATGCGGTTTTCGGCCAGGTCGGTGGTGACACTGTTCAGTGAGTGCAGGCCGCGGTAGGCAACGACACCCTGCAGCAACATGACGAACAGAACGACGCCAAAGGTAAGCATCAGCTTTGGCTTGAGTTTCAGCGAGTTGATCCAATGCATCTTGCGCTTTCTCCGGGAACAGCTCCATGCGTATGCCGCACGGAAGGACACGCCGGCTACTCCGGCGTGTACACGGGCAGGATTACTTGATGTTGGCCAGCTTCAGGCCCGAGGGTGAGCTGACTTCGATTTCCGCGCGCGAGGCTTCGCGTTCGATCTTGCCGATCACGCATACGGTCTTGCCTTCCAGCGTCTCCAGCGGGAAGCTGAATTTGCCGCGGTTGGCGCCGGAAATGCGTGCCGAAAACGTATGGCGCGGGAATGCACCACCCATGTGCAGGAACGTCGGCTGGCCTTCTGAGCCTTCGGCGTAACGGGCCTTCTCCACCTTGCCGCAGACCATGCCGTCACGGCCGGCGAAGCGGGCAGCGTTCTCCGGCGGGATCATTTCGGCGGTGTCGGCCGCAGCGGCGAACGAGGTGGTTGCCAGGGCGGCAGCGGTAAGCAGCGGAAGCAGGGACTTGTACATCGATATCTCCGGGATGACGGTGGGCCTGTCGGGGAGGGCAGGCATGCATGCGCTATCGGCCGTGCTCACGCCGGCTTAAGCCGGGAGTTCGGATTTGTGATGGCGCTCAAGGTTGGGGGTTCAGGCCGCGACTTCTTCGACGCTGTTGGACTGGCCAAGGTCGGCGGTATCCAGCAGGGTTTCGATGTCGAGCAGGATCAACATGCGGTCGTCCTGGGTGCCGATGCCCGAAATGAAGCGCGTATCCACGGCGGCGCCGAATTCCGGCGTGGGGCGGATCTGCTCGGCGGCGAGGGGGATGACGTCGGAGACGCTGTCGACGACGATGCCGACCACGCGGTCTTCAACGTTGAGCACGATCATCACCGTGAACGCGTCATAGCGCGCTTCGTCCAGGCGCAGTTTCAGGCGCAGGTCGATGACCGGGACGATGGTGCCGCGCAGGTTGATGACGCCCTTGATGTAGTCGGGGGCATCTGGCACGCGGGTGACCGAGTCGTAGCCACGGATTTCCTGGACCTTGAGGATGTCCACGCCGTAGTGCTCGTTGCCGAGGGTGAAGCTGAGGTACTCGCCGCCGGTGCCTTCGGCGGTGGTGGTGCGGGTATCGTTCATGGCGGTCCTGGTCCTGGCGGTATGCCGGTGCGTGCGGCTGTTGCACCGGTATCGGCGCCGGGGGCAGGGACTTTAGGTGTGGCGCGTGCGCGACTGGAACGATCGCATGGGCGAGCGAGCGATCAGGGCGGTGGGCAGGGCTCAATCCCCGTTGCTGCGGGCCTTGCGCAACCGATCGATCCGGAAGATGTAGCGTTGGATCAGATTGTCGGCGCCGCGGGGAAGGTCGCTGAAGCGCAGGCCTACCCGGGTCATCTCCAGCCCGTTTGGCTGTTTCTGCTGGCGCAGATTGCAGGCGATTACGGCGGTGGTGAAGGGCGCGGCTTCCGGAATGTCCAGGATGCCGGTATAGCGGGCCTGCAGATTAAGCAGGGTCTGCTCGGCAGGCAGCAGCAAGGCGATGCCACCCGCACTGATGTCCAGGACCCGCAGGCGTATGGCGTCGTTACCTTCAGGATCCGGCAAGTCGAAGTAGGGCGAATCACCCACCGGTGTTTCCAGGCGGTAGAACTCGCGCCGTTGCAGGTGATGCACTTCCTCGGGAAGGGCGGCTTCGAATGCGACATGCCCATCGCGGTCAACCCGCCGGTGCCCGTGCAAGTGGAAGCGGACATTCACCTTGTCCACCTGCCCGAAACACAGCAGGCTGGTTGCGGTTTCCACCGCGTGGTTCACCGAAGGAACAGGGCTGGCGTCAAGGATGAGACCGTCCCCATCTACCTCCAGCACTGCCGACGGGAAAGATTGGTCGCGCCCATCCGGATGAACAGTGACCATGGAGCGCTGGTCGATCATTGCCTGCAGCAGATGACGTATCTGGTGGCGATTGCGCACCATGTAGCGGTCGTCGGCATACAGGTTGCCGGCGTGAAGGGAGGCCGATGTTACTGACGATGCGTGTTCGGGCATGGACGCGCTGCAAGATGACCGTAAGGCAACGCCCACAGAATGGGGCGTCACAAACTGTGATAACGGCCGCCTTTTTAGCATCTTTAGGCTGGCTGTTACGAGATTTGTTGTTGTCGATCACTGCAGGAGTAAGAAGAGCGCCCAGTAGTGTCGGACAGCAGGCCTGGTTTTGAGATCCGTGTCGGCAGTGGCGGAATTTTGACGGTCCGTTGGGGCTCAAGGGATCGCGCCAAACTGGATGCTGCAGCCGTAAATGTGCTGATCTAGAACTGGAATCACGGTTTAACATGCCGCGATCCCGCAGCATCGCGCATTCTCAGCAGTACCCTTGACGAAAGGAGACGGCGCATGAGCAAGGAAGCGGCTTATCAGTTTGATCAGTTGGGTGCGCTCTACGAGGACATGGCCACGTGGCCATTCCGTCGCCATATAGAAACCCCCAGTGTTTTTGCAGCAATCGGCGACCTGCGGGGGCTGGATGCATTTGAGTACGGCTGCGGTAGCGGCTACTACTCCCGCCTGATGAAGCATGCTGGTGCCCGGCAAGTCGTGGGCTATGACCTGGCCGAAGGCATGTTGGACTATGCGCGGCGTTGTGCCCGGCGCGAAGATCTGGACATCGGCTTCTGCGGCGTTATCGATGAAGGATGCGAGCGAAATTTCGATGTGGTACTAGCGGTCTATGTGTTCCCGTACGCCACGACGATCCCGGAATTGAAGCAGATGGCTGCCGAGATGATGGCGCCGCTCAGGCCTGGTGGCCGGCTTGTCGCCTTGCCACTTCATCCTCGCTATGCACCGGCGCCGGACTATTACAGTGGCTGTGGCTTCTCGCTTTCGCCCGACGATGTTGCCGAGCCGTATCGCGACGGTGGCAGGTTGCGGCTGGATCTGCACCATGGAAGCCAGAACGCAAGCGTCCACGCCTGGTACTGGTCGCAGGAAGCGATTGAGGCGGCACTGCACGAGGCGGGCGCCGATATGATTGAGTGGTCAAATCCACGACTCGCGCCAGGCCACGGCATGGAACCTGTTCCGCAGGCGTTGCAGGCCTATGTGGCCCAGCCGCACGCCGCCATCATCCAGTGCCGCAAGCGCTGAAACCGCACTGACGTCGTGCTGCCGCTGGCAGCGCGTCACGCCTGGGTTTGACGTGGGTCATTCGTAACCGCCGCTGGCAAGTCGACCGGCGTCGCAAGCGATCCGGAGGAGTCGATGACGATTGAAGTCGAGATCCGGCGTTCGGTACTGGAACTGGATGAAGGCGAGGTTCGCCGGTTTCATCGTGCCTGCAACGCGTCGTTTTTCTACGATTGGGGTTTCCTGTGCGCAGCTGAGCGCGCACCGCTGTTGCCCATCAAGGCTGCGTACTACCTGCTGGCGCGCGATGCTGGTGAACTGGTGGGCTTTCTTCCAGCCTACCTCCAGTCTGTGGCCTCGGTAGATCCTTTTGGCTTGCTGCAAAGGACGGCCAGAATCCAGAGTGAGGCGGGACAGTCGGCGTTGTTCAGTCATGTCATGCATTGCTTTGATTCGCGTGCGCTCGCGTGTTCCTATGCTGCAGTCCAGGCGCTGATGACGGCGCTGCATGAACTCGCTTTGGAGTGTGGCGCCCAGTACGCAGGCCTTCTGAACGTTGTTGAAGAACACGCGCAGAAATTGGCGGCTATGCCGGGGTTCGAGACGCGCTACCTGGTTGACCGCTACTTCATGGACCTCGCCGAGGTCGACAGCTTTGACGTGCTTGTGCGTACGCTGCCGAAAGATGGTCGCTATGAAATGACCCGACAGCTGCGCAAGTTCGGGGCGGGGCAGGGGGCGATCAGCGTAGTTGCGCCGCCTTTCGATCGTCGGCTGCGCGAGCTCACGGCGCTGTGCCAGCAGACAACTGCGCGCAATGGCACGCCGCAGTACTTCCCGGCGGAACAGCTGGCGCGCTTTGTCATTGAATGCGGCCAAATCATGCGCCTGGTTCTTGTCGAGGACGCAGGCGAGGTAGTAGGTGGGCTGATCTGTTTCATCGATGGGGACCTGCTGTGCATCTGGTCCGCAGGCATGCGCTATGACCTGACCGACTACAGCCCTTACACCATATGTTTTGCCCATGCCTACCAATGGGCATTGCGCGAGGGCATGAGGACCGTTGAAGCAGGACGCCTCAATGAGCGGATTAAAACGCGATTGGGGCTGCAGCCGTTGCCACTGTATTCCGTGACCCGTGCACTTTGCGGCGTCCGCACATCCGCTTGACCCACGGAACTCCGGGAGCCAACCATGGAACATCACCACGCAAGGATCTTGCCCGACGACTTCCGGGCCTTTTCACAAACGTTGGAAGGAAAGGTCAGGTCGCGCCACCACGCCGAGTACGCCAGTTGGTACTACGGAACGGCATGGAACAAACGTGACTTCCAACGCTGCCCGGAGTACATCGTCCGCGTTGCCAGTATTGATGACGTAATCAAGAGCATCGAGTTCGCGCGGTCGCACCGACTGGGTGTTGCGGTGAAGGGGTCTGGCCACAGCTACGCTGGCAGCTTTCTTCGCCGAGGCGGGTTGCTGCTCGACATGTCCGCACTCAACGAGATCCGGGTTGCCGCCGAACAGCGGATCACACGTGCCGGTCCGGGGGTGACAAGTGCGCAACTTTCCGCCGCCTTGGGCGTACATGGCCTGGCGCTCCCAACTGGTCACGGCGCGAATGTGGGAATTGGCGGGTTTCTTCTAGGCGGTGGCCTTGGGATCAACTGCGATGCCTGGGGTGGCATGAGTACCTTCAACATTCTCGCCCTGGATGTGGTGATGGCCGACGGGCGATTACTTCACCTGAGCGATAGAGAGAACAGCGATTTGTTCTGGGCTGCGCGTGGGGGTGGGCCGTGCCTGTTCTTCGTGGTCGTTTGTTTCCATCTGCGCTGCTGGCCGTCACCGAAGGTCATGCTTGCCCGGAACTATGCGCTCGATCCAGGGTGCATTGCGGCGGTACTGGCGACGATATGCGAGGATCCGCTGGATCACCGCGTACAACCGATGATAGCAATTGGTGGAGATACCGGCCTGCCTGCATCGTTCGGTGTCACGGCTTTCTGCGACGATCAGGATACTGCTTCGCGACTGTTGAACGTACTGCAAGAGCGCCTCGAAAGCTACCTGGGGGCCTGCAGTTCAGCGCAGTTGGCGAGTTTCGAGCCGATCTATCAACAGACCCGGCTGGCCATGGTGTGTCGACGCTACCGTGCGGACAACTTCATTGGCGATAACGTGGTTGACCTGGCCGAAGGTTTGTTGCATCGGCTAGCGGAGCGCCCTTCCGCATCGACTTTTGCGTTGTTGATACCTCGCCCCCCGCACGCGCTCGAGGATGCGGCATATTCCGTGCGCGGACGGCTGTCGGCTTCGGTCTATGCGCAGTGGAACGAGGAAGCCGACGATGTCGAAAACAACGGTTGGCTGAGGTCGGTCCATGAAGAGCTCGCGTCGGTGGCGCCGGCCAGCTACATCAACGAGTTCGACCTGGAGGCGTGGGGCGCGCAGGTGAGCCGCTGCTTTTCAGCCGAGGCTTGGGAGCGTCTGCAGGTCCTTCGGCGCCGGTACGACCCGCATAACGTGTTTCCCGATGTGGATTCACTGGTGGACGCGGACAGGGACAGTTAGGTCGCCAAGTCGAAGCGCGATGTGAGTTCAGCGACGGATGTGTGGAGTGCGATCGTGAGCAGCGTGTTGGCGTGATGGTGCTGGCCGGGAAGTGCCGGCGGCTGCTTGGGTGGAAGCGTCATGTGCCGGGCGCTCCTCCCCAGGATCTGCCCAGCGACGGGTCGGGTACGGTATCCAACCCGTCGCTGGTGCATGCCTCAGAACTCCTGCCAGTTCTCGCCGCCGGTTACCGGGCTGCGGCCAGGTGCGGTGGGAATGGCCCGCAACGCCGGGCGCGGCTTGGGTTGCGGTGGCGCGACACTGGCGGCGACCCGCGCCAGCGAAGCGCTCACACTATCGGCCAAGCGGAACTGGGCCACGGCATCGGTCAGCTGGCGCGCCTGGTCTTCCATCGAGCGGGCTGCGGCAGTCGCCTCTTCCACCAGGGCGGCGTTCTGTTGGGTGGTTTCATCCATCTGCATCACGGTCTGGTTGACCTGCTCGATGCCAGCAGTCTGCTCCTGCGACGCGGCGGCGATATCGCTCATGATGGTGGTGACGCGTTGCACCGAGGCTACGATTTCATCCATCGTGGCACCTGCGCGGCGGACCAGCTGCGAGCCCTCGCTGACCTTGCCGACGGAGTCGTCGATCAGCGATTTGATCTCCTTGGCGGCTGCAGCGGAGCGTTGCGCCAGCGTCCGAACCTCCGACGCTACCACCGCGAAGCCGCGGCCCTGGTCGCCTGCACGCGCCGCTTCCACGGCGGCATTGAGTGCCAGGATGTTGGTCTGGAACGCGATGCCGTCGATAACGCTGATGATGTCGGCGATGCGCTGTGAGGACTGCTCGATCGACGTCATGGTGGTGACCACCTGGCCGACGACCTCACCGCCTTGGGCGGCCACCCCGGCTGCACCGCGGGCCAGTTGGTCGGCCTGGCGGGCATGCTCGGCATTCTGGCGGACGGTGGAGGTCAGCTCTTCCATCGACGCGGCGGTTTCTTCCAGGTTGGCAGCCTGCTGTTCGGTGCGGCGCGACAGGTCGTTGTTGCCAGTGGCAATCTCGCTGGACGACAAGCTGATGCTGCCGCTGCTGGCCTGGATGCGCATCACGATAGCCGCCAGCTGGTCGATGCTGGCGTTGCCATCGTCACGCATGCGCGCAAAGACGCCGTGGAAATCGCCTTCCATGCGCGAGGTCAGGTCGCCCTGGGCGATGGCCTGCAGCAAGCGAGACAGGTGCGCGAGGTTGTCGTCGGTGGTGTGCATAAGCGCATTCAAGCCCTCGATCATGTCGCGGAAGTCGTACTCGAAGCGCTCGGCATCGCCGCGTTGGCTGAAGTCGCCTGCAGCGGCCGAAGCTGCAAGGCGCTTGATCTCGGAGTTGATCGCCGACAGGCTGGCCTTGGTGCCATCCATCGCATCGGTGATCACCGCTTTTTCCCCCGGCAGGCGGTCCATGTCTACCGAAAGGTCGCCACGGGCGTAGCGACGCATGACCTCCACGGTTTTCATCTTGACGCCGATGTGCTGGGCGACCAAGGCATTGACGCCACCCACCATGCGGCCAAACTCGCCGGGGAAGCGGCTTTCATCCATGCGATGGCTGATCTGGCCCAGGTCATGCTGATGGGTCATTTCCGCCTGCGCGGCGATCACAGCCTTGAGCTGCCCCTGCATGCGCTGCATCGAACTGAGCAGGCTGCCGATTTCGTCCTTGCGGTTGGCGTCGATCACGCCGTCCAGGCGGCCGTTGGCTACCTCGTCGGCGGCGCGGACTGCAGCGCCTACCGGGCCGACGATCGAGCGTACGATCACCACGGCAAGGACGACCGACAACAGGCCCAGCAATGCCATGCAGGTGAAGATGATGGCAGTGCTGCGTGTCTGTGCGGCATTGGCCTCAGCGACTTCCCGGTCCAGTGTGGACGCGACATAGGCTGACAGTTGTTCGACAGCTTCGAACAGATCGCGGCGGCTGATCCTGGACTGATCATTGGAAATGGTCTGTGCGAGTTCGTTCTGCCCCTCGCTGATGGCTTTTTCCATCAACGTATGGGCGCTGAAGTACGCATCCAGGGTGGTCTGCATCTGCGCGTACAGCCGTTGCTGCTCGGTGCTGGCGGGCAGGGCCTCGTACAGCTTGCGATGCTCGGCGAGCTTCTGCCGCTGGTCGCTGATGCGCTGGTTGTACTCGGCCAGGAACTGCGGTTCGTCCAGATGAGCAAGCTGCGAAAGCTCGGCGATACGGATCTCTGCCAGATCGGCGCGGATCCGCTCCAGGTGCTGCACGGCGGGCATGTACCGGGTGGTGACCTCGTCGAGCTGCGCAGTGGCGTGGTTCAGGCGCACGACGGCAAAGCCACCCATGGCCAGGGTAGTGGCGGTGGTCAGGGTAAAAGCGATAGCGAGTTTGCGGGCAATGCTCAGGTTACGGAAGAACTCCATCTCTTTCTCTCCAGATCGTCAGCGGTTGTTCCGTGCGGCCCACATCCCTGGTATCGGGCCCTACACGGCGTGCGTACATCAGCGCAGTTGCGGTGTTGTCAAAGCCGATAGCGGCGCTGGTTTGACGGCCTGTAGATCGCCGGTTAGCAGGGTTTTCTTAAGAGTTCAGTGATAATCATCACATACCTTTCACTTCTCTGAGGCGTTCAAGATGTTGACGAAAAATGCTTGATGGCGCGCCGTAAGACACTGTGCTGTGATCCTCGATTTCACGGGTTTTGTGGTGGGGGATTGAGTAACAGCCATTTCGCTTCAACTGCTGCGAGAAAAAAATAATTCGATATTTTTTTGGGATGGTTGCAGCAACGGAGAAATGAAAGAGGGCAGCTAAAGGAATGCGCCTTCGCTGGAAGGCGGAGCTACGGTGGAAGTTTGGGCTTTGGGGGCGACCGAGCTCAGCTGCCGTAGCGCCGGTCAGGGGCAGCGCACCCCGGGAAGCCAGACAGTGGATGATCTTGCCGATTGCGAGGCAACGGTTCCGCCCACCCGGTGCTCGACCGGGCCCATGGTCAGCTGCGTCTCCTTTTTGGGTGCTGTTTGCTGGTCATGGATCACAGGCCTTGCCATCACGGCTGCGAACCTCCGCATTGATGCTTTGATACTTCGTGCGGCTCCAGTTGGTGTCGCTTGCCTCCCAGAGGAAGGCGCAAAGAAAAGCCCCCGCATGCGGCGGGGGCTTGAATGGAGCAATCAACCCAGCGGCCGTTGGCTCAGAATTCGTGCCAGTCGCCACCGCTTGCCATGGCCGTCACCGGCGCGCTCACCCGCTTTGGGGCAGTGCCATCGCGGCGGACGCTCGCTGCTGCAGGAACGCTTTGTGCAGTGGCGCGCGCGGCAACCGCGACTGCAGGTTGCTGCAGCTGGAATGCAGCCACAGCGGCAATAAGCTGCGCAGCCTGGTCTTCCATGGCACGCGCCGCCGCGGTTGCTTCTTCGACCAATGCCGCATTCTGCTGCGTGGTTTCATCCATCTGCATCACGGTCTGGTTGACCTGCTCGATGCCGGCCGACTGTTCCTGCGATGCAGCGGAAATCTCAGCCATGATGTCGTTGACACGCTGTACCGATCCAACGATGTCGCCCATCGTGGTGCCGGCCTGGTTGACCAGCGCAGAGCCTTCGCCAACCTTGTTGACCGAGTCCTGGATCAGGTCCTTGATTTCCTTGGCGGCGGAGGCCGAACGCTGCGCGAGCGTGCGGACTTCGCTGGCAACCACGGCAAAGCCGCGACCCTGTTCGCCGGCACGAGCGGCTTCCACGGCGGCGTTCAGCGCCAGGATATTGGTCTGGAATGCGATGCCGTCGATCACGCTGATGATGTCGGCAATCTTCTTGGATGAAGCCTCGATATCGCCCATGGTGGTGACCACCTGGTCGACAACCGTGCCACCGCGGCTGGCCACATCGTGCGCGCCGATCGCCAGCTGGTTGGCCTGGCGGGCATGCTCGGCGTTCTGGCGGACAGTGGAGGTCAGCTCTTCCATCGAGGCGGCGGTTTCTTCCAGGTTGGCTGCCTGTTGTTCGGTGCGGCGCGAGAGGTCGTTGTTGCCGGTTGCAATCTCACTTGCGGCCAGATTGATCGCCGAGGCCGCCTGCTGGATGCGCCCGACGATACTGGTCAGCTGATCGACGGTTGCGTCGGCGTCGTCGCGCATATGGGCGAACACGCCGTGGAACTGGCCCTGCATGCGGACGGTGAGGTCACCGCGGGCGATGGCCTGCAGCAGCTTGGAGACTTCCTGCAGGTTGCCATCCGTGGTCTGCATCAGTTGATTGAGGCCGGACACCATGTCGCGGAAGTCATGCTGGTAGGCATCGGCGTCGCCACGCTGGGAAAAGTCACCCAGGGCAGCGGCGTTGGCCAGGCGCTTGATCTCGCCATTGATTGCGGCAAGGCTTGCCTTCACTGCATCGACGGTGTCGGTCATCACCGCCTTTTCGGCAGGCAGGCGCTCGATATCCTGCGACAGGTCGCCCTGGGAATAGCGCTGGATGATGTCCAGGGCAGACTGGATCAGCTGCAAGTGCGAGGCGACCAGCGTGTTGCTTTCCTTGACCATGACACCGTAGTCGCCCGGGAACGCGGTCTCGTCCATGCGGTGGCTGATGAAGCCGGCGTCATGCTGCTGGGCCATTTCGCGCTGTGCGGCGATCACGGCCTGCAGCTGGGCCTGCATGCGCTGCATGGAATCCAGCAGCTTTCCGATTTCATCCTTGCGCGAGACGTCGATACGGCGATCAAGTTTTCCGGCGGCGACATCGTCAGCCACCCGCACTGCGTCGGCCAGCGGTGCCATGATGGAGCGGATGATTGCCCAGGCCAGCAGTGTTGCCGCCAGCAGTGCCATGGCAATGCCGGCAATCACCGCCATCACTGAGCGCGAGTAGGCCTGGCGTGATACCGCAGTCTGCTTGTCCAGCTCGGTCTGGTTGAACTGCGACAGTTGCTTGAGCTGGTCGAACAGTGCCCGGCGCAGCTTGCGCGAGTCCCCGCTGGAGATCGCACGGGCGCTATCGAAGTCGTCCATCGCAATGGCTGCGGCGATGCGCTCATGGGCCTCGAAGTAGCCGGCACGCAGCTCCTGGAGCTTTTTGTACATGGCGTCTTCTTCGGCGCCGAGGTCGGCGTCGATATCGTCGTAGGCCTTTTCCGCTGCTGAAATCAGCGCATGGGTGTCCGCCAGACGCTTGTCGTAGTCCGCCAACTGGCTGCTGTCGCCCTGGTAGGTGAGCTGCGCCTGCTCGTAGGTGCGGTATTCGCCCAGCTGCGCGCGCATTTCACCCAGCGCCTGGACAGACGGCATCCAGTTCTGGTTGACCTGCTCGATCTGGGTGTTGGCCACGTTCATGCGCCACAGGGCAAACACACCCAGCAGCAGGGTGAACAAGCCAGTGACGCAGAAAGCGAAAACCAGCTTGCGGGTAATGGAGAGGTTCTTGAACCAGTTCATTGCGGACGCCTCCGTTGGCGTGCAGGTGTTGCTGCGCCGGCAGGATGCCGGCGCGTCGGGCGGTGGGAGATTGGGGTTGGACGCGGTTGCTTGCCGTGCTTGATTTGCGGTATCGGCGCGCTGGCGGCGTTTCTGAAGCGCCGCTCTTACGGGCTTGAGCGTAGGGTTTCGGGAAGCTGCCTGGCGTTGATTGGCCAAGGGCACCCCGCCTGCCGAACCGGTTGGCGATGAGCTCGGCGCAAACCCGGTTATGCCAGGGGTAAAGCGAATAGATGCCTGCGGCGAATTCGCAGGCGACGTTCGCCCATGGCCCGACGCAGCCGTTGGCTCCCGGACTACGCCGTTCCTACCAAGCCAGGAAGGTTTTGCAGGGGCGCAAGCGGCTGACGGCCGCGGCGGACGTCGCATGCGGGGTGACCGACGGGGGCTTACCGCAGGCGCGACAGCATTCAGGCTGACGATTGCCAGTCATTCCGGTTGCAACGCTCGGGGTATGCCTTGGTTGCTCAGGCCGCCTGCGGGGCTCGCAACGAGCGCACGAGGCCACCGATGTCGACGATCAGGGCCACCCGGCCATCGCCGAGGATGGTAGCGCCGGACACGCCGCTGATGCGGCGATAGTTGTTCTCGATGTTCTTGACCACGACCTGCTGCTGCCCAAGCAACTCATCGACTTCCAGCGCGATCTTCTGGCCATCGCCTTCGACCACGACGACCAGCGGGTCGGCTGCCGGTGCGGTGGGGTAGCCGTAGTAGTCGCCCAGCGACAGGATTGGCAGATATTCGCCGCGCACGCGCAGCACACGGCCTTCACCGGCCATGGTGCGGATGTCGTCTGCCTGTGGTTGCAGTGCTTCCAGCACATAGGCCAAGGGCAGGATCAGGGTTTCGCCGGCGACCGATACGGTCATGCCATCAAGGATGGCGAGCGTCAGCGGCAGGCGGATCAACACGCGGGTACCGGCACCGCCGCGACTCTCCAGTTGCACTTCACCGCCCAATGCCTGGATGTTGCGACGGACCACATCCATGCCGACGCCGCGTCCGGACAGGTCGGTCACCGCATCAGCGGTGGAGAAGCCCGGCTGGAAGATAAGATCCCAGACCTGCGCATCGGTGGGATTGTCGGGCACGTTGATGCCGCGTTCGATCGCCTTGGCCAGGATCTTGTCACGGTTCAGGCCGCGGCCATCGTCACTGACTTCAATCACGATGTGCCCGCCCTGATGGGAGGCAGCAAGGGTGATCGTGCCGGTCTCGTCCTTGCCAGCATCCCGCCGCACGTCTGGCATTTCCAGACCGTGGTCGATGGAGTTGCGGACCAGGTGGACCAAGGGGTCAGCGATCTTTTCGATCAGCCCCTTGTCCAGTTCGGTGCCTTCGCCGATGGTGCGCAGGCGTACCTGCTTGCCCAGACGGCTGGAGAGGTCACGCACCAGACGCGGGAAGCGGCGGAACACCGCATCCACCGGCAGCATGCGCACGCCGATCACCGCTTCCTGCAGGTCGCGGGTATTGCGTTCGAGCAGATCCAGGCCGGCAAACAGGCGTTCGGCATGGACCGGGTCCAAACCACCGGAGACCTGCTTGAGCATGGCCTGGGTGATGACCAGTTCGCCGACCAGATTGATCAGCGCGTCGACCTTGTCGACGCTGACGCGGATCGAGGTTTCGGCGTCGTGGTTGCCTGCGGCAGCAGGCTTGGCGGCCTCCGCAGCGGCGATCGGTGCAGCGACGGCCGGTTCCGACGCTTTCACCGCCAGGCTGGGCGGTGCAGCGGGGCGGATGTCCAGCTCGCAGTCGTCCACGACCCAGGCAAAGGTGTCCTCGATGCGGCTGCGGGGCACTTTGCCGACCAGCCCGAGATCCCAGGCAAGGTAGGCTTCAAGCGGGTCAAGCTGCTCGAAGCCGGGCAGGCGTTCCATGCGCGGTTCGACATGCAGCGAGCCGAGTGTTTCCAGCTCGCGGATGATGCGCAGCGGATCGTTGCCACTCATGAACAACGAGGGCGCCGGAACGAAGCCGATCTGCCACGCATCTGGTGTTTCGTCCTGCTTGGCGATGGCCGTGGCAACCGGGGCATCGCCCGCAAGCACGCCCTGCAGTCGATCGGTAACGGTTTTGACCGCGGCCGGGTCGGCAGCCTGTCCGTGCTCGGCTTCGCGCAGCAGGGCGCGCAGCACGTCAACGGAACCCAGCATGGCATCGACGGCATTGCCTTCGAGCGCACGCTTGCCGCTGCGCAGTTCATCGAGCAGCGTTTCCAGTACGTGGGTCAGCGCGGCGATGGCCTCGAAACCAAACGTGCCGGCACCGCCCTTGATCGAGTGGGCGGCGCGGAACACCGAGTTGATGATTTCAGGGTCCTGCAGGCCGTCTTCCAGCGCCAGCAAGCCAGCCTCCATCGCATCCAGCCCTTCGCGGCTTTCCTCGAAAAAGGTGGCGTGGAAACGTTGCAGGTCCATGCTCATGGCGCGGTATCCGATCGGGTGGGGCAGGTGGGCAGATCAGCCCAGGACTTTCTGTACGGTGGCAACCAGCTGTTCCGGGTTGAACGGCTTGACCAGCCAACCGGTTGCACCGGCGGCCTTGCCTTCGGACTTCTTGTCGGCTGCCGATTCGGTGGTGAGCATCAGCATCGGCGTGAACTTGTAGTCGGGCAGTTGGCGCAGTTCGCGGATCAGCGAGATGCCGTCCATGTTCGGCATGTTGACGTCGGTGACCACGGCATTGAAGCGCTGGCCCTTGGCGCGGCCCAGGGCAACGGCGCCGTCTTCGGCTTCTTCAACAGAAAAGCCGGCCGAGGTAAGGGCGAATGCGACCATCTGGCGCATCGACGCCGAGTCGTCTACCACCAGGATTCGTGCGCTCATGCAGCGTTCTCCACAGATTTCAGAGTGTCAGGGGTTGCTTCCAGGCCCAGGGCCTGGAGGACACCGAGCAGGCGCGCGGCGTCACGGAAGGTGTCGGTAGCGTTGTCGAAAGCGGTGGCATTGCCGGCCTGCCGACGCGCCTGCACGAAGGCGCACAGCACCTGCATCGCGGCGGTGTGCACGCGGCTGACCTGGCTGGCGTCCAGGCGCAGCTCACCAGCCTGTGCCAGGTAGGGGGCCAGGTGTTGCTTCAGATGGCTGGTGGACTCGATACCGAGATCCTGCGACAAGGCCACAGTGCTCATCGTTGCTCCGAACAAACGTTACTGGGAGGGATAGCGGCGTGGTGCCGGGGATCTTTAGGGCTGCGCTCGATAGTGTTAACGCGCGCACCTTTTTGTTGCTGCGTGCCGGCGAAGGGAGCTGTTCCGGCCCTAGCGTTGGGGCAGGTCTCGGCGTGCAATCTCCCGCTTTGGCAGGCGAAAGGGAGGTGGCTCAAGGGATCACTGCAGCAGCCGGGTCGCATCGAGCAGGATCATCGGCTGCGCACCCAGGCGGGCGACGCCGCGGAACAGCTCGTTGGATATCTGGCAGATGCGTGCGGTGTCGGGTGGCTCGATCTGCGAGTCGGTCAGGCTTGCAACGTCCTCGACCGCCGATACACGCAGGCCCAGGGTCTCGCCATTTTCTTCCAGTACGACGATGCGGGTTTGGCCGTCTTCGCTGGTGCTGGTCATGCCCAGGTGGGTGCAAAGGTCCATGACCGGTACCACCTGGCCGCGGAGGTTCATGAGGCCCAGCATTTCCTCGGCGGTGCCGCGCAGTGCCAGCAAGGGGACGGGCAACACGACTTCCTGGACTTTCAACAGCTCAAGGGCATACGTCTGCCGACCGCAGCGCAAACGCAGCCAGCGCGACGCGCGTTCGCTGGCACGGCGCTGATGGGCGGTCGGCGTAGGGGGGCGTTGCGCCTGTGCCTGCAGTTCCTGCCAGCTGACCGGTCGCGCTGCGCTGGCGACAGGCCTTGCAGCCGATACCGAGGCGGATGACGCGGACGGGGCGATGGGCTCAGGCCGACCGGCGGCGACTTCAAATGCCGCGTGCAGGGCGGGGCTGTCGCTATGCGCCAGCGTGGCGCTTTCTGCAGCGCCGGCTTCGTAGATGACTTCATCGGGAAGGTCATCCCAGGTCGGTTCGCGGCCCTTGCTGGCGGCATTGGCAGCGGCTTGTGCATCGTCAAAGATGGCCTGCAGCTCATCGCTGTCACCGGGCGCGATGGGCGTGGCGCGCGGGGTCTTGGCGGCTTCGATCTCGGCCAATGCTGCTTCGAATGCGGCCTCCAGCTCCGGCGTATCTCCCGGGATGTCCGCAGCTGGCTTGGCGATCGCCACAGCCGCTGCGGCTGGGGCCACCTCCAGCAGCAGCTCGCCCAGGTAGTCGTCGAGGATGTCGTTGTTGCTCATGCCGCGCGCTCCAATTGCGCGGCTTCATCGGCCAGCAACCATTCGAGTGCGCGGCGATAGGCGGCCATGCCGCGCCCCGGGTAGTCCTCGCCGTGCAGTGGCACGGTGAGCGCGGCCGGGTTGCAGATGCGTGTGTCGATCGGGATGGCATCTTCCCAGACGCGTGAGCCGTGCGTGTCCTGCATCTGCTTCAGCGTTTCATTGCCGGCCCGGGTGCGGCGGTCAAACAGGGTGGGGAGTACGGAAATCGGCAAAGCGCGCTTGCGCGAGCGTTCGACCATTTCACCAGTGCGGACCATCCCATCCAGCCCGTGCAAGGCGAGCGGTTCGGCCTGGGTCGGGATGATCAGGCGATCAGCTGCCGCCAGTGCATTGATCATCAACAGGCCCAGCGTTGGCGCGCAGTCCAGCAGGATGTAGTCGTGGCGGTCGCCGTGACGTGCCAGCGCCTGTTGCAAGGCCAGGCCGAGACCCGGCTGGTTGGCGCTTCGTCGCTCCAGCGTCGCCAGCGAGGCTTGCGCGCATAGACAGTCCAGGCCGGGGATGGTGCTGCCTTGGCTCAGCTCGGCGATGGCGTGGGGCGGGGTAGCGAACAGCTCCTGCACGCCTTGGGGCACGGGTTCAACGGGTACGCCGAAGGCACGGGTCAAGGAGGCGTGCGGGTCCAGATCGATCAGCAGAACCTTGTAGCCACGTGCGGCAAGCCCGCGGCCCAGCGACAGGGTCGTGGTGGTCTTGCCGACGCCACCCTTCTGGTTGGCAATGGCCCAAGTACGCATCAGTGGACTCCTTCTATGACAGCCGGTACCGCCGCGCCAGCTGAGCTGCCGCCGCCGGTCTGGGCGGGTTCTTCATTACGTGCAGTGGCATTGTCGGGCAGGCCTGCAGCGCCGGCCTGGTCGGCCAGGATGATGACCATCACCCGCCGGTTGCGGTTGCGGCCTTCAGGTGCGTCGTTGCTTTCGCGCGGGCGGAACTGGCCATAGCCCACCATTGCAAGGCGCTGCGGTTGCACGCCGTGGTCGGCGAACAGGTGCACCACGCTGGCGGCGCGGGCGGCCGACAGCTCCCAGTTGGAGGGGAACTGCGCCGTTGCGATGGGGAGGTTGTCGGTGTGGCCTTCAACGCGAACACCGTTGGGAGCATCGAGCAGCACGTCGGCCAGCCTGCCCAAGGTGTCGCGTGCTTCGTTGCCGAGCGCGGCCGAACCGGTACCGAACAGGATGTCGCTGTTGATCTCCACCTCGATCCACAGCTCGGTGCGGCGTACCGTGATCACGCCCTGCTTGACCAGGGGCGCCAATGCCTCGCTCAGCTGGTTGGCGATCTGGCCAAGTTGGCGCTCGGCGCGCTGCAACTGCTCGCGGTTGTGCGCCGATACCGGCATGCGCATATGCGATGCCATCGAGGGTAGCTGGGTGGGATCGGCCATCGCACCGCCAGTCATGCTGGGGGAGCGGATCACCGACGGAGTATCGTGGCCACCGCCCTGGATCTGCATGTTGCCAACCTGCACCTGCGTAATGGTGCGGGGCGCGCCGCCGAAGGCCGTGGTCAGTGCGTCGGCCATTACCCGGTATTTGCCTTCGTTCAATGACGAGATGGCGTACATGACCACGAAGAAGGCAAGCAGAAGCGTCATCAGGTCGGCATAGGGGATGGCCCATGCTTCGTGATTGGCGTGTTCTTCGTGGTGTTTGCGACGTGCCATGGCTCAGTTCACAAAGCCGGCCAGGCTGTTTTCGATATTGCGCGGATTTTCACCCTGGGCAATAGCGATCAGGCCTTCGATGATCATTTCCCGCTCACGGCTACTGCTGGCGATCACGCCCTTGAGCTTGGCCGAGACCGGCAGGAACAACAGGTTGGCCGAGGCGATGCCATAGATGGTTGCGGTGAATGCGGCGGCAATGCCGTGGCCGAGCTTGCTGGGATCCGCCAGGTTCTTCATCACTGCGATCAGGCCAAGCACGGCGCCGATGATGCCCAGGGTAGGGGCATAGATGCCCATGCCTTCAAATACCTTGGTGGCCGCCAGGTCTTGTTGCTCCTGGCTGCCGAGCTCGATTTCCATCATGTGGCGGATGGTGTCCGGCTCCACGCCATCGACCACCAGTTGCAGGCCCTTGCGGATGAACGGGTCGTCCTGCAGGTCCACCTGCGGCTCCAGCCCGAGCAGTCCCTGGCGGCGCGCGATGTTGCTCCAGTCCACGATCTGTTGCACCAGCGCGCGGCGGTCACTGGCGGGTGGCTTGATCACCCAGCGTACGATCTTGAAGGCGTGCTTGAACACCGACGGCGAGGTATGCAGAAGGATTGCGGCGATGGTGCCGATGATCACGATCACGAAGGCGGCCGGTGACCACAATGAGGACAGGCCCGCGCCCTTGAGGATGCTGCCGCCGACCAATGAGGCGAGGGCGAGGAAAAGTCCAATGATGCTGAGTCGGTCCATGGTGCGTATATCGGCCTGGTTGGAGCGGTCTTGAATCGGGAGGCTTGGCTAGCCCCTCTTACGCGCGCGGGAGAGGGGCGGTTGGATCGTTGTCCTAGTTGGATCGCGGGATCGCAGGGTCTGCGGTTTCCTGCGTCTGCATTGCTTACCCCTGTCCCCCACGCAGCCCATCCACATCCAGGATCAGGGCCATGCGGCCGTCGCCGATAAGGGTGGCGCCGGCGTATCCGGTCAGTCCGCGCAAAGCGCGCGGCAGGGGTTTGATCACCACCTCTTCGCGTCCGCGGACTTGGTCCACGACCAGGCCGAAGCGGGCTTCGCCCATCTGCAGCACGACAATCGTCAGCAGCGGTGCGGGCGTAGGGGGTACGCCCAGCCATTGTCTAAGGTCGCCCAGCGCCAGGGTATGGCTCTTGCGGTCCAGCACCGCACGACCATCAAACCAGCCCAGCGAGGTAGCCGGTGCATGCAGTACTTCCATGACGCGGGCCAAGGGTAGCGCGTAGACATCCTGGCCGGCCTGCACCAACAAAGTGGGCAGGATGGCCAGGGTCAGCGGTACGCGGATCAGGAAGCGGCTGCCACGGCCCAGTTCCGATTGGATCTGGATCTGCCCGCTGAGTTCGCGGATGCGTGATTGCACCACGTCCATGCCGACGCCGCGGCCGGATATATCGGTCACCTGCTGTTTGGTCGAGAAGCCGGGAAGGAAGACCAGGTGCAGGCATTCCTCGCTGCTCAGTCGCGCAGCGGCCTCCGGGTCGATCAGGCCTTTTTCCCGCGCCTTGGCGCGCAGGCGCTCGGGGTCGATGCCGGCGCCGTCGTCCTGCACTTCGATGCTGACGTAGTCGCCTTCCTGCTGTGCGGACAGACGCACCCGGCCCATGCGCGGCTTGCCCTGGGCTTCGCGCAGGTCCGGCGCTTCCACGCCATGGTCGATGGCGTTGCGCACCAGATGCACCAGCGGGTCGGCCAGCGCCTCGACCAGGTTGCGGTCAAGCTCGGTGTCGGCACCGATCAGTTCAAGGTCCACTTCCTTCTGCAGCGAACGTGCAACGTCGCGTGCGACCTTGGGGAAACGCGAGAAAACCTTGCCGACCGGCTGCATGCGGGTGCGCATGACCGCCGATTGCAGGCGCGCGGTGGCGATGTCCAACGTCGATACCGCGCGATCCAGCTCCTCGTCCTTCAGGCGGGCGCGCAGCGTTTTCAGGCGGTTGCGTGATAGCACCAGCTCGCCGATCAGGTTGACGATGGCATCCAGGCGCTTGGTATCCACGCGCACGGTGTGCTCCGGCTCGGCCGCCTTGGCCGGGGCCGCTTTGGGCGCTACCGGAGACGGTGCTGCGGCCGGCCTGGGCGGTGTCGATGCCACCGGCGCCGGCGTCTTTGCGTTGGCCACGGGCGCAGCCGATGCGCCCGGCGCTGCGCCGGCGTGCAGCTTGTCGAGCAATGCTTCGAACTCGTCTTCGCTGATCAGTTCGCTGTCGGCGGCGTTGACCGCGACGGCGCTGGGCGCGTTTGTTCCGTGCAGCTGGTCGAGCAGGGCCTCGAACTCATCCTCGCTGATCAAGCCATCATCGCCAGCGGGTGCTGCGGCCTTTACCGGTGCTGCCACCGGCGCGGCACCCACATCGAACTGGGCGATGAGGTTGGCAGGTGCGTGCCCCGGTTCGGTGCCTGCGGACACGGCATCGAGCATGGATTGCAACCAATCCAGTGATTGCTGGGCAGCGTCGAAATGATGGGCAAGCAACTGTGCCTTGCCCGAGCGCGCCATGCCCAGCGCTTCTTCAGCCGCGTGGCACAGTTCGACCATCGGGGTGATCGCCAGGAAGCCGGCGCCGCCCTTCAGCGTATGAAAGCCACGGAAGACGGCGTTGAGCTGGTCGGCATCCTCTGGCGCCTGTTCCAGCGTAACCAGCTGTTCGCCCAGTCGATCGAGGATCTCCTGCGCTTCGAGAATGAAATCGGCGGCGATGTCGTCGGCGAACGTGCTCATGGTTTACAGCCCCAGATCCGAGAGCAGGTCGTCTGCGTCGTGCTGGGACACGGCATGGCGATCCAGTCCATTCACGGCGGGACCGGCCAGACCGTTGTTGCGCGCGTCGTCTTCCTGCGGCGGCAGGCCCAGCGCACCGAAACCTTCGTGCACGCGGCGGACGATGCCGACCACGCGGCGGATGATCTGCCCGGTCAGGTCCTGGTAACTCTGGGTCAGGGCGACTTCGGTGAGGTTGTGGCGGATGCGATCCAGGATCTGGTCCTGGTCGCCGTTGAGGCCCTCGGCGCGCAGGCGTTCGGTCAGCGCACGGCATTCCTCGGCCAGGTCCAGGGTGCGGTGGGTGGCCTGTTCGGTCATCGCCACTACGTGGTCCAGACGCGCGCACGCGTCATCCAGCTCGCCGGCGTCGCTGGGTACGCTGGGCAGCTCGCCCAAGGCCTGGCCCAGCTCGCGGGCCAGACGCCCCAGCCCGGCCATCATTGGCTGGGTGCGCAGTGCCGCCAGTGCGTCGATTTCCTGACGCCAGGCGGCTTCGTCACCGTTCTCGAGGGCGGCCAGCGCATCCTGCAGGCGTTGCACCAGGGCGGATTTGTCGCTGAGTGATTGCGCCAGCGCGTCCATCAGGCGCTCGCTGCCAGGCGTTCGAAAATCTTGCCGAGCTTTTCTTCCAGTGTCTGCGCGGTGAACGGCTTGATGATGTAGCCGTTCACGCCGGCCTGGGCGGCTTCGATGATCTGCTCACGCTTGGCTTCGGCGGTGACCATCAGTACCGGCAGGGTCTTGAGCTTGGGGTCGGCGCGGACAGCCTTGAGCAGTTCGATGCCGGTCATCACCGGCATGTTCCAGTCGGTGACCACGAAATCGAACGGCTGGCTCTGCAGCAGGGCCAGCGCGGCATGCCCGTCCTCGGCTTCGGCGGTGTTGGTGAAGCCCAGATCGCCAAGCAGGTTCTTGACGATGCGACGCATGGTCGAAAAGTCGTCGACGATCAGGATGCGCATGTTCTTGTTCAAAAGATATTCCTCTTAGTGTTCCTCGAGCCCGGCATCGGCCGACTCGAAAATCTTCAGCCGACCACGCAGGCGCAACATCGCCTGGCCGTGGATCTGGCAAACCCGCGACTCGCTCACGCCGAGCACCGCGCCGATCTCTTTCAGGTTCAGTTCCTGCTCGTAGTACAGCGACAACACCAGCTGCTCGCGCTCCGGCAACAGGCCGATGGCCTTGCCCAATTCGGCACCGAACTGGCTGCGCTCAAGTACCTGCTGCGGGGTAGGGCCGCCGGTGGTGGGCGTATCCAGCTCGCCCTGGTCCTCGATGCGCGATTCAAGGCTCAGGACCTGGCCGCGCGATGCGTCTTCCACCAGTCGCTGGTAGTCGGGCAGCGGGATGTCCATGGCTTGGGCAACTTCGCTGGCGCTGGCGGCGCGGCCGGAGGCCTGTTCCAGGCGGCGGATCGTCGCGGCGGCGTCGCGGGCGCGACGGTGCACCGAGCGCGGCACCCAGTCGCCACGGCGGATTTCATCGATCATCGAGCCGCGGATGCGGATCGAGGCATAGGTCTCGAACGAGGCGCCCTGTTCGGCGTCGTAGCTGCGTGAGGCCTCGATCAGGCCCATCATGCCGGCCTGGATCAGGTCATCGACCTCAACGCTGGCCGGCAGTCGCGCGGCCAGGTGATGGGCGATGCGACGGACCAGGTCCGCGTGGCGGGCGATGCATTCATTGGCCGCGGTGCGTTGGATCTCGCGGTATTGGGCAGCGGCGTTGTTCATGCGCTCACCTTCTGCTGCAGGATGCGTTCAAGGAAGAACTCGACGCCGCCGCGTGGCGCGGTCGGGGCCTGCCAACGGGAGGTGCGGCGCGCGATTTCCTGGATGGCCAACGACGCCGGCGCCGACGGGTACAGCTTCACCACCGGTTGCTGGCGCTGCACCGACAGGCGCAACCAGTCGTCCTGTGGCACGCAGCCCAGGTAGTTGAGCGAGACATCGATCAGGAACTTCTCGCAGACGCGGACCAGCTTCTCGTACAGGGCGCGGCCTTCGTTGGGGTCACGCGCCATGTTGGCCACTACCTGCACCCGGTCCACGCCGCGTTCGCGCGAGAGCACCTTGATCAGTGCATAGGCATCGGTGATCGACGCCGGCTCGTCGCAGACCACGACAACGGTGTCCTGTGCGGCCTGGCAGAAGGTCAGCACGCTGTCGGTGATGCCGGCGGCGGTGTCGATGATCATCACGTCCAGCTCGCGTTCGAGCTCGGAAAAAACGTTGACCAGGCCCACGTGTTCGGCCGGTTGCAGCTCGGCCATGTGCCGACGGCCGGAAGCTGCAGGCACGACCAGCACGCCGTTCGGGCCTTCGATGATCACTTCGTCCAGGGTGGCGCGCCCGGCGACCAAGTCGGCCAGGGTGTGCTTGGGCTGCAGGCCCAGCACCACGTCGATATTGGCCAGGCCCAGGTCGGCATCCAGCAGCAGCGTGCGTTTGCCCATGCCGGCAAGCGCCACGGCCAGGTTGGCCGAGACGTTGGTTTTGCCCACGCCACCCTTGCCACCGGTCACTGCGATGGTGCGTACCGGGCCAGCCGGTTCGCGGCGCGTGGCCGACAGCGGGAAGGTAGTGGTCAGCTTGGCGTACTCACGCGACTGCATTGTTCAACTCCGGGTTGCAGGGCATATCGGCCGCGCGGCGCAAATCTTCAAGGCGAAGTACAAGATTTGCGGCGGAGGCCCGGTGCAGGTCTTCCGGAACGTCCTGGCCGTCGGTCACCCAGGTCACCGGCAGGCGGTGATCCACGGCCACGGACAGGGCAGAACCGAAGCGGCCGGTCTCGTCCAGCTTGGTCAGCACAACGCCCTGTGGGTTGGCCGCGCTGAAACGACGGACCACTTCATCCATGTCCTGGAAGCTGGTGTTGGCCGGCAGTACCAGCAGGGTGCGGATCTGGCCGGCAGCGCGCAGCCACTGCAATTGGGCGGTGAGGGCGCGGTCCCGCTGGCCCAGCCCGGCGGTGTCGATCAGCACCAGCTTGTAGTCGGCCAGCTTGAGCAGCAGTTGGTTCAGGTCGGTGCCGCTATTGGCTTCGTGCACGGCGATGCCGAGCTGGCGGCCAAAGCCATACAGCTGCTCGCGGGCGCCGATACGCTGGGTGTCGGTGGTGACCAAGGCGACGTCGCGGGCCGCATGAGCTTCGGCGAAGCGCGAGGCGAGCTTGGCGATGGTAGTGGTCTTGCCGGCACCGGTCGGGCCGACCAGGGCGATGACGCCGCCGGTTTCGATCGGGTCGCTGGGGGCGATCGGCAGCTTGCGGGAGATCAGCCCCAGCATCAGACCGCGGGCGCGGGTGGGATCGGTGTCGGCGGGGATCTGGATGGCGACGTCGCGTGCCAGTCCTGCATCGAAGCCATATTCGTCCATCAGGTCCAGGGCGTTCGCACGCACCGCACTGCCACGCAGGCGCTCATCGGTGAAGCGGTTCATCTCGCGCTCGATCAGATGGCGCATGCCGGCCACTTCCTGGCGCAGTTGCACCAGTTGCTCGTCGTCACGCGCAGCACTTGCCACCACAACCGGTGCGGCAACCGGCACTGCCGCCGGGGCCGGGATGAGGGCGGGGACGGGGATGGCAGCAACCTCGATTGGCGCTGCCGGCGCTGCTGCCACGGGTGTGGCTGCAAGCGGGGCCGGGTTGACCTGGGTGACCTGCGCCGGTTCGGCCGGCAGCGGCGGATCGATCAGGAACTGGGCGCGGCCCTGCGGGCGATCCGCGGCGGCCGGTGCAGCCAACGCGGCGGAGAAGGTGACGCTGTCCTCCGCCAATGCAGGTGTCTTGGCGGCGCTGCCAGCGGGACGGAAAGCCGGCACCACCGGCGGTTCGTCGGCGCTGGCGGGCAGGGTGGCGTAAACCTGTTGCGGCACGGCAGCCTTGGCGACGGGCGTGTCGAGGGTTGGCTGCTTGAGCAGGGATGCAAAACGGCTGGGCGGTGCCAGTTCCAGACTGTTGTCGATCGAGCGCCCGGTCGCGCCTACTGCCGAACGGGCCAGGGCCGCCACGGCCGAAGCGGTGGCAACCACAGGTTCCTGCACCGGCGCCTTGCGTCGGGTTACCGCCGCCATGATGGCTTCGGCTGCGCTGCGCGGCTTCTGCGGCGCGGGTGCAGCCGGGCGGGTGGCTTCCAGTGCCTGTTGTACGGCGGATTCGTCGTAGTGGGCGGCTGCCACGATCTCGACACCTTCTTCGATCCGGCGATTGGAAAGAATCACGGCATCGGGCCCGTGTTCCTTGCGAACCAGGTTCATGGCGGTGCGCATGTCGGCGGCGACGAAACGTTTGATCTTCATGTTCTGGTACCGGGAGTGGGGCTGCGACGAAGGCGTTGCGGTGGCGATGTGGAACATGGCGTGGCGGGCTCCTTCGTGCGCGTTGTTGCGGGATCGGGTCGGGTGTCTGTTTTTTGTCGCGTCGCCGGTGGACCGTGCGTCAGCTGATCGTTCCGACCAGTTTCAGCCGCTTGTCTTCCGGCACCTCGCTGTAGGCCAGGACCGACAGCGACGGAACGCTGTGTCGGACCAGGCGCGCCAGCGCGGCGCGGACCGGTGCCGGTACCAGCACGACCGCGGGCTCGTTGCGGGCCTCCTGCTTGCCGACGCAATCGGCAAGACTTTGGTGGAGGCGTTCGGCGAGACCCGGTTCCAGTGCGGCACCATTGCCTTGCGTGGACTCCTGCAAGACCCGTTCCAATTGCGGGTTGAGGGTGAACACCGGCAGCTCCGGCGACATCCCGGCGATCTCCTGCACGATGAAGCGGCCGAGCGCGTTGCGGACCGCGGCGGTGAGCGCGGTGGGGTCCTGGGTGACTGCTGCGGTTTCGACCAGCGCCTCGGCGATCTTGCGCAACTGGCGTACCGGGATGCGTTCGACCAGCAGGTTCTGCAGCACGCGCGCAACCGTGGACAGCGGCAGTGCCTTGGGCGACAGGTCCTCGGCCAGCTTGGGGGCGGTCTTGGCCAGGTTGGCCAGCAGTTGCTGCACTTCTTCGTGGCCCAGCAGTTCCGGCGCGTGTTCGCGGATCAGGTGCGACAGGTGGGTGGCGACCACCGTGGCCGGGTCGACCACGGTATAGCCCAGTGATTCGGCCTGGGCGCGCTGATGCGGCTGGATCCAGGTGGCATCCAGGCCGAAAGCGGGGTCCTTGCCGGCGATACCGTCCAGCTTGCCCATCGCGCTGCCCGGGTCCAGGGCGAGCTCACGGTCAGGATGGATGTCGGCGGTGGCTACGGGTACGCCGTGTACCAGCAAGCGATAGCTGCTTGCCGGCAGCTCAAGGTTGTCGCGGATGTGGACCGGTGGAATCAGGAAGCCAAGGTCCTGGGTCAGCTTGCGCCGCACGCCCTTGATGCGCGCCATCAGTTCGCCGCCCTGGCTCTTGTCCACCAACGGAATCAGGCGGTAGCCAACTTCCAGCCCGAGCGGATCGACGGGGCGCAGTTCGTCCCAGCTCAGTTCGGCGGTTGGCGCTGGCTGTGGCTGGCCCAACGCGTTGAGCGGCGCATCGCCAGCCGCCGCCGCGGCCTTGCTGGCTTCCTTGGCGAGCTCACGTTTCCAGCATTTCCACGCCAGGAAGCCGAGTACGGCAGCCAGGCTGAGGAAGGCAAGATTGGGCATGCCCGGGACCAGACCGACCAGGCCGATGATGCCGGCGGCGATGGCCAGCGCGCGGTACTGGCCAAACACCTGGCCCATCATGGCCTGGCTCATGTCCTGCGCACGCGAAGCGCGGGTGACCAGCATGGCGACCGCGCTGGAAACCAACAGGGCGGGCAACTGCGCCACCAGGCCGTCACCGATCGAGAGCAGGGTGTAGGTGGCAGCGGCTTCACCGAACGGCATGCCATGCTGCATCACGCCAACGGCCAGGCCACCGAGCATATTGATGAACAGGATCAGGATGCCGGCGATGGCATCGCCGCGGATGAACTTGCTGGCGCCGTCCATCGCGCCGTAAAAGTCGGCTTCCTCCCGCACTTCCTCGCGACGCAGCTTGGCTTCCTCGCGCGTCAGCAAACCGGCGTTGAGGTCGGCGTCGATCGCCATCTGCTTGCCAGGCATGGCGTCCAGGATGAAGCGGGCGGTCACTTCTGAAACGCGCCCGGCACCCTTGGTGATCACCACGAAATTGATGATGGTCAGGATGGCGAAGACGACGATACCGACCGCGTAGTTGCCGCCAATGACGAACTCGCCAAATGCGGCGATCACCTTGCCGGCGGCCTCATGGCCATCCTGACCGTTGAGCAGGATGACGCGGGTGGATGCCACGTTCAATGCCAACCGCAGCATCGTGGTTATCAGCAGCACGATCGGGAAGATGGTGAAGTCCAGTGGCCGCTTCACGTAGACCACCGCCAGCAGCACCATCAGCGAGATCGCGATGTTGAGGCTGAACAACGCGTCCAGCACCGGCGGCGCCAATGGCACGACGACCATGGCCAGCAGGGCCAGCACGATCACCGGTGCGCCGATCCCCTGGCGCAGCATCTGCAGCAGGCGGCCTGCGGACATGCCTTGGGCTGCTGCGCTCATGGCTGGGCTCCCTTGGCAAATTCCTCGATCTCAAGCGAGGGCATCTGCGGCATGGGGCCGGTGCGCCATTGGCGCAGCTGATAGACGTAGGACAGGACCTGGGCGACAGCCGAATACAGTCTCACGGGGATTTCCTTGCCAAGTTGGCTTTCCCGATACAAGGCGCGTGCCAAAGGTGGGGCGGAGACGATGGCGACCTTGTTGCCGTCTGCGACCTGGCGGATGCGCAGGGCCAATTCATCCACGCCGCGCGCGACGACGGTGGGGGCATTCATGCGCCCACTTTCGTATTTCAGCGCCACGGCATAGTGGGTGGGATTGACCAGCACCACGTCGGCGTTGGGCACTGCTTCCATCATCCGGCGCTGCGACAGCTGCATCTGCATCTGTCGGATGCGGCCCTTCACCTCGGGGCTGCCTTCGCTTTCCTTCAGTTCCCGACGCAGCTCCTCGCGGGTCATCTTGAGCTTACGCAGCCAGTTCCACTTCTGGTAAGGCGCATCAATGGCAGCCAGCAGGGCCATGGCCCCGGCGGTGGCCAGCAGCAGCTTGAGGGTGAAACCCAGCCCGTCACCGATGGCCGTTTCCAGTGGCTGCTGCAACAGCGAGCGCAGCGCATGGACGCCTTGCCAGATGCAAAGGCCGGCGGCGGTGCCGACAAAAAGCACCCGCAGCAGGGATTTGACGAATTCGGCCAAGGCTTCGGCACCCACCAGGCGCTTGATCCCGGTCATCGGGTTCATCCGGTTCAGGTCTGGAACCAGCGCCTTGTTGGAGAAGCGCAGTCCGCCCATCAACACCGGTGCGATGAAACCGGCGGCCACGCAGACCAGCAGCAATGGACTGAAGGCCAGCATCAGCTTGAGCAGCGCCCAGCCGGCATGGCCGAACAAGGCACTGGGGGTTTCAATCAGGCCTGGGTCGGGGCGGAGTGCAGCCTTCATCCATTCCCGGGCAGCACTGCCCATGCTGCCGGACATGGCATACAGCGCCAGTACCGCCGCCACGAACACGGCGGCGGTGGCCAGTTCACGGGAACGCGGGATATTGCCCTGCTCGCGGGCTTCTCGCAGACGTTTTTCGGTGGGGAGTTCGGTTTTTTCCCCGGCCTGTTCGTTCTCGGACATTGCACGGCTTGGATGAAGGGCTCATCCGGGCCGTGCAAGAACCGTTCCAGAGCCACAGCGCACCGCCCATGTAGTGCCGAGCCATGCTCGGCAAGGGGCCTTCCCAGCCAGCGCCCATGTAGTGCCGAGCCATGCTCGGCAAGAGGCCTTCCCAGCCAGCGCCCCTGTAGTGCCGAGCCATGCTCGGCAAGAGGCCTTCCCAGCCAACCCCCAAGTAGTGCCGAGCCATGCTCGGCAAGGGGCCGTCCCAGCCACCCCCCGTGTAGTGCCGAGCCATGCTCGGCAAGGCGTCGTCCCCCGCCAAACGCATGCCGAGCATGGCTCGGCGCTACATGTGTTTGACTTTGCGGCTACTAGGACTCGTCGGTAGCGTTCTGCAGCGAGGCCATCCGCGCGTCCAATGCGGCATGGCGCGCGTCGCCACCGTGCAGGCGCATGAAGTTTTCCGCACTGACGGGTCGGCCAAGCAGGAAGCCCTGCAGGTGGTCGCAGCCCAGCCGTTCGACATAGGAGCGCTGCCCGGGAGTTTCGATACCTTCGGCAACGACCTGCATGTTCAGCGCATGGGCCAGCGCGACGATGGCTGAAACAATCACCACATCCTCATCGCTTTCCTCAAGCGAGGCCACAAAGGCGCGATCGATCTTGAGTTCGGTCGCCGGCAACCGCTTCAGGTGCAGCAGGCTCGAAAAGCCGGTGCCGAAATCGTCGATCGAGATGCCCACACCCAAGCCCGCCAAACTACGCAGCACTGCGATCGTGTTCTCGGTATCACGCATGACCGCGCCTTCGCTGATCTCCAGGATCAGGCGGGACGGCGCCAGCTCACTGCGCTCCAGCGACCGACGGACATCGTCCAGCAATGCCTGCGCACCCAGCTGCCGGCCCGAAAGATTGACCGAGATGCGCCAGTCGCCGTTGCCTGCATCCTGCCAGCTACGCATCTGCAGGCAGGCCTCGTCCAGAACCCAGGCGCCCAGGGTCTCGATCAGGCCACTTTGCTCGGTCAGGCGGATGATGCGTTCGCTGGGGATCAGCCCGTGCTCGGGGTGACGCCAGCGGATCAATGCTTCGGCGCCGCTGATGCGGCCAGTGTTGGCGTGCACCCGCGGCTGGTAGTGCAGGAACAACTGCGGGCCGCCCAGGGCCTTGCGCAGGTCCTCGACCAGGCGGGCGTCCTGTTCGGCACTGTCGTTCATCCAGTCCGCGAACACCACGTGGCTGTTGCGGCCGGACTGTTTGGCGCAGCGCATGGCGGTTTCCGCCATTGCCACCAGCTGCGGTGCGGACACCGTCGCACCTTCGTTGCTGGCCACCCCCAGGCTGCCGGTCATGCGCATGTCGCGACCGGCTATCCGCACGGAATTGACGGCCAGGATGATGCGCTCTGCCTGCGCGTCGATGTCCGTGGTCCTGGACAGCGGGCTGGCGATGACAAACTGGTCACCGCCCATGCGGCCCACCAGGTCTTCGGCTGGCAACAGCTGGCGCAGGCGTTCGCTGATCTCGACCAGCACGGCATCGCCGGTCTGGGTGCCGAACGTGCCGTTGATGTGGCGGAAGCCATCCATGTCGATCGACATCACCACGAACGGTTCGCCGGCCTCGATCATCTGGGTGATGCGATCGTGCACCAGTTGGCGATTGGGCAGGCGGGTCAGGGCGTCATGTTGGCTGGCGTGGAACAGCTCCTTGCGCGCATCGTCCAGCGACGCGGCCAGCATCGAGTTGCGCAGGTGCAACAGCCTTGCCTGCATACGCTGTTCAAACAGCGAAATGGTCAGCACCACCCCCATCACGCCGACCGTCAGCAGTACCACGCAGGCCGCCAGCCATTCGGTGGGAATGCCGCCACTACGGGCGGCGCCGCAGACGGCCCCCTCGGGGAAGCGCGCGGCCGCCATGCCGGTGTAATGCATGCCTACGATGGCCAGGCCCATAACCGCCGAGGCAATCAGCCGCGGTGGCAGTGCATATTCGGCGGTGCGCAGGCGGAAGGCGATGTACAGCGCGCTCCAGGAGGCGGCCACCGCGATGACAATGGAAAGTGCGAACCAGCGGTGGTCGTAGTCGATATCCGGCTGCATGCGCAGTGCGGCCATGCCGACGTAATGCATCCAGGCGATGCCCAGCCCCATCAGCAGGGCGCCCAGTGCCAGGCGCAGGTGCGGCAGGGTGGGGCGCGATACCAGCCAGAGCGCAAACAGCGATGCGCCGATGGCAACCAGCAATGACTGCACCGTCAGCCAGAGGTCGTAGCCCAATGGGATCGGCAGGCGGAAGGCAAGCATGCCGACGAAATGCATGGACCAGATACCTGCGCCCATCGCCACGCCGCCGGCAATCAGCCAGCGTGCAGCCGTGCGTCGCGGTTGCGTGGCTGTAACCCGCGAGGCCATGTCCAATGCCGTGAAAGAGGCGAGGATGGCAACCAGGATGGACAGAACCACAAACAGCGGGTTGTAGCTGCCTTCAAGCATCAAACCCCTCCTTTTGGTGTTCGCTCCACGAACGCGGTAGCGAAGTGCCGTGCGGCTTTCTGTCCCCTGCCGCCCATGGCTACTGTAGGACTATCCTCGGGTAACAGTTTGGCAGCAAGAGGGCTGTCGACGAATGCAACCGCTGCGACGCCGAGCTGTGCCGGGCGTCACATTGTCACTTGACGGGCTGCATCAAATGCCTGATCGAACAGGCGCTGCACGGGAGCCCCCATTTCCCCCGCAAGCAGGGTCAACAACGCCATGCCCAATAACAGCGCGACTGGCAGGCCCAACTGCATCGGGTTGAGTGCGGGGGCGGCGCGCGCCAGCACACCAAATGCGAGGTTGATCGCCAGCATGGCCACCACCAGCGGCAGCGCAAGGGAAAGCGCACCACGGAAAATCTGCAAGGCCAGCGTAGGTGCCAATGCCAGCATGGCGTGCGGGTCGGGTAGGGCGGTGCCGATGGGGAGCGCCTTGTAGCTGTCCACCAGCAGCGAAATGAGCGCCAGGTGGCCGTTGCCGGCAAAAAAGAGCAAGCCGAACATCAGGTAGAACCATTGGCCGATCACGCCCGAGCTACCGCCACGCATGGGATCGGCCATCTGGGCGAAGGCCAGGCCGGTGCTTTGCGCGATCATTTCGCCGGCCATGGCGCCGGCTTCGAAGATCAAGCGTAAGAGAAAGCCGATACTCACCCCAACCGCGAGCTCGCGCAGGATGCTGAGCACGATGGTCGAGTTGAAGCCCTCGAACAGTGGCACCGGCGGCAGCACGGGTGCCAATGCCACGGCCAGCGCGATCGCCAGCATCGCCCGCACCCGCGCCGGCACGGCATGGGTGCCGACCATCGGCATCGCCATCAGCATGGCGCCGATACGCAGCATCACCCACAAGGTGGTGCCGATGATGGCGAAGGCCTGCTGGCCGTCGATGGCCATCCGGGTAACGGCGTCCATCCGGCTAACCGATCAGATGCGGTATGCGCTGGAACAGCAGGATGGTGAATTCGACCAGATGGCCCAGCAGCAGGCTGCCAAGCGCGAACAGCGCGGCAGTCAACGCGCCGGCCTTGGCCACGAAGGCAATAGTGGGCTCGTTGAGCTGGGTGGCTGCCTGGATGATGCCGACGACTACGCCGACGACAAGGACAACCAGCAACAAGGGGCCGGCAACCCACAAGGTGGCTACCAGGCCTCCACGCAGTTCGGTCAGGGCAAGTTCGGGGCTCATGGCCCAGCAGATGCAAGAGCGGTGCCAGTCCACCGGCGCCGGTTTTCCGCCGCCCGGCAGGGGGAGGGTGCGCATGCCGGAACGCGCCCCGGCCCCGCTTGCAGCTGGGCGGGGCTCAGCTTGCGCGGCTGGCCCGGTAGTGCTCGCCGCTGGCGTGCAGGCCCGCCAGCGCGAAACAGGGAAGGACGACGGGGTATCCATGAATGAGCCAGTCCCGATACAGGGCGAATCGGGTGCCCGGCAGGCGCGGTCCGGCCATGTGCCAGCAACGTGTTTCCCGGGATACGGCATCGACATTCCGTTAATGGGAGCCCACGGTCCCTACACGTGCGTCGTGACATGGTCTGGTCATCGATTCGCGTAGGAAGGCAGCGGATGAGTGGTGACCTGGTCGTATTGCGGCCCGAAGGCATGTACTGCCCCGCCGGTGACTTCTACATCGATCCTGGCAGGCCGGTGGCGCGGGCGGTGATCACCCACGGTCACGGCGATCACGCGCGCGTTGGCATGGGCTGTTACCACCTCAGCGATGCCAGCCTGCCCATCCTGGAGTGGCGTCTTGGTGCGCAGCGCTATGTCTGCCATGCCTATGGTGAGCCTTTCAGGTTGGGCGCGGCGACCGTATCCCTGTATCCGGCGGGGCATGTGCTGGGATCGGCACAGGTGAGGATCGAGGTCGACGGGCAGGTCTGGGTCGCATCGGGCGACTACAAGCGCCAGCCCGATCCCACCTGCGAAGCCTTCGAGCCGGTGCGCTGTGACACCTTCATCACCGAATGCACGTTCGGGCTGCCGATCTATCGCTGGCCCGATACGCCATCCGTTGTTGCCGAGATCGCCGCATGGCGTGACGAATGCGGAACGCAGGGAGAGGCCGCCATCCTTTATTGCTACGCCCTGGGCAAGGCGCAGCGTGTGCTTGCCGAACTGCTTGCGCTGGGCGAGACCGCGCCGGTTTGGCTGCACGGTGCGGTCGATAACGGGGTGCAGGTCTACCGGGGCGCCGGCATCGCCATGATTGAAACCCAGCGCGTGGCCGACGAAGCGCGGGGCGCGGACTTCGCCGGCCGCCTCATCATCGCACCGCCGTCTGCGGCAGGCAGCAGTTGGTTGCGACGGTTCCGCCGGGCACAGCAAGGCTTCGCCTCCGGGTGGATGCAATTGCGCGGCAACCGCCGTCGGGGCAACTACGATCGTGGCTTCGTGCTGTCCGATCATGCGGATTGGCCGGCATTGCTGCAGACGGTAAGACAATCCGGAGCGCAGCGCGTGGTGGCTACCCATGGCAATACCGATGCGCTGGTACGCACGCTCAACGAGGGCGGGCTACACGCCACCACCTTTGCCTTGCTGCGGGGCGAGGAGGACTGATGCGGGCGTTCGCCGCGTTGTACCAGCGACTGGACCGCAGCACGTCGCTGTTGGAAAAGCGTGCCGCTTTGGTCGACTACTTCCGTCACGTGCCCGCCGAAGATGCGGTCTGGGCGCTGTGGTTGCTGACCGGCGGAAAGGTGGGCGGCGCCAAGGCGCGCATCGCAAACAGCAGCGAGCTGCGCCAATGGGTGGCGCAGGAGAGCGGGCTGCCCGATTGGTTGGTTGAGGCCAGCTACGACCAGGTGGGTGACCTGGCGGAAACGCTGGCGCTGCTGTTGGATGATTCGCCCGATGCAGCGGAGGACGTCGGTCTTGCGCAATGGATCCAGCAGCGCTTGCTGCCTGTGGCCAATGCGCCGCCGGAGCAGCGCCGGGCGGTGATCGTCGCGGCCTGGCGGCAACTGCCGATGCGCGAGCGCTTCGTGTTCAACAAACTGCTGACCGGCGCATTGCGGGTTGGGGTATCGCAGGGTTTGGTGCAGAAAGCCTTATCGGAGCTCTCGGGACTGGACGTGTCGGTATTGGCACAGCGCATGCTCGGCTTCACCTCACCCACGCCGGGCTTCATGCAGACCTTGCTGGCACAGGGGCCGCAACCGGGGGACACGGCCTTGCCGTATCCGTTCTTCCTGGCGTCGGCGTTGGAGGGCGATCCGGCGGCATTAGGCGCAATCGATGACTGGTTGCTGGAATGGAAGTGGGATGGCATCCGCGTGCAGCTGATCCGCCGTGGCAACGATATCGTGTTGTGGTCGCGTGGCGAGGAACGCATGGATGGGCGCTTCCCGGAGATCGAGGCTGATCTGGCCCGGCTCGCCCACGATGCCGTGATTGATGGCGAACTGCTGGCCTGGCGTAGCGAAGACGAGAAGCCGCTGCCATTCACCGCGCTGCAGACGCGCATACAACGGCGCAAGCCCGGGCCCAAGGTGCTGGCGCAGACGCCGGTGCGGGTGCTGGCCTATGACCTGCTGGAGCTCGACGGCCACGATCTGCGTGGACAGGACCTACAGCAGCGCCGGCAGCAGCTGGCCAACCTGCTCAAGGCCCACGACTCGCCGCTACTGCAGCTGTCGCCGCAGGTGCAGCTGGCGGATTGGCAGGCCGCCGCCGCACTGCGCAACGAGGCAAGGCAGCGCGGGGTCGAGGGCTTCATGCTGAAGCGCCGCCAATCACCTTATCGACATGGGCGAAAACGTGGTGATTGGTGGAAGTGGAAAGTTGATCCGCTCACCATCGACGCAGTGATGCTCTACGCGCAAAGCGGTCACGGGCGCCGCAGCACCTTGTATACCGACTACACCTTCGGTGTCTGGGATGGCGACAAGCTGGTGCCGATCGCCAAGGCGTACTCGGGGCTGGACGACAAGGAAATCACCGAACTTGACCGCTGGATACGCGCCCACACCACCGAGCGTTTCGGCCCGGTGCGGGCGGTCGAACCGCAGCAGGTATTCGAGCTGGGTTTCGAGGCAGTCAACCTCTCGGCGCGGCACAAGTCCGGGGTGGCCGTACGCTTTCCACGCATCCTGCGCTGGCGGCGGGACAAGCCCGCCAGCGAAGCCGATGTGCTGGAGACCCTGCGCAAGGTGGCGCAGTGATGGCCGGACGCGCTGCCGGGGTCAAGCGCTTCGAGCAGGCACTGACCGAGTGGTTTGCACTACGCGGGTGGAAGCCCGCCCCGTTCCAGCGGGAAGTGTGGCGACGTTACCGCGATGGTCAGTCCGGTCTGCTGGTCACACCCACTGGCAGCGGCAAGACCCTGGCGATGATCGGCGGCCCCTTGCTGCAGGCACTGGCGGAGCTGCCGCCGCCGCCGACCAAGCCTGCGAAACGGCGCAACCCCGGCACCGCGCGCGCGCGGGTGCTGTGGATTACGCCCTTGCGTGCGCTGGCCAGTGACACCGTGCGCGCCCTGCACGAACCCATCGACGGGCTGGGCTTGCCGTGGACGGTGGCCATGCGCACCGGTGACGCCAGCGCCCGCGACAAGCGCCTGGCCCGGCAAGGGAAGGCGGACGTGCTGGTGATCACGCCCGAATCCTTGGCGCTGCTGTTGAGCTACCCCGACACCCAGGCGCAACTTGCATCGCTGCAGGCCATCGTCGTCGACGAATGGCACGCGCTGCTGGACAACAAACGCGGGGTGCTGCTGCAGCTGTGCCTGGCAAGGCTGCGCGGCTGGTTGCCGGCGGTGCGCATCTGGGGCTTGTCGGCGACCTTGGGCAACCTTGAGCAGGCACGGCAGGTGCTGCTGCCGCATCTGGCCGATACCGCGCTGATACGTGCAGCCACGCCGCGCGGCTTGCACATGAAGACGCTGCTGCCACAGCAGGGCGAGCGTTTTCCTTGGGCGGGCCATCTTGGCCTGTCGCAGATGCAGGCGGTGGTGGAGCAGATCGCGCAGGCCCGCACGACCCTGCTGTTCACCAATACCCGGGCCCAGGCCGAGCTGTGGTACGAGGCGCTGCAAGCGGTGTGGCTGGAGAACGCGGAAGCGCTGGCGCTGCACCATGGCTCACTGGATCCCACGTTGCGGCGGCTGGTGGAGCAGGGGCTGCGCGAAGACCGTATCCGTTGCGTGGTGGCGACCTCCAGCCTGGACCTTGGTGTTGATTTCCCGACCGTGGACCAGGTGATCCAACTGGGCAGTCCCAAGGGCATGGCACGTTTGCTGCAACGCGCTGGACGGGCGCGGCATCGGCCGGGGCAGGCCGGCGACATCATCTGCGTGCCCACCCATGCGCTGGAGCTGGCCGAGTATGCAGCAGCACGGCAGGCGCTGCGTGCGGGCGAGGTGGAGTCGCGGCAGCCGTTGACCTTGTCGCTGGATGTGCTTGCCCAGCATTGCGTAACGCTGGCCCTGGCCGGTGGTTTCGATGCAGACCAGTTGCTTGCGCAGGTGCGCACCACCCATGCCTATGCGGACCTGTCCGCCGAAGATTGGACGCAGGTGTTGCAGTTCATCACCCAGGGCGGCAACGCCCTTCAGCACTACCCGGAATTCTGTCGCGTCAGTCGCGACGAGGAAGGGGTCTACAAGGTCACCGAACGTCGGGTGGCGTTCCGCCACCGGCTGTCGATCGGCACCATCACCAGCGACGGTGCGCTGTTGGTGCGGATGGCGCGGGGGGGGGCACTGGGCAGTGTCGAAGAAAGCTTTCTGTCGCGCCTGCGCCCGGGTGATGTATTCCAGTTCGCGGGTCGCACCCTGCGTTTGCTGCGATTGCAGGACATGACCGCGTACGTGCGGCCTGCCAAGCAAGGCAGCGGTGTGGTGCCGCGGTGGCAGGGAGGGCGCATGCCGATGTCCACGGACCTGGCCGCACATGTTGCGCAGGTGCTGGCCGACCCGCCGGCTACGCCCGAACTGAGGGCGTTGCGTCCCTTGCTGGCGTTGCAGTCCAAGCTGTCCGCATTGCCTGCACAGGGACAGCTGCTGGCCGAGTGGCTGAAGACGCGTGACGGCTGGCATCTGTTCCTGTACCCATTCGCCGGCCGTGCCGTTCACGAAGGCCTGGCAGCGGTGCTGTCGCTGCGCTGGAGTCAACGCGTTGCCAGCACCTTCGGCTTTTCGGTGAACGACTATGGCCTGGCCATCTCGACGACATCCGCATTGGAACTGGACGAACAGACACTAGCTGCCATGTTGTCCCCGGAAGCGCTGCTGCGCGATCTGCGCGCGGCGGTGAACATGAGCGAGCTGGCACGGCGCCAGTTCCGCGAGATCGCGCGCGTAGCCGGGCTGTTGCCACCCTCGTTGCCAGGCCGCGCATTGCGCAGTCTCCGCCAGCTACAGGCGTCCAGCAGTCTGCTCTACGACGTTCTACGCCAATATGACCCAGGCCATATCCTTCTGCGTCAGGCCGAGCGTGAGGTGCTGGAGCAACGCTTGGACGTGGCCACCTTGCAGCGCGTTGTGCACGAATGCGCGGGTCGCCAGCTGCTGCTGACCCGGCCGCGAACGCTGACGCCACTGTCTTTTCCCCTGTGGGCCGAATCCCGGCGTGGCAGCTTGAGCAGCGAGGACTGGAAACAGCGGGTGCAACGCGCGGCACAGCGCCTGGAGCAACGCCATGGCTGAAAGCCTGCAGCTGCTGCTGGGCGGTGAGCCGATGATCTTGTTGGCCGACAGGGCGCTCTACTGGCCTGCACGGCAAAGGCTGATCGTGGCCGACCTGCACCTGGGCAAGGGCGCGGTGATGCGCCGGGCCGGCATCGCGGTTCCGAGCGGTGGCACGCGTGCCGACCTGGCCCGTTTGGCCGGCTTGCTGGATATGACCGCGGCGGCTTCACTGTGGATACTGGGCGACTTTCTGCACGGCCAGCGCTCAGCTGCCAGTGATGCCGCTTGGCAGGCATTCCGCCAGGCGCATGGGCAGGTTAACGTGTGCGTGGTGCCAGGCAACCACGACCGGGCGTTGGATGCTGATGTTGCGGGGGCGCGGTTGATTGCGGACGGCACGCATGAAGGCCCTTTCGTATTCCGCCATGCGCCTGCGACACGCGCTGGTGCATCAGGGCATGTGCTTTGCGGCCATCTGCACCCTGTACTGAAGTTGCCTGCATTGCCAGCGCACCCCTTGTTCTGGATCGGCCAGGAGCGCACCGTGTTGCCGGCATTCTCCCTGTTCACCGGTGGTCTTCGAGTGGACTATCGGCAAGCGCGAGGCAGCGTGCTCTGCAACGGACGCGAGCTTGTGCAGCTTGATTGACTGCGCGCAGTGGCGGATGCCCGAGGGTCGCGGGTAGCGCTGCGGCTTCGGCTCGCGGAAGCTTGCGAACGATGAATGGAGACTCAGCGCTTTGGCCTGCATTGGTGTCACGGCGCGAATGCTGGAAAGCGGTCGGGTTTTTTTGCAGGCAATCACAAAACACGGCTTTTCCCGGTGATTTTGGCCCGATCTTCACATCCCCGGTCCTATATACGATCTGCCGGAAGAAGGGGGCAACATCAGGAGACTAGGCTGTGAAAAGCATGAAACTCTATCTGGAAGGGCCCGGGCGCGAGCGACGTCCCGTCAAGGTCGTTTCGACGGAGCAACGAAGCTTGAGAACCGTGCTGGACATCCCGGGCAAACGCCCCGGCGGCGGGATGGATCGCATGGTCGAGGTGAATACCTTGATGGATGAAGAGGGAAACCTTGCACAGCAGATTGATTGCGAGGGCTTCAGGTACCGGTTCAACGGGTCTGGCTTGCCTTGGTCGTTGATCGTCGGTTGATTCTGGCCGGCCCCCGCAAGGGGGCCCGCTTCGTTGTCATGGCGTCAGTACAACCTTGCGGCATTCCTCCAGGCGCTGATCGAAAATCTCGTATGCGCGGGCCGCATCGGCCAGTTTCATTCGGTGGGAGATGATCATCTCGGGGGACAGCTGGCCTTCGCCGATAGCCTCCAGCAATTCCGGCATCAGGCCCTGTACATGGGTCTGCCCCATCTTGAAAGTCAGGCCCTTGTCGAAGGCATCTCCGAACAGGAAGCCGTGGATGAATCCGGCGTAGACGCCGGGTACGCTGACCGTGCCGCACCGGCGGGTTGCGGCAATGCATTGTCGAAGCGCCTTGCCGCTGGACCCCTCCAGCTTCAAGGCAGTCAACAACGTCTCGGTGGCACTGCCTTTGGCTTCGAACCCGACCGCGTCGATACTGGCATCTACCCCGCGACCTGCAGTGGACTCGATGATTACTTCGGCGGCATCAACCTCGTCGAAGTTGACCGGGATGGCCCCGTAACTTGCCTGGGCAAACGCCAGGCGGTAAGCGTTGTGATCCACCATGAATATCGTTTCGGCACCGAGCATGCGCGCGCACGCCGCTGCCATGCAGCCAACCGGGCCTGCGCCGAAGATCGCCAGGGTCGAGCCGGGCTTCACGCCAGCGTTGACCACGGCCTGATAGCCGGTAGGCAGGATGTCGGACAGGAACAGGACCTGTTCATCGCTCAGGATGGACGGGATCGGCAACGGCCCCACATTTGCCTTGGGTACCCGCACCAGCTCTGCCTGGCCACCGGCTACGCCGCCATAGAGATGGCTGTAGCCGAACAAGGCTGCCGGCGGTTTGATGCCCTTGCGGTTGAGCGAGGCGCCCGGGCCGCTGTTGGTGGTCTCGCAGGCGGAGTACTCGCTCAACAGGCAATGGAAGCAGTGGCCACAGGCAATCACGAACGGGATGACCACGCGATCACCGGGTTTGACCCGGGTCACGTCCTTGCCGACCTCTTCGACGATGCCCATGAACTCATGACCAAGCACATCGCCGTTCTGCATGCCGGGGATTTTGCCGTGGAAGATATGCAGGTCCGAACCACAGATCGCGGTGGCCGTCACACGCAGGATCATGTCATCGGGCGCCACAAGCATGGGATCGGGTACGGTCTCTACGCTTACCTGGTTGGCGCTCTGGTAGGTGAGGGCTTTCATCGGAATCCTTTGGCTTGGGCGGAGCTCCGAACCTGCACGCTTGGCGGTCAACTCATCGTGAGCCAGACGCGCATATGGATCACACCTGTTTCACCGCTGCTGACTAAGGTGAGAAATTCCTCCACAAGGGAATCCAACGATGGCCAGCAAGCGAAAAACAGCAAGCAGCGCTCCCGCCGAAGCATCCGCAGCGCGCTCGGACAGCGGCCCGGCAGACCCGGGCTCGCGTACGCCGCTGCGTGAGGTGGACAGCATCGCGGCACAGGTGAATGCGTGGTCCTCGCAGCGGCCATACAATACTCAGAAAGCAGCCGAACATGGCCGCGAAGGCGCCATCACGCCACCCGAAGGCGAACATGCGCAGGCGCCATCCACCGCAGCGGGTGGCAGCACCACCAGCGAAGCCAATATCACCGACAAGTCAGGCCTGGCCGCCGCTCCCGGCCAGGATGCGACCACGGGCCCGTTGTCGCGGGTTCGCAACGACGCGATGGCACAGCGGCTTACCACCAACCAGGGCGTTCCTGTCGCTGACAATCAGAACAGCCTGAAGGCAGGTTTGCGTGGGCCGGCGCTGCTGAAGGATTTCATCCTTCGGGAGAAGATCACCCATTTCGACCACGAGCGGATTCCAGAGCGCATCGTGCACGCACGAGGATCCGGGGCGCATGGTTACTTCGAGGCTTATGAGGATCTGTCCGAGCTCACCCGTGCCGCGCCATTCCAACAGGCAGGCAAGATAACCCCGGTGTTCGCCCGGTTTTCAACCGTGGCTGGTGAGCGCGGGTCCAAGGACACGGCCCGAGATGTGCGCGGCTTTGCCGTCAAGTTCTACACCGACGAGGGAAACTGGGATCTGGTTGGCAACAACATGCCAGTGTTCTTCATCCAGGATGCGATGAAGTTCCCCGACCTGGTGCATGGGGTAAAGCCGGAGCCGCACCATGGGATGCCGCAGGCTGCTTCCGCGCACGATACCTTCTGGGATTTCGTGTCGCTGATGCCCGAATCCACGCATATGTTGCTGTGGCAGATGTCCGACCGGGCGATTCCCCGAAGTTACCGAATGATGCAAGGCTTCGGCGTGCACACCTTCCGGTTGGTGAATGCGCAAGGGCAGTCGGTGTTCTGCAAGTTCCATTGGACGCCCAAGCTGGGCACCCATTCGCTGGTGTGGGACGAGGCGGTCAAGATTTCAGGCGCCGACCCTGACTTCCATCGGCGGGACCTGTGGGAAGCCATCGAAGCCGGCGAGTACCCGGAGTACGAGCTTGGCATCCAGGTATTCACCGAAGAACAGGCCGACCGCTTCAGCTTCGATGTGCTTGATTCCACCAAGCTTGTGCCCGAGGAGCTGGTTCCGGTCCAGGCCATTGGGCGCATGGTACTGAACCGAAACCCCGACAATTTCTTCGCCGAAACCGAGCAGGCCGCGTTCTGCGCTGCGCATGTGATCCCGGGCATTGATTTCAGCAACGACCCATTGCTGGCCGGGCGTATCCATTCCTACGTCGACACGCAGATCAGTCGGCTGGGCGGCCCCAATTTCCATGAGATACCCATCAATGCACCTGTGGCCAGCGTGCACAACAACCAGCGCGACGGAATGCATCGCCAGGCCGTGCACCGGGGCAGGGTTTCGTACGAGCCCAACTCGCTGGGCGGTGGTTGTCCCTTCCAGGCGGGGGGCGCCGGGTTCACCTCGTTTGCCGAGCCACCGGCAGGGGATGAGGTAAGGGCAAAGCCCGAGAAATTCGCCGAGCACTTCGCGCAGGCGACATTGTTCTACAACAGCCAGACGCCAGCCGAGCAGCGTCATATCGCCGATGGCTTCCGCTTCGAACTCAGCAAGGTCACCGTGCCGGCCATCCGCACGCGCGTGGTGTCCATGTTGCGCAATGTATCCGATGCGCTCGCCGAAACAGTTGCTGCCGGTCTCGGCATGCCATTACCCGACGCCATGCCGCGGGCATTCGAGGGCAAGCTGAAAGAGGAAGTAAAGCAGTCGTCCGCTCTCTCATTGATGGCACGTCCCGGTGAACGAGGCATACGCAGTCGCAAGGTCGCGCTGCTGATCGCTGCCGGCAGTCGCAAGGCAGAGGTGGACGCACTGGCCGCGGCATTGGTTGCCGAGGGTGCTGTAGTGCGGCTGCTGGGTCCGCATGTGGGCGAGATCATTTCCGAAGAGGGCAGCTATCTTGATGCCGACGCCTCGCTGGAAAACGAACCTGGCGTCCTGTTCGATGCCCTGGCTGTGACCTCAGGCAAGCCTTCCGCCTTGACGTTGTCAGCTGACGTGAGGGCTCTGGAGCATGTGCGTGATGCGTATCGGCACGGCAAACCGCTTTTGTTTGTGGGCGAAGGTCGGCAGGTCTTCAAGAGTGCCGGCATCGATCACCTGGCGAAAGATCCTTTGCTGGTACAGGGCGCCACGCTAGACGGCCCCATCATCAGGTCGTTCGTAAAGGCGATGGCAGCGCATCGCAACCCCGAACGCGAATTGCTGATGCAGCCCCAAAAGTAGGAAGTTCCACGGGGCCGGATAAATCCGGCCCCGTAATGATTGGAAGTGAACGTTGAGGAGGTGCTGGACCATAAACGCGGACCAGTTCCGAATTCAGCAATCCACATGGTGTATACCGAATGAGCTGGTACAGGGTGGATCCGTGAAGGAGAAGTATCTTGAACGGATTGAATATGTTCCTGGAAGGTCCGGGACTGGAGCGCCGGGCGGTGCGGTTGCTGCGCACCGAACGGGTACCGCTTGATACCTTGCTGCGTCATGCAACGAGCAAGGCAGCGGTGGCGCTGGTCGATCTCCACATAATGGTTGATGCTCTCGGCAATGTTGCCACGCAGGTTGATCATGAAGGCCTGCGCTACCGTTTTCCCGAATCCAATGCTCCATGGGCATTGATGGTGGGTTGATACCCGCATACAGCACTTGATACCGCAGCTGGCGAAGCCTTAGAGGAAACTGGCTCGAACATCGGTCGGGGCCTGTTCTTCTCTATCACGGCAGTGCATCCCGGCCACGCACCCGACGACTGCAGAGCAATTGAACAAGGGCAGCACAGCACGTCGACCGTGCTGTGCTGCGCTGCGTGGTGTTGGCAGGTTGACAGTGGGCGCAGCATTCACGATCGCTCACGCGTCTTTATCAGTGGCATCGCTACATCAGAGGCTCAACACGAGGAGAGCCATCATGGCGCGAAAGACAGATGATGCCCAAGTCACAGAACTGCTGCTGCAGGCGCTGGAAACCGAACGCGGAGGCCAGAAGATCTACAACGCGGCATTGCAGGCAGTTCAGAACGACGACCTGCGCGAAGAATGGGAAGGCTACCTGGAGGAAACCCGCGGACATGAGGAGATCCTCACCCGCGTTTTCGAGCAGCTAGGACTGGACACCGAAATGTCCAGCCCTGGCCGGAAAGTGGTGGCACATCACGGCAAGTCATTGGTGGCCGCCATCGAGATGGCGATCAAGACAGACACCCCGGCCGCCGCCGAGCTGGTGGCAGCCGAATGCGTTGTGCTGGCAGAGACCAAGGACCACCAGAACTGGGAATTGATCGGCAAGGTGGCCGAGCAGGGTGGGGCATCGGCTAAGGTGCTCAAGCAGGCATACGAGGCGGTTGAACAGCAGGAAGACCATCATCTCTACCATACCGCCGGCTGGGCGCGGGAACTGTGGCTGCAGAGCCTGGGCATTCCAGCGGTTCTGCCGCCGCCCGAGGAACAAAAGGACGTGGAGACCGCCATTGGCGCAGCGCGCGCAGAGAAAGCCCGCAAGGACTACCTCTGAGCCGGGCCTGATGGGAAGACGGCGATGGATACCGAGGTAGGCGGGCCATTCTTTGCGCGCGTTTTTGGCAGCAACGGACCACCCCGCGAGCTCAGCGAAGCAGAAATTTCGTCCTGCCGCGTTGCGGAGCACGAGCTGCTCTGGATCGATCTGCATGGGCCTGACGAGGCGATGCTGGACCAACTCTGGGATTGCTGCCGGTTGCCTGGGAACGCCCGCCGCTTCCTTGATGGAGGCAGTACACCAGCGGTCGAGAATGAGGGCGATTTCTTCTGGACGCGAGCGGTGGCGATAACCAGTGAACAAGGTGGTGAGCTGCTCAGTGGTGCGGTGGTGGTATGCATCGCGGGAAAGAACCGGGTGATCACGTGGCACACGGAGGAAGTCGATTTTATTCGCGAGCTGCGTTGCCGCACGCACGGGGCCGCCATTGGGCTGCTTACCTCGGAGAGCTTCGTCGCCACGCTTCTGGATCGCCAATTGGCGGGGTATTTTTCCGCGGTCAACGATTTCGAGTGTGCCGTGGAGCACCTGGAAGCGGATATGTCGGTCAACGCGGTGGACAAGAACATCCACGAACTGCAGCGCCTGCGTCGCTGGGCATCGCGCATGCGGCGCATGCTGGCGCCGCATCGGGCGTTGTTTGGTGCCATGTCCCGTCCGGACTTCCGACCTTCGGAGGACCGTCAGGCCGAACGTCATTTCGTCGCGCTGGATACCCGCTTTGAACGCGCGATGGACATGATAGAGAACGCCCGGGAGCTGGTGATCGGCAGCTTCGAGCTGTTCAGTGGGCAGGTGGCACTTCGTACCGATGGCACCATGCGGGTGCTGACGTTCGTGACCGTTGTGGCGGGAGTGCTGGCCACGTTTGTTGGCGCGCTGGGCATGAACTTCCAGGCAGGGGTATTCGAGTCCAAGGACGTCGGCTTTTGGTCAGTGGTGGGTGGATTGTTGCTGTTCTCGGCGGCGGTGACCGTATTCGCACGACGTAGGCGGTGGTTCTGAATTGACGCCATCAACCTTGAAGGGAGAACAGACGCATGAGCAACACGCAACGGGATGGCTTTCTTGCCAGCAATGGCCTTTCACTTGTGCTGTTGTTGCTGTTCCTGGCGTTCTTGGTTGGCCAGGTGTTGACGGGCTATGCCGTCAACAATGAGGAACGGCTTGCCCAGGGTCTGCTGGCCGAGCCGATCGCCGATTACCTGCGAAGCGGGCATTTCATCTCGGCCACCTTCGAAAACTGGGAGAGCGAGTTCTTGCAGATGGGCATGTACGTTCTACTGACGGTCGGCCTGCGCCAGCGTGGCTCTGCGGAATCACGGCCCCTTGATCCAGCACAGGAAGAGGATCGCATCGAAGCCGGGCCGACACCGTGGCTCTTGCGGGCAGGTGGTGCGTGGCGCTGGCTATATGCCAATTCGTTGTCACTGGCCTATGCAGGCCTGTTTTTCCTGGCGTTCGCCGGTCATGCTTACGGCAGCTGGCTGAACGAGAACCAGCAACGCGCAATGGAGGGGCAAGCGGCACAGGCGTTTACCGAGCATCTCGCCAGCGCGCAGTTCTGGTTCGAGTCGATGCAGAACTGGCAGAGCGAGTTTCTGGCGGTGTTGTCAATTGTGGTCTTGAGTATTTTCCTGAGACAGGACAAGTCGCCCGAATCCAAGCCCTTGGCCGCGCCGCATTCACAAACCGGTACCTGACAGGATAGGCGTGGGCCGGCGTGCCGGCCCACGCCTTCCCACGCCTTCGTCAGTCCGGAGCCTTTGCGGGAACGAATGGAGACACCGGGTCGCTTGCTGGAAACGTCTCTTCCAGCGCCTCATCCTGGTTTGAACTTTCATGATCCTTGCGCTCGCGGCGCTGGTGACCCGATTCGGAACAGTCGCGGTCCTCGGAGGGGTCCGGCGGATCCTTGCGGTCGCGTATCATCTTCTAACTCCTCAAATTGGACGGAGCCGGGAGGTTGCATCCTCCGGCAAAGGGGAATCTGCTCCAACCGCTGCTAGCGAAGCGTGCACAGCTGCCAGTGGTCCGTGAAGAAGATGCGCGCGGGCCCATACCGGCTTTTATTCCCGGTTAGCACCCAGCCGCGTAAGGTCAGTGCACCGCCCAACCGGAGGATGCAAATGGCCAGGACCGCACCGCGGGTTCATATCGCGCAAGCTGAAATCGAGCAGCTGAAAGCCCTGCAGCTGGCGCTGGACGCCGAATTGGTTGTCGAGCTGCGGATGAAGGATGGACGGGTCCTGACAGGTACCGTGACCGAGCGCCCTGCGGTGCAACAGTTTCGCGGCCCGGGCGAGGAAGAAGGCACCAATGGCCAAGTGCCGCTGGACGTCCCGGGGCAGGGTGTGCAACTGCTATGGCTGGATGAGATAGAGGGGTTCACGCGATTGGGAACCAATTGACGGAAGACGCCTGGTTCAGTCGTCGGGCGCCTTGGCCGGCGGCACCCGCTCGTAGTCTTCCGGGCGCGCGTTGTGCTTCGCGTCTGGCATGTCGTGGTCTTTCCATCGCGCATTGTCGTTGCGATGTTTGTCCGGTGTGTTGGCCTTGTCCTGGTCGCTGGCATTGATGCCACCTTCCGGGCGCTTTTCGTCCGTATTCATGGTGATGTCCTGCAAGGGAGCGATGGCGGGTAACGGCATGGGCGAAATTCCTCGTTCCAGCGAATTTTTCTCTACCGTTGCGTTCGCAATCCTGCGCATCTCCGCATTTGTGATGTGTGTGGATCCGTGAGCAAGTCTTGAGATATCCCAACGTCTTCAGTCAGGTATGTCGTTGCAGGGTTGACGCTTCATGACATGAAAAATACTGTGCCTTGCCGAATCTGGTTTTCCGGCGCTAACGCTGACACACCCAGGAGATGGTCGATGACTGCCTTTGTCGAGTCTGAACCTACTTTCGTTGCTGCTGATTCGCAGCTCGAGTTGTTGCTGGCCGCTGCTCCTGCAGGGCGGCCAGGTCGCCTGCAGGACCAGGACAACAGTCGCCAGCGGCATGCACGTGCAATCGACGTGGAGGAAGAGGAGTAACTGTAGTTGTCGGTATCCCGGCCTTGTACTTCGTGAGCGCCGGCGTCACGACCGCAAAGCGCCGTTGCTGTATCCGGCGGCATCTGTACGCCTACCCGTTCATCGGCGGGATCCGGATTGCCGGCGCTTTCGATGCGCTACCCACTGACCAGCCAGCGCAGTGATCAGCAGGCAACTGTTGGTGACGACAAACACCATGTTTCCCACCCGGGCGGAGTAGACCACAAACAGCGTCGACGCCGCCGCCTGGCCAACGAACAACCAGGTCGAGATCGCCTCGGGATGATCGGCCTTGGCTTGTTTGACGATCTGCCGGACCAAGGTCGCCAGCAGGATGGCCGAAGCGGCCCAACCGATGCATTCCGTCAGCACATCGTTTCCCATGGCCGGTTCAGACAAAAAGCGCGGTTTCGGTAACGCCCAATTGCACCGCCAGCTTGGCCAGTTCATTGGCTGCGGCGATACCATCGCCGCTGTTTGCGGCAATGTCGAGTATCTCGCGATAGGTCTCCCAGAACTCAGGGCCGCTCCCGTGGCGCCTATAGGCCGCGTGCAAACGCATCCACTGTTCGTTGGTCAGCACTTGTGCACTGAATCCCATGGCTCCTCCGGGTCAGATGGTCTGCAGTAATGTTGCCAGCGCCACGCCAATGGAAAAGCACAACAGGGCGGACTTGCGTGACAGTGGATGCGAACGCCGGGTGGTGATCACGGTGGCGGGCTCCGTTCGGGTGTGCAGCCATCCTGGTCAATGAGGAGTTAAGCGGCTGTCCGCAGTTGCATGCATGATGCGAAGGGAGTTTACGGCCGGGACGCGGCGATCTGGCTGTCGCGGCGCCGGGACGGTGCCTTCGAGACGCAGGGGTTCGCAGGCACGCTCCAACGCCATGGTGTGTCCACCGCCCTGGTTATCCCCACCCGGGGACCGACTGTCGGGTTGTCCGGGGGTGGCACGCCGTCGGAGACAATGACGATGCCCCGGTCGCCCTGGACCAGGTCGGCACCGTCGAAGTCGCGGTTCAAGCCAAACGCCTGCGATAGTTTGCCAGGACCACTGGCCAGGTCGGAGAGCCGCTTTGCGGCGCGGCGGGCGGCGTACATGAGTTCCAGGTTGTGCAGCGGCTCGGCTGCCCGCATAAGCACGCCAACGCCTTCGCCAACTTCGCCGCAGACCGCATTGCTGCCCCAATGCATGCCATAGGTGAAATAGACATACAGGTGCCCCGGGGGCCCGAACATGGTGGCATTGCGCGCGGTCTGGCCGCGAAAGGAATGAGCGGCGGGGTCTTCGCTGCCCGCATAGGCTTCCACTTCCACGATCCTGGCGCAGCGGCCGTCACTGCGCAGCAGCAGTTTGTTGAGCAGCTCCGGGGCAACGAGGGCAGGGTGGCGGCGGTAGAAGCCGCGCGGCAATACCTGCAGGCCCTTGCTTACGAAATCCACATCCACGCACCTTCGGTTGCTGGCAGTCGGTCAAGCTTACGCCACGCGCCACGACGAAGCAGGTGCGCTAACGCTGGAACTGCACACGCTCGGGCCGATGCAGACCGAAGCCCTGGGCATAGTCCACGCCCAGGGAACGTGCCGCTGCGCAGAGATGGTCGTTGCTGACGCCCTCGGCCACCACCTTGAGCCCGCGCTGATGGCCGATCTTGGCAATGGCGCTGATGATGGTATGGCTGATCGGATCGGTATCCAGGTCGACGATGAAACTGCGGTCGATCTTGATCAGGTCCAGCGGAAGGTTCTTGAGATAGCCAAAGGAAGACATGCCGGCGCCGAAATCGTCGAGGGCGATGCTGCAGCCCGCACAGCGCAGGCGTTCGACAATGCGCACTACCTTGAGCAGATTGCGGACCGCAACCGTCTCGGTGATCTCAAAACACAGCATCTGCGGCGGAATTCCGTGTTGCTCGATGCAGGCAAGAATGAAGTCGGCAAGACCTTCGTCTTCGATGCTCGCGCCTGACAGGTTGATTGCACAGGTGCCGAGGACGCGGGCGGTGGGATGCAGGCTGGAAAAGTTCGATAGCGCCTTCTGGATTACCCAGCGATCGATAGCGGGCATCAGGCCGTAGCGCTCGGCGGCAGGCAGGAAGGCGCCGGGCAGAACGATGGCCCCGTCTTCATCGCGCAGGCGCAGCAACAGTTCGATGTTGGTGGCGACGTCCTCGCCGGTGAGCGAGACGATCTCCTGATAGTCGAGCAGTAGGCGATCCTGCTCCATCGCCCAGCGCAGCCGGTTGACCCACTCCATCTCGCCCTGGCGGCGGGTGGTCTCATCGTCCTGGCGGTAGACGTGTACACGATTGCGTCCATTCTCCTTGGCCAGGTAGCAGGCGGTGTCCGCCCAGGCCAGCAGATCCTTGAGCGTAGGAACCTGCTGGTCGATCACCACCATGCCGATGCTGCAGCTCACCTTGTAGCAACGGCCCTGCCAGGTGAACATCAGCGCCTCGATGCCACCACGCAAACGCTCTGCCAACTCCAAGGCGCCGCCGGCGTCGCCGTGGAATGTCAGCAGGCCGAATTCGTCACCTCCCAACCGTGCCAGCACATCGCCAGTCCGCAACTGCTGGCGCATGGCAAATGCGAGCTGCTCAAGCAGCTGGTCGCCCGCCATATGCCCTGACACATCGTTGATCAACTTGAATTGGTCAAGATCGATATAAAGCAACGCCCAGTAGCCGCTGCCGGTCCATGTGGAGCGTTCCCTGAGGACGTCCTCAACGCGGCGCTCGAACTCGCGGCGGTTGTACAGCCCGGTCAGCGCGTCGTGTGCGGCCTGGTAGCTCAGGCGGTCGGTCAGTTCGCGCTGTTCGGAGTTGTCGGTTGCCACCATCAACAGATGCGGTGCACCGTCCACGTCGACCTCGGCTATCGACGCGTTGGCCCAGAAGCTAGTACCGCCAGCCCCGCGCAGCTCCGCTTCCAGGCGGTTCCAGCCGCTGCGGATATCGGCTGGATCGCGGGCGCGCGCTTGCAGCTCCTGATCGAGGAAGAGTGCGGACAGGGGCTGCCCGGTGGGATCCCCCAGGCGGATGCGAGCCGCCTGGTTGGCGTATACGATCTTCCAGTCCCGGGCATCGGCCAACAGCACCAGCGCGGGCAGCAATTCATTGAGGGTGCGGAAGCGCAATTCGCTTTCGCGGTAGCGCGCGCTCATCTGCGCGCCCAGCGCCAGGGCTTTGCGCCGGGTCATGGCCAAGGACCACAGCAATGCTGCCAACAGCACGCTGATGATGCTGCCACCCACGACGATGGTTTGCAGGCGCCCGATATCCAAGGGCTGCGGCCGTGGCTGCATCTCGATCTGCCAGCGCCTGCCTCCGAATTCCAACTGTCGCACCTCGGCGGGCAGATCCGCGATATCGACCTGTCCCGAGTCAAAGAACGGCTCGGCCTGGGCTGCGGTATCGCGCAGGCGCACCCGGAAGCTATTCCGCACCGCAGGGCTCAAGGCGGCTTCAACCAGCGGCTGCAGGCGCATGCCAATCGCCAATGCCCCCAGCTCGCGCTGCCGGCGCTCATTGGCCGAGGTTGGGGTTGGTCCATTGGAATAGACGGGCAGGCGCAGCGTCACCCCCAAGCGGCCCTGTGTTGGGTTCGCTTGCTGGCGCAACACGAAAGGCGCGGATAGGGCCACGGCGTCGGTATCGCGGGCGCGTACCAGTGCCGCCAGGTTTGCAGGCTGGCTGACCATGTCAAAGCCAAGCAGTTCGGCGTTGCTCTGGTAGGGGGACACAAACTGGTAGCGGTATGCGGCATTGGCGGTGGCCGGCCGGTCCATGCGGCCCAGTCGGGCGAAGGCCAGCGACGTGTATGCGCCGGTCCCATCGTGCAGGCGAGCGTAGTACTGGCTGAAGCTTGACTGGTCCATCTTGTCGTTGGCCAGGAACAAGGTCTGCATTGCGCGCAGGATGGAGGCGGCGCGCTCCAGCGGTTGGCGGAGTTGCGCAGCGCCGGCGTCGGCAAGTGCGCCGCGCGCCTCGGCTGCATGCTGCTGCAGATCCTTCCATTCCCGAAAGCCGAGCACCGCCGTGCAAGCCAGTCCTACAAGCAGGCCCGTCAATGCCCAGGCCAACGGCGGCAGACCTGCACGACGTACCGGCGGGGCAGGCGCTGACGCTTCAACATCTGGATGGATCGAGTTCACTGGCCCGCTCAGCTCCTGCGCAGTAGTTGGGCGTTGGACATGCAATCTCGTGAAGATGGGACCCGGGTGACCAGGAAGGCTTCCGAAAGTAGTCAAACGGCGACGCTCGTACCGTGATGCAGCTCCCGTGCCGGCAAGCCGAAAGTGAATATCGGCGCTGGCGGGGTGATCTTGATGGGGCAATGACGTCGCGCTGCGAAGCCCCCCTGCGCAGCCACGACGGTAGTTCTACGTTAGCGCAATTTGAGCCGATTGGCAGCCAGTCACTGCGCGCCTCGCTGGGTCCAACATCGCTGTCCGCGAGAGGGCTTGCCGATAGGAAAGTCCGGGGAGTGCACGCGTAGATTGGGCGACAGATCCCAGCTCCTGACGGTCGGGGCTGCTGGTGGCATTGCCTCTTGCGTGTACTCGGCGTCGGGAACTGCAGCGGGTCGATGCGATCATCTTCAAGCACGTACCTGCCAAGCTCAGGCAGCATGGGCCAAACGTTAGGGCGCGGTTCGATACGTTGGTACGGAATTCGTGTCAACGGGCGCGAAAGTAGTGGAGAGCGGATTGGCGACAGCGTGGTGGTTACCCGCAACATGGGCGGCCAATGGATCTGAACAGTGAGCGTTCGTATCGCTGTCTACACAGGCGTTAAGTTCGAATCATGGCTCAATAGCTGTCAGGGCACATCGCGCAAACAATCAAGTGCCCACACTTGAGCCCAAGCCTGCTGGGCAAAAGGAGCCCGCCATGAACTCCACCACCAAACCCGACAAAAAAAGTGATTCCGAGCGCGCCGATGCTGCCCCCGGGACGGACGCCGCACGTCAGCACGATCTGACCGAGCAGACAGATCAGAAGAAGCAGGAGGAAAAACTGCGACAGTCCAACCAGATCGACAAGGGGCCTGCGGCGTGCAACCCACAGGGACGTCGATAAGCAGGCGCAGTCTGGTCGAATCGCGGGCTACGACTTGACCCAAGAGTGGGCGCAATCGATGAGCGCACGCCGACACCACATGGGGTAAGCACGTTCACGCGAGGCGGCGCCGTCACTTGGCGGTGGCGGCGGAGGCCTTGGCGCGTCCAAAGGGCAGGCTACGCACGATGACGTAGAACAGTGGAACGAAGAAAATGCCCAGCGCGGTGGAGGCCAGCGTGCCGCCGAATACCCCGGTACCGAGCGAATGTCGGCCTGCCGAACCCGCGCCGCTGCTGATCACCAGCGGCAACACACCCAGCATGAAGGCCATGGAGGTCATCAGGATCGGCCGCAGGCGCATATGCGCGGCATGAACGACCGCCTGCAGCAGGGGTTGGCCTTGCTCTTCCAGCTCCTTGGCAAATTCAACGATAAGGATGCCGTTCTTGGCCGCCAGGCCCACCGTGGTCAACAGCCCAACCTGGAAGTAAACGTCGTTCTCCAAGCCGCGTAGCGTCGTGAGCAGCAATGCACCGACCACGCCAATCGGGACAGCCAGCATCACCGACAAGGGCACCGACCAGCTTTCATAAAGCGCCGCTAGGCACAGGAACACGAATAGCAGCGACACGCCGTAAAGCAACGGGGCCTGATTGCCCGCCAATCGCTCCTGGTAGGACATGCCCGCCCACGAGTAGCCCATGCCAACAGGCAGCGCATCGGCCAGTTTCTCCATTGCCGCCATTGCCGTGCCGGAGCTGACCCCAGCGTTTGCTTCGCCACTGATTTCCATCGAACCGCTGCCGTTGAAGCGGGTCAGGATGGCGGGGGCGAAGTCCCATGAAAACGTATCCGGACAGCCTTGGCCGTATCCTTGTGGTCGAAGACGAACCGCGATTGGCTGCGGTGCTGCGTGACTATCTGCACGCAGCGGGCTATGCCAGTGACTGGGTCGCCGACGGCGATGGGGTGATGGATGCTTTCCGCACGCAACGGCCCGACCTGGTGTTGTTGGACCTGATGTTGCCCGGCCGCGACGGGGTGGACCTGTGCCGGGCTATACGCAGCGAGAGTGAGGTGCCGGTGATCATGGTCACCGCGCGCGTGGAGGAGATCGACCGCCTGCTCGGGCTTGAGGTTGGTGCCGACGATTACATCTGCAAGCCCTTCAGCCCCAAGGAAGTCATTGCCCGGGTGGGCGTGGTGCTGCGCCGGTACCGCCACACTCCGCCAGAGCGCATGGGTGATGGTCTGTCCATTGATGAGGCGGGCAACCGCGCATTGCTGCAGGGTCAGGCGCTGGACCTGACGGCGGTGGAGTTCCGCCTGCTGCGCACACTGTTCAAGAGCCCAGGGCGGGTCTGGTCGCGGGAGCAGTTGCTGGACCATATCTACGAGGACCACCGCGTGGTCACCGACCGCACCGTGGACAGCCATATCCGCAACCTGCGCCGCAAGCTGCGCGATGCGGGCCTGCCTGATGAAAGCGTGCGTTCGATCTATGGGGTGGGCTACAGCTATGAGCCGCCGTTGGCCGCTGGCGCAACGGAATAGGACGAGGGTCCGCAGTAAGGGCTGCTATGTTGCAGTGCAAGGTAAACCGTCGATGCCGACCGTCTCCGTGGCTGTGCCGTGTTTCACATGGACATGATCGGGTTTCCCGTTAGCTAGCGGGCACCCATAGTCGGGATTCCACCCATGGCCCCGCGCTGGAGTCGCAAACGAATGGTCTGGACTATTCTGCTAACCGCCCTCGTCACGTTGCTGGTGGCCGTGGTGGCGATGAACTTCAAAACCTCGGAAAAGAAGCTCGAGCGCAAGATCGAGCATCTCTACGCTGCCGATGATCCGCAATTCCGCCGTGAAATGGGTGTGTTGCTGGGCCCCGGTCTGGTACCTGGCAACAGGGTCACCGATCTGGAGAACGGCGATGAGATATTCCCGGCGATGCTCGAGTCCATCCAATCGGCGCAGAAGACCATCACCTTCGAGACCTACATTTACTGGTCTGGCGAAGTAGGGCAGGAGTTTGCCGATGCCTTGGTCGAGCGTGCCCGCGCCGGGGTGAAGGTCAAGGTGATGGTGGACTGGATGGGCAGCTTGAAGATGGACAGCAGCCTGCTGGATCAGATCAAGAATGCCGGCGTTGAGGTGCACCAATACCGTCCTTTGAAGTGGTACAACCTTGGACGCCTGAACAACCGCACCCACCGCAAACTATTGGTAATTGACGGCAAGGTGGGGTTTACGGGGGGTGTTGGCGTTGCCGACCAATGGAACGGCCACGCCCAGGACGGCGAACATTGGCGGGATATGCATTTCAAGATCGAAGGTCCGGTGGTGGCGCAGATCCAGGCCGCGTTCAACGACAACTGGATCAAGACCACCGGCGAGGTACTCAACGGCCCGGAGTATTTCCCGCCGGTTGCTCCTGCCGGCGAGATGGACGCGCACATGTTCGTGGCCTCTCCAGCGGGTGGCAGCGAGAGCATGCATCTGATGTACCTGATGGCCATTGCTGCCGCAGCAAAGAGCATCGACCTGCAGGCGGCCTATTTTGTGCCCGACGACCTGATCATCAAGGCCTTGATCGCTGCCCGTCAGCGCGGGGTGCGGGTTCGCGTCACGGTGCCCGGCAAGCATATCGACTCGGAGACCGTCCGCCTCGCATCGAAGGCGCACTGGGGCGAACTGCTGCAGGCCGGCGTTGAGATCTACGAGTACCAACCGACGATGATGCACAACAAGTTGCTGATCGTGGATGGGGTGATGACGTCCGTGGGCTCGACCAACTTCGATGTACGCAGCTTCCGGCTCAACGACGAAGCCAGCCTCAATATCTATGACGCGGCCTTCGCCGCGCGGATGACCGAGGTGTTTGAAGAGGATCTGAAGCCCACGGTCCAGTACACCTACGCGATGTGGGCGCAACGTCCCTTGAAGGAAAAACTGTTTGAGAAGTTCATCCTGCCGATGAAGTCGCAGCTGTAAGCGGGCAATCCGCTGAGGCGTTGCAGTTGCCGGCTGCCGCTGGACGACGGCAGCGCGCTCACGAAGTCTGCTTGCGCTTCTGTTTGGGATCGGCGGTATTGCCGACAGAAGAGCGGGCCACCAATTGATGCGGAAGCACGTGGTTGACGATCACGCGGGCTGCGCTGGGCACCCGTCGGATCTCGCGCAGCAGGATGTCGATGGCTGCGTCGGCCATCGCCGCCACCGGCTGGTGGATGGTGGTCAGTTCGGGCCAGACCATGGTGGATGCGGAGGTATCATCGAAGCCCACCACCGACAGGTCGCCCGGTACATCCAGCCCACGCCGATGGGCGACGGAAACCACGGCAGCGGCCATATCGTCGTTGCTGGCAAAGACCGCGGTCGGCGGATTGCGCATTGCAAGCAGGCGCTCGGCAGCTTCCAGCCCAGAGCGGTAGGTAAAGTAGCCGGGCTGCACCAACTTGTCGTCGTACGCGATCCCGGCCTCGGCCAACGCATCCCGGTAACCCTGCCAGCGGTGCGCGCTGGCGGTCTGGTTCGGGTCGCCCTTGATGTAGCCGATGCGCGTATGCCCATGCGCGATCAGGTGGGACACCATGTCATGGCTGGCGCGGTGGTCATCGATGCGCACGCAGGAGATGCTGTCACTGAAATGGCCGGAAGCGATCGACACAACGGGCACGCCAGCCTGCGAGAACTCCTCGACGATGGTCCTGGACTCGCATAGCGGCGGCGGCAGGATCACCCCGGCAACACTGTTGGCCAGCTGCCGAGCCGCCGCGCGGCGCCCCTTGGTATCCAGTTCATCCCAGGTCGAAATCACCAGTTGCGCCGCCGCACGGGTGGAGCCACGCAGGGCGCCCACCAGCAATTCGCGCAGGTAGCTTGAGCTGGGGTTGGTGTAGATCAGGGCGATGCACGTGTGCTGCGCGGTGGCCAGCGCGCTTGCCGCCAGGTTGGGCCGGTACCCCAGTTCGTCCACGCTGCGCATGACCCGCTCGCGATTGGCCTGGCGTACGCCTGCATGACCATTTATGACGCGCGAGACGGTCATCGGTGAAACGCCTGCGTGCGCAGCCACCTCGTCGATCGTGATGGCGCCCCCTTTGCGGCGCATGGCCTTGTTGGCTTTCTTCACGCAAATAGTTCCATTTGATTCGATCAAGAGGACCTGTCGTTGGCGATTATCTGCGCTAAACCCCGTGCTGTGGGTGATTACCGTGCTTCTGGCGGGGCTGTTTGCAGGCTTGGCTTGGCAGCTTGGCCAGCTTTGCTGCGCTGCACGGTGACAAGCGAGAACGCAGGTGATTAGTCTGCGCACCGACGCAATGGTAGCGCTACCAACATCTTGGCCGGGTCAGTGGCCAGGGCGCCTTCTCTTGACCACGCCGTCGTCCAGCAAGCTGAAAGCGAGTTTGAAGCGCGGTGCGTTTGGGTGCACCGCGATAGTCGGTTTGGAAGACGGGCCTCGCCCGCGCGTGCCCCCGGGGAGGGGGTGGTACATCCATTCGAACGTATGTCAGAGAGGACATTCATGAGCGCTTGCACTTTCCGTAGAACTCCAGACCTGAGGATCAGTTCATGAGCCGGAAGTTGGCGAAGTTCAAATCCAGGGCCATGTTCACCTTCGTCGGAGGTGTTCTGGTCATCAATCCTGCGTTCGGCCAGGAGGCGTCGACGCCTGCGCCCGTGGCCCAGCAGCAACAAGCCCAACCGCAGGCGACACAGTTGGATGCCGTGCAGGTAACGGGCATCCGCAACAGCCTCAGCCAGGCGATGGACATCAAGCGCGACTCCGCGGGTGTCGTCGATGCGATCAGCGCTGAAGATATCGGCAAGTTTCCCGATACCAACCTCGCCGAATCCCTTCAGCGCATCACCGGCATCTCGATTGAACGCCGTGATGGCGAAGGCGCGCAGGTCACGGCCCGCGGCTTCGGCCCGCAGTTCAACATGGTCACCCTCAATGGCCGGCAGATGCCGGGTGCCGATGCGTTTGGTGCAGCTGGTCAGGTCGCCATCGGTGGCGTCGACGGCGGCACCCGTGCATTCAACTTTGCCCAGCTTGCGGCAGAGGCCATCAATGGCATCGAGGTCTACAAGACCAGCCAAGCCCAGGTACCCAGCGGTGGCATCGGCGCAACCATCAATATCCTGACCTCGCGACCGTTCGATCATGAAGGCATCGTTGCCAGCGCCGGTGCCAAGGTCGTGTCCGACCAGAGTCAGCCATTCGACAACGATCTGACCCCGGAACTGTCCGGCATCTTCAGCTACAGCAACCCTGAAAAGACCTTCGGCGTCAGCCTCAGTGCGAGCCAGCAGAAGCGCAAGGGCGGCTCGGTGCAGGCGACTGAAAACTATTGGAACGTACAGCCCTGGACCGGGACCATGCCGGGCAATCCGACGGTGGTCAATGCGCCGGCGATTGGCCAGTTGTATGCGCGCCCGAACGATCTGCGCTATGCGTTCTCCGAGTTCGAACGTGAGCGCGTCAATGGCCAGGCCGTGCTGCAGTTCGCTCCGATTGACAGCCTGACCCTCACCTTGGATTACACCTACTCGACCAACGAGATCACCGAGAACCGAGGTGAGCAGGGGATGTGGTTGCAGAACAGCAACTACACCGACGTCGAGTTTGACACCAGCGGTGCCATTGCCACGCCTGTCTACATCCGTGAGATCGCTGGCACCAAGGACTTCGGTCTGGAGCAGCAGCGCAGCATGCAGAAGTACAAGCTGGGGTCGCTGGGCCTGAACGCGGTCTGGAATGTCAGCGACAGGTTCAAGCTCAGCTTTGACGCGCACAACTCGAAGAATGAAAGCCGGCCGAATGATCCACTGACCGGCGGCGGCTCCATCTTCATGAGCATCGCCGGAACCAACAACTGCACCGCCGGCCCGCATTGTGGTGGCTCCTGGGTGCAGGAGCTCAACTTCAACAACGGCCTGCCGGTCGGCACCCAGACCTGGTACCCGACCACGGCCGACGCCATTGCCGGAACCAATGGTGTGGTCAACCCGGGTTTCGCCGAAGGCGAGATCGGTTCGCAGGTGCTGCGCGTCAATTCGCAAACCCAGATCAGCGAGATCAAGCAGGCACGCGTCGACGGCGAGTGGAGTTTTGACCAGGGACGCTTCCAGTTCGGTGTGGACAGCAACAAGTCGTCCACGCACCGGATCCAGGCAGCCGAGGCGTATTCCACCCTGGGCGATTGGGGCGTGGCCAACGTCGACGGCGACGTCGCTGGCGGACTCATGGATCTGCTGCAGCCGGTCAACATCGTTGGCTTGTTCGACGATTACAACGCCAGCAGCTGGTCTGCATGGCGGGGCAACGCTGGGCAATTGGCGCAGTGGGCGGCAGGCCAGTACGGCGTGGGCCTGGGCGTGAGTCCGCAGCGTGCGGCCGACAACCTGGTGGAGGAGAAGACCAAGTCGGCGTACTTCCAGGTTGAACTGGATGGCCAGTTGGGCGGCATGCGCACCAATACGCGGTTGGGTGTGCGCTATGAAACCACCGACATCGTGTCGACGTCGGTCATCGCCATCCCCGAGTCCATCGAATGGCAGGCCAACAACGACTTCCGTGTTGTCCTGTCTGACGAGCAGCAGCCGTTCAGCGAGAAGGCCAAGTACAGCTACATCCTGCCCAATCTGGATTTCAGTATCGACTTCACCGATGAGCTGAAAGGCCGTGCTTCATTCGGAAAGAGCATTGCCCGCGCGCCGTATGGCAACCTCTATGCCGGTCCGGGCGCGCAGCAACCGTTCGGCTCGGTGTTGATCGATCCGTCCTCGCGGGCCAGCGGCAACGCGCAGAATCCCAGCCTGAAGCCGTTGGAGTCGGACAACCTGGATCTGGGCGTGGAGTGGTATTTCGCCGACGCCAGCTACGTGTCGTTGACATACTGGAACAAGTCCGTCGACAACTTCATCGGCAACACGATCGAGCAGGAAAGCCTGTATGGGTTGACCGATCCGACCTCCGGTCCGGATGCGCAGGCGGCATTGGCCTTCCTGACCAGCGCGGCCTGCGTTACCCAGGTAGGTGCCGCCAATGCGGCAGCGTGCTCGGCCAACGACACCTCCTTGTTCACCGCCCTGGCGTTGTTGCGCAACAATCCAGCCGGTCTTGGGGCTTACAACGGCACCGATGCGCAGGTGCTCGCGACCGAGGCCGCTTACGACCTGCACGGGCAGGCCGATGACCCGTTGTACATGTTCAACGTCAACCGCCCGATCAACCAGAACCAATCCAAGCTGCATGGCTGGGAACTGGGTGGTCAGTACTTCTTCGGTGATACGGGCTTCGGCGTGCTCGCCAACTACACCGTGGTGCGTGGCGATGTTGGCTACGACAATGGCGGCGATCCGAGTATCGATCAGTTCTCGCTTACCGGCCTGAGCGACACCGCCAATGCCATGCTCATGTACGAAAAGTATGGCTGGTCAGTGCGTCTGGCCTGGAACTGGCGTGATGAGTACCTGATTCTCGCCAACCAGGGCTCCAGCCGAAATCCCTACTACGTGGAAGAGTATGCCCAGTGGGATCTCAGCGTGAACTACGCGCTCAATGACCATTGGTCGTTTGGCCTGGAGGCGATCAACCTGACCGGTGAGGACGTGCGCTGGCGCTCGCGTACCTCGCAGATGATCGTGAAGCTGGCAGACCAGAGCCCGCGCTACATGCTCGGTGTCCGCTACAAGTTCTGAATGTGAGACCGGCGTCTTCCTTCGGGAAGGCGCCACCGGTACCGCTGCGCAAGCAGCGGTACCTTCTTGGGACACGGCGCTTGTCCGGGCCGGCACACGCATCAGCCGCCGGTGCCAGCAGGCCGGCGCTCGGCTCCTGATTGGACTGGACGACACCATGGCCCGTTACGAAATGCTCAACAACATCGCCCACCGTGACCTGCGCGTGTCCACCGGGTTCGGGCCGGAGTTTGGTGATGAGGTCGGTATGGTGCCGGCATACCCGAGCGAGTTCGCCGAGTTGCAACGCGAGTATCCGATCTTCCTGCGCAAGGACACTGCCACCGGCGATTGGCAATCCGTTGCCTTGCTGGGTTTCGAGCAGCACGAAAACCTGTTCCTGCACGATGGCCGCTGGAATGCCGCCTACCTGCCCGGGGCTGCGGCCAAGGGGCCGTTCCTGATCGGGTTCCAGGAGCACCAGGTCGACGGCGTGCTTACCCAGGAAGCAGTGATGCACGTGGATCTGGACCACCCGCGCGTGAACGCGATTGCCGGCGAGCCGGTATTCCTGCCGCAGGGCGGCAATAGTCCCTATCTTGATCACATCGCAGGCGTGTTGCGTGGCATCCACGACGGCAGTGCCTTTGGTGCCGACATGTTTGCCATGCTCGACAAGGCAGGCCTGATCCAGCCGATCAAGCTCGACGTGCAGATCGATCAACAGCATCGCGTGGGCGTCAATGGCCTGCACGCAATCGATCGCGATCGCTTGGCGGAGCTGGAAGGCCCGGTCCTGGCCGAACTCAACCGTGCCGGTTACCTGGAAGGTGCCTATCTGATGCTGGCCTCATTGCATAACATGCGGCGCCTGATCGCCGAAAAGCAGCGACGCCTGCGTGCGCAGGATGGCGCCGCACCGGTGGGCAGGAACTGAGCCATGTTGCACGGCATTGCCATGCGGACACTGGAGGGCCTTGATCCGGCGGCGCTGCCGATGGACGCCTTGGTGAGCGCCGGCGAGCCGGTGGTGCTGCGCGGCATTGCCCGCGAATGGGGCTTGGTCCAGGCCGGGTTGCAGTCCACCCAACGGGCGCTCGCCTATCTGCGCGACTTCGATACCGGCGTGCCTGTCCAGTATTCGTTCGGCGGCCCGCAGATCGAGGGTCGCCCGTTCTACAACGCTGATTTCACCCAGTTGAACTTCGAAGTCCGGCGCGGGCTGCTCAGCCAGGTGCTGGATGAAATTGCCGCCAATCTGCAGGTCGAACGGCCGCCCACGTACTACGTTGCTTCCTTGCTGATCGAGCGGGCGCTGCCGGGCTTCGCACAAGCCAATGATGCCGGCCTGGCGCAACACGGCATCAATGCCTCGGCCAGCATCTGGATCGGCAATCGCGTGACCGCATCCTGCCATTACGACACCCCGGACAACCTGGCGTGCTGCGCGGTCGGGCGGCGCCGGTTCACCGTATTTCCGCCCGAGCAGATCGACAACCTGTATCCAGGGCCCTTGGAACCCACGCCCGGTGGGCAGGTCGTCAGCATGGTTGATTTCGACCAGCCGGATTTCAGCCGTCATCCCCGATTCCGCGATGCGCTGGCCACGGCGCGGACCGCGGTGCTGGAGCCGGGCGATGCGATCTTCATTCCCAGCATGTGGTGGCACCACGTGCGCAGCCTTGAGCCGTTCAACGTGCTGGTGAACTACTGGTGGCGCAACTCGCCAGCGTTCCTGCCGTCGCCGCTGTCGGCGCTGCAGCACGCAATGTGGGCCGTGCGCGATCTGCCCGAGCGCGAGAAGCAGGCGTGGGCAAAGATCTTCGAGTACTACGTGTTCGGGCCGGGCGAGCGGGCAGGGGAACACCTCCCGCAGGCAGCCCGGGGCGAACTTGCACCCTTCGACGAGACGCAGGCGCGACGAATGCGCGCCATGCTGCTGGGTCGACTCAACCGCTGATCGGGAGCACTGCTTTGAACGCTGCAAACACGACAGAAGGGCGTATCCGCAAGGTTGTCATCGCGGGCGGTGGCACCGCGGGGTGGTTGGCTGGCTGCGCGTTGTCACACCAGTTCCGCGATCAGCTGGACATCACCCTGGTGGAGTCCGAGCAGATCGGCACCGTGGGGGTAGGTGAGTCAACCGTGCCACCCATCCGCACATTCCACCGCTTCCTGCAGATCGATGAGCAGGAGTTCCTGCGCGCGGTAGCCGGCACGTTCAAACTTTCAATCTCGTTCGAGAACTGGCGGCGGCCCGGCGAGCGCTTCTTCCATCCGTTCGGCACCATCGGGCAGGGCACCTGGGCGGCCCCATTCCACCACTTCTGGCTGGACAGCCTGCGCCGCGGCATGCCGTCGGACCTGGGCGACTTCTGTTTGGAGACCGTGGCATCGCGGGGCGACCAGTTCTCCCTGCAGACCCAGCCGCAGGCGAGCTACGCCTATCACTTCGACGCCGGGCTGTACGCGAAATTCCTGCGTGGCAAAGCCGAGGCGCATGGCCTGCGCCGGGTCGAAGGCAAGATCCGCGAGGTCAGACAGCACGCGCATGATGGCTCGGTGCAGGCACTGGTGCTTGAAGATGGCCAGGTCATCGAAGGCGACCTGTTCATTGACTGCACCGGCTTCCGCGGCGTCTTGAGCGAGCAGACCTTGCATACCGGCTACGAGGACTGGCATGAGTGGTTGCCAAGTGATCGCGCCGTTGCCGTGCAGACCGAAGCGGTAGGACCGCCCGTACCCTATACCCGCGCCATCGCGCATGAGGCGGGGTGGCGCTGGCATATCGCACTCCAGCACCGGGTTGGCTGCGGGCTGGTGTTCTCCAGTCGGCACATGTCCGATGACGAAGCGCAGGCCAAGCTGCTGCGCGATGTTGGTGCGCCGCCGCTGCGTGATCCGTGGCTGGTGCCGTTCCGCAGCGGACGCCGACTGAAGGCATGGAACAAGAACGTGGTGGCGCTGGGTCTGGCCAGTGGCTTCATCGAACCGCTGGAATCGACCAGCATCCACCTGACCATCAGCGCGGTGGTGCGTTTGATCCAGTTGTTCCCGTTCGACGGTATCAGCCCGTCGCTGGTGGCGTTGTACAACGACGTCAGCCGGCAGGAGATGGAGCACGTGCGTGACTTCATCATCCTGCACTACCACGCAACACAGCGCGACGAGCCGATGTGGAAGGCCTGTCGGGAAATGGCCTTGCCTGAGTCCCTGGATATCCGGCTGCGGGCCTGGCGCGAACGCGCGCATGCCTGGCAGGATCCGGGCGAATTGTTCCGGGTGGAGTCCTGGACCAGTGTGTTGTTGGGCCAGGGGATCCAGCCAGGAAGCCCGCACCCGCTGGCACGTGCCTTGGGCGATGCGGACCTGCGCACCTTGTTGAACGGGATTCGACAACCGGTGCAGCAGGCTGTGACGCAGATGCCTTCGCAGGCCGATTTCATCGAGCGCTACTGCAAGGCCGCGCCGGAAGTATGGCGACCGAAGCCGGTGCCGGCATAGCGGGGGGGGACACATGCAACTGAAGCCAGTACTGGGGTTTTGCATCGCAGCACGCTTTTTCGGCGGCGGCTGGTTACAGTGCGACAACGCGATCGGCGGCATGTAGTGCGCGAAGAAGGAGGTGTTGGACGTGCCTCCTTTTTTAAACAAGCAAAATGGTAGCGCTACCTTTTAACCAAGCGGGGACGGTTTCGATGGATCTGGTTGCGGGAATCGATGCGGGTACGCAGAGCCTGAAAGTGGTGGTCTACGATCCCGCGGGGCGCATCATCGTTGCGACCGCCAGCGTGCCACTGGAACTATCCAGTGCGGCCGATGGCAGCCGCGAACAGCAGCCGGCGGATTGGGTAGCGGCGCTGCACGCGTGCTTTCGTGACATCGATCCGTCGCTGCGTGCGCGCATTGTCGCCTTGTCGGTTTCGGGCCAACAACATGGCTTCGTCGCCGTCGATGCAGCGGGTCAGGTACTGGCGCCAGCCAAGCTGTGGTGCGACACCAGCACATCGGTGGAGTGCACGACGATCATGGACGCGGTTGGCGGCAAGGCCCGTGCGGTCGCACTTGCCGGCAATCCGATCCTCACCGGTTATACCGCCTCCAAGTTGCCTTGGACGAAGACGCATCGGCCGGACGCCTACGCGCGGCTTGCGACCATTCTGTTGCCGCATGACTACCTCAATTTCGTGTTGACTGGTCAGCGATTCTGCGAGTACGGCGACGCATCGGGAACAGGTTGGCTCGATGTGCGCAGCCGCACCTGGTCCAACGCGCTGCTGCAGGCGACGGATCCGGAGCGCGATCTTGCCGGGTGCCTGCCGCCGCTGGCCATGCCCGACGCGCTGTTCGACATCGACCCGACGACGGCAACGGCGTTGGGCGTGCCGGCGACCGTGAAGGTGGCCGTGGGCGGTGGCGACAACATGATGGCGGCCATCGGCACCGGCTGTGTGGTCCCGGGACGCCTGGCGATGAGCCTGGGAACATCGGGCACCTTGTTTGCCTATTCCGACACGCCGGTGGTTGACGCTGAGGGGGCATGGGCCGCGTTCTGCTCGTCCACCGGTGGTTGGCTACCGCTGATCTGCACGATGAACTGCACCGTGGTGACCGAACACGTGGCAGCGGCATTCGGCTTCAGTACGCGCGATGGCGATATGCACCTGCGGACCACAGCGCCCGGCGCCGACGGCTTGGTAATGCTGCCCTTCCTCAACGGCGAGCGCACGCCCGACCTGCCGTTCGGCAAGGGCGTACTGGCGGGCCTGGACACCACCAACATGACACCGGCGCACATCTACCGTGCAGCCATGGAAGGCGCGACCTTCAGCCTCAAGTACGGCTACGACGCCTTTGTTCGCGCCGGCATGCAGTTCGAACGCATCGTGCTGACCGGCGGTGGCAGCAACAGCGTTGCCTGGCGACAGCTGGTGGCCGATGTATTCGGTCTGCCCGTTGATGTGCCGACCCAGCCAGAAGGCGCTGCGTTTGGAGCAGCGTTGCAGGCACTGTGGGCACTGGGCGTTTCACGCGGTGATCCGGCCTCGATAGCCGACGTCGCCGAACGACACGTTGCGGTCGATCCGGTGCTGTCGGCGCGGCCGGATGTTGAACGCACCCAGGCCTACGCCACGGCCTATACCCGTTTCCTGCGACACCTCGACGCCATCACGCCGCTGCAGCGCGGCTGATGTCCCTCTCCGCGACACCTCGCACAACCACAGGAATTCGCAGCATGAGCACCCAACCCTTCATCGGCGCCAAGGAATACTTCCCCGGTATCGGCCGCATCCCGTTCGAGGGACGCGGCTCGGACAACCCGCTGGCGTTCAAGGTCTACGACGCCGACAAAATCGTCGGCGGCAAGACCATGCAGGAGCACCTGCGCTTCGCGGTGTGCTACTGGCACACCTTCTGCAACGCCGGCCACGACCCGTTCGGCCCAGGCACCCGTCACTTTCCGTGGGAGGCGGGCTCACCGATGGCGACTGCCGAGGCAAAGGTCGACGCAGCGTTCGAGTTCTTCACCAAGCTGGGCGTGCCGTACTGGTGCTTCCACGATATCGACCTGGCACCGGATGCCGATGACATTGGCCAGTACGAGAAGAACCTCAAGCACATGGTCGGCCTGGCCAAGGCGCGGCAGGACGCGACCGGGATGAAGTTGCTGTGGGGTACCGCCAACCTGTTCTCGCATCCGCGCTACATGAACGGCGCATCCACCAATCCTGATTTCGCCGTGGTCGCGCGTGCGGCAGTGCAAGTGAAGGCGGCGTTGGAGGCCACCGTCGAGCTGGGCGGCGAACATTATGTGTTCTGGGGCGGCCGCGAAGGCTATGCCTCACTGGTAAACACCCAGATGAAGCGCGAGGTGGATCATTTTGCGCGCTTCCTGACCATGGCCCGCGACTACGGCCGCAGCATCGGGTTGAAGGGCAACTTCCTGATCGAGCCCAAGCCGATGGAACCGATGAAGCACCAGTACGACTTCGACAGCGCGACGGTGGCCGGTTTCCTGAAGGAGCACGGTCTGGAAAAGGACTTCAAGCTCAACATCGAGGCCAACCACGCCACGCTGTCCGGCCACACCTTCGAGCATGACCTGCAGGTTGCCTCCGACCACGGCCTGCTGGGCAGCATCGATGCCAATCGCGGCAATGCGCAGAACGGCTGGGATACCGATCAATTCCCGACTGACCTGTACGACACCGTTGGCGCGATGCTGGTTGTGCTGCGGCAGGGGGGGCTGGAGGGTGGGCTGAACTTCGATGCCAAGGCGCGTCGTGAATCCACCGACATGGAGGATCTGTTCATCGCCCACGTCGGTGGCATGGACGCCTTTGCCCGCGGCCTGGAAGTGGCCCATGCGTTGTTGACCGACTCGCCGTGGGAGCAATGGCGCCAGGAGCGCTACGCAAGCTTCGACAGCGGCGCTGGCAAGGATTTCGAGCGCGGGACGCTCAGCCTGACTGATCTGGCAGCACTGGCCAGCAGGGCCGGCGAGCCGCGACAGATCAGCGGCAAGCAGGAGCGCTACGAGAATCTGCTCAACCAATACCTGCTGCGCTGAGCGCGGCAGGACCCTAACGACATTGCAGGAACGGGGAGGGGACGGGAATGAACCAGGCGGCAAGCGGTGGCGAGAATACCCGGCTGATCGTGTTGATCAGCGTGGTGGCGACGATTGGCGGGTTCCTGTTCGGGTTTGACAGCGGCGTCATCAACGGCACCCAGGATGGCCTGCACCAGGCGTTCCAGTCCGGCGAGTGGATGCAGGGCTTCGAGATCGCATCGATGCTGCTGGGTTGCGCGGTCGGAGCATTCAGCGCCGGTCGGCTTTCCGACAACCTGGGCCGTCGCAATGTGCTGGTCATCTCGGCGGTCATGTTCCTGCTGTCGGCGTTGGGCGCGGGGGCTGCGACCTCGTCGTCCTGGTTCATCGTTGCACGCGTGGTGGGTGGCTTTGCGGTGGGCGCGGCCAGTGTGATTTCGCCGGCCTACATCGCCGAGGTCGCACCGGCCCGCTATCGCGGTCGCCTTGCCACGGTGCAGCAGATCGCCATCATCAGTGGGCTCACGGCTGCGTTCCTCTCCAACTACCTGCTGGCGGCCAGCGCGGGGGCCTCGACCGAACCGCTGTGGGGAGGCCACGCCGCTTGGCGCTGGATGTTCTGGATGCAGGCCGTGCCGTCGTTGCTGTTCCTGTTGTTGTTGCTGACCATCCCCGAGAGCCCGCGCTACCTGGTAATGAAACGGCGCAAGGACGACGCCTTGCGCGTGCTTACGCGGCTGTTTGGCGGGGCCAGCGCCCAGGCCAAGTTGGCCGAGATCGATGCCTCGCTGTCCACCGACCATCATCGCCCGCAGTTGTCTGACCTCAAGAACAAGGCGACCGGGCGCATACGTCCCATTGTCTGGGTTGGCATCGGCCTGGCCACCTTCCAGCAATTGGTGGGCATCAACGTGGTGTTCTACTACGGCGCCGTGCTGTGGCAGGCCGTTGGTTTCTCCGAGAACGATGCCTTGCTGATCAACGTGTTGTCGGGCGCTTTGAGCATCGGCGCCTGCATCGTCACCGTTTTACTGATCGACCGCATAGGCCGCAAACCATTGCTGTGGGTGGGCTCGGCCGGCATGGCCGTGTCGCTGGCGCTGGTAGTGGTGGCCTTCGCCAGCGGTTCGTTGGCTGATGGCCACCTGCAGCTACCCGGTCGCATGGGCACCTTGGCGCTGGTGGCCGCCAACGCCTACGTCGTGTTCTTCAACCTGTCGTGGGGTCCGGTGATGTGGGTGATGCTGGGGGAGATGTTCCCCAATCAGATCCGCGGATCGGCGCTGGCTGTGGCAGGTGCGGCGCAATGGACATCCAACTTCGCCGTCACCGTGACCTTTCCAATCCTGCTGGCGGCGACCGGACTGGCAGCGACCTACAGCATCTATCTGGTGGCAGCGGTCATCTCGGTGTTCTTCGTACTCAGGTACGTGCACGAAACCAAGGGCAAGGAACTGGAGCAGATGGAGGGATGATCGCCATGACCAACCCCCGATTCCTCGCGCCTTGCCGGAGTGAGATCACCGCGTTGGCAACCCGCGCGACCGGCATGGAGTGGACGGTAAGCGGCGTCGCTGTCGTGGCATTTGTGTCGCGTGCCCGCGCGAGGTCGGCGGGATGATGCGGCCCGCGCTAACGCCGTTTGGGCGGCGCCGCCACCGAGTCGCGGGTGACCAGGCGGTGTGGCACCACATGGTCCATCAGCACACGCGTGCTGTCGGTCCTGCGACGGATGCTGCGCAGCAGGATGTCGATCGCGGCATATGCCATCGACGCGATCGGCTGGTGGATCGTGGTGAGTTCCGGCCAGACGGTGGTGGCGGCCGAGGTGTCATCGAAGCCAACCACCGACAGGTCACGCGGTACGTCCAGGCCACGTCGGTGCGCCACCGAGACGGCCGCCGCGCCCATGTCGTCGTTGCTGGCGAAGATGGCAGTTGGCGGCCGGCGATGCGCCAGCAGTTTCTCTGCAGCGCTGAGCCCGGAGCGGTAGGTGTAGTCCCCCTGCTGGACCAGGCCGGGTTCGATGTCCAGACCGGCTTCATGCAAGGCGGTGACAAAGCCATCGTAGCGGCGGGCGCTGGCGCTCAGGTCCTTGCGGCCACGGATGAAACCGATGCGACGGTGACCCTGCTGGATCAGGTGTTCTGCCATTTCCTTGCCAGCGTGGAAGTCGTCGATGCGAACACAGGAAATGTCCTCACTCAGCCGTCCCGAGGCAATGGCTACGACCGGGATGCCGGCCTTGACCAGTTCAGTGACCGCGGCCTGCGACTCGCACAACGGCGGCGGCAGGATGACGCCATCAACCCGGCCCGCCAATGCACGCGCGGCCTTGCGCTCGGCGTCGGCATCCATGTTGTCCCAGTAGTCGATCACCAACTGGATGGCGGAGTTGGATGCCACGCGCAGCAGGCCGACCAGCAACTCGCGCAGGTAGGCACCGCTGGGGTTGGTGTAGATCAGCGCGATGCGCGTGTGCTGCGCGGCGGCCAGCGAACTCGCTGCCAGGTTGGGGGTATAGCCAAGTTCGCGCACTGCACGCATCACCCGCTCGCGGGTAACGTCGCGTACCTTGCCCTGGTTGATCACCCGCGACACGGTCATCGGCGACACCCCGGCCAGTGCCGCCACCTCGTCGATCGTCACGCCGCTGGTCTTGCGGCGGACCGATTTCTTCGGTTTGTCCAATACGCGTTCCCTTTCTTTCCTGTGGCGCTGTCGCGCAGCTGCGAGGGGCGATGATGGTGCATCCCGGGCCCGCCCATAGCTTACAAAGTCGAATGTTAACGCTGCTGCTCCGTGCCCAGGCTGGCCGGAGCTGTGGGTTGTGGGGCGTTGCCCTGGTGCTGCTGGCATGCATGGGCAGCGTGCGGGCAGAGGACGGTTACGCCTTGTGGATGCGCTACGTTCCTCTTGCGCCTGCGCTTGCGGCCGATTACCGCACTCGGCTGGGTGAGGTTGTCGCGCCCGATACGACAGCTACCCAGCGCGCCGCGCGTGAGGAACTGCAGCGCGGACTTTCCGGTTTGACCGGCTATGCGCCACATATGACTACAGTCGCTGCCGGTGGCCCGGCGCTGGTGCTGGGTACACCCCAGTCCTCCCGCCTGGTGGCCTCTGTCCGCGGGGACGTCGAGTCGCTCGGCGATGAAGGCTATCTGCTCAGGCAAACCCGGATCGATGGCAACGACGTGCTGCTGGTAGCAGCGCGCCACGATATCGGCGTGCTGTACGGGGTTTTCCATCTGCTGCGCCTGCTGCAGACCGGCGCACCACTGGCAGGCCTTGATGTCCAGGAGTCACCGCGGATAAAGCTGAGGGTGCTCGACCATTGGGACAATCTGGACGGTTATGTCGAGCGGGGCTATGCCGGCAACTCACTGTGGGACTGGCAGACCTTGCCGGAATGGCGCAACCCTCGTTACACGGACTATGCGCGCGCCAATGCATCGCTGGGCATCAACGGCACCGTCCTGAACAATGTGAACGCCAATGCCCTGAGCCTGACCCCGGCCTATCTGGCCAAAGCCGCTGCGCTGGCGGACATCTTCCGTCCCTTTGGCATCCGGGTTTACCTGAGCGCGCGCTTCAGCGCTCCCATTGAGCTTGGCGGGTTGAAAACCGCCGATCCGTTGGATCCCAACGTGCAACGTTGGTGGCGTGACAAGGCCAACGAGATCTACGCCCGCATTCCGGACTTCGGCGGCCTGCTGGTGAAGGCGAACTCGGAAGGCCAGCCGGGTCCGCAGGACTACGGTCGCTCGCATGCAGACGGTGCCAACCTGCTGGGCGACGCGCTGGCTCCGCATGGCGGTGTAGTCATGTGGCGAGCCTTCGTCTACGCCCACGAGGTGCCCGAGGACCGCAGCAAACAGGCGTACAACGAGTTTGTGGGGCTGGACGGCGCGTTCCGTCCCAACGTCATCGTGCAGGTGAAGAACGGACCGCTCGATTTCCAACCGCGTGAGCCGTTCCATCCCTTGTTCGGCGCCATGCCGCGCACCCCGTTGATGATGGAATTCCAGATCACCAAGGAGTACCTGGGTTTCGCAACACATCTGGTCTATCTGGGGCAACTGTACGAAGAGGTATTGAAGGCCGATACGCAGGCAAAGGGCCTTGGCTCGACGGTTGCACGCGTGATCGATGGTTCCCTGGAAGGGCACGTCCTTACCGGTATGGCGGGGGTCGCGAACATTGGCAGCGATCGTACCTGGAGCGGCTCGCACTTCGACCAGGCCAACTGGTACGCCTTCGGCCGGCTGGCATGGAATCCCCACCTGTCGGCACGCGATATCGCCACTGACTGGGCAGGCATGACGTTCTCGCCGGATCCTGGCGTGGTGCAGCCCATCGTCGCGATGATGATGGCCTCGCGCGAGGCAGCGGTGGACTACATGACCCCGCTGGGCCTGCATCATGTGATGGCACGTGGACACCACTACGGCCCCGGTCCTTGGGTCGATGGCGGCCCCCGTGCGGATTGGACGTCGGTGTACTACCACCGCGCCGACCACGATGGCATCGGCTTCGACCGGACCGCGCAAGGCAGCAATGCGGTATCGCAGTACGCGCCAGCAGTGGCGCGCATCTATGCCGACCTGGAGCGCGTTCCCGAGCCGCTGTTGCTGTGGTTCCACCATGTGCCATGGGATCACCGGCTGCGTTCCGGTCGCACGCTGTGGGATGAACTTGTCGGGCGCTACGCGTTGGGCGTGCGCAAGGTAGAGGCCATGCAAGCTGCCTGGGCCGGCCTGCAGGGCAGGGTGGACGCACCCCGCCACGACCAGGTTGCTGCGTTCCTGCGCATCCAGCACAGCGAGGCGCAATGGTGGCGCGATGCCAGCGTGGCCTATTTCCAGTCCATCAGCGGCAGGCCGCTGCCGGCGGGTGAGACCGAGCCGCCGCATCCGCTGGCCTATTACCAGGCACTGCAGTTTCCTTCCGCACCCGGGGATGGGCGATGAACCGGGGACAGGTGTCATGCTGCAAGTTGCTGGCGGTGGCATTGGCGTACTACGCCATTTGCCTGCCGGCAGCGGCCACGCCGCTGCTGCATGCGCTGTTCCAGGATCATGCGGTGCTGCAGCGCGACCAGCCAATTCCGGTGTGGGGGCAGGCCAAGCCCGGAGAGGCCGTATCCGTCGCACTCGGCAATCAGGCGGCGCTTGTCGTGCATGCGGATGACCAGGGCAACTGGCACGCGACGCTGCCGGCAACCCCGGTTGGCGGCCCGTACGAGTTGACGGTTCGCGCAGGGCAGGAAAGCCAGACCGTGCGTGACGTGCAGATGGGCGATGTATGGCTGTGTTCGGGTCAGTCGAACATGGAGTTGCCGGTATGGCGTGCGCTCGACGCCAGCAGCGAACTGGCCTCGGCCAACCGGCCGGAGATCCGCCTGTTCACCGTGCCACGTGCCGCTGCCGTCAAACCGCAGGCTGAGTTCAGTGCCGATACCGGCTGGGTGCCAGCCACGCCGGCGACGGTGCGCGACTTCTCCGCGGCGTGTTTCTACTTCGCCCGTGAGTTGCAAAAAACCGTCGATGTGCCGATGGGGCTGATCCAGGCCGCTTGGGGTGGTTCGCGGATAGAGGCATGGACCGGTGCCGATGCCTTGCGCGCACACGGCGGCAGGGACGAAGCACTCGATGTGCTGGCCCTGTATGCGCGGGATCCAGCGGCGGCACAACCGCGCTGGGGGCGACATTGGGAGCGGTGGTGGAGCAGCCGCGACGGCGCGGCCGCAAGTGATACACCCTGGCGTCCCACCGCGAACGCAACAGCATGGCAGAAGGTGCCCGGGCAATTGGGTGCTTGGGAGCGCTGGGGCGTTGCGGAACTTGCCGACTACAACGGCATGGTCTGGTACCGCACGCAGGTCAGCTTGACCAAAGCACAGGCGGCGCAGCACGCAACGCTGGAACTCGCACCCGTCGACGAGACCGACATGACCTGGGTGAATGGCATCGCCGTGGGCAGCCAGTACGGCGCGGGTGAGGCCCGGCGCTATCCGCTACCGGTCGGCCTGTTGAAGGCAGGTACCAATACCGTCGTGATCAATGTGCTGGATACCTATGGCGAAGGCGGACTGGCCGGTCCAGCGGACGCACAGGCGCTGCGCTTTGACGACGGGACAAGAGTGCCCCTGGACGCAGCATGGCGATATCGCATGGCGGCGGGCGGGGACGCACCACCGCTAGCGCCGTGGCATGCCGCTACCGGACTGGCCACGCTGTACAACGGCATGATCGCGCCGCTGGGCAGCTATGGCCTGCGCGGCATGCTGTGGTATCAGGGCGAATCAAATACCGGTGACGGCATTGCCTACGCCGGCTTGCTGAGAACCTTGCGCGACGACTGGCGCAGGCAGTTTGGCCCACAGATGCCGTTGCTGGTGGTGCAGTTGGCCGGCTACGGCCAGCCACCGGCGGCGCCCGTGCAGAGCGGGTGGGCACAGGTGCGTGAGGCACAACGCCAAGTTGCCGCGGAGGACGCGCATTCCGCGTTGGTGGTTGCCATCGATATCGGTGATGCCTACGACATCCATCCGCCAAACAAACAGGAGCTTGGTCGTCGGCTGGCACGCGCGGCGCGTCATCTGGCCTACGGCGAGCATGCCGTTGCACCCTCTGGCCCGGTTGCGGCGACGGCGGTGCGCGCACCGGCAGGGGTGAGGATCGTGTTCGATGACGTTGTCGACGGCCTGGTGACGTCGGGCGCCAAAGGTCCGATCGGATTCGAGCTGTGCGATGCCGAGGCCCGCCATTGCGACTACGCCGAGGCCGTGCTGGAGGGACGCGATGCCGTCCTGCTCCGTGGCACAACTGCGGCCGGCGCACGTATCCGCTACTGCTGGGCCGACGGCCCGGTCTGCACGCTGCGCGATGGCAGCGGCGCACCTGCTGGCCCGTTCGAACTACTCCTTAGCGACGCCGAGGCTCCGTGATGCGCCTGTTTCGTCCGCGCCATAAAAGCAGGAGGAGCCATCAGTGGCTGCATCGGCTGCTGATCCTGGTTCCGCTGCTGGCGGCCACGGTCGCGCAGGCGCAGGACACGCGCGCAGCGCCCGCCGTGTACTTCGACTGGTTTGAATACAGCGGGCGCGATACCGCCTTTGAAACCGCCTTGCCGGCAGGGCACTACCGTAATCCGATCCTGGCCGGGTTCCATGCGGATCCAAGCATCGTCCGCGCCAACGGCAAGTTCTATCTGGTCAATTCCAGCTTCACCTTCTACCCGGGCATCCCGGTATTCGAGAGCACCGACCTGGTGCACTGGAAGCAGATCGGCAACGTCATCGATCGCCCGACGCAGCTGGATTTCGATGGCCTTGGCGTCTCGAGCGGGATATTCGCGCCTACCATCGAGTATCACGATGGCATGTTCTACGTCGTCACCACCGCGACCGACAGCGGCGGCAACTTCATCGCCACCGCGCGCGACCCCGCCGGGCCTTGGTCTGATCCGCACTGGCTGCCGACTATCGGGGGTATCGATCCGTCGTTGTTCTTCGACGACGACGGCAAGGTCTATCTGGTCAACAACGACGAACCGGCCGGTCCCGCGCGTTACGAGGGGCACCGCGCCATCTGGATGCAGCAGATCGACCTGGCCGGGTTCACCCCGGTGGGGCAGCGCAAGGTGCTGATCGATGGCGGGGTAGAGCCCGCCAAGAACCCCATTTGGATTGAAGGGCCGCACGTCTACAAGCGCGACGGCTGGTACTACCTGTCCGATGCCGAGGGTGGCACCGGGCCGCAGCATTCCCAGGTCGTGCTGCGCAGTCGCGACGTGTGGGGGCCCTACATCCCCTATGCGGGCAATCCGATCCTCACCCAGCGCGAGCTGCCGGACGACAGGCCGCTGCCAATCACCAATGCCGGCCATGCTGACCTGGTGGAAGGCCCGGACGGATCGTGGTGGGCAGTGTTCCTCGCCAGCCGCAATTATCAGAAGCGCCACTACAACACCGGTCGAGAGACCTACCTGCTGCCGGTGCAGTGGCGCGACGGCTGGCCTGAAATCCTGCCCGCCGGCCAGACCATCCCATACGTGGCGAAAGCGCCGGCATGGATGCAGGGTGATGCATCACAAGCGCCATCAACCGGCAATTTCGTTGATCGCGACACATTTGACGGGCCGGCGCTGGCAGCCGGCTGGTTGCGCGTACGGGTACCCAAGCAGGCGTGGGCAACGTTGGGGGAACGCCCCGGCATGCTGGCGCTGCATCCCTTGCCAGAGGATCTGGACACACTGCGCAACCCCGCGTTCCTCGGCCGACGCCAGCAGCATCTGCGCTTCACCGCGACTACCGAGATGACGCGGCCACCCGAAGGGGTAGCCGCCGGCCTGGCGGCATTCCAGAGCGAGGCTTATTGGTACTTCCTTGGTGTGCGCAGCCTTGCGGGCGGTCGCGTGACGGTGTTCCTGGAAGCACGTGATGGCGGTGGCGCAAGCAAGACGCTGGCCAGCCAGGAGTTGGACGCGCAAGCGACGCTGCAGCTGCAGATCGACGGGGATGAAGGCAACTATGCGTTCGCGGTCGACACCGGCGATGGCCATGGCTGGCAGCGTCTCGCGGAAAACGTGGATGGAACTGTGTTGAGTACTGATCGTGCAGGTGGCTTCGTCGGCACCCTGCTGGGACCCTTCGCGCGCGATGAGCGCGCCAACAGGAGCAAATGATGACGCGGACGCCTTTCATTTCCGCCGGCCGTCGCTACACCCGCCTGCGAACCTTGGCCCTGTGCGTAGCCTTCTGGGCAACAACTGGCGCCATGGCAGAGGAGGCCAAGCCTTGGTTGGACCCTTCGGCCAGCTTCGAGACCCGTGCTGCGGCACTGGTTTCGCAGATGACCCTGGAGGAGAAGGCCGCGCAGATGCAGAACACCGCGCCCGCCATCGAGCGTCTCGGTGTCCCGGCCTACGATTGGTGGAACGAGGGCCTGCACGGCGTGGCCCGCGCGGGACAGGCAACGGTGTTTCCCCAAGCCATCGGTCTGGCAGCTACATTCGATGTGCCGCTGATGGGGCAGGTGGCTTCAACCATCAGCGACGAGGCGCGCGCCAAGCACCACCAGTTCCTGCGCGAAGGCTCGCATGCGCGCTATCAGGGGCTGACCTACTGGTCGCCCAACGTCAACATCTTCCGCGACCCGCGTTGGGGCCGGGGCCAGGAAACCTACGGTGAGGACCCGTACCTCACCGCGCGCATGGGCGTGGCCTTCGTGCAGGGCCTGCAAGGTGACGATCCTGTCTACCGCAAGCTGGACGCCACCGCCAAGCACCTGGCGGTACATAGCGGTCCTGAGGCCGATCGGCATCACTTCGACGCGCGGCCCAGCAAACGTGATCTGTACGACACCTATCTGCCCGCCTTCGAGGCATTGGTCAAAGAGGGCGACGTGGACGCGGTGATGGGCGCCTACAACCGCGTGTATGGCGAGTCCGCCAGCGCCAGCCAGTTCCTGCTGCGCGACCTGCTGCGGCGTGATTGGGGCTTCAAGGGTTATGTGGTGTCCGATTGCTGGGCCATCGTTGATGTGTGGAAGCACCACCGGATCGTAGAGAGCCGGGAACAGGCAGCGGCGCTGGCCGTAAAGAACGGGACCGAACTGGAGTGCGGCCAGGAATACGCCACGCTCCCGGCTGCCGTGCGCCAGGGGCTGATCAGCGAAGCGGAGATCGATGCGGCGGTGACACGCCTGTTTACCGCGCGCATGCGGCTGGGCATGTTCGACCCCCCCGAGCGCGTTCGCTGGGCGAGGATTCCCGCCTCGGTGAACCAGGCACCTGCGCATGATGCGCTGGCATTGAAGGCTGCCCAGGAATCACTGGTGCTGCTCAAGAACGATGGTGTCCTGCCGTTGTCGCGCGAGCTCAAGCGTATTGCGGTGGTCGGTCCCACGGCTGATGACACGATGGCGCTGCTTGGCAACTATTTCGGCACCCCTGCGGCACCGGTCACTGTGTTGCAGGGCATCCGTGATGCTGCCAAGGGCATCGAAGTGCGCTACGCACGTGGCGTGGACCTGGTGGAAGGGCGCGATGATCCCGGCGCGACGCCCCTGATCGAAGCAGCGTTCCTGCGGCCTTCAGCCGATTCTCCGGAACGCGGGCTGCGTGGTGAATACTTCCGCACGCCCGATCTGTCCGGGACGCCGGCACTGGTCCGCACCGATGCGCAGATCGGTTTCCGCTGGGATCGTGGCTCACCCACCGACAACCTGCTGGCACGCGGTGAGGCCGCGCCGGGGCAGGGCATTCCGAGCGACGGCTTCAGCATCCGCTGGAGTGGCCAACTATTGCCGCCAGTGACAGGCCGCTACCGGATCGAAGCGGCTGCCGATGATGGATTCCGTCTGCACGTCGATGGCAAGCGCGTACTGGACCGGTGGACGAACAACGATAGGCTGCACGCCGACGGCGTTGAGCTGGACCTGCAGGCAGGGCAAGCCTACGACGTGATGCTGGAGTACTACGATGCCGAACGCGACGCCGCCGTACGCCTGGGCTGGCGCATGCCGGGTGCCAAGCCACCGTTCGAGGCGGCATTGGATGTGGCGCACGATGCGGACGTGGTGGTGTTCGTCGGCGGACTGACCGGCGATGTCGAAGGCGAGGAAATGACAGTCAACTATCCGGGCTTTGCCGGCGGTGATCGTACCGACCTTCGCCTGCCGGCCACCCAGCGTGCCCTGCTTGAGGCGCTGCAGGCCACCGGCAAGCCGGTGGTGCTGGTACTTACCGGCGGCTCGGCACTGGCGGTGGACTGGGCCCAGCAGAACCTGCCCGCGATCCTGATGAGCTGGTATCCGGGGCAGCGCGGCGGCACCGCCGTCGGCCAGGCGCTGTTCGGTGACGTGAACCCAGGCGGCCGCTTGCCGGTTACGTTCTACAAGGCCGAGCAGGCCATGCCGGCGTTCGACGACTACACGATGGAAGGCCGTACCTATCGCTACTTCCGTGGCACGCCGCTGTATCCGTTCGGCTACGGGCTCTCCTACACCCGCTTTGACTACCAAAAACTCCGCGTCGATGCGCGCAGGATTCCCGCCGACGGGCGCCTCAACGTGCAGGTGGAAGTGGCCAACACCGGCAAGGTCGCTGGCGATGAAGTCGTGCAGCTGTACGTCCGCAAGATGCAGGCCGAAGCCGGTGACGCGCAGCAGGAACTGCGCGGCTTCCAGCGCGTCCATCTTGCGCCGGGCGAGCGGCGCACGCTGACCTTTGAACTGGAGGCGCAGCAGGCCTTGCGCAGCTATGACGACGATCGTGGCGCCTATGCGGTGCCAGCGGGGCGCTATGAGGTCCGGGTGGGTGGTTCCAGCGCCGATGCCCGCGTGCACAGGCGCTTCAAGGTGGAGGCCGTGCGTGACTGAGCTGCATCGCCTCCCTCCGCCTCTTCCGGTTCAACCCTTCCTTCCAGGACTTCCGTCGCATGGCAAGCACTGAGCACACGTTATCGGTCCGGGAAAAGCTGGGCTACAGCCTGGGTGACCTGGCGGCGAACCTGATTTTCCAGACGTTGATTACCTATCTCGCGTTCTTCTACACGGATGTGTACCGGCTACCGGCCGCCACCGCGGCAACGATCATCTTCGTGATCGGGCTGCTGGGTGCATTTGTATTCACGCCCTTGATCGGCATTGCCGCCGACCGTACGGCGACCCGATGGGGCAGGTTCCGCCCCTGGATCCTGTGGACGGCGGTGCCGTTCGGCGTGCTGTCGCTGCTGGCCTTCAGTACCCCGGATCTGGGGGAGCGCGGCAAGGTCATCTATGCCTTGACCACCTACGGGCTGCTGATGTGCGTCTATGCGGCAAACAACCTGCCGTACTCGGCGCTCAGCGGCGTACTGACTGGCAGCATGGCCCAGCGCAACAGTCTGTCGGCTTACCGCTTCGTGGCGGTGATGATCGCGCAGTTCATCATCCAGGTGCTGCTGATGCCGCTGGTTCTGATCCTGGGCGACGGCGACCGCGTGCAGGGCTTCGAGCGCGTGATGACGGTGTTCGCCGTGGTCGGCACCGTTTTTTTCCTGATCACATTCGCCACCACGCGTGAGCGCATCGTACCGACCAGGGAACAGACCGGCGGGGTGCTGCAGGACTTGTCGGACCTGCTGCGCAACCGTCCGTGGCAGGTGATGCTGGCGTTGACGGTGCTGGTCTTCATCAACCTGGCACTGAAAGGCGGCACCTACATCTACTACTTCCAGTACTACATGAGCGAGACCGCCTTGGCGGGCTTCCTCGAGAACTCCGGTTTCAACGGTTTCATCAATGCGCTGAACGCGGCACTCAATGCTGCAGGGTTATCCAGCTTCAGCTGGCCGAAGGATCCGGCAACCTCGGCCTTCAGCCTGTTCAATGCCTGCGGCATCATCTGCATGATCCTGGGCATCGGTGTTTCGCGCCGCTTGGCTGACCGTTTCGGCAAGCGCGACGTGTTTGGTGGCGCGTTATTTGTTTCGACCCTGTTCCTGCTGGTGTTCTATCTGTTCCCGCCGACGGCGGTGGCAGTGGCATTCGGTGCGTTCATGCTGCACGGGTTCTGCTACGGCATCACCATTCCATTGCTGTGGGCGATGATTGCCGATGTCGCCGACTATTCCGAATGGAAGAACAACCGTCGCGCCACGGCCATCATTTTCTCGGCGATGTTGTGCGGCCTGAAGATCGGGCTCAGCGTTGGTGGCGCGCTGGTCGCGGGCATCCTCGCGCACTACGGGTACCAGGCCGGCGCGGCCCAGCAGCCCGATGCGGTGGTCGACGGCATCCGCCTGACGGTGAGTGTGTACTGCTCGATTCCCTTCCTGGTCGCAGTCGCACTGCTCTTCATCTACGAGATCGACAAGCGCGTCGAAACGCGCATCGAACATGACCTCCAGCTACGTCGCAGCGCCGCTGGCGCCGTGGTGTAACCCCATGACAACGACCATGAACGAAATTTCAATCGACGAAGAAGCGCACGCCCTCGAAGCCGAACGCGAGCAGCTCAAGCAGCTCGCACAGCACCAGATCTCGACGCCGCTGGTGACCCACATCTATACCGCCGATCCCTCGGCGCACGTGTTCGATGGACGTCTCTACATCTATCCATCCCACGACATCGAGGGCGACCGGCCCTTCGATGACGAAGGCGGGCACTTCGGCATGCAGGACTATCACGTGCTGCGCATGGATACGCCCGATGGGCAGGCCACCGATTGCGGCATGGCGCTGCATGTGCGCGACGTGCCCTGGGCCGAGCAGCAGATGTGGGCACCAGATGCGGCACACCGCAACGGTCGTTACTACCTCTATTTCCCCGCCAAGGACGCGCAGGGCATCTTCCGTATCGGCGTGGCCATTGCCGACAATCCTGAGGGGCCGTTCAGCGCTGAGCCGCTACCCATGGAGGGGACATACTCGATTGATCCGGCGGTCTATGAGGACGATGACGGCGCGCACTACCTCTACTTCGGCGGCATCTGGGGCGGCCAGATGCAGAAGTATCGCGACAACCGTTACGACGCCGCCAATAAGGAGCCAGTAGGGGACATGCCTGCACTCGGGCCGCGCGTCGGTCGGCTGGATGCAAGCATGACCCGACTCGCCGAGCCGACCCGCGAGGTGCTGATTCTTGACGAGAATGGCCAACCGCTCCGCGCCGATGACCATGAGCGCCGCTTCTTCGAAGGGCCTTGGCTGCACAAGCACCAGGGCCGCTATTACCTGTCCTATTCCACCGGCAATACGCACCTGCTGTGCTACGCCGTCGGCGATAGCCCGTACGGGCCGTTCACGTATGCAGGCGTGATTCTCAAGCCGGTGGTGGGTTGGACAACGCACCACTCGATCTGCATGTTCCAAGACCAATGGTATCTGTTCTATCACGACGCCTTGTTGTCTGGCGGTGTTACCCATCTGCGATCAGCAAAGTGCACGCCGCTGCATATCGAAGCGGACGGCAGCATTGCTACCATCGATCCCTATGGTGCCTGAACGTCCTTTGCCGATGGACGACGCGCAGGCGCCACTGCGGGCGGGCCGCCTGCTTTGGTTGCGTGCTGGCAGGCTTGAGGTCGCGCTTGCACCGGAAGCGGGTGGTCGCATCGCCCAGCTTCGCTATGACGGCGCGGACTGGCTGATAGGGGAGGCCGACGTCTGGCCCGCGACCATCGCTTGGGGCTGTTACCCCATGGTGCCGTGGGCCGGGCGTATCCGCCGCGGCTGCTTCGACTTCGAGGGAAAAAGCTTCCGGCTGCCGGCCAATTTCGGTAACCATGCCATCCACGGGGTTGGTTTCTCGCAGCCTTGGCAGGTCGACCGCATCGATGCGCAGAGTGCGATTCTCTCCCTGAAATTGCCTACGGACGGCTACTGGCCTTTCGGCGGTGAGGCAACCCAATCCCTACGTTTGGACAATGACAGCCTGCAGTTGCGCCTCACGGTGCAGGCAACCGACCTGGCGATGCCCGCGGTGCTCGGCTGGCACCCATGGTTCCGCAAGCCGGACAGCTTGCTGTTCAGTCCCGACGCCATGTATCCGCGCGATGAGGACGGCATCGCGGTGTTACCCGTGGGCACGCCCACGCCCGGGCCCTGGGATGATTGCTTCATCGCCCGCGGCGAAACAACGCTGGTGCTTGCCGGGCAACGGCTGCGACTACGCGCCGATACCGACCATTGGGTGGTTTACGATGGCGCCGCCCATGCGACCTGCGTGGAACCGCAGACAGGGCCTCCCGATGGGTTCACCTTGGCGCCACATCGCTTGGCGCCTGGGCAACGACTGGAGCTGACGTTCGAGCTTGCATGGGAGCAGGTCGTTAGCTGAGTCGACTAGTAGCCTGCTGGCATCACGCACAGATGGCGGTCGACGAATCGCTGACCGAGCCCTGCGCATGCCCCTTTCGCATTTGCACGGCCGCATGCATTGGCGGCGTAGCGCAGTCGCATGCCCAACATGTGCTCATACGGTGCAACGCTCGGTAGACTTGGCCTGGGCACGCCGAGCAGAGCAGGAGAACCGCATGTTTGATCACATTGGATTGGGTGCAACGGATCTTTCGCGGAGCAAGGACTTCTTTCTGAGATCGCTTGCGCCGTTGGGCGTGGAAGTGGCGATGGAAGGCCCGTCCGGGCTTGGTCTGGGGCGCAACGGGAAACCTTCTCTTTGGATCTCGCAGGCAACCGTGAAGCCTGCGCCGTTGCATTTGGCTTTCACGGCCGAGGCCCGGGCCGACGTTGATGCGTTCCATCGTTGCGCGCTGGAGGCAGGTGGCAAGGACAACGGTTCGCCCGGATTGCGTCCGCACTACCACGCGAACTACTACGCTGCATTTGTCATCGGTCCCGATGGCCACAATATCGAGGCTGTTTGTCACAATCCTCAGCCCTGACCCTGAAGACCCAACTTCAGAGGATTACCGACCGCAGGCTTTCATGCCGCCCTGAAGCCAATGCGGGTGTCGTTGAGCAGAAATCCGCAATGCGTCGTACGGCCTGCCTCAACTCTTCTTCCGGCCTTACGTAGGGGATGCGCAGCCACTGGTCGTTGCCACCTTCAACACTGAACATCGGGCCGGGAGGGATATGCACGCCAATCGTTTCAAGATTGGCAGCCAACTGTGTAGCGCTGCCGCCAGGCAATTGCAGCCACAAGGTCATGCCCCCTTCGGGTAGCCGGAAACGCCAATGCGGCAAATGCTCGCGGATTGCCCCGGCCAGGGCATCGCGCCGTTGGCGAAGTTCCGTCCGCCGCATTGCTGCGATCGCGCTGTCGCCAAGCAGTTCGGTCACCACCAGTTGGTCAAAAAGCGATGTGCCCAGGTCGAACTGCAGGCGTGCCTTTATGAATCGGTCCATCAGATCGTGCGGCGCACGGATCCAGCCCACCCGCAGGCCGCTCCAGAACAATTTGGAGACGCTACCGATGGTGATCGCGCCGGGGGCATGGGCGGCGAAAGGCAGGGGCATGTCGACGTCGGTCAGCGCGATGGCCTGCAGGGATTCGTCGACGATGGCAGTGGTCTGCGTGTCCTGCAGGGCGGTGGCATAGCGGGCGCGCTGGTCATCGCGCATCAGGAAGCCGGTTGGGTTCTGGAAGTCGGGCACCAGGTAGGCGACGCGCGGGCGCGTCTGCAGCAGCGTGGCCTCGATCCCTTTCAAATCCCAACCCTCACAACCCAACGCGTCGCCCATGGGTGCCGCAACCAGTCGCGCACCGCCCAGTCGCATTGCCTCGATAGCGTTGGGATATACCGGTGATTCGATCATGGCCCGGTCACCGGGACGGGTGAGCGCACGCGCGGCGACGGCCACACCTGCCAACGCGCCGGAGGTGACCATGATCTGTTCCGGGCCGGTCGGCAGGCCTCGTGCCGTGTACATGCGAGCAATCAGTTCGCGCAGGGCAGGCAGGCCGACCGGGCGCTGGCCATCGGTCCCCAACTGGCCCGGCAGTTGTTCAAGTGCACGCTCATAGGCACGGGCAATGCCCGGAATGGCGGCGGTCGCTGCACAGTTGAGGTCGATGCTGTTGTCGGGCGTGTTCCTGGCGTTCAAGGAATGCAGCGCGTGCTCATGCGCACGTTGCCGGTCGCCGGGAACGGTGACATAGGTGCCAGCGCCCTGTCGTGCACTCGCAAATCCTGTGGCGACCAGGTCCGCGTAGACCCGGGTGACGGTATTCCGCGAGACCGTCAGCGCCAGCGATAGCGCGCGTTCGCTGGGCAAGCGCGTGCCCAACGGAATGCGACCACCGCCGATCAGTTCCTGTAGGACAAGGCGAAGCCCGCGGTAAGCCGGCGTGCGGGGGAAATGGCCGATCAGGCTGGCCAGGTGCTCTGCGGTCATGTGGCGGTTCATGGGGCCACTATGGCAGAAGTGGATCTACGTAAAAGCGCCAATTCTCAAGATACTGGCCCCATGGACCCCAATACTTCCCCTCTTGGATTGGCCAATCTAGGCCCTGTCGCCCAGCTCCGCGCGGGCCGTCTTCCCGAACGCATCCTGCGACTGCTGGCCGGGTTGTGGCTGTATGGCGTGTCAAACGCGCTGTTGATGCAGGGGGCGCTGGGGGGCTCGCCCTGGGTCGTGTTCCATGAGGGGGCGGCACTGCGGCTGCCATTGTCCCTTGGCATGATCATGGTTGTAGTCGCGGTGGCGGTATTGCTGCTGTGGATTCCACTGCGGCAGATGCCAGGGTTGGGCACCGTGGCCAACACGCTTCTGCTGGGGCCGTTCACTGACCTTAGCCTGCGTATGCTGGACGCCCCAGAGTCATTGCTCTGGCGTTGGCTGTATCTGGCCGGTGGCGTCGTTATCTGTGCACTGGCCACTGCACTTTACGTTGGTGCCCAACTCGGGCCCGGTCCGCGCGATGGCTTGATGACCGGCCTCGCGCGTCGCACCGGGTGGTCGATCCAGCGCGTGCGCACGGTCATCGAACTCACGGTGCTGGCATTCGGTGTGATTCTGGGCGGCACGGTTGGCGTGGGGACGATCATTTTTGCCCTCTGCGTAGGGCCGATCACCCAGTTTTTCATGCGTTTTCTGGTAACCCGTCTGAAGGGGCAGCCTGCAGCGTGACGCGCTTGGCCGCGGCGATGCGCTTTACCCGTCACTCACGCAGGAAATTGGCAGCGCGCAAGGTCTTGCGACGCGCTACAACCATGCCGATCAATCGTACTTGCGGTATAGCCACACCAGCGCAACACCAGCGAATGCCGACACGCCGATCTGGATGCCTACCGCGATCCAGCCAAAGACAGCGAACAGCGCGCCCGTCGTTATGGGTGCCACAACCTGTCCAAGATAGTTGCCCTGCATGACCAGCCCCAGGCTGGTCGGCGCCAACTGCGGCGCGGGCGCCGAACGCGGCGCACTGGCAAGAAAGGTCGCCGGCAGCACGCCGGCAGCAACCGAAAGGGCCGTACAACAGGCCAGCACTGCGACCCCGGACGTGACCGGCATGAAGGCAACCAGGCCCAGCAGGCCGGCAACAAGGTAGCCCACGGTCATCACCTGCGAAGCGCGCACGCCGCGCTGCAGGAACAAACCTCCCAGTACATTGCCCGCCGCGTTGGCCACCACGATCAACGCGCTAGCCGCGCCTGCCTGTGCCATGGACAGGTTCACTCTCTGCATCAGGTAACTGGGCAGGAACGACATCATGGCGAAAAACTGCATGTTGTAGACCCCGAAGGCCAGCGCGAGCAGCCAGGTGGGAGGAGAGCGGAGCACGCTGAGTGCGCCTCGCCCCCGATCTGCCGTGCGCCCGCCAGCTCCGGCGGGTACGCGCAGGCGCACGCACACCGCCATCACCAGCGCGAGTGCCCCGTCCAACAGCCAAAGCACCTGCCAATTGTCGAGCAATGGCCCCAGCAGCATCGACAAGGCGATACCTACACCCATGAAGGTGCCCCAGAAGCCAAACACCAGGTTGCGTTTGCCAGGAGGTGTCAGCCGGTTGAGCACCGCAGGTGCGGCCACTACGACCATCAAGAATCCCAATCCTTCGACGACGCGGGTAGCGATGAGCCATGCATAGGCGGGAGCGGCGGCACCCACAATGCTCGCCAAGCCAACGACCAGTAATCCGGCGGCAAGCACGCGCCTGTCGCCAAGACGCTGGGTCAGGGCGCCGGCTGCCATGCCGCCGATAACGCCGACGACCGCAAACACCGACAACATCCCGCTCAGGTCCGCCAGACTACGCCCGAATACCTGCTGCATTTCAGGTAGCGCGATCGGGCCCTTGCCCACATGCAGGGCCGAGGCAACACCGGCCAGTATCACCAATGCAATCGTCACTCGATCGAAGTTGCCGTTGGCCGCAACCGACGCAGCGGGCGTCGTGTTCAAGGGGTTGTCAGCCATGCTCGCGCTCCCGATCGCCGCTGTCGAGAATGGTTGCCAGCACCAGCCCGCCAATGATGCCAACGTGTTCAAACGCAACATGCAGTGCACGGGTGGCGGCGACGCCTTCGAACGCCCAGAACCGATGCACCACCACGATGGTGGCCAGGGTGAATCCAGCCAGCACACCGGCACCCAACCATGTCCAGCGACGTGCAATGACCAGTCCAGCGCCGAGTAGGTTGCTCAGGATCACCAGGCCATTGATGAGCGCGCCGTGGGGCAATCCGAAAGCCTCCATTTCCGCGATGCCAGCCTCGAAGTTGACGAGGCGCGCGAGCCCATTGGTCCAGAACGGCAGGGTCAGCAGCAACCGCGCAATCAGCGCGACTACCGGTTTACGAAGCAGGGCAAGCAGGGGATTCTCGATTTTCATTCGGCGCCTGGTGATGGACTGGCAGATAGGCGAGGGCGTCCCTGACAGCCGGACCTACCCAGTACCTCTTGATTGATCGGGCGGCACTATAAAAGTTAAAGTGAACTTCAAGTCAAGGAGCCCGCATGCCCTCTTCCAATACAGACCCATTGGTGACAATCGGTTGGATGGCCAAACGCAGCGGGATCGCGGCATCGGCGCTGCGCTTCTACGAGTCACGCGGCCTGATCGAATCTGTGCGAATGAACAGCGGCCATAGGCGCTACGCGCGCTCCACGGTTCGACGCATCGCTTTCATTGTTTTCGCGCAGAAAGTGGGACTTAGCCTGGACGAGGTCGGCGCCGAGTTGGCGCACCTGCCGAAGGAACGGGTGCCTACGGGGGAGGATTGGAAGCGTCTCTCACGCCAATGGAAAGCGCGGATCGAAGCCCAGATCGCCCAGCTACAGGCGCTTCATATGGGCCTGGACGAATGCATCGGCTGCGGTTGTCTGTCGATGAAGAAGTGCCTGCTGACCAATCCCGGTGATCGATCGGCGATGAATGGCGCTGGGCCGCGCCGTTGGCTTGGCGACCGTGCGTAGCCGGGGTAAGCGCGGCACAGTTGGGGCTGTTCGCGGTTTGCCTGAGGAATCAACCCGACGTGGGTTACCGGGTGCGCTTGCCCGGGCTACGTGAATGTGGATTGGTCGAAGTCTGTTTGATGCGTCTGTTTCGGTACCACGGATCCGGTGCCGGGCCACGCCACAGCAGCATGCCGCAGCGGTCGACACATATCACGATGACGAACTTGCGGCGGCCATGTCCTGGCCGGCGATGAATGCGGCGATTCGTCCTGCAGTGTCTTCATTTGCCGCGTTATAGACAATCATCGAAAGGTCAGGGCGCCCTTCGACCGCGAAAGCCGAGAATTCCAGTTCAAGGACGCCGAGTTCAGAATGACGTATGCGCTTGGTGCCATCCCCTTCCTTTGCCACATCGTCGCAGCGCCATAGCGTAGCGAACTCCGTACTGGTGCACGAAAGTTCTTCGACCAGGGCCGCCACTTCGGCTCGCGCACCTGCGCGGGTCGAGTCGGCCCGCAACGACGCCACAACGAAGCGGGCGACCCTATCCCAGTCTTCCTGTGCAGCGCGTATGCGATGGTCGCAGAAAAGAAAACGAAGTATGTTGCGCTCTGACTTAGGAATCTTCGTGTAGTCGGTCAGCAGCAACGTCGCTGCACGGTTCCATGCAACGACATCCCAGGTCGGTGTCCTGATCAGCGCCGGACTGAACGGCAGCGCGTCAAGCGTGCGTTGCAGATGCATCGGAATGTCTTCGACACCGCGGTAGCGGAGATCCGGCGAACAGCCCAGCCCGAGGATATATAGGTGCTCACGTTCGGCTTCCGTCAACATCAGGGCCGAGGCTATGCGCGCCAGGACGTCTGCAGAGGGCGCTCCTCCGCGTCCCTGTTCGAGCCATGTGTACCAGGTGGGGCTGATGTTGGCGCGTTGCGCCACCTCCTCGCGCCGCAGACCGGGTGTGCGGCGACGTGCTGCGGAGTAGCCGAAATGGGCAGGATCAAGCCTGGCCCGGCGGCTCTTGAGGAAACTACCCAGCGACGGCTGATCCATGTTGCAAACCTGTTAGTGCATATACCCCGATAACATCACTACTTTAACCGCATGGGGACAGGAAATACGGTATGTGCTCCTTCATTTCGAGTACTCACGATGCTTGTATTCCTCACAGGTGCGACCGGATTCATTGGCTCGCGAATCGTCCCGCAATTGCTTGCTGCAGGTCACCAGGTGCTGGGCATGTCGCGATCGCCGGAAGGAGCCCGGCTATTGTCGGCTGCTGGCGCCCAGGTGCACCGTGCGGACATTTCCGACCTGCCCAGTCTTCGCGCGGGTGCGGCGTTGGCCGATGCGGTGATCCATACCGCGTTCTCGCATGACTTCAGTCGCTTCGCTGCCAATTGCGAACAGGACAGGGCTGCCATCGGTGCACTGGGCGAAGCGCTTACGGGATCCCCACGGCCGCTGGTCATCACCTCGAGCGTGGGCATGGGCAAGGGCATCCAGGGCGAGCTGGCGCTGGAAACACGTTTCAATGCCGACCACCTTAACCCCCGCGTTGCGTCCGAACTGGCCGCCAATGCGCTGCTTGAGCGCGGCGTGGATGTTCGCGTTGTTCGCTTGCCACAGGTGCACGATATGACAAGGCAGGGACTGGTCAGCCCCTACATCGAGATGTGTCGGCAGCTTGGCCTGGCTGGCTATGTTGGCGATGGAGGGAACCGATGGTCAGCTGCGCACGTGGATGATGTCGCCTTGCTCTATCGTCTTGTCCTCGAACGGGGCCAGGCAGGCAGCCGCTACCACGCGGTCGCCGAGGAGGGCGTGCCTTACCGGCAGATTGCGGACGTCGTCGCGCGAGGGCTGGAGGTACCGACGCGCTCGATCGCAGCACGGGACCAGGACGCGCTGTTCGGCTGGTTCGGCCTTTTCGTGGGCATGGACATGGCGGCATCCAGCCAACTCACGCGTCAATGGCTCGACTGGGATCCGGTCCACCCTGGGTTGATTGAAGACCTGTCCTGTATGAATTACACAGTTCCTTCCTGATTCGCGCAGCCCCTCACGATAGGGCGGTCTGAAGGAATCGGATCCTCATGATTCCTTCACTTTGCCAAATGGGAGTGCGCACTCGTTGGTGCCCGACAGAGTGAAACTACTGGGTCGGGGCGCCTGCGCTGTAATGCAGGCCTTGGCGCAATCTGTATTCCAAGTTGTCCGAGTGTCGAGCTTGCGTAGCATCCATTGACTGAGTTGTGGCATGGCGGTTGAGCGTGTAGGTTTCCAGTCACCATCGGATGGAGGTTGCGGATGCGCGCTTTTGGGTTGATCACTCTCGTGGGCCTGGCGGCATGCGCTGGACCAAGCGCAGGGCAAGGTAGCACTGCGGTGCAGCCGGCCAATGCGGATGGCGCTGCAAGCGCCCAATCTGCACAACAGGAACCAGCGTCGCCGGCAGTTGCCGGAACGTTCGCTGGCGCTTGGGAATCCTGTGAAGGCACGGACTCGCCGGATGAGTGCAGTCGCTACCTTCTGGTTCAACGTGGCGATCGCATCTGCGGAACCTGGTCCTATGTCGCCACCGGCAAGGCCTATGAGGGTAGGGTGGTTGCGCATGCGATCAGCGAAAGCAAAGCACAGCGCACGCAGGTCTGTGGCCGGCCGGGCTCAGAGACGGATACCGAATGCGCCACGGGCTGGCAAAAGATCGACAAGCCCCTCGCGCTTTGCGACGGCAAGCTGAGCGACATGGCGGGCGCAGACGGCTCCTGTTTCGCCGACTACGAGAAAGTTCCCGTGCCACAGGATCAGCTTGCAGCGTTGGAAGCCGAGCCTTGGTTGAAAACCTGCCTGGCCGCCGCGCAGTAACGGTAATCAAGGAGTCGGATCATGACGAACCCAAATCCCCTCACCGAGAATGAACTGAAGGCGGCGGCCTATTTCGCGGTGGGCGTGACTTCCGAGGGCAGCATCGGTGGGCGCGATCTTGCCTATCGCCTCAGCTTCGCTGGCAACGTTGGGGCCGGGGGCCGCATGGAGCCCGTTGCAAACAGCGGCTACTCCTTTGGTACATTGCAGATCGACCTCGGTCAGCATCCCGACGTCGCCCGCGACATGTTGAACGGTTATCAGACCTGGGCAGCAACGCAGCCTGACCGCGCGACGCTTGAGCTGAGCCAGCAGCAGTACGATTCGACGCTTGCCTCGTTGCAGCGCACGGGTAAGCAGATGCGCGCAGCGCAGGCGGTCGACATAGACCGCACCTCGATCAATCGCTTTCTCGATTCGGATGCCGGACGCACGTTCGTTCACGGCTTGGATACCGAGCACGTCAATGGTGTGACGGCTACCGACACGGTGGTGGGCAATAACGACAAGGCGTTGGAGCGGCTGCAGCGAACGGGGCTGTACCAGAATGCGACCAGCGATGACCAGGCAGAACTTGCCGGCATGTTCATGAAGCTGCAGAACCAGGCCGGCGACGGCCGTTGGCCCGGGCTGCTGGACCGCATAGAAGCGGGCACCTTGACGTCGCCTGACGGGGTCAAAACTGCCATCGATGGGTTTCTGGCCAACAGACCCAACGGTGATGCGGATTACCTGGAGAGCGGCGCGGACAATACGCTTCGCGGCGTCAGTGTGCTCAATGCACTGCGCAGCGCGAATGCGGAAAATCCGCTCTCAAGCGCATGGGCCAACGTTTCCGCGAACCCGCTGATGGGCCCGGTGGTTGCCCATCAACCAAATGCAGCAAACCCGAATCTGGGCTTTGAGTACGACACCGTTCGATCGATGTTCCTGACGCCGGAGCAGTCACGCCGGTTCATTACCGCGCTTGACCACGGCGCATCGCTGGCCGAGGGCAATCCAGCGCGCCAAGCTGGCAGTCAGCAGGCTGGCTTCTATGTTTCCGGCAACGACTTCGTCCATTGGGGTCGTAGTGGCCATGGGCAGGCGTTCATCGGCGGGCAGTGGCGCAGCATCGAGGCCGAAGATCTCACGCGCGTGCGCAACCGCGACGGCACGACTGAGCTCACCATCAACGAGAACGGACAGCGATCGGTGCTGATGCGGGTGGACCCGCGAACGCCTGCGCTGCGCGCGGATGCGTCAAATCCAACCGAGAACAGGCACGCCGCTGCAGACGAACGTCAGCCGGGCGCCGCTACAGGAACATTCGACAATCCTTACCTCAACGCCATGCTGGCCGCTGCGAGGGGAGGGGACGATGCCGGGGGCCGTCGGGCGATGGAGGAGATGACGCGATCGGCCGAGGGCGTCGCGTTCACCCAGCGCAGTTCCGAACTTGCCGCCAATCGCCAAGCCGATGAGCAGGCACGCACGCAGCAGGCGGCGAATCAGGCCGGTCCGGAGAGAGGTTGACGAGCTCTGATTGAGGCCATGCAGGCTTTTGCGTCCGTGGCACGTAAATGCCAAGCAGCGGGCGCTGGGAAAGGAGACATCCCTGGCGCCCACCAGCAGCGGATTCGACGTTCATGATGCCGGCGAGGGTATGCCTGTCTCGTCACCACCGATAGCGGCCTGCAGGCCCGGGCTTTCGATATTGAGCAGGCATCGGGCGAAAAGGTAGAACCGATAAGCGTCCGCGAAGTTGGAGCCCAACCCGAATGAGACACGGACCGCGCCGCAATCGCCTTTGCCCAATATCTTCTCGTCAAACGTCCTGCAATCAAGCACTTTCTCGCCCTTGTCCAACTCGCAATGCTCAGCGCCAGCGGTGGTGTAGGTGGCCTGCTGCACGGCGCCCAGATTGCAGAAGCAGCCGTTGCGCACACTGATGCCGAACGATTCCGCCGCGCGCCGGACCAGCGCATGCGGCATCACCGCGTTGTAGCAATCGAAGAAGTTCAACATCAGGGTCGCGCCCTTCGGTAAGCCGGGTGCTCCATAGATGCGACAGAGCGCTGTTCGACTCTTGGTCTCGTGCCGCAGCTCCAGCAGCTGAGCCTCCAGCCAGCGTGCCAGGGTTGTCGAACGGAGGGCGAGCGTGTCCAGCCCCAGACCCGTGATGAACTCCAGGCCGTGACTGATGGAAGGGAACGAAGCGTAGTTGGGTGTGCCTATCTCGAAGCGCTGCCCGTTCTCGCGGTACAACAGCCGGTCGGTGGGAGACCAGGGGCCGGAGTAATAGCACACCGCGCCGCCTGCAAACGAAGGCGGGGTAAGCCTGGCAAGCGACGACTTCCTGGCGATCAGGCACCCCGCGCCGGTGGGGTAGCCGAACATCTTGTAGAACGAGATTGCGACGAAATCCGGCTGATGCGTGGACAGATCCAGCCGTGCTTGCGGGACAAACGCCGCTGCATCGCAGAGCACCATCGCGCCATGCGCTTGCGCTTGTCGGATCAGCGAGAGGTCATGCCGTATGCCGGTAGCATTGGATTGCGCCGGGAACGCCAGCAGGTGCGGGTGGCTTGCGGGCAGCTGTTCGAGCGAGCGCTGCAGCAAGCTGCCGTTGATCTGCAGGCTCTTGTCCAGCGGCACATACTTCACCGAGGCGCCCTTTGCGCGGGCGTATTCGCGCAACCCGTGGACCGACGTATGGTTGTCCTTGCTCAGCAATACCTGCGACCCCGCCTCGAACGGGAACGACTCTGCCACCAGCCGGATCGCAGCGCTGGCGTTTGCGGTGAAGATGATCTCGTACTCGCTGGGGTCGCCGTTGAAGAAGCGGAAGATGTCCTCGCGGGCCTTGGCATAGGCAGCGGCGGAGGTGGCGGAGCCGCTATGGGGATTGCCCAGGATGCTGGTCTTGAGGGTTTGCAGATCCTGCTCAAGCAAGCTCTCCGGTGGCAAGGCGCCGCCCACGTGATCAAGATAGGTCACGTGTTGCAGGTCTAGGCGAGAGAACTCCTGCCTGCGCATCAACTCGACCTCAGCGTCGGCAAAGCCAGGGTTGCTGGCGAGGAATGCTGTCTTCACGGCCCGATAAGTTTGAAGTTGCCGACAGGAAGATTCAGAGATGCCGCCTGCATCGAGTGCGCTCACCTCTTGAGTGAGGGCGCGGAACGCAACGACAGTGGAAAAATCAGGTAGCGCGCTTGCGACGACGACCTCCTTGCCAGCAGGATCAACCCGGCCACGCAGCAGCCATGCATCCACCTGGTAGTTGTGATCCGGTACCTGGGTGTTGAAAGCCTCCAGCATCCGATCGAGGTAACGTTCGCGGGTCGAGGTGTCGCACTGGTTGAACTCTTCCAGCAGGATGCAGGCATTGAACAGGAACTCCCGTGCATCGGCATCGTCAAGGTGGAACGCGAGCGGCCGGGAAACCGTGACCTCGTCGATACCCCGGTCAAGACCCTCCAGCGCGAACGGCTGCGTAATGGTCGACGGATCGGTCAGGCTGAGGGCGGCGTCCATGATCGCCGAGGGTGTGCCGAAGTGCTGCAGTGATTGCTTCCAGGCAAGATCGAACAGCTCGTTATAGCGGAACAGCGTGCCGTAGATTTTCCCGCCCGGGCGCAGCACCCGTTTGAACTCGCGTGCAACCCGCGCCTTGTCCGGTGGAAACATCAATCCAAAGCCGCATACGATGATGTCGAAACTGTTGTCGGCAAAGGGCAGGTCGGCCATGTCGACGTCGGACTGGAAGCTGACATCGCGCTGCAGCTCCTCGCTGAGCACCTGCTTGGCCACGTCAACGGCAATTTTTGAAAGATCCGTGGCCACGAGTTGAAGATTCAGTGGCTTCGCCAGGTCTTCATACAGATGGCGGGTGATCAGGCCCGTGCCACACGCCACTTCAAGTACTGCGGAAGGCGGCGCAAGCGGATCGATATCAGCGCGTATTTCGTGCACCAGCAACTGGCCGTAGGGCTTGAACAGGCGCGGACCGAGTACGCGCTCGTAGAACTCCATGAAGGTACTGAGCGACCATTTCTGATCGGACACCGTCTTGCAGTGGTGCTGCGCTGCGTCATGCATTGCGGGCTCCTAAAAGACAGATATTCCTGGCAGGTTTTGCTGGGTTATCTCATGGAACTTTCATCTGTAACAGTAGATCGCGCCTTCGCGGTCACAGTTTTGTGTCTGGGTTCGTTCGCCCTGCGATGTACTGTGACGGTGTGCGCCCTGTGCTGACGAACCGGCCGAAGACTTGGCGGATAGGCGGGGGCTGGCCGGCACTCTTGGGGGCGTGCCAACGCGCCAGAATTCAATGCACGGAGCAGTTGTTGCGAGCTTCGGGCGGCATGCCGGCGCGCCCAGGCGCGGGGAAACCCCGATATGATCCCCGCAATATCCAGCCAGTGAAGGCGAAGGGGGAGGGGTGCAGGAGCTTGTACTCAAGTTGGCGGGTAGTTTTGGCCACAGGACGGCCGGCGAGCTGATTGTGTTGCTGTCGCTGCTGCTTTTTCTGTTGCTCAAGGGGCTTTACTCGCTCAACAGTGACCGAGCCAAAGCCCGCCAGGAATTCCTGCAGCTCTGGGACTTCGAGCGCGCCAAACGCGATCCGTTGTGGTGTGAGGTGTTGATTCGCCATTATTGCCGTGAGTTTCTCCCTGCGCGACTTATCGTCAAGGTTGCCGCGAATTCCCAAGCAGCCGATACCCTGTGGGCCTTGAGTCAGTCGGCGCGATTCTTTCAGCTGGATGATGGCCTTGTCCGATGGAAGGACCCGCGGCATGCGAGAGCTCTATTTGCAGGGCTCGGTGTCATCCTGGGAACTGGACTCTATTTCGTGTTTGCGATGGCATCGTTGTGGCTGCTCTTCTTGAGCTTCCGCGGGCTGGGCACGGTTTCAGGCCACCTGATCGTTGTCATGGTGGTCTGTGCATTGGTGTTGGGCGGGATCGCAATCAAGCTTTTGAACCATGGGCTCGACCTTGCAGGCGCCCGAAAGAACTTCATCAAGGTTCAGAATATGCAACCTTCATTGGTTCCGGAGCCGATGCTGGAGTTCAGGGATAGCATCGTGACTGGAGAGTCCGGCGTTCGCGAAAAACGACGTTCGAACAGCAGGCCCGCATCAAGCAAGACAAAAGGTAGCTGATGAAGGGGGCCAAGCTGCACGTCAAAGCAACGACCTGCCGCTTTTTCCGAGCTTTGCAGAATCACTTCGCGGAGAGGCAACTGTACCGGACGCTTCGGGCACGAGACGTGTTGATGCTTGGCCGTATCACTCCGCTCTCGTCCGACGCCGGCCTGTGCTCTGAGTTGCATCGCTGTGTTCAAGCTCAACCCGCTTCAAAGGCACCGCTCCCACGCCCAATGCCTTCTCAATACTCAGTTCGCTGCCTTGTGCTGCGAGCACGTCTCTGAGGCGGGTGAATTCGCTGCACCAGATGGTCTCGATATCCTGATCCCGGCCCGGATCGTTGGCGTTGGAGAGTGAGACCGCACGCACTTGCAGGCGTCCGTTGTCCGAGCGGCCGCCAAGCTCGACGCCATAGCCCGGGGTCGCTGCCTTGCGCAGGACGACACTGCCGGCATCGGCCCAGGCCGTCTCCATGCCTTCGCGGACTTCGTAGCCCAGGCTGGCCAGGCCTTCGAGCATGGCCCGGCGCCTGACAGCTGCTGCCTGTTTTCCATTTTCATCGGCGATGGCTTCGCTGCATTGCGTTGATAGCGCGATGATCTGTTGGATATCCGGCGCTTGTTGGGCCAGGCAATCCGCGATCTGCACCAGCAGCGGTGAGTTGGCTTGTCCAGGCATTGCCTCCAGCTCGGATGCCAGGTTTCGCAGTGCGAGCCGATGTTCAGCCAGATCCTTGTGAAATGCGGATGCTGCCGCCAGGTCGAGTACCAGGCTATCGAGCAGCAGTCCGCGTCGTGCCTGTCGCACGTCCTCTTCGATGGCTGCCAGGCGGTGCTGGAAGGGTTCGGCTACCGCGGCACCGTACAGCGTGTGCAGGCGTGCCAGATAGCCGTCGATGCGTTGCAGGCGTGGTTCGCGAACGGTGTGATCCTCCGCGATCCACTTGTCTGGGCGATCAGTCTGCAAGGCGCGGGCGAGATCGCGTTGCGCGTCGGTTACCGTTTCGGTATCGGCTCGATTGGCACTGCTCAGGCGCGCAAAGCCCTGGGCCAGGATCGCTGCTGGGTCGGCGACCGATCGGCCGGCAACGATCAACTCCAGGGCTTGCACCAACGCCACGTCGGCCTCCGTCGCACCATCAGGCAGTGCCTTCAGCAAGGTCACGGCGTTGGCTCTCAGGTTGCGTTGGGTCGTGCGCAGTTCGGCCGCTTTTGTCACCGCCGCTTCCTGACGTTGCGTCAGATCGGCTTCAATAAAGTTTATTTCCAGCGGTACCTGCTTCTGCAGCAGCCACAACTCATCCTGCACCAGCATCTGCTGCAGCTGCACCCGCCGCTCGCGCGTAGCGTTCAGTATCGCCTCGTCCTGCTGTCCAAGCCGGAGCGTTTCGTTCTGCCAGTTGGCGATAGCACGATCCAGTCGGCTCAGGAGCGCTTCGCAGATCGCCAGGACCTCTTCGCGGGTAGTGAGCCGGACGACTTTAGGACCACTCATGGCTGTTCCTTGGTGAGCTCGGCTTCCGGCCTCTGCACAGCGGCTTGGCTGCCATCAGCAAGCGCAGCGGCTATTGCCTGGCGCAGACGTTGACGTTCGTTGTCGCCATCGCCATACCAGCCCAATGACGACACCCGATGGATATGCGGTACTGACCGCTGCAGCACCTTGCGGCGCCAGATCTCGCGCGCCCGGGCACGGCGCAGCAGCGGATGCCGCGGGCTGTCGCATTCAATGCCGATGGCGTACAGCTGGGTAACCGGATCTTCAATCGCCAGGTCCAGGCCGAAGGTGTCGCCTTCGTCGGCCGCTACCGGCTCCCACCCCAACGAACGGATGTAAGCGGCGACCGCATTGGTGAAGCCGTCGCCGTGGCGGCGGTGCTCCGTGCGTACTTGGCCGCGGTCGGTGAGCAGCCGTCCAAGCAATGCACGGCTGCCGCTGAACTCTCCCGCAGACAGGGCGCGCGCGTACTCGAGATAGCCTTGCAGATAGTCGCGGGGGCTGGTCGGCGGGCGCTGGGTAGTGAGCATGTCGGAGATATCGGCAATCGGCATGGAGGTGATCATCACCACTTTTTCGCGGGCTCGGGTGACCGCTACATTCAACCGCCGCTCGCCACCGGTTTGCCCCAATACGCCGAAATTGCGACGGAATGTGCCCTGGCCATTGCGCCCGAACGTGGAAGAAAACACGATGACGTCGCGCTCGTCACCCTGTACGTTCTCGACGTTCTTGACGAACACCGCCATGTCCTCGCCGCCATCCCGGCGCTCACGTTCCTCGGCGAAGGCCATGCGGAAAGCATCGTCCAGCGTTGCGCGCTCTTCCATCCGCTCTTCGATCAGGTCGGCTTGCTTGCGGTTGAAAGTCACTACGCCGACCGATGGGCGCTGTTCCAGCGGCGCGCGCCAAAGCTCGGCGAGATAGTCGACCACGCGCTCGGCTTCCTGCGGGTTGGTTTGTTCCTGGTAAAGGCCATCGACACGGATCAGTTCCAATGGCCGCGCCTGCAGAATCCTCGCAGCCGGGTGTCGCACCGGCACGCTGAGCCGATTGCCGTAGAACGATGCATTGGAGTAGCCGATCAATTCGCGGTAGGCGGAACGGTAGTGGATCTGCAAGGTGGTGGTTGGCAGCACGCTGCGCGCCAGCTGCAACAGGTCCGGGCAGTCCTTGATCTCGCGCCGGTTCCAGGTGTCCTCGAATTGCTCCTGCTCTTCCGGCTCGGCGTCCTCAGAAGGTGTGTCGCCATCGAACAGTTCAGCTTCATCGCTCTCGATGCGACTGGAGAAAAAGGCCGTCGGCGGCATCTGTTTCTCGTCGCCACTGACGATCATCACCCGTCCACGGAACAGCGTGGGCAAGGCGTATTCGACCGGCATCTGCGAGGCTTCGTCGTAGATCACCGTATCAAACAAGCCGGCACGAAGCGGCAGGACGCGGCTGGCGACGTCCGGGTTCATCAGCCATACCGGCCGAAGGTGCATCAGGCCCAGGCCCGCGCCCAGTTCGATGAATTCGCGCAGACGGCGGGAACGGCGACCTGTCAGTCGGGTGACGTCTTCCCATTGCTTGCGGGTGCCTAGCAGTTGGCTGTCGATGGCAGTACCGAGCATCTCACGGTTGAGTTGACGCATCTGTGCATCCGCCTGCGCCAGTGCGTCCACCTTGCCCGCTGCTTCGGCCTGGTCCAGCAGCAATGCTGGCTGTGTGCGTTCGATGCGCTGCTTCCATCCCAGTCGCGCTTCGCGATTGATCAGGTGGCGGACGCTGAGGTCCAGTCGCTCATCGGCGATGCCCTTGAGCTCGGTGGCGCGTTCACGCAAGAGGGCAAAGAAGGCCAGCTGCGCAGGCGACAGCTGCTCGGCGCGCACGCGGAACTGCTGGTATGCGGCCAGCGTTGGCAAGGCCTGCGTCAGCGCGTCGAGCGTGGCATGGTTGTCATGGCCTTGCTCGATTGCGCTGCGCAGCTGTGCGACCCAGTCTGCATTGGCCCAGTTGGCCAGTCGCTGCAGACGCTCAAGGCTGCGTTCGCGGGCTGATTGCTGCGCCAGCGCGGCTTCGGTTTCCGTCAGCATGGCCTGCAGCGCCTGGCGGGTGCCCGAGCGCACCGCCGCTTCCAGTGCCGCAGCCCTTGGCGCAGTCGCGATGGATGCGGCGAGCGTTTGCGCGGCGCGGAGTTTGTCGGTGGTATCGGCGACCTGCGCCGCAAGAAGAGGGCCGCTTGCTACATCGGGGAGCGGAAGTTCCAGCAGCAGCTGCGCGGCAGAGAACGCCGCGCGCAACGGCCGCCAGTACTGTTCGAGTTTCGCTGCAGCAAGCAAGCTGCCGAGCTGCGCCGTGCCTGTTTTCGTCTCGCCATGATTGGCGAGGAAGGCCGATACGCGACGGCGCCGCAGGTAGTTCAAAGGGCTGATGCGCGCAAGCCAGGAGGTCGCACTCAACAACGCGCTTGCCTGGTTGTCCAGACGATCCAGGGCAGGCGAGGGCAGGGCAGCCAATGCGGGTGAGAGCAGCGGGGAATGGCTTTGCAATGCAGCGTTGCGCAGGTCGCGCTGGATCTGGTCCAGCGAGGCGAGCGTGCGTACGCCGATCCCGGTGTCACCGGTTGCAGATGCACGGAACAGCGGCAGCCAGCGAGCGAGGCGTTGTCGCTGGCCTTCGTCCAGTTCGAGCAGGGTGCGTGCCGGCCCCTGCAGCCACTCGCGATAAGGCGCCGGCTCGGCAACCTCGAAACCCGCCGGATGCGATTGCAGTATCTCGATCCTGGCGGTCTCGGCTTGGACAAACTGACGGAAGTCGTGCTGGAAGCCCTGCAAGGTGGCTGCATCAGACGCAAAGACCTGCAGACGGGCAAGTGGACTTGCTTCGTAATCGGAAGGAAGCCACAGCCGAGCCAGCGGCGCGCAGGCCTCTTCCAGCTGCGCAAGCTCGGCCATATCGAGGTCACCCAAGCGCTGGCGTAGTGCCGGAAACGCCAGCGTTGCCCCATCCTGTTCCAGTTCAATCAGCTCGCCCAGTAACTGGCGATAGCTCAGCCCGGTGCGTTCATCAACCGCATGCAGGTTGGCGTGGAAGCGATCCAGCTCGCCCTCCAGCGATTCGATACGGGCAGCGAGCCGCTCGCGTTGCGCCTGCCAGCTGCGTGAGGTCGGCCCGTCCGTGGCAAACAGCGTTTCCAGTTGTTCGCGCACACCGCGGATCACCCGTTCGCGATCGCGATTGACGTCATCAAGCATCACCACGCGATTGCCGAGCCCCTCGGCCACCAGCCGTTTGTGCACGACTTCCAGTGCAGCGTGCTTTTGGCAGACGATCAGCAGACTCTTCTGTCGGCCGATGGCATCGGCCACCATGTTGACGATGGTCTGGCTCTTGCCGGTACCGGGCGGGCCTTCGACCAGCAGGCCCGGTGTCTGCCGGGCCTGCAGGACGGCGCCCTCCTGCGAGGGATCACTGGAGGCGGTGAAGAAACGATCCAGTTCGGCCGGTGACTCGTCCGGGGCTTCCGCCGAGGCGGTGCCCAGGCGTAGCGCGGTTTCCAGACCGGTGCCGCTGGGCGACAAGGCTTTGAGCTGGCGCAGATCCTCACCCAGTGCCTGGCCCATGAAGGTGACGTGGAACAGCACCGCCGCGCAGGCCAGTTCGGCCTCATGCACAGGGATTTCGGTGGAGGCGGGGGGAAGCGCTTCAAGCACCCGCGCACGCGGGCTGGCCAGCACACCGAACGCATCCATCACGTCGGCGGCCTTCAGCGAGGAGCGTCCCAGGAGTTCATCCGCCGTCCTGCGCCAGGCTTTGCAGGCTTCGACCCCGATCAGCGCTTCCAGGGCCGGATTCAGCCGGACTTCCTCGCGCTCACTATCGAAGGCCAGCGCAATCCGCCCACGGCTGCCCAGTTCCATCTGCAGCTTCACTGGCCACAGCAGCAGTGGCGCGATGCGGGTACGGATGTTCTGCGAGTCGCGGATGAGCAGGAAGGGAAAGCCAAGGTGCAGGCCGTCGATGCCGGTGTCACGCTTGTACAGCGAGCTCTGCCGTTGAAGGCTGTTCAAACGGGCCAGCAGCGGCTGGCTGGCCGCCAGCGCTACCGGGTCCAGGTCCACGGCGCGGGTTTGCCGTTGCAGCAGCGCATCAAGCAGTGCAGCGGCAGGACGACGGGGGGTATCGAGCTCGTGCAGATCGATGCGCGCGGTGGTCTTGCCGATGATCATGCGTACCAATGGGCCGCGCATCACGCTGGTCGTCACCTTCTTCTCGAAGAAGTCGAGGATCTGGGTGATGTATTGCTGCTTCTGTGGCTCCAGCCAGTTCTCTGCCGGCACCGCCAGCAATACCAGGGCGTTGGCCAGCGGCATGCGCCGCTCCAGCCGGAACTGATCAGCCCAGGCATCAGGTTGCCGCAGACCACAACGGGCGAAGCCGACGATGCGCTCATCCACGCGCAGGAACAGCTCCCGCCGTTCAAGCGCCAACAGCGTGCGTGCAACTGCGGGATCGAACTGCAGCACGCCGGCCTCGAACGCCAGCAGCTTGGCCTGGTCAATGATGGCGTCCACTGAACGGAACTGATGGATGCCCGCGCCAAGCAGGACAATCAGGTCTTCTTCGCCGATCAGCCGGCGTTCGCTCAGCGAGCGGATGCCCGCGTGCTCGCTGTCGGGCAACAGTTGTTGGCGCTCCTGCCATTGCGCTGCCAAGCGGGCCCGCGAGGTTGACAGCAGATAGATGCGCAGCTGTGCCTCGTCCAGCTCGATACCTTGATGGCGGGCGCGCTGGCGCACCTGATCGGCACGTATCTTCAATCGCCATAGCCAGCTTTCACTGCCCAGGGCTTCCAGCAGATCCGGTACCGGGCCGGTAATCAGCCGGTAGCCTTCCAGCGGATGTTCGAGCAGCCAGCCGGGGGTAACGATCTGTCCGCGATGGATCAGCGGCATGTCCGGATTGAGGATCTTCAGCGCCAGCAGCAGGCGGAAGTCGTCTTCAAGTTCGACATGCTGAGCGGCATTGCGCAGGCCGGCAATTGACTTGGGCGGAAGACCGACCTGCTCGGCCCAGGTCACGATCACACCGCGCAACAGATGGTCCAGTGCCTGCGCCCAGTGCTGCTCTTCTGCGGCACTCAGTGCGAACAACGCCGGCTTATGAAAGCGTCGCTCGCCCAGCGTGATCGTCGCGCCGCTGGCGGAATCCTGTTCGGCCTGCGCGCCAGCAGGCGCGATGACCGGCTCGCCATCCAGCCAGGCACGTACTTCGGGCCACTGCCAGCGCTGGTTGCGATCACGTGCCAACAGCCCGCGCAGCAGCAGGTTCAACTGCGGGTCCAGCGCATCCGGTAGCAGCGCACCGTTGGCCAGCACGTGGATAAGGTAAGCATTCGGGTTGACCCCTTCGAAGCAGGCACCTTGGGTGAGCTGCTCCAACAGGATCATGCCCAGGCTCCACCAATCGGAGGCCGCAGCGACACCGCCGGCGATGGCCTCCGGCGCCATGTAGCGGCTGATCTCCAGCGGCGACACGATATCGAGGTCGAACTCGGACAGGCGCGCCGAGCCGAAGCCGCTGATCACCAGGTCCAGCGGCTCAGGGCTGCGCACCAGCAGTGTGGCCGGGCGCAGGTCGCGGTGGCGCAACCCGACTTCGCTGAACGCGTGCAGCGCCTGGCCCAATTTGCGTACCACATGTCGCACGGTATCGAGGTCGTGGATGACGATGCCCAGCGAGGCGAGGGTGCCGCCGGTGAGTTCTTCGGCGACTTCGTAGGCGCGATCGTTCCAACGGCCTGTCGCGATGATGTCCGGTACATGCTCGCGGGGCAGCCGGCGCAGCACGCCATAGACCGCTGGGTCCGGCTCGGCACCGGCGCGATACAAGGTAAGGACCGCTTGCCTGCCGTCGTCGTGCTGGGCGAGGTAGCGTTCGCGCACGCCGTCGGTGCGGCTGATCTCGCGAAGTAGACGCCAGCCGTCAATGCGTGTCTGCGCAGCATCATCAGCTGCCATGCTGCCTGCGTCTTCACTTTGAGGTGTCGGCGGCGGCGATGCGGCCGGCTCACCGCCACACTCCAGGCACATCAGATCGCCAGCCTGCAGCGGGTGGCCGTTGATGCAGCGTAATGCCGGCGCATCGGCTTCGGCACTGGCCGGGGTGAGGGGAGCGTCGCGGGTAATGACAGGTTGCGGTCGCCAGCCAGCGGCACGGATGGGCTCGCTGGAGAGATCCCAGCTGCAGGCTTGTCCCCCAACTACCCCTTCGCAGAAGAGCTCAAGGAGGTCACGTTCGGTGTGGCAATTGGGGCAGAAGCGCATCATTTGCGGAGGATCTCGTAAGGGCCGCGCAATGCGGTATCAGCGCTGACCTGCAGCTGGTGGCCCTGCTCGCGCAGTAATGCGCGCAGGCGCAGTAGATCGTCGCGGCGTGGGATGCCGGCCATCCACACGCTGCCGTCCTCGTCGAGCATCAGGTCCAGCGCTTTGTCTTCAGCGCGCAGTGGTCGCTCGAAGCCTGAGAAGCGCGCGCGGCCAACCGTTGTAAGCAGATGCAGACGCTGGTTGTCGCTGCCGCGCAGGGCGACGGATTGCGGCAGCGCCTGCTCGTAGGGATCGGAGATCAATGCATCGATCAGTCCTTCGGCATCGGCAAGAACCGGCGCAAGCTGCTCCAGCGGATAACCGCTATAGACCAGGATGTCGTGCTGCCCGAGCTGGCGCAGCGCCCGCAGCAATTCAAGCAGAGCCTCAGGCTGGTCGAACGGTTCGCCGCCCGAAATGGTGATGCCATCTGCTTCCGTCAACCAAGGCTGGATCTGCGTGAGCAAGCTTGCGATGGTCGTAAGGTGGCGACCTGCACCCCAGGTATCGGCGGAGATACAGCCTGGGCAGCGGATGCTGCAACCCTGGAACCAGATGCCCAGGCGCCGCCCAGGCCCCAAGGTGGTCACCGGGAAGTGCACGCGTGACAAGTCAAGCACTGTGCTCAACGCGGCACCAGTCGCAGTCCCGCGCTCGATATGGCTTCCACTTCAAAGCGCTGGCCCGGTTGCGCGTCCTGGTCGAACAACGCACGCGCCAGCGGATTGATGAAGTGGGCTTCGAGCTGATTGCGGATACCGCGGCCACCATTGGACAGATCGCCCAGGCACACGCTGCGCAGCGCAGCACGCGCGGGTTCGGCCAGTTCCACCTGCAGCGACTGCTCGCCCAGGTCGGCAAGCGTGGCATCCACCATCTGCTCGAAAATCTGTGCGGCCACATCCTCGCGGATGAAGTCAAAAACGATGATGTTCTCGCCGATGCGGTTGAGGATCTCCGGCCGATTCAGCACCAGCTTGAAATGGCGGTCGATCTCGCTCTCCACCTTGCGCTGTACGGTATCGAACGCGTCGGTGGGCATGACGTTGGCCACGCGCTCGCCGTTTTCGTCCTGGCGATAGATGCCCAGGTTCGATGTGAATACGATCAGCGCCTCGGAGAAGTAGACCCGGTCACCGCGGCCCGAGGTCAGGACGCCGTCGTCCAGGATTTGGAGGAACTTGTCGAGAATGCGCGGGTGAGCTTTCTCGATTTCGTCGAACAGCACCACACTGAAGGGCTTTTCGCGGATGGCATTGGTGAGTTCGCCGCCAACGTCGTAGCCAACGTAGCCCGGAGGGGCACCGATCAATCGCTGATCGGAATGCTCGGCACTGAATTCGGACATGTCGAAACGGATATAGGCGTTGTCATCGCCGAACAGCAGGCTGGTGACGGTTTTCGCCAACTCGGTCTTGCCGACACCGGTCGGGCCGGCAAGGAAGGCCACGCCACGCGGGCGGTTGCCCTTGCGGCTGGCACCGACGCCAGTCATGGCGCGTTTGACGATGTCCAGCATGTGCGTAACCGCATGGGTCTGGCCCTTGACCCTGCGGCGGATGAAGTCGTCAGCCTCGCGGATCCGGCGACGGTCAATCTTCAGCCAGGGATCCTCGGTCACGCCGACCTTGTAACGACGCACTGCATCGGAAATACGCGCCATGGGCACGCCTTCGACGCGCGCCAACTGCGCGATCGCGTTGAGGTCCAGCAGCAGCAACCCCTCGGTGCTTTCGATGAAGGCATCGGCAGCCAGCTGCAGCGCCTCCGCGCTGGCCTCACGGCCACCCTCCAGGCCGCGCAGCAGGCTTGAGGCAATCGCCCGGCGTGCGGTCAGGTCGGGCTTGGAGACCGGGATATGCCGCAGGCGAGGGTTATCGACCAGCAGCCAGTCCGGCAGGTCACCCTCCTTGTGGACGACCCAAAGCACAGTATTGAAGAAGGGCTTGCGGGCCTCGCCAGCGGGCCGTGCCCGGGCGCTGTGGGAAAGCACCAGAGCGCGAGTGAAAAGCTGGTGCTCGGCTGGGGTCAAGCTATCGTTGCGCACGACCAGCCGGGAGGCGAAATCGACGATCAGCGCGATGGGCTCGCCGTTGCGGTCAACCATTCGTGGCAGGGTGGTGCTTAGCAGGTCGGGGCCAGCGGCCGCGGCACCGTCCACCGGGGTCAAGCCCAGTTCGCGGAGCAAGGCGTCACCCGCCTCAACGTCACCGGCGTCATCGCTCGCTGGGCGGCCAAGTACCCTGAACCCCGTCAGCGGGTCCCAGCCGATTACCTGGCTGAAACCGGCCTCCAACAACGCATCGCGCAGGTTCACATTGAAGGTCTGCGGGGTCAGCACGCCCGGTGAAATCTCACTGACCTGCAGGTCGCCGACGTTTCCGGAGAGAACGAACTGGCTCTTCAGTGGCAGGAACCGGACAAGATCCCGAAGCCAGCGCGGCTTCTGGAAGGCAACTGAAGGCGACATGGACGCGACCCTTCCCTAGGTGATTTGTCCATAGGATAGCTGTATCGGCAATTGGCTCCCAAACACGCGCCGTTCGCTGGGATTTCGGCGCGCAAAGCCAGGTGCGGGCCGGGACTTTCAATCGCCATGGAGCAATCTGGTTGGGCAGATTGCAGTAGATGGAGGCGCTGTCTCCGCCCATATTCGAGTCACGCGCGAACGTTGGCTTTTCAGGTGGAGAGGGGTAGGGCGCTGAGGTGGTGCAAGTGATGGGTCTGGTGCCGCAGTCAAAAGGCCTGTCTTATTTTAAATGACGCGTCACGAAATTAGAAGCTGCCAATCTTCCATATTCCCAAGGCCCCCATAACGGAGAATTGAGTTCTTCTGCATCGGTCCGATCACCCAAGGGTTGATGTCGGGGATCAGGCATTTAGACTCTTGGAACGCATTCAAGTCAGGGGTTGATAGGTGCGATCTCATGTTGTGATGGGTGCCATTCTCCTGGCCAGCAGCGCAAGGCTGGCTGCAGCAAGTCCTCAAGAGGCCACAGCGGGTGTCACGGAGATGGATGCCATCACCGTGCTCGGTGAACGACCGGGCCCGCGGATGTGGCGGCTCACCCATGGAGAAAACACGCTCTGGATCCTGGGAACGCTCACGCCGCTTCCGGAACAGATGACCTGGCGGTCCCGGGAAGCCGAGCAGGTGATTGCCGCAGCGGACGAGGTCCTGGCGCCTGGATCGGCGAGGGCGGATGTCGGCGTTGGCGACACCTTCAAGATGGTGTTCCTGGCGCCAGCGGCGCTGAAGGCAGTAAAAAACCCGGAAGGCAGGAAACTTCAGGACGTGTTACCCACCGATTTGTATGGCCGCTGGACGATCCTCAGGCAAACGTACTTCGGAAGGGATACGAAACTCGAACGGTATCGTCCGATGTTCGCCTCCCAGGACCTGTACTGGAAGGCGACGGAGTCAGCGGGCCTGACGAGGTCGAATCGGGTATGGGGTGCAATTGAAGCCATTGCCAAAGCGCATGAGGTAAGGATCACGGAAACCAGCATTTCCTATCCGCTCAACCTCGACAAGGCGAAGATCCGCGATGGGGTTTCGAACCTGGCCCAATCGGCCGTCGACGACATCCCTTGTTTTCGAACGACACTTGATAGGCTGGATTCGGACATTGCAATCATGAAGTCGCGTGCGCTCGCGTGGGCGAATGGAGATCTGAGCGTCTTGAGACGCATGCAAACGGAGCAACTGGTCCCAGCCTGTAAAGGCATCGCGGATGCCTCACTGAACTTCCAGGAACGGCCGGATGTTACGGAGCGGCTTGCTGCCACATGGGTCGGAGCCGCGCAGAAAGCGCTGGAAACGAACAGGACTACGTTTGCCGCGCTGCCGTTGTCGGAGGTCCTGGACCCCAGCGGCTACCTCTCTCGATTGCAGTCGTTGGGATATGTGCTGCATGAGCCTGACGAGGGGGAAGTGGAAGACGCCGAAGGCGCGAAGGACAATGCGATGGTTGAACCCTGATCCGGCGCCCAGGCCTGCCTGTAGCAAGTGCCGCGATGCGGTGCAGGGCATCGCCCCATTACATGCCCGTCGTCCGATGGCCACCCATCGGACGATGGGATCGAGTGATTCCAGATCTGCATACCTACGAAAGCTGACTGACTTCGCCAATTGAAGTCAGTCGTGCCTGCCCATGTACTGCCTCGATTGCCCGGATTGGATTCAGAACGCTGAGGCGGTCCATGGATTTTCAACCCAGCAGAAGCGTCAGCTCAACAGCTCACGACGGACCAATTCGGCGCCGGCGCTGAGTGCATGCAACTTGCCCCTGGCAGTAGCGCGCGGGATCGGTGCCATGCCGCAGTTGGTGCTGGGGTAGAGCTTGTCGGCATCTACAAACTGCAGCGCCTTGCGCAAGGTGTTGGCGACATCCTCCGCGGTTTCGATGACGTTGCTGGCCACATCGATCGCGCCCACCATCACCTTCTTCCCCCTGACCAACTCGATCAGGTCGATCGGCACGTGCGAGTTCTGGCATTCCAGCGAAATGATGTCGATGCTGGACTGCTGCAGTTTGGGGAAAGACGCCTCGTACTGGCGCCACTCCGAACCCAGGGTTTTCTTCCAGTCGGTATTGGCCTTGATGCCGTAGCCGTAGCAGATATGCACGGCGGTTTCGCACTTGAGCCCTTCGATGGCGCGCTCCAGTGTTGCAACGCCCCAGTCATTCACTTCGTCGAAGAACACATTGAAGGCAGGCTCGTCGAACTGGATGATGTCCACGCCCGCCGCTTCGAGTTCGCGGGCCTCCTGGTTGAGAATCCCGGCGAATTCCCAGGCCAGCTTTTCGCGGCTCTTGTAGTGGGCATCGTAGAGCGTGTCGATCATCGTCATCGGGCCGGGCAGGGCCCATTTGATGGGCTGCCGGGTCAGCTGGCGCAGGAACTTGGCGTCTTCGACGAACACCGGCTTCTGGCGGCTCACGGCGCCGACGACCGTCGGCACGCTCGCATCGTAGCGATCACGGATTCTCACCGTCTCACGCTTCTCGAAATCCACACCGCTGAGGTGTTCGATGAAGGTAGTAACGAAGTGCTGGCGGGTCTGCTCGCCATCGCTGACGATGTCGATGCCTGCCTGCTGCTGCTCGTGCAGGGAAAGACGCAGTGCGTCCTGTTTGGCTTCCAGCAGCGGGTCGCCTTGCAGCGTCCAGGGGGACCAGAGCTTTTCCGGTTCGGCAAGCCAGGACGGCTTTGGCAGGCTGCCGGCGGTGGAGGTGGGGAGTAGTTTCTTCATGGCGGTTCTTTGTGTGTAGTCGTGGGTCAGGCCGCGCGGTTGGCGGCCCACTGCTCAAGCACATGCCGGTAGGGCTTGATGAAGTTTTCTTCCGTGAACTTGCCCTGTTTTACCGCCAGTTGGCTGCGCTCCTCGCGGTCGTAGACGATCTTGGTAATCGAGTAGTCCTGGTGCTTCAGGCTCGGTTGGTAGACGCTGCCGGCGGCGGAGTTGGCGTTGTAGATCTCCGGCCGGTAGATCTTCTGGAAGGTCTCCATGGTGCTGATGGTGCCGATCAGCTCCAGATCGGTGTAATCGCCCAGAAGGTCTCCGCAGAAATAGAACGCCAGCGGCGCGGCACTGTTGGGCGGCATGAAAAAGCGCACCTGCATGCCCATCTTGGCGAAGTAGTGGTCCGTCGAGGAAAGCTCGTTCTGCAGATACTCCACCCCCAACACCGGGTCCTCGTTGCCCGTGCGCCGGTAGGTCTTGCTGCTGGACGCGCTGATGCAGATCACCGGCGGCTTGCTGAAGCGCACCTTGTAGGCTGCCGACTCCAGAAAGTGCTTGAACAGCTTGCCATGCAGGTCGCCGAAATCCGCCGGCGTGGTGAACGAGGTCTTGTCGGCGTTGTACGCCGGCAGCAGCACGCTGAAGTCGTAATCACGCACGTAGGAGGAGAAGTTGTTACCGACGATCCCGTCTATGCGCGCATTGGTATTGCGGTCGACGATGGTGGTCTTCAGGATTTCGATCAGTGGGAAAACCTGGCCTTCGCCTTCCGCAGCCACGCGCATTTCGGCGGAGATGATTTCCAGTTCAACGGTGTAACGATCGCTGCCGGGGTTGTCCCAATGGGCGAGGCTGTTGAAGCGGTTGTCGATCATGTTCAGGGTGTTGCGCAGGTTTTCCTCGCGGCTGCTGCCCCTGGCCAGGTTGGTAAAGTTGGTCGTCAGGCGGGTGCTGTCGGCGGGGTGATAGTGCTCATCAAAGCGTAGGCTCTTGATGCGGAATTCAAATGCGTCGTTCATGGCGGAGGGCTACCGTAGGTTCTGCGGGGAGGTTTGAATCAGCACGATGGCGACTCGGCGTAGGTTGACTCAGGCGGCAGCGACGGCCGGGGTGGTTGCGCTTCCCATATGACGGGGCAGGTCGAGCAGGGGCAGGGCGCGCTGCACCGCCAGCGCGGCGCGCTGGATCAGGTCTTCGTTGTGCAGGCGGTAATCGACGAAATCCTTGTCGGTCGCATAGATGCCCAGCGGCAAGGTGCGCGCCTGGAAGAAGCTGAACAGTGGCCGCAGCTGGTGGTCGATCACCAATGCGTGGCGCTCGCTGCCGCCAGTGGCCGCCAGCAGTACCGGCGTGTCGATCAGTGCGTCCTGGTCGATGAGATCGAAGAAGTGCTTGAACAGCCCCGTGTAGGAGCCGCGATAGACCGGCGTCACCACGATCAGGATGTCAGCCTGTTCAACCGCAGCCAGTTCGGTCTCCACCGTCTCGGGCAGCTGGGAACGCCACGCTGCGCCTGCAAGCTGTGGCGCAAGCTGCCCCAGCTCGATGAGGCGCACCTGGCAGGGCAGCGCTTTGGCGAGCAGGCCCATCAGGTGCTCGGTCAGGGCCAGAGCTCGGGAAGGGCGATGCATGCCGCCGGAGATCGCGACTACGTTGAGTGGGTGGGAGGTTTTTGCCTTCATCGACCTGATCTGTCCCGAAGCGTGGCGGGCCACTGAATACGGACGATCCTAGGGATGGAATTCGATGACGTAAAATGGTCTTATTTCACCAATTCATGAATATCACTCATCCATATGCTTGAGCGTATCCACCTGAGCATCGTCCAGCAGGTCGAGAAGCAGGGCTCCTTGACCGCTGCCGGCGGGGTACTGAATCACCCAATCTGCGCTGAGCCACAGCATCCGCAAGCTGGAGCAGCAGTTGGGTACCGATATCTGGTTGCGTGAAGGGCGCAGCCTGCGCTTGACCCAAGCCGGCCAGTACCTGCTGGCCGTGGCGAACAGGGTGCTGCCGCAATTGGACCTGGCCGAAGAGCGGCTGGGTCAGTTCGCACAGGGTGAGCGCGGCGCGCTGCGTATCGGCATGGAGTGCCACCCTTGCTACCAGTGGCTGCTCAAGGTGGTCTCGCCGTATCTGGCCGCGTGGCCGGACGTGGACGTGGATGTCCGGCAAAAATTCCAGTTCGGCGGAATCGGGGCGCTATTTGGCTATGAGATCGACTTGCTGGTCACGCCCGATCCGCTGTTCAAGCCGGGTCTGAAGTTCGAGCCGGTATTCGATTACGAGCAGGTACTGGTGGTAGCCAAGGATCATCCGCTGGCATCGGTGGCCTACGTAAAGCCCCAGCAGCTGAACCGAGAGATCCTGATCAGCTACCCCGTGGACATCGAGCGCTTGGACATCTACAGCCAGTTCCTGCTGCCCGCCGGCATTACGCCCCGTCGCCATAAGGCCATCGAGACCACCGACATCATGGTGCAGATGGTAGCGAGCGGCCGCGGGGTGGCCGCGCTGCCGCGCTGGCTGGTGGAGGAATATGCAAGCCGGATGGACGTGGTACCGGTGCGGTTGGGCGCGCGCGGCATTGCCAAGCAGATCTTCCTGGGGGCGCGCGAAGCGGACACCGGCATCGACTACGTACGCGCCTTCTTCGAACTGGCCCGCAACTCGACTGCGGTAGCTGCGGCTGTCGTCGGCAAGGATGCCAACCGATGATCGCGTCGCACGCCGGTGTCGGTAGTGCGCTCACCGATGGCTATTCGCTGGAAGTGAGCGCAAAGGCCATTCCCGCGCTGATCGAAGCGGCGCCCCGGATCGCGCCGGGCACGACCATCTTCATTCCGTATCTGCCGAGCGAGGACAACGAGGTTCGCCTGGCCGCTGCGGCAACGGTTCGCAGGCTCGGCTTCGTACCGATGCCGCATATGCCGGCACGGCGCATTGCTTCGCTTGCCGAACTGCAATCTTTTGTCGCACGTGCTGTCGCCGAAGCGGGCGTAGAGCGTTGCTTCGTGATCGCCGGGGACACGAACACGCCGAAGGGGCCGTTCCCTGACAGTGCTTCACTGATCGATACCGGCGTGTTCGAGCGCGCCGGGATCAAATGCATCGGCGTAGGCGGGCACCCGGAAGGGCATCCGGTGATGAGCGAGGCCCACCGCTGGGAGGTGCTGGCCCGCAAGTGCCACAGCATCGAAAGCCGCGGCATGGCACCGTTGATCGTCACCCAGTTCGGTTTCGACGCTGACGTGGTACTGGCCTGGCTGGAAGCGTTGCGCCAGCTCGGCATCAACCACCCGGTCCGCGTGGGAATACCGGGCCCGGCAGGCATTGCCGTACTTGCGCGCTGTGCCGCGGCGTGCGGCGTCGCCGCCAGTGCATCGATCTTGTCCAAATACGGCATCTCGATCGGCAAGCTGTTCGGCACGGCGGGGCCGGATCGGTTTGTCGAACGACTTGCCAGCGGGCTTGCCAATGCGCAGGGAGAGGTTGGCCTGCACTTCTTCCCCTTCGGCGGCATCGGGAAAACCGTGTCGTGGGTGGATGACTACCGGATAGCGTGCATGTCCACCCTTGGCCATTGATTCAGCCTGTCACATGTTTTGGCCCAGGCTCTCACGGAAGAACGCGCCGAGCGCCGCAAAGGGAATCAGATCAGTCCGGTCATAGAGATCCACATGGCCTGCACCCTTGACCCACAGCAGTTCCTTGGGCTGGCCTGCCAACCGGTAAGCCTGCTCGCTGAACTCCTTCGAGTGCGCCTGATCACCGGCAATGAACAGCATCGGACGCGGGGATATGGTCTCGATGTCGTTGAACGGATAGAAGTTCATGAACTTCACGTTGCTGGTAAGCGTCGGGTGGGTGGTGAGCTCAGCTGATGAGCCAGCCGGGGTGAACTCGCCGCGCGGGGTGCGGTAGAAGTCGTAGAACTCGCGCTGGATGGGATGCGTGTCCGCGTCCAGGGTATGCACGGTTCCTGAGGTGTACTGGGTGGGGCCACCCTCGGCCTCAACCCAGCGCTGGCGCGCGGCGGCGGCAATCACGGCCTTGCGCTGCGCCAGGTCCTGCGAGTGGTTGAGCGCGTTGCGGTTCGCGGCGCCCATGTCGTACATGCTGACCGTGGCGATGGCTTTCATGCGCGGGTCGATCTTGGCCGCACTTATCACGAAGCTGCCACTGCCGCAGATGCCCAGCACGCCGATCCGTTCGCGATCCACGTTGGGCTGCACGCCCAGATAGTCAACGGCTGCACTGAATGCTTCGGCATAGATATCCGGCGCAACTACGTTGCGGGGCTCGCCCGCGCTCTCGCCCCAGAACGACTGGTCGATGGCCAGGGTAACGAATCCCTGCTCGGCCAACTTCTGTGCGTAAAGGTCCGCACTCTGCTCCTTCACCGCGCCCATCGGGTGGCCCACAATGATGGCAGGCATGGCGTGGCCTGGCTTGGCGTTTCGCGGCACGTAGAGGTTACCCACGATCTCCATCCGGTACTGGTTGTTGAAGCGAACTTGCTCGCTGATGAGCTGGGTGCTGCGATAGAAGTTGTCCGCGCCGTGGGTCATGTCCTGTCCAACTGCAGTGAAAGTGGCGGCCGCGAGCGCCATTGAAAGCAAAAGCCTCTTCATTCGCTGGCCTCCAAGTACTGCTCGTCGGTTACCTTTTCCAGCCACGTTACCGGGCTGCCATCTACCGCTTCGGCAATGGCGATATGGGTCATCGCTACGTTGGCGATAGCGCCATGCCAGTGCTTCACACCCGGAGCGATCCAAACGGTGTCGCCAGGACGGATCTGCTGGCGTGGCTGCCCCCATTGCTGTACCCAACCCACGCCTGCAGTCACGATGAGGGTTTGGCCAAGCGGGTGCGTGTGCCAGGCCGTGCGTGCGCCTGGTTCGAAGGTGACCGTCGCACCACCTACCCGGGCCGGGGCAGGGCGCTGGAAACCACCATCGATGCGTACCTGGCCGGTGAAGTAGTCGGCAGGACCAGCAGCCGAGGGCAGGGTGCCGGCAGGCGTTACCTTGAGCGCGTCTCCGACCGGGTCGCCGCTGGTCGTAGAAGCTGCCATGGAAATCAAAGCGCTGAAAAGCATGGACATGGGGATTACTCTAAGGGTCAGGGGGTTACCAGGCGTAGGCACTGGGCGCCTCGCCACCGGGGCCGGGCCAGATGGCATCCAGTCGAGCCAGCGACTCGGTTGAAAGCTTCAGCCCAGGAGCCTTCAGGTTCTGCAAAAGTTGGTCGACGGTGCGCGGGCCGCTCAGCGCAGTGGTGACCACCGGGTTGTGCAGCAGCCAAGCCAGCGCGACATCCGCAGGCGCTTGCCCCAACTGTTTGCAGAACGCCTCATAGGCTTCGAGTTGCGGGCGCAGGCGTTCGATGCGTTGCACTATCTGCGGGGAAGCGCGACGACCGTTGGACACTTTTTCCAGCACACCGCCGAGCAGGCCCATGCCGATCGGGCTCCAGGGAATCAGCCCCAGTCCGTGGTAACGCAGTGCAGGGATCACTTCCAGTTCCACCGTGCGCTGGGTGAGGTTGTACAGGCTCTGCTCGGACACCAAGCCATAGGTATGCCGGGCGGCGGCGACACCCTGCGCGGTTGCGATGTCCCAACCAGCAAAGTTGCTGCTGCCCACGTAAGTGATCTTGCCTTCACGAATCAGCTGCTCCATGGCCTGCCAAATCTCTTCCCATGGCGTGGCCCGGTCAACGTGGTGCATCTGGTACAGATCGATGTGGTCGGTCTGCAACCGACGCAGGCTGGCCTCGCAGGCGCGACGGATGTGGTAGGCCGACAGTCGCCGGTCATTCGGCCCCAGCCCCATCGGCTGGTACACCTTGGTGGCCAGCACCAGATCGTTGCGCTTGCCGGTGCGCTTGAGCCAACGGCCGATGATCTCCTCGGAGACGCCGAAGCCCTGCGGCATGTCGGGCGACTGGGGCCCACCGTAGACATCGGCACTGTCGAAAAAGTTGATGCCTGCGTCCACGGCAGCATCCATGATGGCGAAGCTCGCTGCTTCGTCGGCGAGCTCGCCGAAGTTCATCGTGCCAAGGCCCAGGCGGCTGATCTTCAAGCCGGAGCGGCCCAGATGGGTGTACTGCATGCAGGTCTCCTTCAGCGGTTAACCAAAACGCGGTGCTGGCGCGCCGAGCGCGCAGCGATGTAGGAAGTGACGAACGAGGCCAGCAGCAACGCAGCGCTGAGCCAGAACGTGGCGCGGTAGCCGTGACGGTCCAGTAGAAGACCGCCCACGGTGGCGCCGGTAGCAATGGCCATTTGCACCACGGCCACCATCAATCCGCCGCCTGCCTCACCGTCGTCGGGCAGGGTGCGGGCCAGCCACGACCACCACGCCACGGGGGCCGAAGTGCCGAACAGGCCCCACAGGGCGAACAACACCGCCACCACGGGCAGGGTGTTCCCGATGAGGATCATGCAAACCGCCACCACCGCCATCAGCGCGGGCAGCACCACCAGGGTACGGAACAGCGCCCTGTGCACGAAGGGCTCGATCAGCAACGTGCCGACCAGGCCTGACGCGCCCATCAGCAGCAGGAACAACGACAGCGTGGACGGTGAAACATGCAACGTGGTTTCCACGAACGGCCGCAGATAGGTGAACAACGAGAACTGGCCCATGAAGAACAGGCTCATTCCTACCATCCCCCACGCGACGGGCGGACGCTTCAACAGCGCGAACACATTCCATGAGCCTCGCCCGGCGGTCGCCTTCATCGACGGCAGCGCAGCAAGCTTCCAAAGCAGGGCAACCACGGCCACCGGCACCAGCGAGAAGAACGCGCCCCGCCAACCCATGATCGCGCCGAAGTAGCTACCCATCGGGGCGGCAATCACCGTGGCCAGCGCATTGCCGCCATTGACGATGGCCAGCGCTCGCGGCACCTGATGCGACGGCACCAGGCGCATGGCGGTGGCTGCCGACATGGCCCAGAACCCACCGATGGCAACACCAATGAGGGCGCGCCCCAGCATGAACACCGGGAAGCTGGGCGCCAGTGCCGCCAGGGTGCCCGAGAGGATCATTGCGGTGGTGAGGCCCAGTAGCAGCCATTTGCGATCCAACTGCCCGGCCAGCGGTGAGACCAGCAAGCTGGTGACCAGCGCGAAGGCACCGGACACCGCGATGGCCTGACCGGCTTGGCCTTCACTGACCTGTAGATCGGCGGCGATAGGCGTCAGCAGGCTGACCGGCATGAACTCGGAAGCGACCAGGGCGAAGGCGCCGAGCTACAGGGCCAGAACCGCGCCCCATTCCTTGGCTGTCGCCGAACGGGCAGGCGCGGATGTGCCCGCCCCGGGTGAGGGGAGATTGAGTGAACTCATGAAAGCATCCAGGCCCCAAGGGGCGATGACGACGGAGGGCTCCGGTAGTCGGAGCACCCGTGGTGAGGAGGGAGGCCAGTCTGGCTCACGCACAGGCGTTTGATTAGATAATGAATTCAGAATGGGTCAATTAGTTGAACTAATTAATCAGCGTGCCACACTAGGCCCATGGCACGACGCAACTTCAATGATCTTCTGGCTTTTGTGACCGTGGCGCGCGAAGGCAGCTTCACCCGCGCCGCGGGCGTACTCGGCGTCACCCAGTCGGCACTGAGCCAGGCCATCAAGACGTTGGAAGAGAGCCTGGGCATTCGCCTGCTCACCCGCACAACGCGCAGCGTTTCGCCGACCACGGCTGGCGAACGCCTGCTGCAGTCCATCGGCAACCACTTCGACGACATCGAAACGGAACTGGATGCACTTACGGCGCTGAGGGACACACCCGCCGGCCAGGTCAGGATTACCAGTGGTGACCACGTACTGCGTACCGTGCTGCTGCCCAAGCTGATGCCGCTGCTGCATCGCTACCCGGACATCCGCATGGAGTTCGACGTCAGCTATGCGCTGCGCGACATCGTCGCCGATCGCTTTGACGCCGGTGTCCGCCTCGGTGAATCCATCGACAAGGACATGGTCGCCATGCCCATCGGCCCACGCCTGCGCATGGCAACGGCAGGGACGCCCGCGTACTTCGCTGCACACGGAACGCCGAAGGTGCCGAGCGATCTGACCAGCCACCGCTGCATCAATATTCGCCTGCCCACAAGCGGCGGGCTGTATGTATGGGAATACGAGAAGAAGGGCCGCGAGCTCAACGTGCGCGTGGAGGGCCCGCTGGTGTTCAGCACGTCGCCGCACATGGTTGATGCCGCGCTTGACGGCTTGGGCCTGGTGCATCTGCCCGTCGATGAGCTGGCGACGCACCTGCAAAGCGGGCGCCTGGTGCGCGTGCTGGAGGACTGGTGCCCACCGTTCCCCGGCTACCACTTGTATTACCCGAGCAGGCGCCAGCCTTCGCCGGCGTTCAGCCTGGTGCTGCAGGCGTTGCGGGTTTAGGGCGAGCCCGTGCGGGCGATTCGTTTTTGGTATCTCGGCTTCGATGGGGCACGCAGATACGATGATCGTTTGAGGCTGTGAGCGATCAGTGGGCAGGGATTAGGGATGTTTATCGAGGGTAGGGAAACGGGGTAGAGCCCGATGCTCGTTGGATATGATTATGCCTTTACAGCTGCCGGCTTTGGCGTTATAACCGCCTCGACTCGGTGGTGCAATGGCCGGGGCCTAAGGGCGCGTTCCGTGAGTCGAAGGCTGGCGGCGTTGGCCAGCTTGGTTGAGATGGCCAAGGAACGCGAAGGATGCTCTTGAGCAAGCAGTGCGCGCTCCCACACTGCTGCTGTGGAAAGGACTCTCGCCGATGAAACTGTTGTGCTTTGTTGCGCTTTCTGCCGCGTTGTTCTTTGGCTCGTTTCTGATGCAAGAAGGGCGAATCATAGGCGCCCGTCCCGCAGCTCCCCTAGGGGTCGCCGACACCGCGCCATTCCCCACACGACTGGTCGCCTCGCGGGAGCCGACGGAAGCGGATCGCCTCGCGCTCTCTCGATTTCTTGAGCAGTATCAATCCGCGAGTCGGCTAGAGGCGCTTTCCCTAGTTGAGGCTTATCTCGCCACAACACCGGAGTCACCCTGGCGGCTAGCGCTGCAGCTCAACTTAGGCGAGTTGTACTACCAGGCAGGCTATTTCGGCAAGGCGATTGAAACATTTGATCTTGCCCGGCAAGTAGATGCATCAAGCTTGAGCCCGACTACGCTGCCGTTGCGCGATGCAGCCCTCGGTGAGTTGGCCCGGATGCATGCCCGCCTGGGGCATGCAGACGCGCTCGACGCACTACTGAAGGAGGTGGGGGATCGCCCAATGCGGGGATCGGCTAGTGAAGCGATCGCCGGCGCGCGGGAGGGGCTACACCAGATGCGCCACAATCCTGCAGTGGCTTACACCTGCGGGCCAGCTGCATTGGCCAGCCTGGTTGTGGCTGCGCGTGAGGGCCTAGGCACAGCAAGTCCGAGCTTGGCGGGAGTGACCGATGATTCGCTGAGCAGGATCAGGAACTATCCTTCCGGCGAAAATGGCATCCGAATGGAAGAGGTTCTCGCGCTGGCGGATGCGGCTGGGATGGGCTTGGTTGCCGTACGTCGGCCGGCGGGTGCGCCGTTGCCGTTACCAGCAGTGGTGCATTGGAAGGTTGATCACTACGCAGCAGTGGTCGCTAAGCAAGACGGTCTCTACCATGTCATCGATCCCACCTTTGGGCGTGATCTTTGGATTACCCAGGACGCATTGGACAGTGAGTCCAGCGGGCTGTTTATGATCCTAAAGGAAGCGGCTGCCGGGTGGGTTACTGCGTCGGCACAGGAACTGCGCGCGACGATGGGACGAGGCTACGTCACCAGTTTCGATCAGAACGACACACGATCAGATTCGGTCCTTGAGGAGCCGCAGAGCTGCCCACGAGGCATGTGCGTTCCTAACATCGTCTCCATGGTCAACAGCCTACGCCTAAGCGACGTCCCTGTAGGCTACGCGCCCGCGGTTGGGCCTGATGTGTTCACGCGAATCACTTACAACCAGCGCGAGGCAAGTCAGCCACCAGCGTTCTCCTACGCCAACCTTGGACCCAAGTGGTCCATGAACTGGATCAGCTACATCGAGGACGATCCTGGAAGCGTCGGCACCAGTACTCGCCGTATAGATGGCGGTGGCGGAAGCGTGGTCTACGACGGTTATTACAGTTCGCAAAGGACATATCGGCGCGAACAACGTACTGGCGCACAGCTAGTACGTGTAACGCTGAACCCCGCCGTCTACGAGCGGCGATTGCGGGATGGCGGTAAGGAAGTGTTCTCCGCTTCCAATGGGGCCACAAACTACCCTCGCCGCATCTTCCTAACAAAGATCATTGACCCCCAAGGCAACGCCCTTGACCTCACCTATGACGCGAACATGCGGCTGAGCAGTGTTACGGACGCTTTTGCAAAAGTGACGACCTTTCATTACTTGCATGCCGTCGATCCATTCCTGGTGACCGGTATCACCGACCCATTCGGTCGATCGGCGGCGTTTGCATACGACGGTCAGGGCCGTCTCGAAAGCATCACGGACACCATCGGCATTACCTCTAGCTTTGGATACGACGCAGGCACGACGATTACGTCGTTGCAGACGCCCTATGGCACCACGTCGTTCGCATCGGGCACCACCGCAACGCAACGTTGGCTGGAAATCACCGACCCATTGGGAGGCACACGTCGCTCTGAATTCATCGCCGAAACGCCCGGATACCCGCAGACGGAGCCGGTTCCCTTTGGAGCCGAAGGATTCCAGAACCTTCAATATCGCAACACTCATTACTGGGACGCGGAGGCTTGGGACAAGCACCCAGGGGACTACCAGAAATCCTCAGTCAAGCATTGGCTGCACGGAACACCGACTACCGTCCTCGCTGGGGTGTTGGACAGTATCAAGCAACCACTGGAGTCCCGTGTCTGGTTCATGCATCAAGGGCAGGGCCAACCTGGTTTTCACACTGGAACTAGCTTTGATACACCAAGAATTGCTGCACGAGTACTGCCGGGATCCGAGTCGCAAATATTCCGGCGGGCGTACAACCCAGCCGGCAATGTTTCCGAAGAGGTAGATCCAATGGGTCGCAAAATCCAGTACGACACTTTTGGCGCGTTGTTGAATCCTCGCGTGGTCAGGACAGTAGTCAACAACCAATATGTCCAACTGGCAGCCTACACCTACAACGCAATGAACCGACCATTGACCCACGTCGACACTGCAGGACAGACTTGGAAGATGGCTTGGAATGCGCGAGGTCAGTTGACAACCCTCACCAACCCCAACGGCGAAGTCACGACCCGCATATACAATGCGCTCGGCCAGATGACCAGCATATTGGGGCCTGCGAGTGAGATTTTGTACTCGGCGTCGTACGATTCGGTCGGACGCGTCGCAGCCGAAACCGATTCAGGCGGCCATACGCGTGCTTTCACTTACGATAATTTAGATCGCTTGGTCACAACCACGTTTCCGGACGGTACCACCGAGGTGAATACCTGGACAGCAATGGATGTTACTGCTGTTAAAGACCGCATGAATCGAGTGACGACGTTCAAGTACAACGCTAATCGCATGCTTGTAGAGAAGACCGAGTCTGGCGGGCTAGTCTCCAAGTATGAGTACGACCTAGCAAATCGTCTCACAGCGTTTACGGATCCACGGGGCGTTAAGACTCGCTGGGACCGGGATGTGCAAGGCCGCGTAACAGCAGAAATTTTCCCTGACGACACCCGCAAGACTTTCACATACGACATTGCCGGACGCATTGATCGCGTAACCGACGTGCTGGGACAGGCGCGTCAGTACACCTATGCAAAGGACGACCGGATAACTGGCATCACCTATCCTGGCGCGTTGCAGACTACGCCCGCCGTCAACTTCGTCTGGGATGCGCAACGTCCTCGCTTGTTGAGCATGACCGATGGCGTGGGTACCACGACGTACTCCTACCACTTGGAAGGCACCTTGGGCGGGGGCAAGCTTGCGTCTGAAGCCAGCTCGCTCGGTCCGGCGTCGACGCTCACCTATTTCTACGATGCGCTGGGTCGCCTTGATGCCCGCGCCATCGGTGCAAGCGATGAACTTTACGAGTACGACGCATTGGGAAGGATCCGCCAGATCGACAATGATCTGGGCACACACGTGCAGAGCTATCTCGGCAGTACGGGACAGCTAGCGCAGTCCATCGTGGGTTCCATACAGACCAGCTACTCATATGAATCGAATCTGCAAGATCGCCAACTAGCTGCTATCACCACAACAAGTAGTGCTGGATTCAGTTCGGCACGAGGCTACCAGCGTGACGTTCTTGGCAGGATCACGGCGGCGAGCGAGACCCGACAGGTCACTCCTGCCACTACAACTTTGCGCGACTACGGTTTCAGTTACGATGCCCATGATCGGTTGGCGGCATGGACCGACACCTCGGGCAGTTCGTTGCTGGAATCCTTCGACTACGATGATTCAGGAAACCTGCTGCAGCAAGTGCGTGGCGGCACGACGTGGAATGCTGTTGCTAATGGCGACAATCAGTTGGTGCAAGCCGATGGGAATGCCTGGGAGTACGACCTGGTTGGAAATCTAATCAATGACGGCAAGCGGGCATATCTTTGGGATGCAGAAAGCCGTCTTATCAAAATCACCAACATAACCACGGGTGCTACCAGCGAGTTCTCATACGATGGCTTGGGTCGGCGTGTGATGTCTACTGAACGGGCATCGAGCGCCGCGCCTCCGGTAACCTCATACTATCTATGGTGCGGTAGTGAGATATGCCAGAAGCGAGATTCGAATCAATCGGTCACCGCGACTTATTTGGGCCAAGGTGAAATTCATGGGTCGACCTTGCTTTACTATGTCCGCGATCAGCTTGGGTCGCCACGCGAGGTGCTCAACCAGCTTGGGAACAGCATGGGCACTCTTGAGTATGGTTCGTATGGAAGAACCGTCTCGGCTAGTGGGGTGCTGCCTGACAAGCGTTATGCAGGTATGTACTACCACAAGGAGTCGGGATTGTATTTAACTTGGTACCGATCTTATGAGCCCATGGCAGGCAGATGGATTTCCAGAGATCCAATCGGATTGAGTGGGGGTGAGAATATATATGCTTATGTCGGGGGGGATCCAATTTCATTCATAGATCCGTTGGGATTGGATTCAATCGTGACATATCAGAACATTGGTGTGACGGTATATTTTGATGAAAGTGGTAACGTCATAAAGTCATGGGATTCGCTGAGTGCCACTGCTGGCAACGCCAAGCCGGGCGCGGGCGGCCCCTATAGATCTAATGATTCATACCCGACCAATGGTCCCTACAAGAATAACGCAAGGGCATATGGCCCTAATGATATTCTCAGAACCGATGATCTTCGCGGCCGATGGATTCACGGCGGTGGCTCCAGACTGGCTGATCCATTAGCCCCTAGGCAGGGCTGGACTCCAGCAGTGGGTTGCACTCGGATGCAAAATGAAGACATCCAAGAGCTAGTCGATATGGTCAGGGCTGCGAAAGCTCGCAATCCCCTTAAGCCGGTACCATACCAGCGGATGAACTATGAGCTCCCTGTTATTGTCCCATTTTTCTGATTCTGAGAGTTGATGTTATGAACGCTAGTAGAGGTATTTTGGTTCTGCTCGGGCTGTTGGGTGCAGCTTCCATTTTGGGTGCAGAAAATCGTCAAACAGATTACATATCAAGAGTTTTTCGTGATGCAGCATACCTTCCGACTGTTTACGATGAGGCAGACGTACTGCGTCGCTACGGTGAAGGCAACGGAAGCATTGATGAAGTCGGATTGTTGCGGCGCACGTATCGAGACTCTTCTACAGGGTTTGAGGTCGTTATAACCTCCAATCCGGATATTTCCCCGGCGTTTCGGACTATCGATGAAATTCGGGTTTCATCGATATCAACGGGGCGACAGGGCGCCGGGACAACTGAAGGACTGGCGGGGCTGAACCTTAAAGGAGTTGTGATTGGAGATCCGCTTTCCAAGGCGATCAGCGTGGCGCGGAGCTACGGGTCATTGGATAGGTCTCACGAGAAACTCGGTCGTTTCGATGTTGAACGTGTTTGTGGATTCTCAGATGGTGGATCAAATATATGTTTCTTCGTCCACGAGAATCGAGTGCTTGCTATGGCGGTGGGCTTTGGCCCGTGAGAAGGTTATTTTGCACCATGCGCGTTAATCAGCCCACATACTGGTCTGGCGTCGGATAAAGAGCGTTGTCGTCTGCCGAAATCACTGTGCGGGTTGCTGCACTTGGGGGTGGGTCAACACGCATTGAAGGTGAAAGGGACTAGATCGATTTATCGGGGGTAGGGAAGGTTGGCGCTAGCCCCAACGCGGACTTTTGACGGCTGGCTGCAGGATGCCTTGAGCAAATTGATTCGGGCGATAGACCATGCTGACACAAGTAGCACTATCAGGGGTGGAGGTCATCCGCCCGAGCGCTGAATCTTCAAGAAACACGTATAACGCTGATCCCTTTTGGTTGTAAGCTGCACAGATTGGGGGGGGGCGGAAATAGAGGGTCGGAGGAGATGATTTCTCAGGAGTTCACGGTTGCGGCACTCAACCGAATGAGAAGGCGCGGGGCACAATTTAAGTACAAAACAGATGATGGAGCGTTCCCTAAGAGTCAAGCTGAGTGGACGACTCTGCTAACGTCAGTTCAGGGCCAAATCCTAGACGGGACCTTTAGGTTCAGGCCCTTCAGCACGCGCTCCCTATCGAAGGAAAAGAAGCTCTTCTCTACGCACAGCCTTGAGAACATCCTGGTCATGCGGAAGATTAACGATAACATTCGACGTGCGTACAGGGTCAAGCAAGCAAACCGCTTCGATATCATCAAGCAGGTACAGCAGGCCCTCAAAGAGACGACGCCCAAGCATGTCATCAGGCTTGATATAAGGTCGTTCTACGAGTCGGTTCCTCGTCGCAGGCTTGTGGAGAAGATTCGAGCCGACCGCTTGGTGTCGACGCGCACCTTGGAGCTTCTCAGCAGACTTCTTCGTTTGACCAGTCACTCGGGCTCTCGCGGCCTACCCCGAGGTCTTCAGGTAAGTGCGACGCTCGCGGAAATTCACGCGTCCCATCTGGAGCGAGACCTTCGTGCCATTGAGGGCGTTTACTACGTCGCAAGATATGTCGACGATATAGTCCTTTTCTCCTATGTCGATGTAACGAACCTAGAAGATAAGATCCATAGTGCCTTTAAGGTGAATGGTCTTCTCGTGAACGCGTCTAAAACCGACTATGCGAGCGTACAGTGCCGGTGTGCTGTCGGCTGCATTCATATCAATGGAAACTGCACCTGCTCGTCGGCGTGCAAGTGCAGCTTGATTCTTGCCGATGCCAATATCCAGCAGCTCGATATCCTTGGCTACAAACTTGCCTTCCCTGACGTTAATGAAAGAAAGAAGGATAAGTTCAACCCTGTCGGGGCCTACATGGCTGACAAAAAGATGGCTAAGTACAAATCAAGAATCCACTCGGCCACTCGTGACTATTTGAAGACGAGCGATTTCGCCTTGCTTCGCGATAGGGTCTTGTTTCTTACCGGAAATTACGAGCTGGAGTCGTCAAAGACTGGTGGCTCCCTACGTGGCGGAATTTTCTACAACTTCGATTTGTACAGTCCGCTGGCCGAGGATGCACTCATGCGTGACAGTCGACTCGAGCACCTGGACAAATTTCTGTCTGCATGTCTTCTTAGGGTTTTCAAGATTTGCGCACCACCAAATAGAGCCGAGCGCCGCCAGCTACTGTCACTCTCATTTGTCAATGGGCACAGGCTGAGGCGCATGCGACAACTTCTGCCTAAGCGAATCTCTGAGATTGGAAGGTGCTGGCGTGAAGCGTAAGCCGATAGCAATTAAGAAGAAGGACGGGGCAAGAGTTCTGTTGACGGAGATCCTCCCATACGAACTTCCTGTATTCTTCTCCAACCATAGGCTGTACGAATTGGTGTCCAATCCTCCCGACAACACCCCCAGCTTGCTGAAGGGATTGCTGGGCTTGAGCGCTGCACCGAAGTTCACTATACCTTTCAACTTCAAGATTGAGCGTGGCGATGGGCGGAAGCGGACTCTCTCAATTATGCATCCCGCTAGCCAGCTCAAATTTATTGATTTCTACGCGACTTGGGATCACTACATCATCAACCAGTGCTCGAAGAGCGAGTATAGCCTTCGGCGTCCCGTACAGGTCGGCTCCGTATACTTCGAATCTATTCTTGCAGAAGAGGGGCCAGCGCCAGGTGATGAGGCGGGCGACCTAGCACCGGGCTCATCTAAAGAGCAGCGGACACACGCTTCGTCCTATTTTTACTACGCATCGTACAATCAGATTTGGAAATTTTACGACTCTACGGAGTTCAGACGACTCGAGCAAAATTACCGAAGGCTGCTGCGACTTGATGTCTCTAAGTGTTTTCAGAGCATTTACACCCACTCCATATCTTGGGCGGTGCGTGACAGGGCATTTGCAAAGAAGTACAAGGACGCGGAATCGTTCGACAAGTCATTCGATTCGTTGATGCAGGGTTCGAACTGGAACGAGACCAACGGCATACTGGTGGGGCCTGAGGTTTCGCGCCTTTTCGCTGAAGTTATACTCCAGCAAGTCGATGACGACATTGCGATCCGCCTTATGAAAGCCGGCCTCGGCCAATCCCAATTGCGAATAAAACGATACGTAGATGATTACCTGGTGTTCTTTAACTCCGAAGAAGCCTCTTCCGTGGCTCGCTCAGCAATTGAGGGGGCACTGGAAAAATACAAGCTATCCATCAATGATGCTAAGACGGAGATCCTCGAGTCACCTCTGATTAGCGATCTTTCGATTGCGAGGGATGCGGTTAGAGGTTTGTTGCGAGAGCGAATATCTAGCCAGTTCAAATTGGGCAATCCGAAGCTGGAAGAGACTCAGGAGCCAGTGCGCCCGCCTAACGAGAGGTCCGCGGACCATCTAATTCGCGCGCTAAAGGCCGCCATAAAGACAAACAAGGCGACCTACTCGACGATATCGCCTTACGCCTTGGGTCTGATATCTCGAGTACTCTCTCGAGCAAACAAGAGCCTTGCAAAGGATGCTATCGCCATTCAGAACCCCCATCATATTTACCAGAAACTATCCTATGTACTGGAAATGGCATTCTTTCTATACAGAATGGATGTTCGGGTAAATACTACGTATAGGGTTGCTTCGATACTACTGACAATTGCCGAAATGGCGGATAAGTTTGGCAGTACGGGGAAGATCCTCAGGCAGGAAATTGTCGACCACGGGGTTTCGGTTTTGAAACAGGCTCGTCGCGCCTCGGTCGGGGAGTGCGAGACATCTTCTCTCCTTGCTTGCTTGTTCTACATTGGCGGGGCAACTGCAGTCGCTGAGTCTGATGTCATCGATGCCCTCCGGCTTAGTGAAGTGTCCGAAGCTGGCTATTTCAAGGTTGTAACTGCACTGTTCTGCGCACAGGAAAAGCCGGGCTATGACATGCTACGTAATGCCGCATGTGATGCGGCAGAGCGAATTTTCGAGCACCGGAAGGTGGATATACATCTTGATGCTGAAGCTACACTTCTATTCCTCGATGTTGTGTCGTGCCCATTCGCAAGAGATAGCACCAAAGAGTTGGCGTTAGGCATATTCACGAAAAGCCTTGGATACAAAGCCATGGCCGTAGGTGAAATGAATTTCTTTAAGAAGTTTGCTGCCCGTCATCTTAGTTTTTGTGACTGGCGATCGACCAATGAGCTGCCGGCACTCCTAAAGCGGAAGGAGTTGAAACCCGCTTACGATTAAAGTTACCCTGTGCTGGAGTCGTGACTGGCTTTGCAGGGCGGTTGATTGCTCTGTACATGCGGAAGCATGGCACGCATCTTTTCGTGCTTTCGCGGATGATTCGGGCGCATGGAGATGCATGTGCGTAGGCCCTGGTCGAACACCACACACACCACAGTCAGTCACGACTTTTTTCATCCTCTTGTCGAGCTTCGAGGCAAGAATCTTCTGCTCGATCTATCAAACTGTTTCGACTGAGCCCTACTGAGCTTAAGCTCTCTTGGCCACTGCTAGCCATCTTCCAAAAGGCGAGCAGCAGGGTTTGCCGTTGCGTTGCCGGCTTGGAAGTAGCCCACCACGCTCGACACCGACCGATGCTCAGTCAGTTGCATGATCGCAGGCAGCGCCACACCCTGACGGCTGGCTTCTGTGACGAACCCAGACCTGAGGCTGTGCCCACCAAAATCTCCCTCCAGCCCAGCCAGACGCGCCCGCCGCTGCACGATCTCACCCACGGCAGCCGGGGACAGGGCAGGGCCGACCCGCTGTTTCCACAGCCGCCGGAAGATAGCCCCCTCAGTGAGGCCTGATGCCTCCAACCAGTCCTGGAGCGCGAGGGCGGCCCTATCGAGCACCGGCTTATCCGGGGTCGAGGTGGCCGTAACCCCGGCCTGCTGGGTCTTGCTGTGCTCCATCCGGTAGATATAGCTCGCCTCACCGATCCGCCTTAGGTCACGCAAGTCGGCGGCGGCGATCTCGCTGCGCCGGCGTCCACCGCTGGCAAATCCGAAGCAGAGTAGGGCGCGATCCCGCATTCCTTCCAGACTATCGTCGCAAGTGACCAACATGGCTTCGAGCTCGGCCAGAGTGATTGCAGTCTTCTTGCGCGGGCGCTCGCCGCGCTTGACCGCAGCCCGCGCCGCGCGACTGAGCACGGTGCGGATTGCCGGCTGCTCGCAGGGATTGTCTGCTTGCTTGAGTCGGTGCGCGGTGGACAGCACGGCTACACGATGGCGCACGGTGGCCAAGGTCCATGGGCCGACCTTGGCCTTGAGGCCAGCGGCCACCAAGGCCTGGTCGACGGCTGGCGGCAGTTCCCACGCCAATTCGCCCTCGGCCGAGCGGCGCTGCACGTGGTCGACCACAAACTGCAGCACGGTGGCTTCGGGCACTGGCAAGGTCAGCTCGATCCCATAACGCGCGGCATGCCAGCCGGCCCAGTAGCGCAGGGCACTGGTGTAGCTGCGGGTAGTGTTCTCGGCCGCCGCTTCGGCCAGCAGTTCGCGCACCGCGTCGGCGGCCTGCCGGGCCAGCTGTTCGGGCAGCACCAGGCTGGTGGTCGTCGCGGCGAGCATAGGAATCGTAGAATTATCTTTCATACTATGTAATGTATACTACGAAATAGAGCTTGTACCAGCGATAATCATCGCTTATCGCTAGTACGTAATCAATAGAGTAGGGCGCCGATAGAGGAGACATCTATGGCCCGCGGCATCACCGAATCCGATGTGCACACCGCCGCTGACGAACTGGTGGCGAATGGTGAGCGCCCGACGGTGGAGCGCATTCGTGCACACCTGGGGACCGGCTCGCCCAACACCGTGACGCGCTGGTTGGACACTTGGTGGAAAAATCTGGGCGTTCGACTGCAGCCGAAACGGTCAGATTTGAAGGACGCGCCGGCGGCACTGGCCGAGCTGGCTGGGCAATGGTGGACTCGGGCGTTAGATCATGCCCGCGAGTCGATTTTCGAGGAGCTCGCCGGTGCCAGGCAGACGCTTGCAGCCGAGTACGACGAGCTGCAGGTGCAACAGCAGACTTTTGCCGAGGAGGCCTCCGAGCTCCACGCCAAAGCAACTGTCTCGGCCCAGTCAGAGCGCCTGGCGCTGACCCAGGTGGCGGAGCTTCGGCAACTCGTCGACCAACTGCAGTCGCAACTGACAGAGTCGACACAACAACGAGTTTCTGTGAATCAGCGACTGGAGCAGGTGGATGTCGCAAGGCAGGCGCTCGAGACCCGGTTGCACGAGCAGCAGGAACTGGCCAGATCTGAACGCGAGAGCCTGATGGAACACGCCAGATCTGTCGAAGATCGTGCAGCACGGGAGATCGATCAAGCTCGTCAGCACACTAAAGAGCTACAGATCAAGTTGGCTTCTGCAGAGAAGCTCCGCACTACAGCCGAGAAATCGCTTGCCAGTGCTTTGAATGCAGCCCAGAAGGCAGCGACCGAGGCGGCGAGAGAGGTGGACCGCCTCCGGGCGAAATCCGAGGTCCTAGAGGAACAACTGACCAAGATTCCTGCGGCTATCGAGGCCGCTTTACGCGGTAAGCGTAAGCCCCCAGCCCCTAGCAAGAAGGCGGCAAAAGCATGCTGAAGACTTCTTCAACAAGGTTCATCGCTTACCGCAAATGTCTACGTTGGTTGACAGGGCATCCGTGGTTGAAACAATACAGGGTCAAATGATGGGCGAGTTTCAGCGAACAAGTCGCCAAAAATTCACAGGTCAGTGTTCTTTGGATTACGCACTTATCTACGTTCGTTCATAGGGTGTCGAACTTATCCGCTTCTACACCCCCAGAATCTACTTAGTGGCGACGAAATTATCCGCGGTGAACACACTGAGTGCCGGGCTTCCAGCACGGCGGACGGTTGTCCAGATCGTAGGTATCGGTCATGCCTCAATCTCATCCTTGCGAGGTGTACGAGGAGGTAGGCAAGACGTGATCCAAAGCCAAATCCAGCTGACACGACGGATAAGCCATTTCGCATAATGTATATTATGTAAGAAAGAACCTCCCGGAGCTGGTCCAATGCGCCCAACCGATTCCAGCCTGATCCTCTCGCACGTCGCTGCACACGCGAGCATTGTTAGCCCAGTCCATCTTTGCACCGCCCCGTGGATACAATCCCTGCAGGATGAAATCCAGGGGGATTCATGGAACGAGAACGGCAAGAACCCACGGTAGGCAAAGTGGATTTGAAGGATGTGAGCTTCCAGCCAAGACTCCGCCGTGCGCAGCACGCTCAGGGAAACGCTGACGGCTCCGAGGATTCCAAGTTCTGGCTGCGTGCCATTGTCCTGCTTGCCGCCGTCGTGCTTATCGCCATGGGGCTCATTGAATGGAACGCCCGCCGTCAGGTAGCCGCCTTGGAACGAGCCCTGACCATTACGCCTGAGCAGCAAGCGGCCTTTGACGCTGAAATCAGACGGTCAGCGCGGGAAGATGCCGAGATGCTCAAGCAACTCCAACGCAATCTAAGTCCGGAACGCCAAGACTGGCGACAGGTAGTAGAACCGTTGAAGCCCGGGCAACGATGCATCCAGGGCCGCCGCTTTGAACGTATCGATGGCGGATGGCGGGATCTTCCAAGGTCGCCCTGTTAATTTAGTGACGGGTGACTTAATTAGTTCGAGTTATATTCCGATCTAAGTAGTTCATTCCGCGGCATAACTTGAGAAATGCCCTAAGTGATTAAAGTGTTGCAACACTTTAATCAGCTCAGCCTCGACGGCATTCGCGACGCACGTCTATCGCGCGGAAAACCTGGCCATGCCTTGCTGACGATTGCCTTCGTCATCGATCCAGCTGAACTCAACTGCGTCATCGGCTTGTGTGCATGCGGGCACCGAAGCGGCAAGAAACACGTTCGTCTGCGGTGCAAGCAAGCCCTCGCCTGCCACGGTGATCGCTTGTCGCTGGCAAACGAAGAGCTCTGCAAGCGTGATGTGGAACGGCGACGCATTCGCTGCAAACAGCTGCCCATCTTCCGTCCGGAAATCGAGTTTTGCAGCGGCGTGTGATGCGCCCGTTTTCAGCGCCGACGGCCTGTAAAAGACCTTCATCTGTGTTCGCATCGTCACGGTCAGTCGTGCCGGATCCGGTTGCTCGGCAGCCACAGGGCTCGGCGGAATCTCCAGCAGGTTCAACCAATACATCGATTCGCGTTCTTGCGTAGGCGCCGGCCCTACATACAGCAGGCGCAGGTTCTGCCGCTGTCCGGGGGCAAGTTGGAACATCGCCGGTAATGGGATGACCGGCGCCTCGGCTTCGTCGGGCCCAGCATCAGGCGAGCCGTCATCTATCCATGCCTGGACCATCACCGGGTAATCGTTCTGATTGACCAGCACCAAGGACACCTCGCGCTGACCCTCGTTGACGATCACACGTGTTCGTTCCGCGGTCACACCAGCGATCGCATGCCCACAACCAAACAGAAGAAGAGCCAGTAGCCGCGGGAGCGTCATCATTGGACCCGTATGACGATCTGCGCGGTAGCCTCCACCCGTCCTGGTGTCACCGCAGGCCTGGTGCCTTCGGTCAGCTTTTCAATCCTGGCGATGAATGTTTCGCGATAGCGGGTGACACCGCTGGATGTACCCACGGACTGGGTTGCGCCGCTGACCGCCGGGTACCAGCCACGTGCCTGGGCATTTACACCGCCAGCTGAGTTTTCGTTCACCAGCAGGTTCATTACCTGGCCATCGCGCAGCACGCGGATCCCTACCCCCTTGGCCATGCCGGTCTCGCTGTAACGATCGGAAACCAGATAGGACAGGCCACCGCTTGCATTTGCCAGGCCCAGTGCAGATGCGGCGGCAGCAGCGCCGTTCGATACCTTGATGCCCAACGCCGTAGCGTTCGCGGCAGTGCTGCTGGTGAAGCCGGTTTCGCATTTGAAGCTCACCTCGAAAGCAACCTCACGGCTGATACCCGCATTGAGCTCGCCCAGGGAAACGCTGGGAAAGTACACCTGCGGGGTGACGTTGAGAACCGTGCAGGTGGGATAGCGCTTCAACGTCACAGCATTGTAGAGCCCGATGGCGCCAGGCCAGTTGTAGTGCCAACCCGAATAGTCGCCGTTGTGGGACTGCCCTACTTGGGGATACAACAGCCCCGGCCCTTTGATCGCGATATAGCCTGCCGGTTGCGCATAGCTGTAGGACCGCGACGATGTGGCGGCGTAGTAATAGGTCGACTCCAACGGGGCGCTGAACACCTCGGCTCGCACGGCGCTCAGGTTCTTGGCCTTCACCAAACGGTAGCCGCGTGAATCCACGTCCAGCCCCTCCAGCAGGCGTTGCTTCCAGATGTCGGAGAAATACTGGCCGGTGTTCACATTGGTAAGGCGCAACAGAACGTTCCGCCATGCAGTCCGGTATGCGGCCTGCAGGCCAATGGAGTTGCCTAACGTGTCGCCGCCGTCGTGCCAGCCGCTGTAAAGGTTATCCGCGTTCGTGGAATACATCTCATATATCGTGTCTTCTGGCGCGCAACGGACGAATACCCTTTCCGGATCGTAGCCGCCGGTGGTGCCGTAGACGGTGGCAGGCGCTACGGCGCTGGCGAGCAGCGTCGGATAGGGTTGGAATGCAGGATCACTTACATTGATCACACTGGGCAGTCCAAGCGAGCCATTGCAGGTATCGCATGCGCCGGCCCATGCGGACGCTGTGCCCTCCCCAGGACGGATCGCGGTCTGCACGGTGGTGTTTTCCGTACCAACGCTGTCCACCTTGTAGCAGGTAGCCCAGGCGCCGGGCGCCGTGGCCACCAGGGTCAGCGAAAGTAGGCGCAGATAGTTTTTCATTGCACGTCCGCTCCAAAGTCGGGCAGGTCCTGGCAGATGGCGTCAACGATCACAGGGGCTGCGTTGCCAGCATGCGTCTGCGAACCAAGGTCATAGAAAACGGTGCAACGGCCGTCCGCGGTGTCCTCCCAGCGAACGGAAAGTTGCCCGGCAGACTTCGGCGAGCGTGCATAGATCAGACCGGCCTGTCCCACCATGCCTACCGTCGCACCGCTCTCGTTGCTGACGCTGGCACCGAGCGGCACCACCGTTCCATTGCTGCGTCGTGCACGAAGGATCAGCGCCCTGCCCGTCACGGTCTCAAACGCTACCTTCAGCGCGGCACCGGCCGAGGGCACGACGGTACGTTCGGTTTCCACGAGTTCCGCATCGGCGGTCATTTCCTGCGGATCCAGACCGATACGGTTGACGCGATACGGTGACAGCGAGGGCATCAGCGCATAGCCGTTGCGGTTCACCCGTGCTCCCTGCCCTCCCCTCACATGTGACCCGCGCGCACCCTCGGCCTTGACCAGGGCAAAACTGTCGCCCACATAGGGCCCTGCCGTCACGCCGCCGCCATGCACGACCACCGCGCCACGCATGCCGGCGGTGATCTGCTGGGTACCAGAGCCGCCCGAAGCCCCTGCGCTGAAGCTGCCCACGGCGGTCTGGGTCTGCAGGTTGCCACTCCACTGGCCGCCACTGGCGCTGCCACCATGGCCGGCGGACACCGCATAGCTCGTGGTGCGCCGTTCGCCCAGAGTGCCACTGACAACGGATTGGTAACTCGAGCCGTGCGTGCCCCTGTCTCGGGTCGCCATTGCACTGAGTACAGGTGCCGATGGTGCAGAGCCCAGCGGCATCGACAGCGTCAGCCCCAGCGAGCGGCCCACCTGGCATGCAGATGCAGCATCGTGCCGCCACCGGTCCACCGCACAGTTGCGCTGCTGCGACAACGAGACGCTGTAGCTCAGCTTGCGCCATGTGTTGGCGTAACCGAACTGGAACTGCACATCGCGGTTGCCGTCATTGAAATAGTCCGCTGCCGAGCCTGTGAGATACAGCGAGCCGGAATCCCCCAGTCGCTGGTTCATTACGATGTTGAACTGGTTGCGCTGGCTGCGATGCTGCGCCAACGGCTTGAATTCATCGTCAAGCGATGTCTGCTCCCACGGCCGTCCAAGCGTATCGGAAAAATCGCGGAAGCCGTTGGAGGAATAGCGGTAGCCGGCCAGCGTCACGGTGGTGTCGGTAGCCTGGAACGTCTTGCTGTAGTTCAGCTCAAGGCGGTAACCGGTCTTCGTGCCGACGCCCTTTTCCTGCAGGCGCGAGAACACCGAGGTTCCGCCGAATGCGCCGTAGGGCGTTGCAATAACACCGCCGGCCAGCACCCCAAGGTAGTCCTCCGCCAGGCGCACGCCAGCATTGACCGTCAAGCGGTTGCTGAGCCCGCGTTGATAGGTGACCTCTGCAAAGCCCTGCCGCGACTGCCCTTCCGCGCCCGCCTGCCCCACCGTCGCGCTGTATTTGGAATAGCCAGGGCGTATGGATTCAGGAACGGCGGAGAATGGCACGCTGAAACGCGCGGTACTGCCGTCGGCGGCGAGCACTTCCACGTCCAGGTCGCCGCCATAGGCCGCGCCACTGATGTCATCGATAAGGAACGGCCCCGGAGGTATGACGTCCTCACGGAGTTTGCGTCCGTTCTGGCGGATGATCACCCGCGACCTGCTGGTGGCCGTTCCACGCACGATCGGCGCGTAGCGTCGCTGTGAATCCGGGATCATCCGCTCATCGGTGGCGATGCGTATGCCGCGATAGCTCAGGTTTCCGAACAGGTTCCCGTCGGTGTAGCTGCTGCCAATGCTCAAGTCGCTGGAAATGCCAGGCAGCGAACGTTGTGCGTAGGTGCGGATGCTGGTCCAGTCGCTGCGCTGCCAACCTGGGCGGCTTGCGTAAGTCATGTTCGACTGGTGGCGAAAGCGCCACATACCCAGGTTCACGCCGGCATTTACCGCCATGGCGGCATAGTGCGACGTCATCCCGTTCGAGGATGAGCGGCTGGCATTTACGTCATAGTTGGCAAATGCCATGGTCTTGCCAGCGTCCCACATGTCGCGGCTGACATGGTCACGCGGTGTGTTGATCAGCAAGGCTTGCGGCACGGAAATGTCCAGGCGCAAGCGGCCCGTATCCAGCGTCGTGGTGCTACCGGGCAAGCGGGCTGCCAGATCCGTGCATTCAGGCGCGTCGGCTGTGCTGCTGGTTGCCGTTGCATCCAGCACCCGCACACCCAGCGTTTCGCGGAGGAACGTGTTGCTCAAGCAGGGCTTGGTGCCACCTGCGACAGATTCGAACCGCAGCTGGGCCCGCTCCACATAGACATCATTTACGTAGATATCTACCAGGTAGAGCCCGGGGTCCACTTGGTCGCCTTGATTGAAGCGCTTCAAACTGCCCGTGGACAGCGTTGAGCCCATCAACAACCGATCGTCAAATTCATACGCAGCTTCGTCGGCACTGGCCACATTGGCCACAGCCAGCAACGCTCCGCCCAGTGCAATGGCGCTCGGGGCACGTTTAACGGGACGCAGCATGGCTGATGGCTACCCTTGCGCCGTAATCATTGATCAGATGGGCCGTAACCAACGCATCGCCCGCCGGCAGCTGGCCCGGCTTGATCGGCGACCACTGCGTGGTGCCCATCGGCGGCACCATGGCGGGGCTGAGTTCCCAGTTGGAACCTGCAACCTGCAACGAGGCAGCCCCAAACGAGGCGTGATAACCGGTTGGATTCTCCACTTGCACGCGCCAACCGCTGTTGGTCTGCTGGATGCTGAAACGCAGTCGCTCCGCGACCTGCGCAGGCGTACCAGCAATACCGCCGGGACGGTAAAAAAGCTTGAGCCGGTTCCGCATCAGCACCATCACCTTGTTGTGATTGGCATGGGCGGCATTCATCGGTGGAATCTGCAACACATTGAGGTGAAACAGCGATTCGCGATCCTGCGGCAGATCCTTGCCCGCAAACATCACGCGAATCGTTTGGCCTGCGCCGGGTGCCAGCCGCGAAACCGCAGGCGTCACCACAAACGGCGCGTCGGTATCGACCGGCGTCGACTCAGGTTCGGCAACATCCACCCACGCCTGCACCGCATTGGGGAAGGCGTCCTGATTGGTCACCTGCACCGTCACGTGTTGTGCATCGCCGGGGTAGATGACGCGGGTTCCGGAAACAACAACACTTGCTGCAGCCTCCCCGCCAATGAACAACCCCAGGACACCGGCCAGCGCGGTGCAGGTCAGCTTGCAAGGGGAACGAAGGCTGGGCATGAAACGGTCTCCAGTAGTTCGAGGCACACGCATTGGAGGCGGCCTGGTCCGGCCGCCCCCAATCTCAATCACTCGTAGCGGATGGTGTACGTCACCGAACCCAGTACCGGGCCTGGTTTGACGGTCGCGCTTTCGGCGATGTAGCGAACGGCGTAGTCGTGGGTCGCAGTCGTTTCGTCAGCAGCCAGCACAATCTGCCCGGCTTCCACTGCCGCACCACCCGCCAGGTTCACCGGAGTACCCGCCGGCGCATCCAGCAGCTGCAACGCGACGCCTTCGGCGCCCGCACTGGCGGTATTGGTCAGGTTGCCGGTGGCGGTGGGGTTGGTGGCCTGGAACAACGTGGTGAAGGTTTCACCCGCGTCCGACGCCGCGCAGCCGGTCAGGGTGAGAGTGAAGATGCCCTCGCCCGCGGTGTTGCCCACGGCACCGTTCAGTGCGGAAAGCGGCACGCTATCGAGGATGACGGTCGGGTCCGTACCGCCGTTGATGACGGCCGAACACGTCTGGTCCGTCACTTCACCGTGGAACGTGATGGTGTTGGTCGCATTGGCCGATGCAGATACAGCCATTACGGCGACCAGCGAAGCCAGAGTGGTGCGTATTTCGCGCTTCATGTTGTTGTGCTCCGGGAGCTCAGCTAGGGGAGCCAGCATTGTCAGTACCCGCCGAATCCGGGTACATCAGACAACTCTCAAAAAGTCCCGCGGTCGCTCAGCACACTGATCGAAACGTGCACCCCCGCCCCGCCAAGTGGCTTCTTCTGCGCGATTTCACGCGTGCGGTGCAGCGAACTGGGCAGGGTTTGCCCCGCTGATCTAAGTGAATACGTTTTGTCATATAGGCACCGTCCGTATTAAGAAAACTGTGCCCAAATTTTTGTTGACAGCTGAAACCACGTCGGGCTACATGAACGCCGCCCGAACACATAGTTCGATTTATTTCTTGTTTTTTGCAAGATAAATACGGATACAGATCATTTGGTGCAATAAGTTTTCTTTTTCAGGGGCGTGTTTGCATTCGGGCTTACTGCGCGTGTGATTGCTGAATGTTCTGGGTTCCGGTTCCCCCCGGTTGCTGCCAACAGTGTGTTGGCCGTGCCGTTCCGGCCTCTCCCAGTCCCAAGTTGAGCGTTTACGTCAGCAGGCACTGTCTGCTTCAACTGAATCGCGGCGTTCTTCCGAATCCGCCGTGGGCCATGCGCGCAAGCGCTTCAGCAGACCGCTCCTGCTTTCTCCACTCCCTGTCCTGGAGATCGACCCGAATGAAGACGTTGAACCTGAAGTTGTTGAGCGCCGCACTTACCGCCGTACTGGCGGGGAGCGCAGCCCATGCTGCCGTTCCCTCCTCTACTGCAGCTCCCGTGGTACGCGCCAAGTCGCTGCTGGCCAGCACCCCAGGCAAGGCGCAAAGCTTTGCAAACGCTGGCGATGCTTTCACTGCGACGGATCTGCCCACCGGCGCCGGTGGTGTGGAACACGTGCGTTTCGAGCGCACCTACAAAGGGCTGCCGGTGATCGGTGGCGATCTGGTGGTGCATTCGCGTAATGGCGTGTTGCTATCGGTGACGCAGAAGCTGAAGACCACCCAGCGGCCGGCATCGTTGGCACCGAAGATCACTGCTGCAGACGCCATGGTTGAAGCCGGTGCCGATCTTGGGACCGACTTCCAGGGCACGCCCACGGCGAGCCTGGTGATCGCTGCACTCGATGGCAATCCCGCACTTGCCTATCAGGTACGCCTGCTCGGGACCAAGCGCGACCGCACCCCCACCGACATGCGTTACCTGATCGATGCCAATACCGGCAGGGTCCTGGCCAAGTGGGACACCGTGCATACCGCAGAACCGGGCGGCGGCGGCGTTGGCTGTACCGCTGGCGTTCCTGCCAAGGGCACTGGTCAGTCGCTTTACCTTGGCACAGTGCAGCTGGACACGGTGAAGTGTGGAAGCTACTACCAACTGCTCGACAAGACCCGCGGTGGCGGCTACACCGTAGACATGGCCGGTGTTCAAAGCACCGCCGCCGGTGTGCTGGTAACCGATACCGACAACAAGTGGGGCAACGGTCAGAGCACCAGCCGCCAGACCGATGCAGCCGATGCGCACTTTGGTGTCGCTGCAACCTGGGACTACTTCAAGTCCGCGCATGGCCGCAACGGCATCGCCAACGATGGCAAGGGTGCAAAAACCCGCGTGCACTACGGCGTGGGCTACCAGAACGCGTTCTGGGCCGATGGCTGCTTCTGCATGACGTTCGGCGACACCATGACGGCCTTGGACGTCGCCGGCCACGAGATGTCCCACGGCGTTACCAGTCGCTCGGCCAAGCTGGTCTATTCCGGCGACGCAGGCGGCTTGAACGAAGCGACCTCCGACATCTTCGGTACCGCCGTGGAGTTCTTCGTCAATGATGCCGCGCGTCCGCCGAACTACCTCATCGGTGAAGAGCTGGGTGCGATTTTCGGCGGCGATGCGCTGCGCTACATGTTCAAGCCGAGCCTGGATGGCAGTTCGTTTGATTGCTACTCCAGCGCGGTGACCAGCGCCGATCCGCACTACTCGTCCGGCGTGGGCAACCACTTCTTCTATCTGCTGGCCGAAGGCGCCAAGGTGCCTGCCGGTTACGGGGCGGGAACCAAGGCCAACCTCACGCCTGCAGGCCTGGTCTGCAACGGTGATACCTCGCTTGCAGGTATCGGCCAGAAGGACGCCGCGAAGATCTGGTACCTGGCACTGACGGCGTACTTCACCGCCAACACGACCTATCCCGAAGCCCGGGTAGCCACTCTGAATGCCGCGCGTGACCTGTTCGGCGCCGACTCTGCCCAGTACCGCGCTGTCGCCGCGACTTGGAGTGCAGTGAGCGTGGAGTCCGCCAGCTGAGTGCTGGCAAGTCCCACGCAAGGCGCAAGCCTTCGACGTTAAAACACCACTTTATTGGAGTCATCTCATGAATCAGATTGACCAGAAAGCGCGTTCGTCACGCAAGGGTGCGCAACCGATCATTCGCCAGTCATCACTGGCAGGTGCGGTACGCACCGCGCTGTTCGCCTCCGGCATGGCGTTGCTGGCCTCGGGCAGTGTGTATGCACAGTCCTGCGACACGGCAGCCGCTGCGCCATGCAGCACCACGCAGGGGAATGCATTGAATGCACCTGCGCAGGACCTGACGGTGGTTGTCGACGCTGCCCTGCCCTCTGCTGTCAGCAGCCTGGCTACTGCAGCAGACAGCGCGGCCATCACCCCGGCAGCAGCCTCCACGGTGAGGATCGTCAACAGGAACCCGATCACCAAGAACAAGGCGGGCGATGTTGTCGGCATCTACGCAGCGCTGGACGACGCCATCGTTACCGTTGTCAATGACAGCAGCGTAGACGTAACTTCCAGCGAAGGCGGTCTTGCCGATGGCATCTTTTCTGCCGGTGCCAAGACCAACGTCACCAACAACGGCAGCATCAGTGCCAACGGCTATAGCTGGGTTGCCGGCATCGAAAACCAGAGCAGCGATTCGGCAGTCATACGCAACAACGGCGATATTTTCGCCGGCCACTCCGTAACGGAGAACCCAAACACCATCTATAGCCACATCTATGGGGTGTTCTCCAAGAACTTTGGCGATGGGGGCACTGTTGTAAGCAATGGCGGCGCCATCAAGGTAGATGGCGCGGCTTATTCAACCGGCATTTTTGCCTACGATGGCGGTACGGGAGGCATCCGGTTGACCAATGCCGGTGACATCTCTGTCCTGGCCTCCGCAGACGACGCGGATACGCCGGAGAACGAAAAAACTTCGGCAATATCGACCGGTATTTTCGCTTCCACCAATGCGCCGGGCAGCAACATCGTGCTGAACAATACCGGCTCGGTGGAAGCCAGCAGCAAGTACCGTGGCGCAACCGGCATCGCCGTCTCGGCCTACGGTGATGGCTCCAAGGCAACCGTCACCAATTCCGGCAAGATCACCGCGGAAGGGCTGCGCCCGGGCTTGATGGCCAAGTACGCCGGTACCGCCCTCAATGTGCTGGCAGGTGGTGATATCGCCATCACCAACAGTGCTGCCGGCGAGATCTACGGCAAGGGCGAAGGTGGCGCATCGGGCGTGCAGGCCAATTCGACCAATGGCAATGTGCGTATCACCAATGCCGGTCTGATCAACGCCACTGCAGGCAAGTACGCCACGGCTGGCGTGATTGCAAACGCGGACAATGGCCGTGTCGACTTCACCAACTCCGGCACGCTTATTGCTGAAACCAATGGTGTTGCGGTCGGCGCCCGGATCAACGGCACTACGGGTGCCGCAGCCACCAATAGTGGTCAGATCCAGATGGCCAAGGAAGGCAGCACCAACATTGGCGCCACTACCGGCTTGTTTGTGACTTCCAGCCAAGGTGATGCAAGCGCTCGCAATACCGCCACTGGCGTGATCAACATCACCGCGGGCCAGGATGCACTGGGCAGCACACCGGCGCTGGCGACGGCCCTGCGGGCGGAGGCGGAGGTCGGCAATGCTACGGTCAGCAATGCAGGTGCGATCAACGTAAGTGCACCTGAAGGTGCCGGCGAAGCCACCTTGTTTGGCGCACGCGCCAGCGCGGGTGGTTCTGGCAATGCTTCTGCCAGCAACACGGGCAGCATCAAGGTTGGCGGCTCGGACCTGACCAGCCTTGGGATGTACAAAGACAAGGGCGGAATTGATGGCGTTGTCGCTGTTGGCCTGTCAGTGCTGTCAGATGCTGGCAGCGCAAAAGCGTCAAACCAAGGCACGCTGACCTTGGATATACCCACAACCAACGAGGATGCCATCGCTTTTGGTGCAACCGGGGTGCTGGGCAGTTCTACCAGCGGTGCCGTAACGCTCGGCAACAGCGGCTCCATCACGATCAATGCAGCATCGCCGGTCCCGTTGAGTGCAGAAGCGGGCCATGCGCTGGTTGGCCTGGACGGCAGCTCGGGTACCGGCGCGGTCAGTGTCACCAACACGGGCACCATCAAGTTGGATGGCACCATCACCACCGGTGCGCGTGGCGCAGGCAACGGCGGCAATGTCAGCGTTCGCAATGACGGCACCATCGCCTCCAACAGCACCTCCGGCCAGGCCGCAGGCCTGGAAGGCAGCATCACCGGTGGCACGTTGACCCTGCGCAACGGTGGCAGCATCGCTGCAGCCGCACAGGACGGCGACGCCATTGGCCTGCTGGGCACCCTCGATGGCGGTACGGTCAAGGTCATCAACAGCGGCAACCTGACTGCGTCCTCGGTCAATGGTGAGGCCTATGGTGTGCTGATCCATGGCAACGGCGCGGCCAGCGTGGATAACACCGGCAGCATCATTGCCGCTACGGCCATCCAGGGCGGCGATGGCGCCACCACCGTGACCAACCGTGGCTCGCTGTTCGGTGATGTTCGCACCGGTGCGGGCAATGATGTGATCACCAATGCGGTGGGCGGGCTATGGAACGCTGCCGGCGGCAGTGCCGATTTCGGCGCCGGTGATGACAGCTTCCGCAACCAGGGCAGCCTGTTGTTGTCGGGTAGCCAGTTGGCCTTCGGTGCTGGCAACAACAGTTTCAGCAATACCGGAACGGTGAAGATCGCGGGCAACAACACCGTGCAGCTTGGCGGTGGCAGCGCGGCGCTGTTCACCAATACCGGCGTGCTGGACTTCGTCAACGGCAAGGTGGGTGACAGCCTGACCATTGCCGGCAACTTTGCCGGCAAGGGCAACATCAACATGGACGTGAACCTGCGTGCAAACCGCGGCGACTCGCTGTACATCAGCGGCACCACCGCTGCAGGTACCCAGCAGAAGCTCAACGTTGCCTTGCTGGACGGCCTGCCCACCTCAAGTTCGGTGAACAAGCCGCTGCAACTGGTACAGGTGGCTGGCAGCGCCGATCCGAAGGCGTTTGTTGCGGGCCAGGTGCTGGGCATTTCCCCGGCGGACTTCCTGAAGCTGGACATGAGCGTGGCAGTGGCCAAAGAGCCCAGCGGCAACGGCGGCAACTACCTGCTGGCCATCACCCCCAAGGTCTCCGGTTTGAATGCCTCCGGCACCTTGGCAACAGCCGCCGCACTTGGCGTGGACAGCCTGCTGGCCAGCACCACCGGCAGCTGGCGCGATCGCAACGCGATGATCGAGAGCTCCGCTGCCCTGCCTGGCCTGAAGGGTGTCACGCCGTGGGTACGTGGGTTCCGCGATACCGGTGGCATGAGCCCGAGCTACCTGGCCGGCAATTTCGGCCAAGGGCATAGCGCCAGCCTCAACCAGGACAACATGGGCAGCGAAGTCGGTTTCAATGTGGATGCCGGTAATGGCTTCAGCATGGGTGCCACCGTGGCCAAGTCCGAAGCCAAGCAGTACCTGGCCGAGGGATACGGCATGGACACCCTGCGCGGCTCCAGCGTCGGCCTGTATGCCACCTGGCGTTCGCAGGGCGGTGCCTACGTTGATGCATCGGTACGTGGCATGCAGTTTGATGCCTACATGGACACCGTCGCCGGTCGCCAGCAGAGCCAGGGCAATGCCCACATGCTCAACCTGGAAGCCGGCCATACCTGGACGCTGCGCAATGGCCTGAACCTGGAACCGCAGTTCCAGTACACCTCCACCACGGTGTCGGGCATGAACGTGCAGGGCCACCAGGCGTCCCTGGAGACCGAGACCACCAACTGGCAACGTGGCCGCGTCGGCCTGTCGTTGTGGAAGGCCTACCGCGGAGTGTCGGGTTGGAACGTCACCCCGTTCGGGCAAATCAACGCCGTTCACACGCTTGATGGCACGCTGGACTACAACATCAACCGTGACTTCCGTGGCCAGTTGAGCAGCGAGGGAACCACGGCAATGTTCAAGCTCGGTGTGAATGCGGCCAAGGGGCGGTTCTCGCTGGGTAGTGCGTTGAACTGGCAGAGCGGCAACCTGCTGGACAGCGGTCTGGGTGTCCAGACCCGGTTGAGCTATGCCTGGTAAGTAAGGCCGTGGGTGGTCCGGCGTGTGCAGTGCGCTGGGCCACCCTGTTCTTCCCACCAGCGCGGTTGGGCAGGTACCCCCTGCCCCGCCGCACGGAGCCAACAAGCCCATGAGCGAACAGGCAGATGCGGTGTTGAACAGCGTCACCAACGATGGCACTCAAGCACCGGCGAACGAGGCTGCGAGCGAAAAGACCAACGACCCCGCGCAGATGATCGTGCAGAAGTCCTGCTCACGCGGGTTGTACGACTGGTTGTCGAGCAACAACGTGTCGCTGGCCATTTCGTCTTACCAAAGCGGCCGGGTGTACTTGGTGGGGGCAAATGGCAAGGGCCAGGTCAGCTTCTTCGAGCGGATCTTCGAACGTGCGATGGGGATCGTCGGTAATTCACAGCGGATCTACCTGGGCAGCCTGTACCAGCTTTGGCGCTTCGAGAACGTGCTGCGCGCCGGCGAGGTAATCCATGGCGAGCACGACAAGTGCTATGTGCCGCGCAACGCGCAGACCACCGGTGATCTGGATATCCATGAAATCGGCATCCAGTCCAACGGCAAGGTGATCTTCGTCAACACCAAATATTCGTGTCTGGCAGAACTGAGCCAGACGCACAGTTTCAAGGCGGTGTGGAAGCCGCCCTTCATCAGCAAATTGGCACCGGAAGACCGCTGCCACCTCAACGGCCTGGCGATGGTCGATGGCCTGCCGCGCTACGTCACCGCTGCCTGCCGCAGCGACGTGGTCGATGGCTGGCGCGACCGTCGCCATGACGGCGGGGTGGTGATCGATGTGCAGACCAACCAGATCGTCTGCGAAGGCCTGTCGATGCCGCATTCGCCGCGCTGGGCCAATGGCCGCCTGTGGGTGCTCAATGCCGGCACCGGGCATTTTGGCTACGTCAACTTCGATGAGAAGCGCTTTGTGCCAGTCGCGTTCTGCCCCGGTTTCCTGCGCGGGCTGTCCATCATGGGCAACTACGCGGCAGTAGGCCTGTCCAAACCGCGCCATGACCGCTTCGAAGGTCTGGCCCTGGATGAGGAACTGCGCAAGCGCGATGCCGATCCGTGGTGCGGTATCCAGCTGTTGTCGCTGACCACCGGCGATGTGATCAATTGGATCCGGTTTGAGGGTGATGTCAGCGAGTTGTTCGATGTCTGCTTCCTGCAGGATGTGGGCAACCCGATGATGATCGGCCTGCGCAACAACGAGATCCGCGAGCTGATCACCTTTGAAACCGAGCCGGGCATCGGGGGCTGACCATCATGGCCACCCTGAAAGCCATTGCCTGGCTGTTTGCCTTGGGCCTTCCGGTCACCGCCTTGGCGCAGAGCGTGGCACCGCCACAAACCCTGCGCGCGGAACCACCACCTCCGCAGTTGCGTGCGTTGTTCGAGCATTGCGACGGCGACCACAGCGCCGCCCTGTCCTGGACGGAGTTCGAAAGCTGCTGGCGGCAGCTGCGCGCGGGGCGCCTGCGCACGCTCTCCCCTGCTCCACCGGCGGCATCACCCAATCCGCTTCCGCCATCCCAACCTGCGGCACCACTGCCTGCTGCTGTGGAACCGCGCAAGAACCTCGACGACGCGGCAAGGAGTACGCATGAACACTGAAGCAAGCCCTGCTGCAGCTTTGCAGCGCGTGGATGCACCGTTGGAGTTCAGTTCGGTATGGAAGCAGGTCGGCCCGGAACTGGGCGCGGAGCTTGCTACCTTCTGGCTGCAGCAAGGTGCAATCAGCGACCCCGCCGAAGCCCGCCGCCGTGCTGATGAAGTGGTCTGCGTCGGACGTGATCCGCAAGGCGACATCCAGGCGATTGCCTCGGTTGCGATCAAGGTACTGCCGCGTTTACTGCAACCGATGTACTACTTCCGTGCGTTCGTCGCGCCAGGCGCACGCGGGCATGACCATGCCACTGCGATGCTTATCAAGTCGCTGAATATCCTTCAGTCCTACAACGCCGGATTGCCGCAACCGGAAAGCCTCGGGATCCTGCTGGAACTTGAAAACCGCGGACTGGAGAAGCGTTCCCAGCGTGCCTACATCCCCGAATTGAATTCGGTATTCATTGGCTACTCGCCGCGTGGCCTGCACCTGCGGGTGAGCTATTTCGATGACGCCGTGCTGCTGCCGCCGGTGGCACCGGAGGCCTGAACGCCGGGGGCATGGGGCCCCGGCCGGGATTCATCTTGATAGATGCCCAAGCGGGATGCCCCGGTTGGGCTTGACCATTTCCACCACGATGCTGGTGTTGGCGTGACGCACAGCGCGATTGACCAACATGCGCTGCAGCATGAAGCGCGAATAGCTTTCCAGGTTCTCCACCAGGATGTGCACCAGGTAATCGTAGTCACCGGTGATGCTGTAGCACGCCACCACTTCATCCCAGGACGCCAGATCATCGGCAAACCGGGTGAGCGTCTCGGTATCGTTATGGGTCATCTGCACGCTGATGAAGGCGCGCAGCCCCAAACCGAGGTTGGCAGCCGGAAGATCGGCACGGTAGCCCAGGATCAGTTGGTCCTGTTCCAGCCGTTGCACCCGGCGCAGGCAGGTGGAAGGCGACAGCCCTACCCTTTCGGCCAGATCGGCATTGCTCATCCGCCCGTCCTGCTGCAGCAGGCCAAGCAGTTGCACATCAATGGGATCCAGATCAGTCGACATGCTCTTGGCGCTCATTGAGTTTTCCCCTGTCGGCATACTAGCGGCAACGCTGCCCGCCTGGCTTCCCTGCTTTGACCCAAAAAAGCAGTTGATTCAGTGTCGCCGATACATCTGAATGTTTATGTGACGGATCACTATATGTGAAGGCACGCTCCTCCTTCGGAGCTACCTGGCACTTGTGTGTTGCGTTGGTGCCGCGACCTCGCGACCCCGTGGATGCCTAGGGCGATTGTCCATGGACGCATCGCGCCGGAATGCGCTGCGTGTCACGCTGCATTCTTCTCAGCGCAGCATGTGCTGCTTCAGGGCGCAGCGAGGGCAGCCCGCAGTGCGGCCACCTGGCCGGCGTCGGACTGCAGCCAATCGTTCTCCAGACCAAGCAGCGCCGGGTTGCGATGGCGCATGCGCGAGGCCTGCGCTTGTTTTGCCGACGCGTGCAGTTCGCTGCAACCGGTGGCGAGCGCCACGTCCTGGATGTTGTGCGCGTTCAAGCCAGCACCGGCCATCACGGTGATGCGTCCCTTGCCCTGCTGCACCATTGCAGCGAGCACCGCCCTGCCCTCCCAGGCATCGCGATGGCCACCCGAGCTCAGAACGCGCTCGCAGCCCAGGCCAATCACTTGTTCAAGCGCTGATGTCAGGTCGCGTGCCGCATCGAAGGCGCGATGGAAGGTAATGCCCAGCGGGCCCGCTGCACTGATCAACTCGCGGCAGAGCGCTGTATCGATATCGCCCTCTTCGGTCAGCGCGCCAATCACCACGCCGTCGCAGCCCTGCTGCCGGCACAGCGCGATATCGCGCAGCATGATCTCCGTTTCCATCGGCCCATAGTGGAAATCGCCCGGACGCGGGCGGATCAGCACGTAGAGGGGGATGCGCAGTGCGTCGCGGGCAACGCCGATGGTGCCGGCAGACGGCGTGGTGCCGCCTTGTTCCAGATTGTCGAACAGCTCGATACGGCCAGCACCGCCCTGTTGTGCCGCAACGGCGGACATCGCCGAGTTGCTGGCGATCTCCAGCAGGTAGCGTGCGCTCACTTCTGCTCGCTCGTATAAACCGACGCCGAATCCAGCAGTGCATCCTGCCGGTCCTTGTCACAGACGGCGTAGACGAAACCGCGATGCAGCGCATACGCACCGACTTCGCCGGCACGGTTCATCGCCAGGAAACACACCTGTAGCGTGCGGCTTGCCTCCGGACGCTTGCGTACCACGCGGGCGATGGCTTCGCGGCAGGCTTCGGCCGGTGAGCGGCCCTGGCGCATCAGCTCCACCACCAGGAAGGAAGCGGCATTGCGGATCATTTCCTCGCCCATGCCCGAGGCCGTCGCTGCGCCAACTTCGTTGTCCACGTACAGGCCCGCACCGATGATCGGGCTGTCGCCAACGCGGCCATGCATCTTGAACGCCATGCCGCTGGTAGTGCAGGCACCGGCCATCTCGCCCTTGGCATCGATGGCGATCATGCCCAGCGTGTCGTGGTTGTCCTTGTCACCGGGAATGCCACGCCGTTCGGCGTTGATCTGCGGCGCGTAGTGTTCGGTCTTGAGCCACTCGCGCCACGCCTTTTCGGCTTCCGGCGTCAGCAGGTTCTGGCGTTCATGGCCTTGTTGCATCGCGAACTGCTGCGCGCCCTCGCCCACTAGCATCACATGGGGTGTTTTTTCCATCACCGCGCGGGCAACGGAGATCGGGTGCAGGATGTCGACGATGGCAGCCACCGAGCCACAGCGCCCGTCGCCGGCCATGATGCTGGCATCCAGGCTCAGCACACCATCGCGATCAGGATTGCCGCAGTGGCCCACCGTGGCGTTGCACAGTTCGCTCTCGGCCCAGCGTGCGCCGGTCTCGACGGCGTCCAACGCGCTGCCACCGGCTGCCAGCACCTTCCATGCCGCCTGGTTGGCGCCTACACCGAAGTCCCAGGTCGACACCACGCGCGCGCCGCTGGGCGTGGCCGGCGCTGCCAACAAGCCTGGTGCCGCACTGCCAAGCACCCCCAGCATTGCCGATGACTGCAGGAACTGTCTGCGGGTACTCATGCCAGGGGCTCTCCGGAATCAGGATCAAGAAGTAGGCAGGTTATCCACGTGCCAGGCAAGCGCACCCAGCACGCCGAGTTCGCCATGCTCCACGCGCCACACCGGCACCTGCTGCAAGGCTGCCGACAAGGCGCCCTTGGCCAGGAAACGCTTCTGGAAGCCACCGCCATGCAAGGGGCCGCTGAGGTGGCCGGTGATGCCACCGGTCAGATAGACCGATCGCGCCCCGAAGGTCAGCGCAAGGTCACCGGCAAGCGCGCCAAGCCAGGCGCAGAACATGTCGATGCTTTGCACCGCCAAGGCATCGCCCTGGTTCTGCGCGGCGGCGATCAGTTCGGCCGGGTCCTGCCAGCGCGGCGCCGTTCCCTGCAGTTCCGCCAGACAGCTGTAGAGATTCATCAGGCCCGGACCAGACAGCACCCGTTCGTTGTCTACGTGCGCGAACCTGCGCGCCAGCAGGCGCAATACGTCCTGCTCCTGTGGGGTGTTGGCCGCCAGCGCCGCGTGCCCGGCCTCGCTGGCCAGCACCGGTGGATTGCCACCGGGCAGGTACAAGGCAACGCCCAGGCCAGTTCCCGGCCCCAGCACCAGCGCCGGGCCACGCGTGCCATGGGCAGCATCACCGCAGATCAGGTGCAGCGCAGCCGCATCGGCATGCGGCATGGCCTGGGCTACGGCAACGAAATCGTTGATCAGTTCGAGTGATTGGAAACCGGACTGCGCGCGGGTTGCGGCCAGCGACACCGGCCACGCCAGATTGGTGTTCAGCAAGGTGTCGCCGTCCAACACGCCGGCTATGGCAACCACCGCATGGCCGATCGCAGGGGCGTCGCTCTCCGCAGCCAGCCAATCGGCATAGTCGCGCAGGATGGCGGCCAGGCTGGGATAGTCCGCGCAGGCGTACTTACGGAAACCCTGCACCTGCAGATCGCTGCCGGGCTGCAACAAGGTCCAGCCGAGGCGGGCATAGGTACCGCCTACATCGGCGCCGACAATGGCCTTGGCTGTGGCTGTTTGTGCCTGGAAATGGGCCGCGCCATGAGGCGCCGGCCTGTTCATCCTTGTGCCCGCTTTTGCTGCATGTGTCCGGACTGATCAATACGTGGTGCGCGCATGATGCGGCATCGCCCCAAGCTTGGAAAGCGAGCTCAAGTCAGGGAACGTAATACGCGCCAGCTCCACCAGCCAAAGGCAGTCATCGACAGCGAACCAAACAGGTGCAGACCGATGGTAAGCAGGCCCCAGCCCAACTGTTGCCGCTGCAGCATATCCACGACTTCGGCGGAAAATGTCGAAAAGGTGGTCAAGCCACCGAGCAGCCCCGTCACCAGGAACAGCCGCCATTGCGGCGGGATTTCCGGGCGGCTGGCAAAAAACGCCAACGCCAGGCCGATCACGTAACCGCCCAGCAGATTGGCTGCCAACGTGCCCAGCGGCAAGCTGCCGTGCACCGGGTTCAGCCACAGGCTCAGGCCATAACGCAACCAGGCACCCACCGCCGCGCCCATGCCAATGGCCAGGAGGGAAAGCCACATGGTTTCAGTCTCCGCGGGGTTGGCAGGCGGGCAGATTCATTTGCGCTGTGAGCGCGCCTGCTCGCGCGCCACCCGCAGCCGGTCCAGCTTTTCCTTCAACTTGATTTCCAGGCCGCGTTCGACCGGCTTGTAGTAGACACGCTCGCCCATGTCGTCGGGGAATGCGGTCTGGTCCAAGGCGATGCCGCCTTCGACGTCATGGTCGTATTGGTAGCCCTGGCCGTAACCCAGCGTCTTCATCAGCCGCGTAGGCGCATTGCGCAGGTGCATCGGGACCGGTTGGGTCCCGTAGGCCGCAATGTCGGCACGGGCCGCGTGCAGGGACATGTAGGCCGCATTCGACTTGGCGGTGCTGGCCAGGTAGACGACCAGGTTGGACAGCGCGATATCGCCTTCAGGCGCGCCGATGCGGTCATAGGCGTTCCAGACATTGATCGCCATTTCCAGCGCACGTGGATCAGCAAGCCCCACGTCTTCCACCGCCATGATGGTCAGCCGGCGCAGCAGGTAGGACGGATCACAGCCGCCGTCGAGCATGCGTGCGAGCCAGTAAATCGCGCCGTCCGGGTTGGAGCTGCGTACCGACTTGTGCAGGGCCGAGATCTGGTCGTAGAACTGTTCGCCGTTCTTGTCGAAGCGACGGGTACGATCGGCCAGGACCTGCAACAGGGTTTCCGGGGTGATTTCACCGCCCTCGCCCGCCGCCAGTTCGGCAGCGATTTCCAGCAGGGTCAGGGCACGTCGTACATCGCCATCGGCGGCGCGTGCGATCTCCAGCAAGGACCCGGCCGAAACCGTGATCGACTGTTCGCCCAAGCCGCGCTCGGTGTCGTGCAGTGCGCGCTGCAGTGCTTCCACCACGTCCTCGGGCGAGACCGATTCCAGCACGTGTACGCGGCAGCGCGACAGCAGCGCCGAGTTCAACTCGAACGAGGGGTTCTCGGTAGTGGCGCCGACAAAGATGATCGTGCCGCGCTCGATGTGCGGCAGGAAGGCATCCTGCTGGGCCTTGTTGAAACGGTGCACCTCATCGACGAACAGCACCGTGCGCCGTCCTTCGGCGAAGCGCTGGGCGGCTTCGGCCAGCACCTGGCGCACATCGGGCAAGCCGGACAGCACGGCAGAGATGGCACGGAATTCGGCATCGGCGTATTGCGCCAGCAGCAGCGCCAAGGTTGTCTTGCCGCAGCCCGGCGGGCCCCACAGGATCATCGAGTGCACGCGCCCGGACTCGACCGCGCGGCGCAGCGCCGTATTGGGAGCAAGCAGACGCTTCTGCCCGACCATCTCATCCAGTGCGCGCGGGCGCATGCGCTCGGCAAGTGGACGCATGCTGTCGCGGTCCGCGCTCAGCAGGTCGGCAGGTGCTTCATCAAGAAAGATATTTCGGGATCTGGCCACGCCTGCATTCTAGCAGCGTGGCCAGCCCTCCCCTGCGCTGGGCGGCAGGTGTTCAGCGTTCGCCGACGACGTCGACGTCCTTGCCCGGCACGAAGCGGAAGGTGCCAGCGGCGAAGCTGGGGTTCTTCTTCCAGCCGCTGAAGCTGATGATGGTGCGCTGGCCCACTGCGTCAACCAGTTCCATGCGCGACAGGCTGCCACCGGCAAAGCCCAGTGCGGCGTAGTCGAAGCTGGCCTCGGTGTCACGCTTGGGGGTGAGCGAGAGCCACTGCATGCCATCACGCGCGGCGGCTTCCTCGCTGACGTCGTACTGCTGCTCCAGCAGGGCCGGGTTGATCAGCGCGGTAAGCGGATTGTTCTGCTCCTCACTGCCCTGCGGGGTCACGCGGGCCTGCTCCAGGTCCGGTTCGTAGACCCAGACCTTGCTGCCATCGGCAACGATCAACTGCGGATGCGGGCGGGTGTATTCCCAGCGGAACAAACGCGGCGCAGACATCGCCACGCGGCCACTGGACGATTCCTTGACCCTGCCGCGGCTGTCGACTACTTGCTGCGAGAACTGGCCGTCCAGGCCGCGCAGGCCACTGGTGAAGGATCGCAGATCATCGCGGGCACCGGCCTGGGCATCAGCAGCGAGGCCGGCACAGGCCAGGGCGGCGGCAATAACGGTGGTGCGCAGGAATGCAGTCATGGCGGCTTGAGGTAAGTGGTATCGGGTGAGGCAGAGTCTGCCCCTTTCAAACTGAATGGGCGGCAATCATCGACTGAATGCCGCCCTTCCGTTCATTACTTGGGCGGCGGCGGTGCCAGCACCGTGCGGTCGCCATTGTGCTCAGGCGGGGTAACCACGCCTGCTGCTTCCATGGCCTCGATCAGGCGGGCGGCGCGGTTGTAACCGATCTTCAGGCGCCGCTGCACGCCCGAGATGGAGGCGCGGCGGGTTTCGGTGACGATGCGCAGGGCTTCGTCGTACAGCGGATCGGATTCGTCGCCAGCGCTGGCGCTGCTTTCCGGCAGGCCGTTGGCACCGACCACCACGCCATCGCCCATGGTCTGCACTTCGTCCAGCACGCCCTCGATGTAATCGGTGGGGCCGCTGGCCTTCAGGTGCTCGACCACGCGGTGCACTTCCTCATCGGAGACGAAGGCGCCGTGGACGCGGTCCGGCATGGCCGTGCCCGGCGGCAGGTACAGCATGTCGCCGTTGCCGAGCAGCGCTTCCGCACCGGACTGGTCCAGGATGGTGCGCGAGTCGATCTTGGAACTGACCTGGAAGGCGATACGGGTCGGGATGTTGGCCTTGATCAGGCCGGTGATCACGTCCACTGACGGCCGCTGCGTGGCCAGGATCAGATGGATGCCGGCCGCACGCGCCTTTTGCGCCAGGCGCGCGATCAGCTCTTCGACCTTCTTGCCGACGATCATCATCATGTCGGCGAATTCGTCGATGAAGATGACGATGAACGGCAGCGGTTCCAGCGGGCGCGGCGCCTCGCCCATTTCCGGGTTGGGCTTGAACAGCGGGTCCATCAGCGGCTGGCCGGCGTCGATGGCGTCCTTCACTTTCTTGTTGAAGCCAGCCAGGTTGCGCACGCCCACCGCGCTCATCAGCTTGTAGCGGCGCTCCATTTCGGCCACGCACCAACGCAGGCCGTTGCCGGCCTCCTTCATGTCGGTGACCACCGGCGCCAGCAGGTGCGGGATACCCTGGTAGACGCTGAGCTCCAGCATCTTCGGGTCGATCATCAGCATGCGCAGGTCTTTCGGGCTAGCCTTGTACAGCAGGCTCAGCACCATCGCGTTGACCGCAACGGACTTGCCCGAACCGGTGGTACCGGCAACCAGCAGGTGCGGCATGCGCGCCAGGTCGGCCACGCTGGGGCGGCCAGCAATGTCCTTGCCCAAGGCCAAGGTCAGCACGCTGGTCGACTTGTCATATTCCTTGGAGCGCAGCAGCTCGGACAGGAAGATCATCTCGCGGGTGACGTTGGGAATTTCCAGGCCGATCACCGACTTGCCCGGAATCACGTCAACCACGCGCACCGACTTGACCGACAGACCGCGCGCGATGTCCTTGTCCAGCGAGCTGATCTGGCTGACCTTGATGCCCGGCGCCGGCTCGATCTCGAAACGGGTGATCACCGGACCCGGATAGGCGCCCACCACCTGCGCATCGATGCGGAAGTCCTTCAGTTTGAATTCGATCTGCCGCGACAGGGTTTCCAGGGTCTGCTCGTCATAGCCCTTGGCCTGCGGCTTGGGATCGTCCAGCAGCGCCAGCGGCGGGATGTCCGAGCCGTCACCATTGACGCCCTGGAACATCGGGATCTGGGTTTCGCGCTTGGCGCGGTCGCTCTTCTCGATCACTGGCGCCGGACGCGGTTCGATCTTCACCGGCTCGCGCTTGGCACGCACCTCGGCGTCGACCTTGCGCACTTCCTCGCGTTCTTCGCGCATGGCGCGGGTCTGCTGCCACTCATTGGCCTGCTCTTTCTTCTTGTTGAGCATGGGGCCGAAGGCCAGCACCCAGCGGCCGATCTTTTCCATCACCACGAACCAGGACAGGCCGGTGGCAAGCGTGATCGAGGTCAGCAACAGGACCAGCAGGAACAGGTTGCTACCGACCGGACCAAAGCCGCTGTCCAGCGACTTGCCGACCAGCACACCCAGGCCACCACCGGCGCGCGCTACGTCGCCCTGCGGCAGACGCAGGTACAGAAAGCCGGTGGCGCCGATCAGGAAGCCGACAATGCCAACCAGGCGCAGCGCCGGGCCGAGGTCATCCTGGCCGCGCTCTTCGTTCTTCTTCAGGCCGAACATGGCGATCCAGGCCACGGCCGCGAGCATCAACGGGATCAGGTACGCCACATACCCAAACAGCTGGCGCATCACATCGGCGATCCAGGCACCAACGCGGCCGCCCATGTTGTGCACCGGTGCCACCACCGAGCCCGACTGCGACCAGCCCGGATCTGCGGGTGAATAGGTAAACAGGCTGGCCAGCAGGTACAGCAATGCCGGCGCGATCGCGATCAGCGCCAGGTCACGCCATAACTTCTGGCGACGCGGATTGTCCGCTGCGGCAGGCGGCTTGCGCGCGGCATTGCCAGCGCTGGGGTTCTTGCCACGTTCCGGGACCTGTTTCGCCACCTTTGACCAGACCTTAGAAATGCACGGTTAGTGATTGATATTAAACGACAGATCGACAGGTTTCACCCACGACGACATATGCCGGTAAGGCCGGCAGACAGAAAACGTCAAAAATCCGCCGATTCCCACCAAGCGGTGCTACCTGAAGATATGGACTGTAGCCGACGGGTTGCGCAGTTCCATTCACGCGCCTTGATTCACCCTGCCCCGACCGCCACTCTATTGGCCTGCCCGGACAGTTGCGGAACATCGCGTTCGGGCCACCAATCCTGACTTTCGCGAGTATACATGAGCACTTCCAGCCTCCCGACCAAGCACACCCGTCTGTTGATCCTCGGCTCCGGCCCCGCCGGCTGGACCTCTGCCGTCTATGGCGCACGCGCAAACCTGAAGCCGCTGGTGGTCACCGGCCTGCAGCAGGGCGGACAGCTGATGACCACCACCGAGGTCGACAACTGGCCGGGCGATGCCCACGGCCTGATGGGTCCGGACCTGATGGCGCGCATGCAGGCGCACGCTGAGCGCTTTGACACCGAAGTCGTGTTCGACCACATCCATACCGCCGACCTGTCCAAGCGCCCGTTCACCCTTACCGGTGACAGTGCCCAGTACACCGCCGATGCGCTGATCATCGCCACCGGCGCCACCGCCAAGTACCTGGGCATTCCGTCCGAAGAAGCCTTCAAGGGCCGCGGCGTGTCGGCGTGTGCCACCTGCGACGGCTTCTTCTACAAGGACCAGGACGTGGTCGTGGTCGGCGGCGGCAATACCGCCGTGGAAGAAGCCCTGTACCTGTCCAACATCGCCCGCAAGGTCTACCTGGTGCACCGCCGTGACACCTTGAAGGCGGAAAAGATCATGCAGGACAAGCTGTTCGCCAAGGTCGCCGCCGGCAAGATCGAGACCGTATGGCATCACCAGGTGGACGAAGTGCTGGGCAACGACGCCGGCGTTACCGGCGTGCGCGTGAAGTCCACGCTGGACGGCAGCACCCGTGATATCGAAGCCCATGGCTTCTTCGTCGCCATCGGCCACCAGCCCAACACCGAACTGTTCACCGGCCAGCTGGCCATGAACAACGGCTACCTGGAGATCCGCTCCGGCCTGGGCGGCAACGCCACCATGACCTCGGTCGAAGGTGTGTTTGCCGCCGGTGACGTGGCCGACCAGCACTACCGCCAGGCCATCACCTCCGCCGGCTTCGGCTGCATGGCCGCGCTGGACGCCGAGCGTTTCCTGGACGCCGAGGGCCTCTGATACCCGCCCGCACCGCCGCAGCCTGACATGGACAAGGTGATGCTCAAGCAGCTGCTGTTCCACGGCAGCTGGTTGGTGTATCCGGCCATCGTCTGGCTGCTGTGGCGCTGGCGCGGCGGTCGCCACCGTGCGCTGCTGGCGTTGCTCCTGCTGGGCTGTGCCGTGTTCGTATGGGCACGCTTCGTCGAGCCGCAACTGATTTTGGTGGACCACACCGAACTTCGCGGCACCGGCGTGGATACGCGTGTCGCCTTGATCAGTGACATCCATCTTGGTGTCTACAAGGACCGGCGCTTCCTGGAGCGCGTGGTCAAACGCATCAATGCGTTGGATGTGGATGCGGTGGTGATCGCGGGGGACCTGACTTACGAACCGCAGGACAGTTCGCCCTCCGAACTGTTCGCTCCGCTGGCGGCATTGCGTGCTCCTGCGTATGTGGTGCTGGGCAACCACGACCAACAGCAACCCGGCCCGGATATCGACAAGCCCCTGCGCGCAGCATTGGCCACCCATGGTACCCAGGTCATCGAAGGCCGCGTCATCACCGGTGCGCGAAACGTGCGTTGGGCGGGCCTGGGGGATCGGTGGGCTGGCAAGGACGACCCCGGATTCCTGCGCAACTCCCCGGCCAACAGCCCCATCATCTTGGTCGCCCATAACCCCGACAGCGGCATGCAACTGCAACCAGGCGATGCGGCGTTGGTGCTGGCCGGGCACACCCATGGCGGACAGATCCGCATCCCCTGGCTGTACCACAAGGTCATCCCCAGCTACTTCGGCTTCGACCGCGGTGAGCAGGTCATGCAGACCCCGCAGGGGCCGGTACGGGTGTTCACCACCCGCGGCGTTGGCGAAATCGGGCTGCCGTTGCGGCTGTTCAATCCGCCGACAATCGATGTGTTGCAATTGCGGCCATGACTTCCGTCCATGAAACCCGTGTGCTGGCATCGCTTGCCGACGTGCAGGCCACGCAATGGGAAGCGCTGCACGACGGCAGCAACCCGTTCATCAGCCATGCCTTCCTGGCGGGGTTGGAGCAACACGGATGCCTGCGTCCGGAATGGGGCTGGCAACCACAGCACCTCACCCTGTGGCGTGACGAACAACTGATTGCCGCGGCCCCGGGCTACCTGAAAGAGAATTCGCACGGCGAGTTCGTGTTCGACCATGCCTGGGCCAACGCCTATGCGCGCCACGGCGTGGATTACTTTCCCAAATGGCTGGGTGCCGTGCCCTACTCCCCGGTGACCGGTCCTCGCCTGCTTGGGGTGGATGATGACGCGCGCCGCGGGCTGTTGAGGGCGGTGGTGCGGCACGTGCAGGACGGCGCATTGTCCTCGGCACACTTCAACTTCCACCTGCCTGCGGAGGCGACGCTGTTTGACCCAAGCTGGCTGCAGCGCGACGACGTGCAGTTCCAATGGCAGCGGCAACCGGGCTGGAAAAGCTTCGACGACTTCCTTGCCGCGATGGATCACAAGCGCCGCAAGAACATCCGCCAGGAGCGCGCCAAGGTGGCCCAGGCCGGCATTCGTTTCGTGACCCGTCACGGTGATGAGGCCAGCGCGGATGAATTACGGGCAATGCACGGCTTCTACCTGCGAACCTTTGCCGAATACGGAAACGCCCCGGCCCTTACCCTGGGCTTCCTGCGTCACCTGGCCGAGGCGTTGCCGCGTCAATTGGTGCTGTTCCTCGCCTTGCAGGATGACGAACCGGTCGCAGGCGCACTGTGCCTTCGAGGTGGCGACACCTTGTATGGACGCTATTGGGGCGGCCAGACCCTGCCCGGCCTGCATTTTGAAACCTGCTACTACCAAGGCATCGCGTATTGCCTGCGCGAAGGGCTGCAGCGCTTCGAGCCCGGCGCGCAGGGCGAGCACAAACTCGCACGCGGGTTCCTGCCGACCCTGGTACACAGCCAGCATTGGATTGCCGATCGACAGTTCCGCGAAGCACTGCAGGACTGGTGCGGCCGGGAACGCGAAGACGTCGCCCGCTACGCCCAGGCATTGCGCCTGCACAGCCCATTCAAGTCCGCCGAAAGCACCCCATGAGCAAGACTGGCCCCTTCCTGCTGGATACACCCAGCGACGCTCCGTTCCCGCCCGCCGAACTGGCCGCCCGCGAACCGGATGGACTGCTGGCCATCGGTGGCGACCTGAGCCCGGTGCGCCTGCTCAACGCGTATGCCGGCGGGGTATTCCCGTGGTTCTCCGAAGGACAGCCACTGCTGTGGTGGTCACCGGACCCGCGCATGGTGTTCCGCACCGATGCGGTGCACCTGTCGTCGCGCTTCCGCCGCGGGCTGCGCCAGAGCAACTGGCAGGTCCGTGCGGACACCGCGTTTTCCGAGGTGATGCTGGCCTGCGCCGGCGCGCCGCGCCCGGGCCAGGATGGCACCTGGATCACCGCCGAGATGCACCAGGCCTACGTCCAGCTGCATCAGCTGGGGTATGCGCACTCCGTCGAGGTCTACGACGAGGACACCTTGGTCGGTGGCATCTATGGGGTCAGCATCGGTCAGATGTTCTTCGGCGAAAGCATGTTCAGCGGCCGCAGCGGCGGCTCCAAGGTTGCCTTGGCCGCGCTGGCCCGCACGCTGGCGCAATGGGGCTGGTCGTTGATCGACGCGCAGGTGGAAAACCCGCATCTGCTGCGCCTGGGCGCGGTCCACCTGCCCCGCCCGCTGTTCCTGGCGCAGGTGCGGGACGCCGTGCAGCGCCCTGGCCGGATCGGCAGCTGGACCCGCGAATTCGGGCAATTGCCGGCCTCCTCGCTGGGCTGAGCCAGCGGAGGTTTAACGCAAACTTTGCAACATCGCGCCCGGCAGCGTAAAATGCCCGCCCTTAGGCCTAATGGCCGTCCGCAGAACCGCACAGGACTACATGTCGAAAGACGACTCCATCGAGTTCGAAGGCACCGTCAGCGAGACGTTGCCGAACACCACTTTCCGCGTTCGCCTGGAAAATGGGCATGAAATCATCGCCCACATCTCCGGCCGCATGCGCAAGAACTACATCCGCATCCTGACCGGTGACCGCGTCAAGGTCGAGATGACGCCGTACGACCTGACCAAGGGCCGTATCACCTACCGCATGAAGTAATGCGGTAAGCAGGGCGCTGCCAGAAAGCCAGCCTTTGTGCTGGCTTTTTTGCGTGGCTGCGGCTTGGGAATATGGCACCGGCATGCTGACCGGTCTTCACCGGTAGTGCCGAGCCATATTTGGTAGAGGCTTTCCTCGTCAGGCCCCTTGCCGAGCATGGCTCGGCACTACTGGGATTGCCCGTAAGGCCTCTGCCGAGCATGGCTCGGCACTACAGACAAAAAAACCCCGCGCCACGGCTTGCGTGGCGCGGGGTTGCTTGGCTTGGCTTATTCCACCGTTGCCGGCAGCAGGTGTTCTGGCTCGGCCTCGGTCTCCACGATCAACTCGCCATCGCGCACGTCGATGCTGACCTTGCCACCGTTCAACAGCTTGCCGAACAGCAACTCGTCGGCCAGCGGACGCTTGATCTTGTCCTGGATGACGCGGCTCATCGGACGCGCACCCATTTCCGGGTCGAAGCCATGCTGGGCCAACCAGTCGCGGGCGGCCGGGGTGGCCGACAACGACACATGCTTGTCCTGCAGCAGCATTTCCAGCTCGATCAAGAACTTGTCCACTACACGCAGGATGTGATCGAAGCCCAGCGCCTGGAACTGCACTACCGCATCCAGGCGGTTGCGGAACTCCGGGGTAAAGCTCTTGCGGATCACTTCCATCGCGTCGGTGGTGTGGTTCTGTTTGGTGAAGCCGATCGAACGCCGGGCCGCCTGGGTGGCGCCGGCATTGGTGGTCATCACCAGGATCACGTTCTTGAAGTTGGCTTCGCGACCGTTGGTATCGGTCAGGATGCCGCGGTCCATCACCTGCAGCAGGATGTTGAAGATGTCCGGGTGCGCCTTCTCCACCTCGTCCAGCAACAGCACGCAATGCGGGGTCTTGACGATCTTCTCGGTCAGCAGACCACCCTGGTCGAAGCCGACGTAGCCCGGGGGCGCACCGATCAGGCGGCTGATCGAATGCGGCTCCATGTATTCGGACATGTCGAAGCGGACCAGCTCGATGCCCAGCTGCAAGGCCAGCTGGCGGGTCACCTCGGTCTTGCCCACGCCGGTGGGGCCGGCAAACAGGAAGTTGCCGATC